>JAZRQL010000059.1:0-7095 GCA_045649725.1 Clostridia bacterium | reverse complement strand
AGTCTGCAACTGACACCTCCCTTTAGGCAAGGGAGGCTTTAATGCGTGGCATATAAATCTTATTCCCTTATAATTATTTTTTAATTTCATATATTGAAAATATATAGGAGTTTAATATGGAAGATTTAAAGAAGATTATTGCTAAAAACATAAGTGATTTAAGAAAAAGTGCAGAAATGACACAGATAGATTTAGCTGAAAGGCTTAACTACTCTGATAAGGCAGTTTCTAAATGGGAAAGAGGAGAGTCTCTTCCTGATATATCTGTCCTTAAGAAAATTGCAGAGTTATTTTCTGTGTCTATTGATTATCTTACAGAAGAAGAACACATAAATAAAAACGATATAAAGATAAAGCGCAATAAGAGGAAGATTAAAAATCACGGATTTGCAACAGGAATAGCTATACTTATCGTATGGCTTGTTGCTACCCTTGTTTTTGTTATACTTGAAAGCGTACCTCTTAACACCTATATGCATTATCTTTCATACATTTATGCTGTGCCTGTTTCGTTTATTGTCTGGCTTATATTTAATTCAATATGGTTTAACAGAAGACGAAACTTCTGGATTATAACATTACTTGTGTGGACAGCTTTGCTTTCCTTCTGTATACACTTTGCTATGTGTGGTATCAATATATGGATAATAATGCTTTTAGGCATTCCTGCACAGGCGATTATCATTATGTGGTCAAGAATTAAACGCAGTAAGAATTAGGACGGCATAATATAACTACGAAGCAATAAAACTCGCGTAAGCGAATAAAACAAGGACACATTCGATAGAATGTGTCCTTATCTATTATACTTCCATAATGATTGGTAATATCATTGGCTTACGCTTTGTTTTTGAATAAAGGTAAGAGCCGACATCGTTTTTAATTCTTGTTTTAATCATTGTCCAGTTTACGTTTGAGTTTTCAGTACACTTGTAGACAACGTCTGCTGAAATACTTCTGATAGACTCCATTAAATCTTCAGATTCTCTTACATAAACAAAACCTCTTGAAATAACATCAGGGCCTGATACACATTGCCCCATTTCCTTATCAATTGTAAGAACAACGATAATAATACCGTCTTCGGATAAATGCTTTCTGTCGCGTAAAACGATGTTACCAACATCACCGACCCCAAGACCGTCAACCAACACTTTTCCTGAAGGAACAGAGCCAACAAACTTTGCATCATTTCGTGAAAGCTCAAGTATTTTACCGATATCTGATAAAATAACGTTCTTTGACTCAATTCCTGTCTGCAAGGCAAGGTCTTTGTGCTTGCAAAGATGACGATATTCACCGTGAACAGGTATAAAGTATTTTGGTTTTGCAAGAGCTAAAATAATCTGCTGTTCCTGCTGACAGGCATGACCTGAAACGTGTACATGATCCTGTCTTTCATAAACAACCTCTGCCCCATGCTTTAAAAGTTCGTTTACAATGTTTGCAACAGTCTTTTCGTTTCCGGGGATAGGGCTTGCTGATATGATTATCATATCAGTTGGCTCAATGTTGATTGTCTTATGAATTGAAAGAGCCATACGGGTAAGAGCAGACATTGATTCGCCCTGACTTCCTGTTGTAACAATAACGATTTTGTCCTTTGGGTATCTGCCTATTTCGTCAATATCTATAAGTGTGTTTTTAGGAATGTTCATATAGCCAAGCTCTATTGCGGCATTTAAAACATTCACCATACTTCTGCCTGTTACAGCAACTTTTCTTCCGTGGGTATAAGCTGAATTGATTATCTGCTGCACTCTATGTACGTTAGAGGCAAATGTTGCGATAATAATTCTCTTGTTAACCCCTTTGTCAAAAAGCTCTTCGAATGTGTGCCCTATTGTGCGTTCGCTCATTGTAAAGCCAGGTCTGTCAGCATTTGTGCTATCTGACATAAGAGCTAAAACCCCCTGATTTCCAAGCTCACCAATACGGGCAAGGTCAATCATACTGCCCTCTATGGGAGTAGGGTCAATCTTAAAGTCACCTGTGTGAAGGATAACTCCTGCAGGGGTGTGAAGAGCAATAGCAACAGCATCTGCTATTGAATGGTTTGTGTGTATAAACTCTGCAGTAAATGAACCAAGCTTAATAGATTCGCCTGCTTCAACGTTTATAAGCTTTGCGGTTGATAAAATTCCGTGTTCGATAAGCTTGTGCTTTAATATACCGAGAGTAAGTCTTGTTCCGTAAACAGGAACGTTAATTTCTTTTAAGATATAAGGGATAGCACCGATATGGTCCTCGTGACCGTGGGTCAAAACAATGGCACGAATCTTATCTGATATCTTGTGAAGATATGTTATGTCAGGAATAACGCTGTCAATACCCGGCATATCATCATCAGGGAAAGCAAGACCACAATCTAAAATAATGGCATCATTTCCGCTTTCGAAAACGTTCATATTCTTGCCTATTTCGTTTAAACCGCCAAGTGGTATCCATCTTACCTTATGGTTTTTTGTTTTACTCAATTTATAACCTCCATTTTAAAATATTCCGAACACCAAAAATAAGGGGGAATATTAATTCTCCTTTTTGGTATTAAGTTAGTCCGCACAAATCTCTTTTGCTTTACCTTAAGTAAAGACTTTTAAATCGGTTTTTGAAAAGTCCAAAAACCTAACCCGAACAAAATCATTGAGTATATTATACACTATTTTTTTGATTTTTGCAAGTTTTTATTTTTTCGAGAGCATCAAAGCATAATTCCTCGGCAGCTTCAAAGCTTTGGCTTTCTGTAATAATGGTTATTGCATTATATGAATTTTCAGGGATAACAAGTATCCATCCCTTGTTATTAAAAATTTTTATACCATTGTTAAAGCTTAAGTGTCCTGTGTTATCTGAAAGAGCAGTCAGGACTTGATCTTCGTCAAAGGTTGCGTCGTTTATTCTCCCTATTGATGTATATGCATCGGGAATAGAAGAAATAAGAGCTTTAAAGGAGATTTTGTTATAATTTAGATAATCAAGAAGGCTTACAGCATAGAAAATCGGGTCAGACATCAGTCTTTTCTGGATATATAAATCATTTTCTTTTGCATCTTGTATAAGCTCATTTTTCGATGGCCCTCCGTATATGATGGAAAGTTCAAGATTTATTGAAAGTTTTTCTATTGTTTCTGAAACGGAAACAGGAAGTATAATTCTATCTTGATTAAAGTATCTTTTTAAAAGATATACAGTTATTCCCCAATACTTGTTTTCGTCAATAATCTTATTGTTTCTGTCATAGAGGGAAATGATGTCGCTGTCTATATCTGCCATAAATTCTAAAGAGGCATCAGGGTTTAACCTTATGTTTTCAGGCGTAAAAAGAAGCTTTAAGATTTGGGATGCCTTATCTGACTTGGTTTTGAGTATCATATTCACAGAAAACTCATCGCTCATAAGATTTTCTGTAATATCTCTTACGTAACATTCTTTTAGAATATCGTCCATTTTACCACGTCCTTAAAGATTTATATGTAGTTTTAATATTATTGACAGAGTATTTTCTTTATATACAAAAAAGCTTTACATTTTATATAACATATTGTAAAATAAAGAAAAAAGAAAAAGGGGGATTGAATCGTGGTTAATATAGGAAACGAGTGGGATAACCTTTTAAAAGATGAATTTAAAAAAGAGTATTACTTAAAGTTAAGAGCCTTTCTTGCAAAGGAATATAAAGAGAGAACAATTTATCCGCATATGAATGATATTTTCAATGCCTTAAGATATACTTCATATTCAGATGTAAAGGCGGTTATATTGGGACAGGACCCATACCACGGCGAAGGTCAGGCACACGGTCTTTGCTTCTCGGTTAAAAAAGGGGTTGAGCCACCGCCATCCCTTAAAAATATTTTCAAGGAAATAAATGCAGAGCTTTCGATAGACATTCCTGCCCATGGTGAGCTAACTAACTGGGCAAAGCAGGGAGTTCTGCTTTTGAACACGGTTTTAACCGTCCGTTCAGGTGAGGCAAACAGCCATAAAGGAATGGGTTGGGAAACTTTTACTGATAAGGTAATAGAACTTTTGAATATGAGAGAAGAACCTATCGTTTTTCTCTTGTGGGGAGCTAATGCAAGAGCGAAAACTTCTATTATAACAAACCCAAAGCATAAGATTTTAACCTGTGCTCATCCAAGCCCATTATCTGCGTATAATGGTTTCTGGAACTGCGGACATTTTAAAGACTGTAATGAATTTCTTGCGGCGAATGGAAAGGAACCTATTAATTGGGAAATATAGTTAAAAATAAACGGCTCAAATGAGCCGTTTATTTTATCATTAAATATTCAAATAAGTTTAATTTAAAACCGTTTTCAGTAAGTATTTCATCGCTGTAGGCTAAAGCCATATCGTCATAAGAGGAAGTGGATATATTAAAACCCTTTGTGTTTTTGTTAAATAACCCCCACCCGTCATACCATACGTTTACTGTTTTATATGTCCATTTAGATGTATTTACTGAGTTTTCAAGGTATTTATCTCTTGCATATCTTTCCATACCCTTACTGTTGTATTCCCCGACATATGCGGCTACACCGTAATTTTCTCTTGCATCGGTAAGCTCTTTTATTCTGTAATCAATCATATATTTTGATGTGTCATAAATATGAAGCTGATACATCATATTTTCCCATCCGTAATCTTTCGGGTCAGGAAGAGTATCAACAGACCATATTCCCTCAACAGTAATAACGTGATTTTTGTCAACCTTTCTTATGGCTTTTATCATTCTGTCATAAACTGAATTTGTTCGGCTGACCGCATCAATGCTTCCCGGTTGCCATGCATTTTCCCCGCTCCAGCCACCATTGTTCTGTGGCTCATTCATTATATCGTATGCGGCAATATATTCGTTATCCTTATATTTTTTTGCAATATTAACCCAAACATTTTCCATTATTTTAAGGTTTTTCTCGTTGTCATAAAGTTCATTTCTGCCTGTAACTCCTGTGCTGTGGTCCATGCTCTGTCCACCGGGGCATCCGTGCATATCAAGGATTATATATATATTATGTTTTTTACATTGTTCTATTGCCCAGTCTATACGCTTATGCCCTGAAGAATTCGGAAGATAGTTTCCGTTTGCGTCAGTAAAGTTTCTGTACCAGAAAGGAATTCTCACACAGTTAAAGCCGAGAGCCTCGATGGTTTCAAAATCCTTTTCGGTTATATAGCTTTCTTCGTAAAGTGAGATAAGGTTATGAGCCTTATATTCCCCAAAGCGACTTCCAAGAACAGAAATTAAATCAGAATATGCAGTATATCCTGTTGCATCTACGGGATTCATCCAGGTTTCGATTAAAAGCCAGCCGCCAAGATTAATTCCGTTTAACAAGACGTTTTTTTCACCGTCAAATAAATATCCGTCTTTAACAGAAAGCATACCCGTAATTTCGGGGTTTTTGTTTGAAGAAAGGGAAATTCCACCATTTAAGATTATTGTTTCATATAATCTTATAAATGTTACTATGGCCTGCTCTCTTGTGTATGTATTAAATGGAGAAAAACTTCCATCATCTAATCCTTCCATAAGAGAAAGGGAAGATGCCATATTAACATATGGCTTTGCCCAGTCGGATATTTTGTCATAATCAGTATATGGTTTTTCAGAGGCAGATGGTGGAAGATCCTTTAAAAATGAATAGGTGTTAACAAGAATTTTAGCCGCTTCTTGTCGGTTTATGTTATTGTCAGGTAAAAAGCTTCCCTCATCTGTTCCTGATATAATTCCAAGAGAATATGCGGCTGATATATAAGGGTCATTGGTGTCTTTGAATATTGATGAGTCTGCATCCTTTATTATATCTGTATCTGCTGTGCCTGTCATGGCAGAAATAAGCTTTATAGAAAGATGAGAAAATTCCGCTCTTGTGAGGTCTTCTTGATAATCTTCTGAAAGGTTATCGGGAACAAGACCTAAAAACACACCTTTTTCAATATAGTCCTTTGCCCAGTCAGAAGGTGTTGCAAATGCAACTGACATAGTCAATATAAAAATAAGTATAGTACAAATAATTTTTTTCATACGAATTAGTCCTTTTCAAAAAAATCAGAGGCGGCAAATATCCGCCTCTGATTTGTGTTTTAATCCTGAATGCTAAAGAGAAGGTCACCGTATGTAGGGAATGGCCAGAATTCTTTAGCTGTATAGGTTTCCATTGTGTCTGAAACCTTTCTTATCTTTTCCATCCTGCATAAAACAGTATCGTGACAGTAAAAAGCTTTCTTTTCGATATCGTCTATGTTGTGAGCGTCTTTAACTTCTTTGTCAAGGCTTTCAACATCTTTGTAGAAGGTATTTAAGCTGTCGGATAAAGTTTTAATAAGCTTTTCTTCGTATTCTGTGCTTATGTCAGGGCAAGCAAGTTTTTTAGCATAAAGTTCTTCGCTTAAAAGCTTTATGTATTTAGAAACTGCAGGAATAATGTCCTGACGTGCCATTTCAAGCATAGTAAGTGCTTCGATGTTTATAACCTTGCAGTAATTCTCAAAGGTGATTTCAGAACGTGATAAAACTTCGTCTTTAGTGAGTATTCCGTGAGATTCAAAAAGCTTTATGTTCTTATCGAGAGCAAAGGTAGAAAGAGCTTCAGGGGTGCTTCTTAAGTTTAAAAGACCGCGCTTTTCAGCTTCCTCAACCCATTCTTCTGAATAGTTGTTGCCGTTAAAGATGATTCTTTCGTGTTCCTTTAATGTAGTTTGTAAGAGCTCGTTTATAGCGACATCGAAATCTTTCTTGCCTTCTAAAAAGTCTGCAAACTGCTTTAAGGATTCAGCAACAGCAGTGTTTAAGATAAAGTTAGGACCGGATACTGAAAGGCTTGAACCGGGCATACGGAATTCAAACTTGTTGCCTGTAAAGGCAAAAGGAGAAGTTCTGTTTCTGTCTGATGTATCCTTTACGAAATCAGGAAGAGCATCAACACCTGATGTCATTGTCTCGCGGGCCTTTGCTGTGTAATCACTTCCGTCAGCAACTGACTTTATAACTTCTTTTAAGTCGTCTCCAACATAAATTGAAATTATAGCAGGAGGCGCTTCATCACCGCCTAAACGGTGGTCATTACCTGCGCTTGCAACAGACATACG
>JAZRQL010000058.1:0-8148 GCA_045649725.1 Clostridia bacterium | reverse complement strand
CGCAGCTCCCGACTGCGGCTCGCTCCCTGAGTCTCTGCAACCCCGTCGAAGCCTTTACATCCCCTCGTCGATGCGCGAACATTTCTGCTCGCATTACAATGAAATTGAAATGCCTCGCTTATAGTTCGGCATCTCCTCTTTCCCAAAAAGTGCGCTTTGCTGGCGCTTTTTGGGAGCCCTGCAGTAGCAAGCTACTGCTATTAGTGCACAAGCATCTTTGTTCGCATTGCAACAAGTTGCAATGGCTCACTTTTAGCTTGGCATCTCCTCTTTATATATGGCGATAAATCGCCATAGTGAATAGATAATAGTTATTGTATAAAATCAGCTAAAATGATTTTAAAAGTTTTCTATCCATCTTATTGACATATCCATCCACACGTCAACACCCATTGGGTAGTTGGTCATGCCTTCAGGTGAGGCAACTCGCTTATCTGCAAGAGAAAGTCCGTGCCCGCCCTTTGGAAAGATATGTAATTCACAGCTTACCTTATTTTCAACAAGTGCATTTGCAAACCTCATTGAATTTTCGACAGGAACACTTGCATCTTCAAAGGTATGCCAGATAAATGACTTTGGTGTGTTCTCTGTAACAAAATGCTCAAGACCGAAAAAGTCTTTTGCCCCTTCCTGACCTAAACAGAAGTTATTATATGTTCCCATATGTGTTTTTTCAAGGTCATCTGTTATAACAGGATAGCATAAAATCAAACCGTCAGGCTTGTTTTCAACACCGTCAACCTCTGCAAACTCTTTCACAACAGGGTTGTCATAATGAACGCCAACGCTTGCGGCGGCGTGACCACCGGCAGAAAAACCGCATAAGAAAATTTTGTTTTTATCTACATTATATTTTTCCGCGTGCTCTCTGACATATGCGATAGCCTTTGAGATCTCGCAACAAGCGGCAGGCCATCCTGCAGGTGCGCATGAATAGTCAACCACAAATGCGTGAAACCCTGCGGCAAGGTAAGATAAAGCAATAGGATCTGCTTCTCTTGGTGATGTGATAGAGTATCCACCGCCCGGGCAGACGATAACAGCTGGCCTTGTTTTGCTGTAAGAAACGTCAAGGGCATCTTCTTCTAACAAATAGCCTCTCATTATCGGATTTCTTTTAGGTTCGTCTACACCCATTTTTTTATAATCAAGGGATAAATCCAAAGTAAAAGTTTTCATTTTAATTTTCTCCTATACTCTTGATCTTTCCTTTAAAGCTCTGTCAATGTTTCGCTTTGCATCACGTTCAGCAATGGATGCGCGCTTGTCGTAATTCTTCTTACCTCTGCAAAGACCTACGGACAACTTTATATACTGACCTCTGAAATATAACTTAATGGGGATAAGAGTGTATCCTTCCTGTGAGGTCTGTCCGATAAGCTTGTTTATCTCTTTTCGGTGAAGAAGGAGCCTTCTTGACCTTAAGGGGTCATGGTTGTTTGTGCTTCCTTGTTCATAAGAGCTTATATGCATACCGATAAGATATGCTTCCCCTGTTTTGCAGGAAATATAACTGTCTTTAAGGTTAACCCTTCCTCCGCGGATGGATTTAACCTCTGTACCTAAAAGTTCAATGCCGGCTTCAATTTCTTCGTCAACAAAATAGTCGTGAAATGCTTTTTTGTTTTGTGCAATAATTTTAATATTATCTGCCATTTGAGACGCCTCCTTGTCCTTAAAGTACGAACTTTATTATACGATGAATAAACGTAAAAGTCAAGTCGAATAAACTGTAAAAAAAGCCACTGCTTTTTAGCAATGGCAAAAATTAATGGAGTTTCGCAAAACTCCTTAAACAAACGCCTCGGGGTTTTCTTTTTTGAATCTTCCGAGAACGGTGAAAATTCTTACGTTAAGAACAATAGTTGTAAAGGTCCAGCTTATAGGATATACAAGGAAGAGCATAAAAATGCTGTGGTTTAACGGAAGGATTGTAAATATCCATAAAAGCCTGAATACACATGAGCCTAAAAGGGATATTATCATAGAATTAAAGGAGTAGCCTATACCCCTTAATTGTCCGCCGCTTATATCCATAAGACCACACATAAAATACATAGGAAGAGTATAGGAAGCTCTTTCTACTCCTGCCGCAATAACCTCTGCATCGGTTGAGAAGATTCCCACTATATGAGGTGCAAAAACCATAGAAACAGCACTTAAAGCTATAAGAGCTACTACGTTTAAAAGAACGCATCTTACATAAACTTTGTTTATATTATTATATTTTTTTGCCCCTACGTTCTGTGATGAAAAGGTCATAGCCGACTGGGTAAGGGCATTTGCCACAAGGAACAGAATGTTATCTATATTAACAGAAGCCGAGCACCCTGCAACCGTAGCAGAGCCAAAGGAGTTGATGGCTGACTGAATAATCACGTTTGAAAGGGCAAAGCTAACACTCTGTAAGCCTGCAGGAAGACCTATGCGGATAATCTCTGTAAGTTCTGCTCTGTGAAAGCGAAGCTTTTTTACGTCGAGGTGAGTAGAGCCCTTTTCTTTTATAAGAAGAGTCATAACCCATACAGCAGAAATATATTGAGCTGTTATTGTGGCTATACCAACACCCGCAACCGACATATTGAAAAATATAACAAGAATCAGGTTTAAAACCACATTGACAATTCCTGCAACTGAAAGGATTATAAGAGGTCTTTTAGTATCACCTTTTGAACGGAGAATTGCAGCACCGAAGTTATACAAAAGGTTTCCCGGGCTACCTAAAAAATAGATTTTTAAATAAAGGGTAGCAAGGTCTATAACATCATCGGGAGTGTCCATAAGTAAAAGGCAGGGCCTTGCAAAGATGAGACCGATAAGCATAACAACAACACCGCAGAAAAATCCAAAGAGGATAGAGGTATGTACGCTTCGGGTAATAGCGGTTTCGTTCTTTGCACCTATATATTTGGCAATAAGAACCCCTGAACCCACAGCAATGCCTATAAAAAGCCCTACGATAAGGTTACAAAGTGAAGCAGTTGAGCTTACTCCTGCCAGAGCTTCGTGGCCTACAAACCTACCAACAACAATAGAGTCAGCGGCGTTATATACGATTTGCAAAACCCCCGTTAACATAAGGGGAATAGCAAACATTATTATTTTTTTAAGAAAAGGTCCGTTTGTCATATCAACGGATTTTGAAACTGCCATAAAACCACCTCGGAACATACATTTTCAATTATATTCTATCATTTTAATATTACGAAAGCTACCTTATTTACATTAATTTTATATTAAAAAGAGCTTCTGTGTTAAACAGAAGCTCAATAGATTATAATTTATTTTTTGCGTTTGCCTTTGCACGAAGCTGATTATTAAGAATTCTCTTTCTCAAACGAAGGTTTTTAGGAGTAACCTCTAAAAGCTCATCATCTGCTAAAAATTCAAGACAAGCCTCAAGGCTCAATATCTGTGGCGGAATAAGACGAAGCGCTTCATCACTTCCTGATGCACGAGTGTTTGTAAGCTGTTTCTTTTTGCAAACGTTAACGTTGATGTCTTCGCTCTTTGGTGACCAGCCAACAATCATACCTTCGTATACCTGAACGCCTGGAGTTATAAACATTGTTCCTCTGTCCTGAATCTTAAATATTCCGTAGCCAACTGCTTCCCCTGTTTCAAAGGAAACGAGAGAGCCTGTGTGTCTTCTTGTGATATCACCCTTGAATGGCTGATAACTGTCAAAAATGGAACTCATAATTCCCTCGCCACGAGTATCGGTTAAGAATTCGTTTCTGTAACCTAAAAGACCTCTTGCAGGGATTTTATATTCAAGCTTCATTCTCTCACCCTGTGGTGTCATCTTTTCAAGCTCGCCTTTTCTCTCACCCATCTTTTCCATAACTGCACCCATAGATGTTTCAGGAACGTCAATTATAAGCTTTTCAACAGGCTCGCACTTAACACCATCTATTTCCTTGTAAAGAACTTTAGGTGTGCTTACAGAGAACTCATAGCCTTCTCGGCGCATTGTTTCAATAAGAATTGAAATGTGCATCTCACCTCTGCCCGCAACCTTGAAGCTGTCGGTTGTTTCCCCTTCCTCAACCCTTAAGGAAACGTCTTTGAGCATTTCTTTCATAAGTCTGTCACGGAGCTGTCTTGATGTAACAAACTTTCCTTCTCTTCCTGCGAAAGGACTGTCGTTTACTGAAAAGGTCATTTCGATGGTAGGTTCGCTTATCTTAACAAATGGAAGAGGCTCAACCGCGTCTGTTGTGGTAATGGTATCACCTATCATAATATTAGTAACACCGGAGAAGCAAACAATGTCACCAACCTTTGCTTCCTGCACAGCAGTTCTTGAGAGACCGTCTATCTGATATATATTAACAATTTTAGCCTTGTATGGTGTATGCTTTTCGTGGTATTCAGAAATCATAACTTCCTGATTCTGCTTTAATACGCCGCGCTCAATTCTACCTATTGCTATTCTTCCCACATAGTCGTTATAGTCAACAGAGGATACAAGCATCTGTACAGGTGCAGATTCATCCCCTTCAGGAGCAGGAATGTAGTTTTTAATGGTTTCAAAAAGGACGGATAAGTCCTTTCCCTGCTCATACTGTGAAAGAGACGCTGTGCCTGATCTTCCTGAACAGAATATAACAGGGCTCTCTAGCTGATCATCATTTGCATCAAGCTCGATGAGTAAGTCAAGAATTTCGTCAGGGATTTTATCAAGACGGGCATCAGGCTTGTCAATCTTGTTAACAACGATGATAACTTTATGGTTCATTTCAAGAGCCTTCTGAAGAACAAACCTTGTCTGTGGCATAGGTCCTTCTGCAGCATCAACCAAAAGAATAACCCCATTAACCATTTTTAAGATACGCTCAACCTCACCGCTGAAGTCCGCGTGCCCCGGGGTGTCGATAATATTCATTTTTATTCCGTCATAGAAAACAGAAGTATTTTTGGCAAGAATAGTAATGCCTCTTTCCTTTTCAAGGTCATTGTTATCCATAACTCTTTCTTCAACGACCTGATTTTCTCTGTATACGGAGCCTTGCTTAAGCATCTCGTCAACCAAAGTAGTCTTTCCGTGGTCAACGTGAGCAATTATAGCAATGTTTCTTAAATCTTCTCTCTTCATTATATACACCTCTCATAACTTTAACAACTTAAAGAGTATATCACAAAAATATTCCCTTGTAAACATAAATAATAGCTAAAATCACCTATAATATTATAAGAAGATATATAAAGGATGTTTCATAAAGGGATGGTTTTTGTCATATTTATATAAGAAAGAGCAAAATAATTATATCTTTGTGCAATATTTCTATAATAAAGAAGAGAATATATAAAGATTTACCATAATCCTTTGGTACAAAGTTATACAAAAATGCTTTTTGAAGCCTTTGATAATGGTACTTATGGCAAAAATGATACCTGTTTATAAAATGTTTATATTTAGTTTATATAATATTAATATATCCGTTATATAAAGAGTATTGTAGAATTAAAATGGGAATGAATTGGGCTATTTGGAGAAAGAATGAAAAAAGAGGAGAATGAGAAATGAAAGCAATTATCGTTTTTAACTGTATTATTTCTGTTGTTTTCACATTATGCTACGCGTATCAGTTTTTCTACATTTTTGTAGGGCTTCTTAAAAAACCGTTGGAGTTTATAGCTAAAAAACAGCATCGCTTTGCTGTTGTTGTTTCAGCTAGAAACGAAAGTTCGGTTATAGGAAATCTTATACAGAGTATTAAGAGTCAGAATTATCCGTCAGAGCTTGTAGATGTATTCGTTATTGCTGACAACTGTACTGATAATACAGCTGAAGTTGCACGCAACGCAGGCGCTATTGTTTATGAACGTTTCAATAAACAACAGGTTGGTAAGGGTTACGCTCTTGACTGGATGTTCAAAATTATCCAGACCGACCACGCTGACAAGAACTATGAAGGTTACATCATTTTCGATGCTGATAATATTTTAGACCCTAACTATATTAAGGAAATGAATAAGGTCTTTGACAATGGCTACAGAATTATCACAAGCTACAGAAACTCAAAGAACTATGACACAAACTGGATCACAGCCGGATATTCACTCTGGTTCTTACGTGAAGCAAGATACTTAAACAATGCAAGAATGCAGCTTGGAACAAGTTGTGCAATTTCAGGAACAGGCTTCCTGGTTAGCGCAGAGGTTATCCGTGAAAATGGCGGTTGGATTCACCACCTTCTCACAGAGGATATTGAGTTCACAACTGACAGTATCATCAAGGGCGAAAAAATCGGTTACTGTGCAAACGCAGTTTTATACGATGAACAGCCAACATTATTCAGCCAGTCTTATACACAGCGTTTAAGATGGGCAAAGGGTTTTTATCAGGTGTTTAAGAACTACGGTGCAAAGCTTGTTAAGGGCGCGTTTAAGGGAAGCTTTTCATGCTTCGATATGTTTATGACAATTTCACCTGCAATGCTTTTAACACTTATCAGTATTGCAATAAACATCGTGGCTATCCCTGTTGGTCTTATAAACCAGTCACCTGATCTTCCGCTTCTTGTTAAGACACTTGCACAAACTCTTATGAACTTCTACGGAATGTTCTTGTTGTTAGGAACAATTACTGCGGTTACTGAATGGAATCAGATTCACTGCAGCAAGGGAAAGAAGATATTATATCTCTTCACATTCCCACTCTTTATGTTAACATATGTTCCTATCGCAATTGTTGCACTTTTCCGTAAGGTTGAATGGAAGCCAATTAACCATTCTGTTTCAAAGTCACTTACAGAAATCTGCGGAGAGCAAAAAGCATAAATAAAGATAATTAGCCGAACCTTTTGGGGTTCGGCTTTTTTTGTGCAATGAAGGAGCTACCCCTGGAATCCTTTAAACAGATATGGATAGATTGTCGCAACCAACTAAATTCTTGACGCCTTATGACAAATATGATATATTATGAAAATGGAATATTAATGATAGACTTATAAATTTTATAAAGTTGAAATTAAGAATGGAGGAGGATACAATGCTAAACGTAGGTGTGGTTGGCTGCGGTATAATTGGTGATTTGCACGCATATGCATATTCGCGAATTGCTGAAACTAACCTTGTAGCACTAATTGATACAAATATCGAAAAGGCAGAAGCGTTGGTAGAAAAGTATGGCGGCAAGGCATATAAGAGCATAGATGATGTTCTTGATAAACTTGATGTGGTTAGTGTAGTAACGCCACCTAACTCACATTACTCAATAATAACCAATTTGCTTGAGAGAGGAATTCCTGTATTTACAGAGAAGCCTGTTACGACCGATGTAGAGCAGGCAAAAGATTTAGTGAGGAAAAGTAAAGAAACCGGAGTGCCTATAGGCGTTGGACTTAAGATGAGATACGAACCTGTATTTGTAAAGGCAAAGGAACTCATTGGTGAGCTTGGAGCATTGTTTGGAGTTTCGACTGTTAAGAATCAGCCATTTACTGCTGAACACAATGAATGGATAAAAAAACCGGGTGTATGTATGAGCTGTCAGTACATGACTATGACCTTATTAACTGGATAATGGATGCGGTGCCTGAAACGGTGGAAGCAGACCTTAGGTATTCTGATACCTGGGTGAAGGAAGATAAGGCGTTTCTTAACGTAGAATACAGCAATGGTGTAAAGGGTCAGCTTATGACCTCATATTCAAAAGGTTCAAAGTACGCTCCTTATGATTTTACTATGATATTTGTGGGTGAAAATGGATATATGAGGGTGGAAAGACCAAACAGAATTGTTTTGGTCACTGATGATGTAAAGGTTATAGATATTGAGCCAATCGGTGTATATGACATATTTGAACTCCAAATACAAAAGTTTATAGATAAACTTAATGCAGGGGAAGAGTATATTCCCAATATTAAAGATGGAGCATTGCCTACATTTTTAGTTGAAGCTGCTAACAAGGCATATAAGGAAGGTAAAAAGGTTGCTTTTTAAGAAAGGTGCAAACAAATGTAAAGGGCAAAACATAAAAATATAAATTTTATTAAAGTTAGGAGAAAAGGAAAATGAAGAAAACCACAAAGATTTTATCGCTTTTGTTAGCAATGACAATGATTTTGTCATCTGTTTCAGCATTCGCGATAGCAGATGATGCAGAATTAGTAGATTCACCTAATATGCATCTTACAACAA
>JAZRQL010000057.1:0-22373 GCA_045649725.1 Clostridia bacterium | reverse complement strand
GCAACAAGGATAACGATTTCCTGCTTTTCGCCTGTCTTCTCCATAGCAACAGTCATAAATCTTGGAAGAATCTGAAGAGCCATATCCTTAAACGCACAGGTAGGTCCGTGCCAAAGCTCTAAAATATACTTTCCGTCCTTAAGCTTTACAACAGGCGCAACCTTTTTGCTGCTGAACTTATCGCCACCGTATGCACCGTTTGTACATGATGCGATTTCTTCATCAGTAAAGTCTGTCAAAAACTTCTTAAGAACAAGGTTTGCTCTTTCGATATATGACATACCTATCATCTTTTTAATTTCTGCTTTAGAGAGAGTAGGCATCTTTGTAGGTACGAAAAGCCCTCCATCCTCGGAAAGACCTTTCTTTATAGCCTCTGCAGAGGTAAACTTAAGCTCTGCATCTCTTGTACTCATATAATACATATTTATCACCTGACCTTATAAACTCAAATACAAAATTACAACAAAGCAGGAAACACTACCCTTTGGTAATGCTCCCTGCGTAAGTTTTACATAACTGTTTGTTGCTTAAGCGATATACTTTTTAACGTTTTCGCCAGCTTCTGATGCATCAGCACTAATCATCATAGTGAATGATACATTGAACTTTTCTTCAAGCTTTTCAAGAACAGCAATAAGTTCATCAGCATCTTCCATTGTTGCATCAGGAACACTCTTGAAGAGACTGTCGATAAAGATGTGAGTAACATCAAAGTCCTGAGCGATGATACCTGAAAGAAGACCAACAAATACATCAATGTTCTTAATTTCGAACTGTTCTGTGTTCACAAGTCTTGCCTTGCGGTTAATTGTATGCATAAGACGGTCGCCATCTGTGATACATACAACGTTGCCCTTTTCGACATCAATTGCTGTATTGACAGCTTCAATTATTTTGGGAGTTTTTCCGCTTCCTTTTAATCCGATATGTACTTTTATCATAAAAATACCGCCTTTCTTTTTGTATTTTATTTTGGTATATATATTCTACCACAAATTTAGAATTTTAACAATACTTTTTTGAAAAATTTTTCAAAAAATTTATTTATTTAATCTTGCCTCTAATTCTGCCTTTTCGTTTTCGTATCCTGGCTTTCCTAAAAGGGCAAACATATTCTTTTTATAGCTTTCAACCCCAGGCTGATTAAATGGGTTAACCCCAAGCATATATCCACTTATACCACATGCCTTTTCAAAGAAATAAACAAGCTGACCAAAGGTATATTCATCAAGTTTCTTAATCTTAATAATAAGGTTTGGAACACCTCCATCGTTGTGCGCTAAATATGTTCCTTCAAATGCCTTTTTATTAACAAAATCCATACCCTTTCCTGATAAGAAGTTAAGGCCATCAACGTTGTCCTTGTCTTCTTCTATAATAAGGTCTGTCTTGCTTTCTTCAACAGAGAGAACAGTTTCAAAAAGCATACGTCTGCCATCCTGAATATACTGACCCATAGAATGTAAGTCTGCAGAGAAGTTAACACCTGCAGGGAAGATACCTCTCTGGTCCTTACCTTCGCTTTCACCGTATAACTGCTTCCACCATTCAGTAAAGTACTGAAGTTCAGGATCGTAGTTTACAAGCATCTCGATGCTCTTGCCCTTTCTGTGAAGAATATTTCTTACTGCAGCATACTGATAACATTCGTTTTCTTCTAAATTATCTGATGCATATAAATCTCTTGCATCAGCTGCGCCCTGCATCATAGCCTTTATATCTGCACCGCATACTGCGATAGGTAAAAGACCAACAGCTGTTAAAACAGAAAATCTTCCGCCAACATCATCAGGAACAACAAAGGTTTCATAGCCTTCCTCGTCAGCAAGGTTTTTAAGAGCACCCTTTGCCTTATCGGTTGTAGCATAAATTCTGCCCTTTGCTTCTTCCTTTCCGTACTTATCTTCCATATACTTTTTAAGAACACGGAAAGCAACTGCAGGCTCGGTTGTTGTACCTGACTTTGAGATAATGTTTAAAGAAACATCCTTACCTTCTAAACATTCAAGTACAGAATTTAAATAGTTAGGGCTTATGTTGTTACCTGCAAAGATAATCTGTGTCTTTGCAGTATAGTTATAGAAAGGTCCTGTAAGGAAGTCTATTGCCGCCTTTGCACCAAGGTATGAACCGCCTATACCTATAACAACTAATACATCAGAATCCTTTCTGATTTTCTCTGCTGCCTTTTCTATTCTCGCAAACTCTTCCTTGTCATAGTTTACAGGGAGGTCTATCCAACCTAAAAAGTCATTACCTGCACCTGTGCCGTTCATTAATGTATCATGAGCAACCTTAACCTGTGGTGCAATGTTTAAAACCTCTTCCTTGCTTATAAAGTCTGACGCTTTATCATACTGAAATACTACATTTTTTGCCATTTTTATATTCTCCTCTTCTTTTTTATTTAAAAGCTGTGTAGCTTAATGTACTAAAACTTATTAATTTATATTTAAGATTTCAGGAACGCTTACAGGAACCATATTTTCAAGGCTATCCCACCAGAAGATTTTAATCTCGTTTCCTTTTGCATTTTCATCAAAAGTTAAGGTAGCATCTGTCTTTGCATCTGCATAAGCTTCTCCTCCTGAAACATCTCCGTTCATCATAACCCCGATAACCTGACCCTTTGCTTCAACGTTATCAAAATCAAGTTTTACTGATACAGGCTTGCCTTCTTCTCTTACAATAGATTCAACCCATATTTCTGCAGGAGGTTCTTCTCCATAATGAACAGTTACATTGGAGCTAACCCAATCATATTCTTTGATTTGCTCCCACTCTTCTTTTGTTCCCTCATAATATATATCCATTACAGGCGTGTAGTATGAGTCAAAGAAGTCTTCAAATTCTTTTACTGTTTTAGGAACAGTTACCAACGAGATATTTGTAACTCCGCTTCCGCAGATACTTGGAAGCTTTTCCACAGGAGCCTCTATATATACTCTCTTTAAACCTGTACAACTGCTGAAAATACTTTCTGAAAGATTTGTAACCGAGCTTGGGATTTTTACCTTTTCAAGCTGTTGACAAAGGGAGAATGCAAAACTGCCTATGGATTTTACACCATCGTTGATTGCCACAGTTTCAAGGGCAGAACAACCACTGAAACAACTTTCCCCAATTGTTTCACAGTTAATTTCTGCATATGTTAAAGACTGACACATATTAAATGCACGATCTCCAAGTTCCTTAACCCCCGCAGGAATAACTATAGACTTAAAACCATTCCTGAAGAAAGCATCCTGTCCTATATATATTATACTGTCTACAAGATTTATTTCTTCAAGTAAGGTACAGCTATAAAAAGCTTCGTCACTTATATATAAAAGACCTGCAGGCAAGGTTACTTTTTTAAGCGTTGTTCTTGTGTTTTCAAAGCACCTTTCACTAATTAAAACGGTTCCGTCTTTAATAGTTATTTCTTCTAAATTTCCATTAGTGCGGATTAGATATTTACCAATATAAATAAGGTCTCCATCCCAATTCTTGCTGTCTTTATAGTATCCAGTGTTATAAAATGCATTATGCCCAATATTAACAATTCCGTCAGGAAGAACTATATCCTTAACCCCTGTACAACCATAAAAAGCTTCATCATCTATATACTTAAGGCTTTGTGGGAAGGTTACTGTTTTCAAGTTGGTATTTAACTGTGCCGCACGCTCTGCTATACAGGTTACACCCTCCTTTATCTCAAGGTTCTGAACTGTTGATTTTATACCAATAAGATAGTTTCCTATATACAAAACTCCGTCAACCCAATTAGCTTCATCCTTATAAAAAGATGTTGTCTTAAAGGTTTCTGAGCCTATACTCTGTATATTATTGCCTAAAGTTATATTTTTAAGCGATGTGTAATCTTCAAACTCAAACATATCAAGTTCTGTTATTCCATCACCTAACACCAATGTTTCAATAGTATTTTTATTTTTATAATAAACATCAATCGCAGCAAGACTATCTATTCCGTCACCTAAAGTTAAATTCTTAATCGAAGTAAGCGTTCTTACGATTTCCCCAAGGTTGTTATAGTCTATTAAATCACCTACTACAACAGTTTCAAGGGCAGGGCAGTTATTAAAGGAATAACCTCCAACTTTTTTTACGCCGTCACCCAACACCACTTTAGATAGAGCAGTACAACTTTCAAATGCGTTTGAGCCAATCTCTGTAACACTGTCAGGAACTTCAATTTCTTTAAGACAAGGACAGTCTTTAAATGCACTTTCTCCTATATATTCTAACCCGTCGTTTAATGCAACACTCTCAAGATTTTCACATCCATTGAAGGCATTTCTTTCAATCCTTTTGATATGCGCAGGCACATTGAAGGATGTAAATCCTGTCTGAGAAAATGTACTTAAAGGAATTACATCTACGCCGCTGCTCAATTTGAAAGTTTCAAGAACCTTACATCCGCTGAAAACACCTTCTCCCATTTCTTCAACAGAATCAGGGATAAGACACTTTTTAAGCATATCTCCGCCTGAAAAAGCATTGTCTCCTATATATTTTACAGAATCAGGGATAACAATTTCTGTAATCTCTCTGCTTCCCGAAAAAGCACCTGATGCAATAGAAATCGTTCCTGGTCTAACGGTGACAACTCCTTCGCTATCATATGAATTAGAGCATACAAGATGCTTGCCTACATAGATAACACCATTTTCCCAATTCGCTTCATTGTTGTAGTATGCAGTATCATATATGTAATATTTAGATATTTCCTTGATAGAATCAGGAACAGTAATGCTTGCAAGATTTTTCGCTCTCTCAAATGCACCGTATCCAAGCTCAACTACTGTAGAAGGTATCTCTATAGACACAAGGCTGTCACAGCCTGAAAAACCATACACTCCTATGGATGTGAGCTTTTCACCCCATTCTATTGACTCAATCCCGCTACAACCTGAAAATACAAAGTCTTCAAGTTTTTCAACATTCTTACCAATTTTTATTGATTTTAAACTTGTGCAGCTTGAAAACGCACAATCTTCGATGATTGTAACAGAGTCAGGAATAGAAACTTCTTCCAGATTATACGCACGGTCAAAAGCATATAAATCAATATTTGTTATGCCATCACTGATGATAACCTTTTTGATACTTTCTTTATCCTCTTTCCACGGAACCTCCGGTTCTACGAGATATGGATTATGTTCAAACACCATTTCCCCTGTCCCGCTTAATGTAAGTGTTCCGTCATCAGCTAAAGACCATGTGATATTATCACCTATCACGCCGCTTTTTTCTGCCGAAACGCTCATACATAAACCAATGCATAAAGCAACAACCACCATCATAACTATGGCTTTTAAACAATTCTTTTTCATATAGTTTTCTCCTGATTTAGTTTATAATTTTTCTGCTTAATAAATATTTTCTTTATATGATATCATATAAAGAATACCAATGCAATAGATTATCTCACTATTTACGCATTTTTTAAAGGATTTTACAAAAAATTCTTGATTTTTTAATATACATAGTGTATAATACCCATTGTTTCTTATAACAAAACGGGGTGTGGCTCAGCTTGGTAGAGTACCTGAATGGGGTTCAGGTCGCCGCGGGTTCGAATCCAGCCAGCCCGACCACGTCGAAGCAAAGTTCGCTTTGCTTCCACTTTTTTTACAAAAAAGTCGTCCGCCCGCTTCCTTGCTTCTCCTCTTTCACAAAAAGTCACGCTCGGTTCGTCTGCTCGGTTGTAAACGCCCTCCCGACGCCTCTCTGTCGCTACCAACTTTTTGTGAGTTTTTTAACACGCTATGAACATACACACCATATCGAAGAAAAAACACTTGCTATTAGCAAGTGTTTTTTACTGTTACACAAGGCTTTCTGCATATCTTACTGTTTCCATTGCATCTTTTGCGTACTTATCCGCAGAAATCATATCTGCATACTCCTGGGTAAGCACAGCTCCGCCTACAACAACTTTACATTCAGGAACTTCCGCTTTAAGAAGCTTTATGGTCTCCTCCATGGCAGGAACAGTTGTTGTCATAAGAGCGCTTAACCCAACAAGCTTAACCCCATCTTTTTTCGCCGCTTCAACTACGGTTTCAGGTAATACATCTTTCCCTAAATCAATTACCTCAAAATCATAGTTTTCAAGAAGAACTTTTACAATATTCTTACCTATATCGTGAATATCCCCTTTAACAGTAGCAAGAACAATCTTATATTTTTTATCCCTTATATCACCGCTTGACATAAGCTTTTCTTTTATAACTTCAAATGCCGCCTTTGCCGCCTCCGCGCTCATCAAAAGCTGTGGCAGAAAGGCTGTTTTATTTTCAAACTTTACCCCGATTTCATCAAGGGCAGGGATAATGCACTTATCTATAACCTCAAGGGGAGAAGTGTTTTCTAAAACCTTTTTTGCATACTCTGCCGCATCTTCCTTAAGGCCTTTTAACACCGAATATGAAAGGGCTTTTTCAGGTGACATTACTTCTTTCTTCTCTACCACTGTTTCTGTTTCCTGGGCTGCATATTCAATATATCTTTCGCATCTTTCATCTAAATCAGAAAGAGCACAGAAGCTATAATATACGTTCATCATTTCTTTTGAATGTGGGTTCATAATCGCGGCATTCAACCCATTAGTCAAAGCCATTGAGAAGAATGTGGAATTTACCATCCCTCTTTGAGGAAGACCAAAGGAAACATTCGAAACGCCAAGGCTTGTTTTTATTCCGCGCTTTTTAAATTCCTTTATACATTCAAGGGTTGTAACCGCTGAAGAAGAGTCGGAGCTTATGGTCATACAGAGTGGGTCAAATATTAAATCCTTTTCCGAAATCCCATACTTTTCAGCCTCTTTTATAATCTTGTCTGCGATTTTCATTCTTCCTTCGCAGGTATCAGGAATTCCGCTTTCATCTAAAGTAAGGGCAATTATCACTCCGCCATATTTTTTAGCAACAGGGAAAATCTGCTCCATAGACTCCTTTTTTCCGTTGACGGAATTTATAAGGGGTTTTCCGTTGTATAGTCTTGCCGCGGCTTCCATTGCATCAGGATTTGCTGTATCTATCTGTAGAGGTAAATCAGTTACCGATTGCAAAAACTCTACTGTGTGGCAAAGAACTTCCTTTTCGTCAATTTCAGGGAGGCCCACATTTACATCAAGGATATCTGCCCCTGCTTCGTGTTGTTTAAGACCTTCTCCTATAATATATTCATAATTCTTATTCCGAAGGGCTTCTTTAAAGACCTTTTTCCCCGTTGGGTTAATTCGCTCGCCGATTAAAACGGGAACTTTATCAAATTCCACCGCCTTCGTATAAGACGAAACTACCGTCTTATTCTTTTCTTCAACAGGTGCAAAGTCCATACTATCGGTAGCTTTTTTGGTTTCTTTAATATAATCAGGGGTTGTACCGCAACAACCGCCTAAAACATTTGCGCCAAGCTTTGCGATTTCAACCATTTTCTTTGAAAACTCTTTGGCATCTATGTTATAAACTGTCCTTCCTTCTTTGATAACGGGAAGGCCTGCATTAGGATTTACTATAATCGGTGTTGACGAACATTCTATAAGCTTTTTAACCACAGGAAGCATCTTGTCAGGGCCAAGGCTACAGTTTATACCTAAAGCATCAACCCCGAGTCCCTCCAAAAGCGCCACCATTGCTTCAGGGCTTGCCCCCGTCATAAGCTTTCCGCCCTCATCATATGCATTTGTAACGAACACAGGCAGATCAGAATTTTCCTTTGCTGCAAGAACAGCCGCTTTCGTCTCCAAGCTATCGTTCATTGTTTCTATTAATATAAGGTCTGCTCCGTATTTTACGCCAAGCTTAACTGTTTTTGAAAAGACCTTAACTGCATCTTCAAAGTCAAGCTCGCCTAAAGGTTTTAAGAGCTTTCCCGTAGGGCCCATATCCAAAGCTAAATACTTATCGGGAAAATCTTTCATTGCTCTTCTTCCGTTTTCTATTGCCGAAGATACAATTTCTTCAAGCTCTTTTTCGTCATATTTTAAGATGTTTGCCCCAAAGGTATTTGACTTGATAATATCACAGCCGGCAAGGAGATACCCTCTGTGTATTTCTTCTATTATATCAGGCTTTGTTATATTCCATTTTTCAGGCAGTTCTCCGGGTTTTAATCCTTTTGACTGCAAAATCGTTCCATATCCGCCGTCAAAATATAATCTTTTTGCCTTTAGCTTTTCTGTTATACTCACTCTAACCCCTCCTGTATATGCACTCACGTTTTTCACATTCTTCGCATCCACCCGTAGTGCACCCTGAATCAACTTTACTTACACCTATTATCCCTGATACAGATTTAGACGGTACCATCATTAAGCTTTCCGTAAGAGAAACTCCTATTTTTCTCGGGCAATCAAGCATATCAAAAATATTCTTCTGAAACTCAATAGAAAAATCTCCATAACCGGGGCTGAAACGTGGCCTTAAAAACCTATTTTCTTTTAATCTTTCAACCAATACATTGCACCATTCTTCTATCATAACTGTTCCTACTGCCTGAGCAACAACTGCGTTTGCAGGGGATGTCATACTATATTTTCTTATTATTCTGTCAGGTTCTATGCCAATTGTCCCGGTGAAAACAATAACCTTTTCGCAATCCTTTAAATTCTTTTTAAGGCTTTTTGATTCTGTCTCTATATTACCGAATATAACATTTTCCTCTTCTATCGAAATATCATACTCATCATAGCAGGCTTTAAAGGTTGCGCAGTTAAGCATTTCTTCTGTGCATTTTTCTATAAGAGAAATTACACTCTCATCGGCACTATTCTTTCCATAGCCTAAATACCTTAACACTTCATCCCTATTAACTTTGACCCCGTTTATAGTATCAGTTCTAACCATATCTAAATCCTTTTTATCAGTTTTAAACATTATATACCTATTTCTGCCGATAGTCAAACAGATTTAATATAATCAATAAATTCTACATAAAAAAGGACAGAAGCAAAACTTCTGTCCTTTATGTACTACTTATTATTCAACAGCGCAAGCAATTGTAATCATATTTATTCCTGACTGAATAAAATAAAAACCGATCAAAACGCCTATACTTACAGCTGTTAAAAATGGATGGCCCAATGAGTAAATACCAAGCAACACGCCGATGATACCAAGGGCAAGACCCCATCCCCATACCTTTGAACCAAGACCTTTTGCCTTGATTGAATTTACGATACCAACAATACCCTGAACGATGAACCAGATTGCCATATAGCAAACAAGCATAAAATCTGTTACCGCAATCATACCAGGAAGAGTAACCATAACTATACCCGCAATTAAGCTGATAATTGAGAAAACAAGATTTATGCCATACTTCTTTTTAGCTATTGCACCAATAATTCCGATTACACCGTAAGCAAGCATCAATATTGCAACGTAATAACCTGATGCTAAAAATGTTGCAAGTGGTGAACAGGTGAGGGATATGCCGAGCAACGCCATAATAGCCCCTAAGATAATTGATAAAACTTTCATAAAAAACACTCCTTTTTTATATTTTTATATTTTTCTACATTTTAGCATATACTTCCGCAAAAAGCAATACTTAACACAAAAAAGCCGATGCTGATGCATCGGCTTTGAAAATATTTCTTTTTTAGTTTTCGCTGTATATAACAGTAACATCAGGGTGAAGCTGTAAAATTGAAGCAGGAACCTGAGGAGTAATTGGGCCATAGAAAGCCTTTTCCAAAATATCTTTCTTGTTCTTGCCGTTCGCAATAAGCAACACCTTTTTAGCCTGCATAATAGCAAGCATACCCATAGTAACCGCTTCTCTTGGAACGTCATCTATTGACTCAAAGAAACGTGCATTTGCTTCTATTGTTGATGGATCAAGCTCAACTGAATGAGTTCCTGCAGTAAAGAACTCGTCAGGTTCGTTAAAACCAATGTGACCGTCAAGACCGATACCAAGGAGCTGAATATCGATACCGCCTAAATCTTCGATAAGCTTATCGTATCTTTTGCATTCTGCTTCAACGTCCTCTGCGCATCCGTTTGGAACATTTGTCTTTTCCATAGGAACGTTAATTCTTGAGAAAAGGTTCTTGTTCATAAAATAACGGTAGCTCTGGTCGTTTTCTCCTGTAAGGCCAACGTATTCGTCAAGGTTTACTGTTGTAACCTTTGAAAAGTCAACATCTCCGTCTGCGCAAGCCTTTGCTAAACAGTCATATGTGCCAAGCGGTGATGAACCTGTAGCCAGACCTAAAACGCTGTTTTCCTTACCTATAACCTGTGCAGCAATCATACCTGCAGCAAGGCGGCTTAATTTTTCGTAACTTTCAACTATGATAAACTTCATTTTCCTGCCTCCAAAATTTATTATTCTTCTCTCCTTACAACAATATTATCAGGGCTTTTTACTATACAACCCTCGGGTATAACACCTCTTAATGAAGTAAGGGGATAAACAGAAGTTCCTTTACCGATGACCGTTCCCGGATTTAAAACACACCCACATCCAACGTCTGCATTATCGCCTAAAATTCCGCCTATTTTACGCAGACCGGTTTTATAATCCTTATCTCCGTGGATAACCACTTCTTTTCCGTCCGCCTTAAGGTTTGAGCAAATAGCGCCCGCTCCCATATGGGCATAATTTCCAAGAATCGAATCACCTATATAATTATAATGCGGAACCTGTGCTTTGTCAAGCAAAATACAATTTTTAAGTTCACTTGAATTTCCTATTACACATTCCCGCCCTGTAATAACGTTTCCACGAAGATATGCGCCGGGTCTTATCTCACATCCGTCACCGATAACAGCAGGTGGCAATATGGTTGCAGTTTCTGCTATCTTAACGTTCTTTCCTACAAATACGTTTTCGGAAATTTCGGTAAATTCACCTGATTTTGAAATCTCATTTATATAATCCTTTATTTGAGGAAGGATTTCCCATGGATATTCATATTCTTCAAATATCTCTTTAAGATATGGAGTCTTACATTCAAAGAGTTCGCATGTTCTTACAAATTTATTCAACAGCGTGCCCCCTCTCGATTATAACATCTGCTATCATATCTGCATATTCTATGCAGGTATCTTCACCTTCACTCTCTATCATAACCCTGATAACAGGCTCTGTTCCGCTTTGACGAAGAAGGGCTCTTCCCTTTCCGTCAATAAGCTTTTCTACTTCCTTAAGTTTATCTGTAACTGCTTTATCAGACAAAACCTTTTCTTTATCGGCTACCTTAATATTTCTAGTGTACTGAGGATACATCATAACAGGCTCTGAAAGTTTAGAGAGGGTAGTCTTTCTGTCGCAGACCTCTTCTGTCAGCATAATGGCTGTCAGCAAACCATCCCCTGTTGTTGCATACTTTTTAAGAATAATATGTCCTGACTGTTCGCCACCTAAAGCATAGTCATTCTCCTGCATACACTCATAAACAAAGCGGTCACCCACCGTTGTCTGCACGCATTTTATTCCTGCCTTTTCAAGGCTTTTTACGAAACCGCTGTTTGACATAATCGTTGCCACAACTGTGTTTCCGTTTAAAACCCCTCTGTCCTTTAAGCGCTGTGCTAATATATATAAAATTGCATCTCCGTCAACAACATTTCCGTTTTCGTCAACAGCTATGCATCTGTCAGCATCTCCGTCAAATGAAAAGCCTAAATCAAGATGTTCTTTTTTCACAAGTCTGCAAAGATTTTCTATATGAGTAGAACCGCATCCCTGATTTACGTTAAGCCCGTCAGGTTCGTTACCTGTTAAAACAGTTTGCGCTCCTAATGCACTGAAAAGCGCATCTGCAAGCATCCACGATGCACCATTAGCACAGTCAAGACCTATTCGCAAATTCTTATAGGAATGAGATGCAACGGAAATTAAATATCCCAAATATCTGTTTCTGCCTGATACATAGTCAACAATGCAACCGATTCTCTCCTTATGAGCAAGGGGCAAATCCTGACCCGAAACTCCAAGAGGGGATAAATTTCCGTCTATATACGCCTCAATTAAAGCAGTTGTATTATCATCTAACTTTTCGCCATATTTATTTATAACTTTTATTCCGTTATCGTAATAAGGGTTATGTGATGCAGTAATCATAATTCCGCAGTCAAACTCATCCTGACGTGTTACATATGACACACTTGGGGTTGTTGTAACGTGAAGCATATAGGCATCTGCACCTGATGCTGTTATTCCTGCCACAATAGAATATTCAAGCATATAACTTGAACGTCTTGTATCCTTACCTACAACAATTTTAGGTCTGTATCCCGCCTTTTGACAGCCTGACAATTTCGAAGAAAAATACCAGCCTAAAAATCTGCCTACCTTGTATGCCTGCATTGAGGTTAAGGTCTTATTCGCCTCACCCCTGAAGCCATCTGTTCCAAAATACTTCCCTGCTTTAATCTCTCCGCCTACATTTAATCCGATTTTATCGCAGAGCAGTTCATCTGTTGATATCCCGAACAGTTCACAAAGCTGTATTACCTTATCTATCTGCGGAAGCGCCTGACCCATTTCCCATTTTGAAACAGACTGTCTTGAAACAGAAACCTTTTCAGCAAGCTGTTCCTGTGAAATATCTTTAGCCAGACGAAGCTGTATGATTTTTTCACCTATGGTCATATCTATCACCTATCCTTTTACAATTAGTATGTTCCATTTAACTATATTATATTAAATTATATGATTAAAGTCTATCAACTATAGCTTGAAATTTTTCGCAACCAGCAGGTGCGAAACCATATTTTTTAATAATTATTTTCATAAATACATTCTATTTATCAGCCTTTATGCAAACTAAAATTTACAAAACTAATTTTAACTTTCTTTCATATAACTTCTTGGTGATATCCCTATAAACTGTTTGAACCTTCTTGAAAAATAGGTATAATCCGTGTATCCGCACTTTTCCCCTATCTCACTCAACGCCATTGTCCCCTTATATATATCAATCAGGTAGCAGGCGTGCTTTATCCTGACCTCTGTCAGAAATTCTACAGGAGTTTTTCCCGTTACCCTTTTAAAATATGACCTTATGTAATCCTCTGCATATCCGCTTGCATTCAGCAATTGTGAAACATCTAAGCCTGAATCATAAAATCCATTCGTTATCTTTTCCATAATCTCGTTTACCGCAAGATTAATTTCGTTATCAGGCTTGATGCTCTGCACAATAAAATGTGCAAAAGCATTTATAAGGGCAGAAACATACTCAGAATTTGAATGTCTGTTTCTGTATATCATTTTAGCCATCATAACACCGTCATTCTGAGAATTATCAGCAATGACAAGGGGCTTGTCAAAATTAAATATCTGATTAAACTCTCCGCATATGTACATTCTGTCAGCCTTTCCGCCAAAGCTTCCTCCGTGCTTCGTATTTGGTGGCACAATGACAATCTCTCCCGAGGATACCTCTCTTTCCATATCCTCGGTAAAAAAGATTCCGCTACCTCTTGTATAAACTATAATCTCATAGTTTTTGTGCATATGCAGAGGCGTGTCCTTACTTATAATATCCACTAAATATCCCATATTATCACCCATACTAATTATATATCAAATCTATCTTTTGTGCAAGTTAATATATAAAAAAGTCTAACAGAATTTCAAACAAGGTGCTATAATCTTATAGAATGCTTTCCTACAAAGGAGGATCACTATGAAAAAGCGCAATGTGGATATGCTGTCGGGGTCCATCACAAAAGGCCTTCTTTCTATGGCTGTCCCTATTATGATTATGAATGTTATGCAATCTGTCTTTAATATTATAGACATGACTGCCCTCAGATATTTTTCCGACGGAAGCGCAGTAGGTGCGGTTGGTGCCTGCGGCTCGCTAATAACTCTGTGCACAAGCTTATTCGTAGGTCTGTCTGCAGGCGCAAATGTTGTTATTGCCCGTCGTATAGGCTCCGGCAACAGAGAGAGAGTAAACAAATCGGTATCCACCTCTATTCTTTTGTCCATAACCGGTGGTATTATTTTAATGATAATTGGTCTTATATTCGCAGAAACATTCTTAAAAATGATGAACTGTCCTGAAAGCCTTTTACCAAAAGCTGTTTCTTATTTAAAGGTTTACTTTTCAGGGGTTCCCGTTATCTTGTTTTATAATTATTGTGCGTCAATTTTAAGAGCAACCGGCGACACAAAAAGACCAATGTACTTTCTGCTTTTAAGCGGACTTATAAAGGTTATCTTTACTGTTGTACTCCTTACAACAACAGATAAAACGGTTGAATGTGTAGGCTACGCGACCATTATTGCACAGACAGTAGCAAGCATCCTGGCATACATAACTATCCGCAAAAACAAAGAGGTTATGGATGTGAACATCAAGGATATGTGTTTTGATTTAACCGAGCTTAAGGATATCTTGTATAACGGTATCCCTGCAGGACTGCAAAGCAGTCTGTACTCCTTTGCAAATGTAGTTATAACAACAACGGTTAACAGCTTTGGTGCAGATGCGACAACGGGAATCGCAATCGCAAATCAGTTTGACGGAATCCTGTATCAGATTTCCCTTGCACCTTCCCTTGCTATCATCCCTTATGTTTCACAAAACATAGGTGCAAAGAATTTCAAAAGGGTAAGGCAGTCGATTATCCGAGGTGTCTTTATTACTATTGCATTCGGCGCAACCTTTGGATCACTCTCTGCAATATTCTCAAGACAGTTGTCAGCTATTATGACCACATCCCCTGCGGTTATTGAATATTCAAGACAGAAGATGATTATTATTTCAAGCACATATTTCATCTGCGGTATCAACGACCTTTTAGGCGGTGTACATAAGGGAATGGGCAAACCTATCCTCCCTACAGTTGCAACCATGCTATATATGTGCGCGTTCAGATTTGTGTGGGTGTACCTTATCTTCCCACTTTGTCCAAACCTCACATTCTTATATTTAGTATGGCCTATTGGCTGGATACTTTCAATCATCACATTACTTATTGCATACTTCCCTGCAATGAAGAAAATTCAAAGACAGAATCTGTAACAAAAAAGACAGAAGCGAAATGCTTCTGTCTTTTTCTTTATCTTATAAAATTTCTCTTCCGCCATCACCGATTTCTGTAATATAGAATGATGCTTCATAGCCTATTTTATCGAGGTATGTCTTTCCTACCTTTTCGATAAACTCATCAACAGCATCTTCTCTGACCAAGCTTACTGTACATCCGCCAAAGCCTGCCCCTGTCATTCTTGAACCTAAAACTCCGTCAATAGAGAGAGCGCTTTCAACCAATGTATCAAGCTCTTCGCAGGAAACTTCATATAAGTCACGAAGAGATACGTGAGATGCTGTCATAAGCTTTCCGAATTCGATTAAATCGCCCTTTCCTAAAACATCGATAGCCTTTAAAACTCTGTCGTCCTCTGCTATAACGTGGCTCACTCTGTTTAAGATAATTTCATCATCAATAGCTGACTTTGCACTTTCAAGTTCATCACCAGAGATATCACCAAGACAGGTCTTATCCTTTAAAACAGTATTTAAAAGTTCAAGACCTTTTTCGCACTCGCTTCTTCTTTCGTTATATTTAGATGCCGCAAGGGAGCGCTTTTTGTTTGTGTTTGAAATAACAAGCTTATAACCATCTAACTTAATCGGAACAAGCTTATAATCAAGGGACTTACAGTCTAAAAATATTACATGGTTCTTCTTTCCCATTGCTGATGCAAACTGATCCATAATACCACAGTTAACCCCTATGTAGTTATGCTCTGCTTTCTGACTTAAAAGTGCCATTTCAATATTATCTATATCTGAAGCCCCACCGAGATTTGCCATAGCAATAGCAGATGCAACCTCAATTGCAGCAGATGATGAAAGGCCTCCACCATGAGGAGTTGTATCGTGATAGAGCATATCAGCACCGGTTATATTATAGCCGGCTTTTCTAAGCTCATCAAATACGCCAAACTGATAGTTGCCCCACCATAAGTCCTTATACTTATCTATTGTGTTTAAATCTCCCTCAACAACATCATCTAAATCAGTTGCAGCCATACGGATTATGCTGTCATCTCTCTTGCGGGCAATAATTGTTGTTGCCATAGTAAGTGCCGCAGGGAAAACATATCCACCGTTATAGTCAGTGTGCTCACCTATTAAGTTAACTCTTCCCGGAGATGAAAAGACGCGTAAATCTTTTTCATCACCGCCGAAAATCTCTATAAACTGTTTTTTAAGTTCAGCTATCATCTCTATATCTCCTTATATTAAAATTTCTACTTAATTTACAAATATTCTTATTCTTTAAGTCTATCATATTTTCGTCTTTCGTCAATATAAAGTTTTTGACTTTTTAAGCGTTAATATAAAATTATTAACATTTATATATTACTCTTATTTTGTATATCTGTCAACAACTTAAATTAATTTTGCGTACACAAAAGGGAACAGTTTAAAACTGTTCCCTTTTACTCCTCCTACGACACAATCTCAAACGTTACATTCGGCGTCTCCTCGTGAACATCTTCAAATACTTTTAACATTGGTTCGCAGTATTCCTGGATTTCCTTATCCATTGTATAGAATCCATATATCTTAACCAATACTTCTCCAGCACGAAACCACAGATAACTCAAACAGTCCCACAAAGCATCCCAGTTCTCGCCATAATATTCAGGTAATCCAAATTTTTCTTTAAGTATCTTATGAACCGTTCCGCAATACTTGCAATTTGTAAAATCCAGAATTATAGGGTTTTCTGTTATCTCTCTAAATGCATTTTCATCATATATTTTATTATTCGTATTTATTCCTCCTACTTTTACTCAACTTCTATAAACGTTTCATAATGGTCATATGTATAAAATATAAGTCCATCGTTTGAAAAAACAAGTCTTTGCGTACTGCGATATCCGCCTGTGTAATTTATATCTGCCTCATACCAAATTCTGCCTTCTTTATCTGGCAAATGACCATTATCATTATAGTATCTTCCACCAAAAATCTGGTATCCTGGCAACACATCTGCAATATGGATGAAGTGGTGGCCTTGGACTTATTCTATCTTTTTTGGAGTATATCTTCCCGTGTCTTCTTCTGCATTCCCTACATGTTTTCTCGTCTATGCTTGCAAGCCAATTTCTCCAATTCTTACTGAATTTCATCAGTCTCACCTCCAATCTTACCATAATCTTTTGGCTTTAGCAACTTTATATTTTGATTATAATAAGTTTTGAAGTGTCATATGGTGCCGTTATATAAATCAGGAAAAGCAAACCTTTCCCCTGCCACAAAAAAAGGAAAAAAGGATGACAAAATAAAAATTTGAGGTATTTTTTAACTTAAAAAGAGGAAATCATAAATTTATGACGAAATAATAAAATAAAGGAAAATGCTTTTAAAGACAAATTTTAAGATTAAGGAGAAATATATATGCCAGAAGGAATTTTTGATCAATCAAAACTTAATATTGTTCCTGTTGAGCTTAACAGCGAGATGAAAAAGTCTTATATAGACTATGCTATGTCTGTTATTGTAGGTCGTGCTCTTCCTGACGTACGTGACGGTTTAAAACCTGTTCACAGACGTATCTTATACGCTATGTATGAAGACGGATTTACTCCCGACAAGGAATATCGTAAGTGTGCTACTACCGTAGGTAACGTTCTCGGTAGATACCATCCACACGGTGACGCATCTGTTTATGATGCCCTTGTTCGTATGGCACAGGACTTTTCTTTGAGATATCCTACCATAGACGGACACGGTAACTTCGGCTCTGTTGACGGTGACCCTGCCGCTGCATACAGATATACCGAGGCTCGTATGTCAAAGCTTTCACTCAATATGCTTACTGACATCGAAAAAGATACTGTTGACTATATGCCAAACTTTGATGAAACAAGAAAGGAACCTCTTGTTCTTCCTACAAGAATCCCTCATCTTTTAGTTAATGGTTCAAACGGTATCGCAGTGGGTATGGCAACTAACATACCACCACATAATTTAGGAGAAGTTATAGACGGTATAATCGCTTTAATTGACAATCCTGAAATCACTATTGACGAACTTATGGAACATATCCCCGGTCCTGACTTCCCAACAGGCGGTCTTGTTATGGGTGTATCGGGTATCCGTTCTGCTTATCACACAGGAAGAGGTAAACTCCGTGTTCGTGCAAGAGCCGAAATTCAGGACTGGAAAGAAAACAGACAGCGTATTGTTATAACCGAAATACCATATATGGTAAACAAGGCAAGACTTATCGAAAAGATAGCTGAACTTGTTCACGATAAGAGAGTTGAAGGAATTTCTGACCTTCGTGACGAATCCGACCGTGACGGTATGAGAATTGTTGTTGAGCTTAAGACAGGCGCTCCTGCCCAGATCGTTTTAAATCAGCTTTACAAGTATACTCAGTTAGAAGACAGCTTCGGTGTAATTATGCTTGCTCTTGTTAACCAGACTGATCCTAAGGTATTAAACCTTAAGGAAATTCTCGTTAACTACTTAGACTTCCAGAAGGAAATCATCACAAGAAGAACTATATTTGATAAGAAAAAGGCAGAAGCCAGAGTTCACATTCTCGAAGGCTTACGTATTGCCCTTGACCATATCGATGAAGTTATCGAAACTATCCGTAACAGTTATAATGATGCTAAAGAAAAGCTTATGGATAAGTTCTCCCTTACAGATATTCAGGCACAGGCAATCCTCGATATGCGTCTTGCCCGTCTTGCAGGAATGGAACGTGAGAAAATCGATAACGAATATAATGATCTTATCGCTCTTATCAAGCACTTGTCTGACGTTCTTGCAGACGAAAAGCTTGTTCTTGACATTGTTAAAACTGAACTTTCCGAAGTTCGCGATAAGTTTGGCGATTCAAGAAGAACAGGCATTGAACCTGTTACTGACGATATTGATATTGAAGACCTTATCGAAGAAGAAGATAATGTTATCACTCTTACACATAAGGGTTACATCAAGCGTCTTTCTGTTGATGTTTACAAAGCACAGAAGAGAGGCGGAAAGGGCGTTATCGGTCTCCAGACCAAAGAAGAAGACTTTGTTAAGTCTATGTTTGTATCTTCCACACATGCTCACATCCTCTTCTTTACAAACACAGGAAGAATGTATCGTATCAAAGCATACGAAATACCTGAAGCAGGCAGACAGGCAAAGGGTACTCCTATTGTCAACATTATTGCTCTTGAACCTGATGAAACCATCTCTGCTGTTATTCCTATCAGAGAATACGAGGATGATAAGAGCCTTATTATGTGCACAAAGGCAGGCGTTATCAAAAAGACCGATTTAGGTGAATATGAAAACGCACCAAAGGCAGGTAAGATAGCTATCCGTTTAGACGAGGGCGACGAACTTATCGGTGTTGCTTTAACAGACGGAACATCCGATATCTTCGTAGGTTCACATACAGGTAAGATTATCCGCTTTAACGAAGACGATGTTCGTAATATGGGTCGTGTATCCCGTGGTGTTAAGGCTATGACCATTGACCCTGACGATTACATTATTGGTATGTGTATTGCAAATGATGAAGGTAAGCTCTTAACCATCAGTGAAAATGGTTACGGTAAGCGCACCGAACTTTCTGAATACAAGTGCCAGAACCGTGGCGGCAAGGGTATGATGACATATCGCACAAGCGAAGAGACCGGTAACATTGCAGGTATGAGCATTGTTACACCTGACGACGATATTATGCTTATCACTTCAGATGGTGTAATCATCCGTATGGACAGCGAAGAAATCAGCACCTACGGAAGAGTTACAAAGGGTGTTCGTGTGATCCGTCTTGCTGAAGGGGTTAAGGTATTAACTGTAGAAAACGTTAAAAAGGATAACGAAGAAAACGAAGAAGAAGCAACCACCGAGGAATAATAATGGAAAATAAATTGCAGAAAATTTTAAGCAAGGTAAGACGCGCTGTCGATGAATATCATATGATAGAAGACGGCGACCGTATTGCAGTGGGTGTTTCGGGGGGTAAGGACAGCCTTACCCTCCTTGTTGCTTTATCTGAATTGCGTCGTTTCTATCCTGCTAAATTTGAACTTGTGGCTGTTTCTTTGGATATGGGGCTTCCCGATATGGATTTTAGCGGTGTTAAAGCCCTTTGCAAAAAGCTTGATATTCCATATGAAATAGAGAAAACTGATATAGCTGAAATCATCTTTGATATAAGAAAAGAGAAAAACCCCTGCTCCCTCTGTGCCAAGATGAGACGTGGCGGGGTTAACAGCAAGGCAAAGGAACTCGGTTGCAACAAGGTAGCTTTAGGGCACCACAATGATGACGTTTTAGAAACCTTCTTCCTTTCTTTATTTTACGAGGGAAGGCTTAACTGCTTCTCCCCTGTAACCTATCTTTCAAGAAAGGATGTATTTGTTATCCGCCCAATGATATATCTTCCCGAGGGGGATATCAAGGGTCTTTTAAAGCAGTATGAACTGCCGATTGTTCATAACACATGCCCTATGGACGGATACTCAAAGCGAGAAGATATAAAAAAGTATATAGAAACTCAAAGCAGAGAGGACAAGTTCTTTAAAACAAAGATTATGCATGCCATATCTACAGGTCTTCCTAACTGGATAAGAAAAGACTGCCCAAAAGAAGATAATGAATAAGAAGATATCATTTAAATTAAGATTTTCATTATATGACTTTAAGTCAAAGTTTTCAGGCTCGGCTTTCGGTACCCTCTGGGCAATTGCCGAGCCTTTAATCACTGTACTTATTTATCGATTTGTATATACAGTTGCATTCGGTCAGGCAGAAACAGATGGCATTCCCTATTATCTTTGGCTGTCAGTTGGTATTGCTTTTTGGTTCTTCTTTTCAGAAGGACTTAAATCTGTCTGCTCCGTTTACCGTGACTACTCTTACATAATAAAAAAGATAAGCCTTAACAAAAAAGCTCTTCCGTCAATAAGAGCCCTTTCTTCTTTATATTCACATATTCTTTTTATGGCAGTTGTTATAATACTGTGCTGTTTTAACAGAATATATATAAAAAATCCGGTTGGTTTAGTTGCAGGAATTGTAATATGTTATATATTTATATTATTACTCGGTAAAATGTTTGCTATCCTCTGCGCCCATACAAAAGATACAAGCCACATATTAAATATCTCATTAAATATTTTGTTTTGGCTAACCCCAATATTCTGGAATATAAACAGTCTTCCCCAAAATATAAAACGAATTATCGAATTAAATCCTGCTACTATACTAACAGAGATTTACCGAAATGGATTTTTCTATGGTGGCTTTATTTCTCTTGATAAACTTTTCTATCTGTTGGGGGGTTGTCTTGTTATGTTTGTGGGTGCATATAATATAGAAAATAAATATCTTCCTGATATTTCTGATAAATTATAGAATAGTTTGCATATTATCCCTCTCTTTGTTAATACTATCTTTGAGGTGATATGTGTGAGCACAAAAAATGCTAAAAAGAAAAAAGAAAATTCCATATTGAATTCCAAGAATATGACTGTTTTTGGAATTGCCGCGGTAGTCGTTATTATATTCACAGTAATAACGACTCTTCTTTTTCCAACCGAAAAGCCTGATGAATTTAAGGAAAAATCTTCAGATACTTCGGCGCTGTCTTTAGAAGAAAGCGGCCTTACCGATGTCTACACAGAACGAGCCATCGAAACAATGAACGAAAATGCAGAACCGGAAGGCGATGCACCGGCTCCTCCTGAAAACACCGCTATGCCACAAAACGACTTTGGTTTACCTGTAAGCGGAAACGTGACAAAAGATTATTCAGGGGAAGAGCTTGTGTACTCCAAAACCTTAAACGATTGGAGAACACATAACGGGATTGACTTTCATGCAGAAGAAGGCACAGACGTTCTTGCATCTGCAGATGGAACAGTTGAGGCAATCCTTGAAAACGGAATGTTTGGAAGAACGGTTATTCTTCTTCATTCAAACGGTATAAGAACGATATATTCAAATCTTGCAGATGGCAACGAGGTTATTATCGGGGATATAATCGCAAAGGGCACACCTCTTGGCAAGGTGGGAACCAGCGCCTCTGCCGAGGCTTTGGAAGAGCCACATCTTCACTTTGAGATAAGCCTCAACGAAGAACCCGTAAACCCTCACGATTATCTTCCTGATACTTCAACCGAAGAAAATTAATCATAACCACTAGTAAACTAGTGGTTTGAGCAGCCCCTATAAGGGGCTATTACAGGCTTAACCCCTAAAAGGGGCATCGAAAGTTTGACACCGCATTACAATTACTGGCAGCCGCTCACGTGCGGCTGTCTTTTTTTACCTACTTATTCTTAGTACCCGTAAACGGGTCTATATATTCCTTTATGCTTATTTGATCAGATGAAAAATCTTCTTCTAATTGTTCTCT
>JAZRQL010000056.1:0-95569 GCA_045649725.1 Clostridia bacterium | reverse complement strand
AGAATTGACAAGGTTTATTACCTTGTGCATTTCGTCGTAATACATTTTCGTATTACCGCTTTTCCACTGTTTACTTTTCAAACATCATCAGCCTTTCGGATGCTCCCCCTCGAAGGACAGCTTGTTAATTATATCACCATTAAATCCATTTGTCAAGAACTTTTTTTAATTTTTTTAAAGTTTTTTAAAACTTTTCTCAACCAACATTTTTCCGATGATTTTCTGCCCTTTCCTCGGACAGCTTGATTATTATAACACCTACTTTCCCCTTTGTCAACCCCTTTTTTATAATTTTTTTCAAAAATTTTTCAGATAACAATATCTTGTATTTTAACCTGGCAACGAGCAACTATTTTTATGATTTTACTGTGTTTTTGCAACAAAAAACCGCCGTCTCTTATGAGACAACGGTTCTCTTTTTAGTTTTTAATCAAGAAAATAGATATTAACAGCTCTTCTTCCGAACTGGTAGCACGTACTTCTGGATTCGAAGAATAAATCTACCTTCTTACCTTTGATAGCGCCGCCGCAGTCACCTGCGATAGCATAACCGTATACATACTGTCCGTCAGCGGACTCAATATACATCTTTGTTCCGTAAGGAATAACTTTTGGATCAACGGCAATTACACCGTAAACCAATGGCATACCTGTTGATGTCTTTCCTGCCCATATACCATTATCAGCAGGAGACGCATCGTATGCTGTTGCAGTAAATGTTTCCATTCTGCTGTAGTTCTTTGGACGGCTTGCAGGAATGACTCCAAGCTCCCACATTTCTCTCTGGCCGCATTCAACGATTTCATCAACCGGTTCTGACAATACAGTTTCGCTGATTAATGTCTTGTCAGTTTCTACGCCATCTTCATAACGAATCTGATATATATATTCTTTTACACCCTTCTGTCCGCGCTGAACAATAATTCTTTCACCCGGTTCTAAATCAGGATTATCAACTTCTATAACAGAATAATCAGATTCCTCATGTACTGTAACATCGTGAGTATCTCTCATCACGACTGTTATCTTACTTCCGTCAGACACTTCGCTGTCAATAGCCGGGGTAACGGTACATTCATCATTTACCTCTATCCCCTGCTCTTCCAATATCTTGCCAACATTTCTTTCAGCGGTAAGATATTTTTCTGTCTTACCGAGATAGTAGATATCAACAGATATTGCTCTCTTTACACTTATAACAGCATCACCGCTTATATCATCTGTAAGCGCGTAATTAACGCTGTCACCCTCGTTCAAAATAATACCCTGCTTGGAAAGAATCTTTCCAACCTTAGTATCCATTGTTCTGATCTGAACGGGTTCTCTGTCCGAAACATATATTGTAACATCTTTTGGTGCCGCGTACGCAAATCCGCAACAAGTAACTGTTACAATAGCGGCAGAAAGAACTAAAGCAACCTTCTTGTTTATGTTCTTTACTGCATCGGAGAGTGTGCCTTTCAGTCTCTTTACCATTAAATCACCTCGTAATATTTTTACAACAATCTTTTCCCTAAACTAAAAAAATGGAAAAAATTGGTTCAGCGTACTACACTGTTATTATAATCGCTATTAAAATATCCGTCAAATTTCCAAAAACACTTTATTCACTCTTATTCAAAAAAATCAAAAATTAATTTGGATTAAATTCAAAAATCACCCTCTTTACTCTTGTTTTTACCTGTTTTTCTCCCAAATGCTCCCAATTGGGAATTTTTTACATTATTTTTGGCTATTGTGCTTATGAAACTTTTCTGCTATACTATTTTCAGGCAGATTTTTTGAAAATTCTCTGTTTTTTGCACCAAAATGTAAATATATGGTAATTCTCGCTTTTTATTGCCACTTATGGCTTTTTAAAGATATTCTTTTGTCTGAAATACGAAAGATATCCCTCTTTGTGCATATTGCACAAAGGAAACCTTCTTTTTTGTGCAGAGTATAGGATTTTGTAAAATTTTTGTATTTATTGCAAAATTATATAAATAGAAAACCTGCTTTTACATTTTTAAATATAGCAAAATTTCACTTCTATTTATAAAGGAGTTTTTTATGGATAACTATTTAATTAACCCACGGGAAAGAATAGATGACCTGCAGACAGACGGTCTTAAAATTATTCAGAATCCTGACCTGTTTTGCTTTGGAACAGATGCAGTTTTGCTGTCTGACTATGCATCGAAATCTATAAGAAAAGGGGCAAAAGTTTTAGATTTATGCTGTGGCAATGGTATAATTCCTCTTCTTTTAACTTCTAAAAGCTATGCCTCTGAAATTACAGGAATTGAAATTCAGGAAGACAGCGCATCTCTTGCGAAAAGGTCTGTTGAATTGAACAATTTAAATGATAAAATTCATATCATCTGCGATGATTTAAAGAATGCAGAATCCATTTTTGGCAAGAGGTCATTTGACTATATTACCTGCAATCCTCCATACAAGGAAGCAGGCGGCGGACTTACTAACAAGGCATCATCAACCACCATTGCAAGACACGAAATTCTATGTAATTTAGAAGATATAATACGAGTTTCTTCTATTATATTAAAGCAGACCGGAAAACTATGTATGGTACATCGTCCGGAGAGGCTTGCCGATATCTTGTGTTTGATGAGAAAATATAAAATTGAGCCAAAGCGCTTGCGTATGGTTCATCCCTCTGCTGAAAAAACTGCTACCATGGTATTGGTTGAAGGTGCATATTCAGGAAAGCCTAAGCTGATACTTGACCCACCTCTTTACGTCTACAAAGATGTGAATGTTTTTTCAGATGAAATAATTACTATATATAATAGAAGGAAGTCAGATTTATGATTGGAAAATTATACTTATGTCCAACCCCAATAGGAAACCTGGGAGATATTACAATCCGCACTTTAGAAGTGCTTAAAAGTGTTGACTTAATTGCTGCAGAGGACACTCGCGTCAGTTCCAAACTGCTCAATCATTTCGACATAAAGGTTCCTGTAACAAGCTATTACGAACACAACAAACGAGAAAAAGGCAGTTACCTTATAGAAAAGCTTCTTTCAGGTACGAATATTGCGGTTATTACCGACGCAGGAATGCCCGGGATTTCGGACCCAGGCGAAGACTTGGTGAAGCTTTGCATTACTAATGGGATTCCCGTTGAAGCTCTTCCCGGGCCTTGCGCTTTCGCAACAGCCCTTGTTGCATCAGGTATGCCTACAGGAAGATTTTCCTTTGAAGGCTTTTTAACCGTTAACAAACGCAACCGAATGGAGCATCTTGAAAGCTTGACCTCTGATACCCGTACGCTTATATTCTATGAAGCACCACACAAGCTTATGACAACACTTAAGGATATGCTTACTGTTTTTGGAAACAGAAAAATTGTTCTTGCAAGAGAGCTTACAAAAAAATACGAGGAGTATACTCGCACAACTTTAGAGGATGCTATTATATATTATGAAGAAACTCCTCCCAAAGGTGAGTTTGTTCTTATTTTAGAGGGAGCAGATGCCGACGCCTTAAAGGAAGAATATTTAAACACACTTCCTTCTGCAGAAGAGCTTTTGAGAAAATATTCAAAGGAAGGCCTTAAGGCAAAGGAGCTTGCTAAAAAGGTTGCCGATGAACTGAAACAGCCTAAAAGAGATATTTACGATTTATACCTGAAAATCAAAGAAACCCTGTAAGCTTAGTCATATTACTTATATATACCTCATATAATTTAGCAAAGGAAGCGAGGTATATATAATGTCGATTATATTAAGAAAAGAACAAATACAAACAACACACCTGATATCTCAAAAATACAGCCAGACAACCATTGACAGCGACATAATCGTTCCTGATGTATGCCCGGATATTAAAAAGATACTGGAAGTATCCGGTTACATATCCGTTAACGAAAAATCCCTCCTTGGGGGAAAGGTGTACGTTCAGGGAACCGTTTATATGACAGTTTTATATGCACCTGATGGTGAAACCCACAACAAGGTAAAAAGCCTTAACACGTCTCAGCCCTTCAGCCACAGTATAGACACAGGGCATCAGGCAGATGATATAATTCTTAACACGGATATAGAAGCAGAAAGCTATAACTATTCCCTTATAAACAGCCGAAAGATTAACCTTCGCTGTACCATAGGCATAAACATAAAGCTATCCGAGAATAAATTCTATGAAATTGCTTCTGCCGAGGATCTTCCCTCTGATATATGCGCAAAAACAGAAAAGCTTTGTTTATGCAACGCTCCTGTTTCCGCTGAAAACAGAGTTGTAATCACCAATCAGCTTGAACTTGCATCGAATAATCCGTCTATCAGCGAAATATTAAAGGCAACTGTTGTTCCTGAAGCTCTTGAGCTTACGGTGATGGAAAACTCTGCCCATGCAAAGGGGCAGGCAAAGGTTTGCTTTTTATATACATCTTATGATGACGGGTCACTCCATTCCTCTGAATATCTTTTGCCTTTCGAAGAGGATTTTGATATCCCCGGTCTTGAAGAAGATATGGAAGCAGAGATTGACTATCAGTTATCAGACCTTCATCACGAAATCCGTGATGACTCTGACGGTGAGCCAAGGCTTTTCGGAATAGAAATCGGTCTTTCTGCCCACCTGCGTGGAATTAAAATTCAGGAACCTGAAATCATTCGTGATGCATACACTCTTTCAGGAACAACAAACTGTATATCAAATCCTATAAAGCTTGAACAGCTTGTCAGCAACACCACAGCACAGCTAACTCATAAAACTTCCATAAAGATACCTGAACATCTTCCCGAAATAGCAAAAATATGCGATATATCTATTTCTGCATCGGTTGACAGAATTTCAGTTGAGAAAGGCGAAACAACTGTTTCGGGCCATATAAAGAGCAATATTTTATATACAACCACAGATGAAAACTATCCTCTTTGTGCTTTTAGTGATATTTCGGAATTTAATCATACTATTCCATCTTCCGCCACAGAGGAGAGCCTTATCTGCGAAGCAAAAATCTTTACTGAACACACAAGCTACACTATGAACAACCCAGGCAGCATAGATATCAGGGCGGTTTTAGGCTTGAACGTACGTTCGTTTACTGAAAGCACCATATGTCCTATTATTGATATAGAGCAAGAAGAATACGAAGAATGCGAAAAAAAGCCAAGTATATGTATTTTCTTTGTTCAAAAAGGGGATACACTTTGGAATATTGCTAAAAAATATAAAACTACTGTTGAAAAACTAAAAGAAAATAATAATCTGACCTCAGACCACTTATCTGTCGGTCAGCAAATAAGAATATGTTAAGAAAAAACCTCAACCCGTTAGGGTTGAGGTTTTATTGATTACTTTAAGTTGTTCTTTAATGTTTCGAGCTGTTCCTTGATTTCCTTTGGAAGTCTGTCGCCGAACTGAGCGAAGTATTCTTCCTGGTTAGCTACGTCTTCCATCCAAACATCCTTTTCAACACTTAAGAGTTCCTTAAGCTGTTCTGCTGAAAGGTCTAAGTTTGTTGTATCGATATCATCAGCTGTTGGGAGGAGACCGATAGGACTTTCAACTGCATCTGCCTTGCCTGCGCAACGGTCTAAGATCCAGAGAAGAACTCTCATGTTGTCACCAAATCCTGGCCATAAGAAGTTGCCGTCAGCATCTTTTCTGAACCAGTTAACGTGGAAGATCTTTGGAGCCTTGTCAGCATCCATCTTCTTACCCATATCTAACCAATGTCCAAAGTAATCAGCCATATTGTAGCCTACGAATGGCTTCATAGCCATTGGGTCACGTCTAACAACACCAACAGCACCAGCTGCAGCAGCTGTTGTTTCAGATGCCATTGTAGCACCAACGAATACACCGTGTTCCCAATCTCTTGCCTGATATACGAGTGGAGCAGTCTTTGCACGTCTACCACCAAATACGATAGCTGAAATTGGAACACCCTGTGGGTTTTCAAATTCAGGTGAAATGCAAGGACAGTTTACTGCAGGAGCAGTAAATCTTGAGTTAGGATGAGCGAGGTTACCTTCATATGTCTTACCGTTAACCTTCTTACCTGTCCATTCTGTGCAGTTTTCAGGAGGATTCTTGTCGAGGCCTTCCCACCAAACTGTCATATCATCGTTGTTAATAGCAACGTTTGTGAAGATTGTGCCCTTCTTTGTAGATTCAAGAGCATTGAAGTTTGTCTTTTCGCTTGTACCTGGTGCAACACCGAAGAAACCTGCTTCTGGGTTGATAGCATAAAGTCTGCCGTCAGCACCTATTCTAAGCCATGCAATGTCGTCACCTACTGTCCAAACCTTGTAACCCTTTTCCTTAAGGTATTCAGGTGGGATGAGCATAGCGAGGTTTGTCTTACCGCAAGCACTTGGGAAAGCAGCTGCAATGTACTTAACCTCGCCCTGTGGGTTTTCAAGACCTAAGATAAGCATATGTTCTGCCATCCAGCCTTCCTTCTTACCGAGGTAAGAAGCAATACGAAGGGCGAAACACTTCTTACCAAGAAGAACGTTACCGCCGTAAGCTGAGTTTACAGACATAATTGTGTTATCCTGTGGGAAATGAACAATGTATCTTTCGTCAGGATTTACATCCTTCTTTGCATGCAAGCACTTTGTGAAGTCGTCGCCTTCGATTTTGTCGAGAACTTCCTTGCCTACTCTTGTCATAATATCCATATTTAATACAACATAGATACTGTCAGTAAGCTCGATACCAATCTTTGAGAATGGTGAGCCAACAGGACCCATTGAATATGGAATTACGTACATTGTTCTGCCTGTCATAGAACCGTCATACAAAGCATTGAGCTTTGCATACATATCCTTTGGAGCCATCCAGTTGTTGATAGGACCAGCTTCTTCTTCTGTTTCTGTACAGATAAAAGTTCTGTCCTCAACTCTTGCTACGTCATTTTCTGCTGTTCTGTGGTAGTAACAACCTGGAAGCTTTTCCTGGTTAAGTTCAAGAATTTCACCTGATGAAACAGCTTCTGCACGAAGAGCGTCTAACTGCTCATCTGAACCGTCAATCCACACAACATTTGAAGGCTTACATAATGCCTTCATTTCTTCAAGCCAACTTAAAACAAATTTGTTGTCTGTCATTTTAATATCCTCCTGATATATATTAGATTTAATTATATTTCTCTTTTATGTTTATGGAAACTGCTCTAAATTTCTCCAATTATACTATACCCTAAAACAGAAAATTTTTCAATATATATTTTTAACAAATTTATAAAAAACTATTTATATGTTTGTTAAAGTTTCTACAAATTACAATCGCTTAATATAATCTTTGCTTCCTCGCTGTCTTTTTCCCCTACAATAACCTTAACCCCAAGGAGAGTTCTTCCAAGAAGAATTTTGTTATATGAATCTATACCCTTATATGTTTTATAGGCATAAATCCCTTCTGCCTTAAGCTTTGCAACAACTATATCCGCCTCAAATTCATCAGCGGCATTATAAACTTCGACACCTTTTTCGTTTAAGTCAGGCTCTATTTCTTCTTTTTCAGGAATATTCTCTTCAAGAAGGCAACCGCATTCAGGGCAGACTTCTATTCCGTCGCGATATTCTGACTTACATTTAGCGCAATACATAAAACCACCTCTACCCAATCAGGCAATCCGCAAGCTTTGCAAAATATTCTATGGATAACTTTTCGCCACGGATTTTCTCGTCTAAACCAATTTCCTTTAAGGCGTTTTCTACCTTTTCTTTATCTATATTCACATATGGGCTTTTTGACAGAGCGTTCACAAGGGTTTTTCTGCGCTGATGAAAAGCCGCTTTAACCACCGAGAAGAAGAACTTTTCATCTTTCACCGAAACTCTTGGTGTGTCGCTTACGGAAAGCTTTATAACCGTTGATGTTACCTTTGGCTGCGGCATAAAGCAATGTGGCTCCGCTTTACATACAACGCTTGCCTCACAGTAATATCCAACCGCCACAGAAAGAGCACCATAGTCTTTTCCACCACAATCAGCGCACATTCTGTCAGCAACCTCTTTCTGCACCATAAGGGTCATGGTTTTAACAGGGAGTCTTTCCTCCAAAAGCATCATTACAATTGGTGTTGTAATATAATAAGGAAGGTTTGCAACAACAGAGAAAGGCTTTCCTCCGAATTCCTCATCTACAAGCTTCCTTATATCAACTTTTAATATGTCGTCATTTATTAGCTTGAAGTTATCAAACTCTGCCATAGACTCCTCTATTACAGGAAGAAGAGCCTTATCTATTTCTACTGCAACACACTTTCCGCTTACTCTTGCAAGCCTTTGTGTTAACGTTCCTGCTCCCGGTCCGATCTCAAGGACGCAATCATCTTCAGAAACTTCAGCTCCATCTACTATTTTATCAAGAACTCTCTCGTCTATCAGAAAGTTCTGTCCTAATGTTTTCGAAAAAGAAAATCCATGCTTTTCTATAAGTCTTTTAAGTTCTGACGGATTGGCTAAATTCATACCCTCTTCCCCTTTCTTTTCACGCAGAAACTTATGCCCCTCCATAAAATACACGCTACAAAGGTTATACCATAAACCATTCCTGCCCTTATACCAAACCTCGCAGGAATATCAACCATTCCGCACCTTGTCATTTCATCGTTTACAATAACAATCACAAGGCAATGAGTAAGATAAACCATATAACTCGATTTATCCACTACCGACATTGGCTTTAAAAGCACCTTTGCCTTGGTGTAAAACACCTGTGCTATCATATAAAAGAACAGCATAGCGCTTATATTGTACATTATCTTAAAAAGATTCATCCATACAGGCTCTGCCCTGTATGTCAGGAGAGATAAATATCCCTCTATTCCTCCGCAAATCAAAAATCCAAGAGTTATCATTACCTTATTGCTTTTAAGATATCTTTTAAACTCCTCATATCTGCCCCCTATCAGGCAGCCTGCAACCCAATATACAAGATACGAAAGAAAGCAGTTCGACAAATCCATATTAGGCATACCGGGGAATACCCTTGCAAGAACCGACATAAGATACATTGTGGATAGAACCGTTATAATAAGGGCGAAGCAAAGATGCACCTCACCGCAGCCTTTTTTATATAAAAATCTCCACAACGGCGTAAGAATGATGAACTGCATAAGGATAACCACAAAATAAAAATGCGCCCACATATCCCCTTTAAAAATCCCTTCAACCAAACGACTGAAGCTGAATTTATATGTTCCATTAAAGCAGAACCACAAATAATATATCAAAACCCACAGGGCATAGGGAACAAAAATTCTGTATATTCTTGATGCATAGTATTTCACATAATTTATTTTTCCATTATTGTTTAAAAACAGCTTTACACCGCTTAACAATATAAACCCCGGAACAACAAAACAAGACAGCCTCTGTATAACAAAAACTATCTTAAAAAAGAATGTATCCTGCGGCATTTGAAGAACAACCTCTGATGCTATATGGATATACATAACAAGGAGGCAAAAAACAATATTCAGAAACATAATATCAGGCTTTCGTTCAACATTTCTCTCTGGCATATCCGTTCTTCGCACCTCCCTGAAAATTACATTTTTACATATAAATTATACTATTTCAGGGCCTCTTTGTCAAACCCGCAAAGGGAGTTATGGAGAAAAATGGAACTTTGTAATACTTTTGTGAAAAAAATGTAAAATAATTGTTTTTTTCTATTTACAAAAGAGTTTTTATGTGCTATAATATACACATATGAAATGAGGTGTTTTTTTGTGTACGTTCAGAACGAATTAGTTAAGATAAAGGCAGGTATTGCCGATAATGTTGGAAATAAGGTTCGCCTTAAGTCAAAACAGGGAAGAAAGCAGATTGTTGTCCGCGAAGGTGTTATAGAAAATACATATCCAAGCATCTTTACAGTTAAATTAGATATTCAGAACGATGTTCCTACAAGCGACCGCCGAGTTTCATACAGTTATGCAGACGTTTTGACAAAATCAGTTGAACTTGTTATTTTTGAGCCAACTACTGAAGAGAAATAATTATGACACCAAACAGCCGACGGGCTGTTTTTTTGTTGCTAAAAATTCTTTTTTATGTTATTATATTTATATGAAAGGAGTGTGCTTATGTTAAACATTATATACGGAACAGAATTTTCAGGAAGAAAAGAATACTTTGAAAGCCTTATCGGCAAAAGTCTTTCCTCTTCTTCTTTTTCTTATATTCTTGTCCCTGAACAGGCATCCCTTTCTGCCGAAAAAGATATTATTTTAAAATATGGAATCAAAGCACAGACCCATCTTAAGGTTATAACTTTTTCAAGGCTTTGTAATCTTGTTTTTTCTAACCTTGGCCCTTTGCGCCTTAAATATATTGACGGGGCAGGAAAGCAGATTATTGCCGCTAAAACAATTCGTGCTTTAAAAGGAAATGCAGGCACTCTTGAGCGCGCTCTTTTAAAACGCGGATTTTCAGGGGATATTGTAAGCCTTGTTTCCGAATTCAAGCGCTATGGCGTCACCCCTGACCTTTTGTTATCTACAGATATAGAAAACGAAGAGCTTTCAAGCAAGATTAAGGATATTTCTCTTATATACGAAACCTTTGACAGCTTTTTGAATGAATCTCTTTCCGACGCAGAGGATAATCTTACTTTAGCATATCCAAAGTTCAGGGATTGTGAACTTTTCAGAGGAAACCTCTTTATTTCCCAGTTCCGTTCCTTCACTCCCGTTGAACAAAAGGCTATTGGTGAGCTTATGTCCGTTATGGACGTATATTTAGACATTTGTTGTGACGATATTGATAATCCGTTACCCGTTTTTTCTTCTGCTGCTGAAACCTGTCGCTGTCTTTTAGATTTAGCGAAAGAAATGGGCATCCCCGCAGAAAAACCACTCTTCTTTTCAAATGAAAGTCCTGAAGGTGAGCTTGAACATCTCGAGGCAAATTATTTTAACTCACGCCCAACACCATACAAGAATGTTCCCGATTCTGTTCAGGTATACGAAGCAACAAATGCTTACCGTGAAACAGAAATAGCGGCAGACCTTATTTTAAAGCTATGCAGAACAGAAAATTATAAGTTTTCTGATTTCCTTGTCCTTGCAAGGAATACTGAATATTATAACAACGTTGCTCCTGCAATATTTGCATCACGCGGCATAGATATCTTTCTCGATAAAAACCGTTGCCTGCTTGACAACCCCGTTTCAACATTTATTATGGCAACTCTTGATATCCTTGCAAACGGTTTTTCTTATGAGAGAATTATGCATATCGCGCGCACGGGCTTAACTAAAGCCACAAACGAAGAAATTGATGCCTTTGAAAACTATCTTCTCGCTGTTAATCCTACCCATGCTATGTGGGCGCAGGATAAGTGGGAATTCTGCCCTGACGAATATGATATTGATGAAATAAATGAAACAAAGAGCAAACTTTTGCAATTTTATAATGAATTAAAGCTGTCAGGCAGACATACAGCAAAAGATTTATGTAACGCATTGCTTTCTGCTTTAGAAAAATGTTCTGTGCTGGATACTGTCAGCGCACTTTGTGACAACTTCTCCTCTAATGATATGATATATCTCGCAGAGGAGTACAGAATGGTATGGAACGGAATTTTATCTGTAATTTCACAGATTTCTTCCCTTATGGATGATGAATATATTTCAAGACGAGACTTTTATGATTTATTCAATTCGTCCCTTGGAAGTATTTCTATAAACTTAAGTCCGCAAAATCAGGGAAGCGTAACTTTAAGCAGTATAGATAAATTCAGAGGATACGCAAAAGTCGTTATTGTTCTTGGGCTCAATGACGGTGTCTTCCCTATGCCTCATGCCGCAGAGGGACTTATATCGGATTTCGAACGCGACATTCTCTTTAAAAACGGAATAAAGCTTGCTCCCGGAGCAGCCTTTAAGCAAATAGAAGAACAGTCCCTTATATACTCTGTTCTTACCTCTGCTCGGGAGAAACTCTTCCTCTTCTCACCACTTATGACATCATCAGGTGCACCTCTTTCTGCATCTGTTATAATTAAAAATATCTGTAACAAGATTTTCCCTGACATAAAGATTATTAATCCTGATACAAGCAATGATCTTCTATGTTATTCCGAAGGAATTGTTCCTGCTTTTGAAGCTTTATGTACATATTTATCAAAAGCAGATGGAAATATAGATAACTTAAGCATTGATGCTAGAAAACTTTATGATTATTTTATGAAACAAGATAAATACAGCCATCAGCTGTCTTCACTTGTTTCTGTTATGCAAAATCCTACACCTGAAAAGCTTTCTCCCGATGCTGTGGAGGCTCTTTATGGTGCACCTATGCGATTAAGCGCATCAAGGCTTGAAAAATATAACTCCTGCGCTTATGCATACTTTTTAACCTATGGCTTGTTAGCGGCAGAAAGAGACATTTCCTGTATAGAATCACGAAACACAGGAAATATTCAGCATGCCGCACTATATCGCTATTTTTCAGACCTGAAAGACAGCGGTTTTGACTATGCAGAGGTAACGAAAGAGGACTGCTACAAAAAGATATATGACATTGTAACTGAGGAGGCAAAGAAGGAGAGCGAGCTTTTGTTCGAAACCTCTTCCTATTATAAATATCTTATAACTAAAATGCAGGGTATAACTGCGAGAACTGCCTGGGAAGTTGTTAAGTTTTATCGTTCAAGCAGGTTCAGGCCTTATGGATTTGAGGTTAAAATCGGAACAAACGGACTTATTCCTCTTGTGGAGGTTAAGGACAATGATAAAACAATTGCAACGATAAAAGGCTTTATCGACAAGGCAGATATTGCCGAGATAGAAGGCAAAAGCTATGTTATGGTTACAGACTATAAATCATCATCCAAAGCTTTAAACGAAAGCCTTGCGCGAGCAGGAATAAACCTTCAGCCCCTTTTATATTCTGACATTCTCGCAAAACGTGCTAATGCAAGCCCTGCGGCAATGTTTTATATGCAAATGACAGACCCGATAGTTGATGCATCAAAAGTAAAAGGCGAGCTTACATATAACGAGCTTGAGAAGGCTGCAAGCAAAGATGTTGGGTTTAACGGATGGATTAGTGATAACTCAACCATTCTTTCTCTATATGGAGGTAAGGGTGAAAACGGTGAATCCTATTCCCTTACTCAAATTAATGAAAAAGAATTTAAGGAAAGAATTGAATATGCAAACAAGAAAATTCGCGAATCAGCATTCGAAATGTATAGCGGTAATGTTTCAGCAAACCCTTATTGCGACAAAAATTTTGATGCATGCGGATACTGTATCTTTAAAGATGTTTGCCCATATTCTAATTAACAAGAAATTAAATTGCAGGGGCGAAAAGTATTTGCCTGTGAACGGCTACAGTAAATTTAATTACATACGAAGCGGAACGGTTTAGAACCGTTTCCTACGTTTTTATTTAAATATAAGACGTAAAGGAGAAAAAATATGAAAACGTTTATATTAGCAAGCAAAAACCAACACAAAGCTGAAGAGATTAAAGCAATTTTAGGTGAAAACTTTAATGTTATAACCCAGACGGATGCAAAGGCAGGGCACATTGAGGTTATTGAAGACGGAAAAACTTTTGAAGAAAACGCAATTAAAAAAGCCGAAACTATTCTTAAAGCAACAGGAAAACCTGTTATAGCTGATGACAGCGGTCTTTGTGTAGACTTTTTAGATGGCGCACCGGGAATATATACTGCAAGATATGCAGGAGAAAATGCAACAGATGACGAAAATATAGATAAGCTTTTAGATGCTCTCCGTGACGTTCCTTTCGAAAAAAGAACAGCTCGATTTGTCTGCGTTATAGCCTTTGCATCTCCTGATGAAGAAACAATTACTTTCCGCGGAGAATGTAATGGTAGAATCGGGTTTGAACGTCAGGGCGAAAACGGATTTGGTTATGATCCGATATTTATTCCTGATGGTTATGAATGTTCTATTGCAGAAGTAAGCTCAGATACTAAAAACTCTATCAGCCACAGAGGAAACGCACTTAAGAAATTTGCTGAATATTTAAAAGTGTAATTACCAATATTTTATTATATAAAATCATAATGGGATGGTTTTAACCATCCCATTTTTTTGCATAAAAAAGAGACCGCATAAATGCGGTCTCTTTGAATTAATCTAATTTAGATTATTCAGCTTCTACTTCTTCGATAACCCACTTATCAAAGTCGCCAGCCTTGTATACTACGATATCCTGAACTTCATCGTCATATGATACTGCGAAGATGTAATCCATCATACCGAGAGCAGCTTCACCGTCAGCAACGATAACTGCATCTGTAGCCTTGTCGAGAATATTTACGCCACCATCAATAGCAGCATCTACGAGCTGTTCGTCAAATTCAGCATCAGCAGCTGTGCCAGCTGAAACAACGAGCTTACCTCTTACATATTCTACAACGTATACATTAGCATCAGCGTACTTAACCTTTTCGATTGCATCGAAATCGTTTGCAGCAGCATATCTAATTACGCCGTTCTTGTTTGCAGTAACAGGACCCCAAACCATATCTTCTGAAGAAGCAACTATATCAAAGATAGCAGCACCAGCTTCGTCAGCTTCGTCAATGTCTCTTTCATAAGAAGCGAGCTTTCTTGCAGAAGCAACTGTTGTACCGTCAACGATAAGCTTCCAGATATCACCCTTAGCAGCTGTTTCGATGTCATTGTCATCAGCAACATCAGCTGTAGGATCGCTGTAAGCAGTAGCCTTAGCACCGTTCATCCAGTATGTGATAGATGTAACTTTTTCACCATCGATTGTAGCTTCACCAACAGCTTCGATAACTGCGATGTTTGTGTTAGGTGATACTAAAGCACTTTCGTCATAGATAACGAGTACTGTAGGAACTTCGTCATCAAAGTCATAAGCTTCAACGTAATCATATGAACCTGTAGCTAATGTAGCAACAGTAGCAACCTTTGAGAGGTACTTAGAAGCGATAGCGCCATCTTCAGCAATGCTATCTTCACCTTCTGCATCCATGTAGAATACGAGTGTTTCGTCAGCTAATTCGTACTTATCTGTACCAATTGTGAGTTCCTTATCTTCTTCATCGTAAGTAGCAGCACCTGCAGCACCTAAGTTAATAAGGTCAACATCTTCGTCATCGCCTTCTGCCATAGCGAATACGATTGACTTTAAGTTGTTAGCTGAAAGTGAGTATGTTACGAACTGGTTAACTAATGCATCTCTTAAGTCGTCGATACGTGTATCGTCTGGAGTTGCAAATGATTCCATTGTAATTGTAGCTTCTGTGTAAGAAACTACGTCTTCACCATCTGTTGTTTCAGTTTCAAATGTAACGCCAGCACCTTCGAGAGCATCAGCTAAATCATCAGAAACGTTTGTGAGAACAACCTTAGAAGCGAGGTATGTATCACCGATTTCACCAGTCTTGTCTAACCACTGAACGCGGATGTTGTTGTTACCCCATTCATCTGTTGTAACGCTTGCATTCATGATGTAAGCATATTTATCAGATGTAACACCTGCTGTTGTAGATGTCTTGTCGAATGCAACGATCTTGCCGTAAGCATCGATGTAGAATGTACCTTCTGAAGATGGCTTAAGTGAACCAGTACCGTAAGCATTTGCTGCTACATCATAGTACTGACCATTGATCTTGTATTCCCAACCACCATCTGATATATCAGAAGCTGATCTTTCTTCAACTGCACCTGTAATCTTACCACCGTCGATAACTTCAGCGATGTAGTAATCCTTATCACTGTTAGCAAGGATAGAAAGAACATCCCATTCTGTGAGCTGTGCATAGTCAAATGGAGCACCGTTCTTTGTGAGCTTGATTAATGTGCTTGTTTCATCTGGATCAAAGTCAAGCTTAATGAAGCCCTTACCGTCTGTTGTTCTAACATTTTCCTTAAATGTAACTGTTTCGCCTCTAACTTCGTCAACAACTGCTGATACAGCAACTTCTAAAGCGATGATAGAGTAACCTCTAGCTGAACCATTGTCAACGAGAGTAACCTGACCGCTGTATAATGGGTTGATGAGTGCAGCGAAATCATCTGCTAATTCTTCAGCATCAGTGTAGTTATCAACTGTAACACCGTTGTATGAAAGTGTGATGAAGTCTGCGTCTGAAGCTAAAGAAACATCTTCAACGTTATCATCTTCATAGTACTTGAGTTCTTCACCATCAAAGTCGATTACATCAGAAAGGCTGATAGCCATTGTCTTGTTTCTTGATGTAGGAGCAACACTGATGAGGTTGTATTCGCCGTTCTTGATTTCTTCAGCGTAGAAGTTAACTTCTAAACCGAGGTAAGCACCAGCGTTTGTACCATTAGCATATACTGTACCATCATCGAGATCTTCGAGATCGTAGCAAGCATATTCCTTTGTTGTGTCGTCGATAATGAAATCGATTTCTTCTTCTTCAGATGTGTCGATGCTACCTGTTACAGCGTTAGCTGAAACGATACCAGTACCCTTAACAACACCTAAGTCTCTTGTTAAGAGAGTGATGAATTCATCTTCACCATCTTTACCACCATCAAAGATTTCGAACTTTTCTTCTGTACCGAAAGCACTTCTTTCCATGATAGGTGTGTCGATTGCATTGTAAACTAACTGAGCAACCTGACCTCTTGTAGCTTCCTGTCCAGGAGCTGCACCCTTAACGCCATCAAGAATACCATATCTTGAAGCAGCGAGAAGGTGACCTGCGTAGTAACCACCGTTAGCTTCTACGAAAGGAGCGTAACCAAGTGTTTCTACTAACATCTTAACAGCCTGTTCGTAAAGAACGTTATCTTCAGGACCGAATGTGCCATCACCGTAACCGTTGATGATACCCTGACCTGCAGCCTGTGCAATGTAGCCTGAAGCCCAGTGCTCAGCTGGAACGTCTGTAAACTGTGTAGCTGTTGGAGCCACGTTGTTGATAGCCTGAATTCTTTCAACAATTGTAGCTACCTCTGCTCTTGTAATTGAATCATTTGGTCTGAACACCGCATTACCGTTGGCATCCTTGTCACCGGTTAAGATGTTGAGACTGCTTAACATTTCGATTGCTTCAGCATAGTTATCTGTGTCAGCAACGTCTGTGTAGCTGCCTGCGAAAGCAACTGTGCTAACGAGCATAGCAAATACTGCAACTAAAGCAATAACCTTTTTGAGATTTCTCATTCTCAAGTCCTCCTTAAAAATATAAATTTAATTTTTTTTCAACTTCATACTGCATCTGTATACAATGCAGCCGCTAACAACACATACCTTTTTGCAGTATAGTCATTAGCTTATAACACATTATAGCACCTAAAGGGTGCAAATGTCAATATTAATTTAAAATTTTAATAGTTTTGTAACAAACTAACCAAAAAACAACAGGGTTTTAACCAATACTTGAACTTTTTCCTCAAAAAATTGTCCTTTTTCCTGTCTGTACCTTCATTTTAATCCCCAAACCCTTATATGTCAAGCTTTTTTTTACAATTTTTTCAATTTTTAAAACTTTTGTAAACTTAACTGTCTTTATATATAATATATTTAATAAGGAAGCTTTTCGTGTTTTTTATTTCCTTTGATCAGGTACTGTCCTATAGTTAGGTCACTGCAGAATTATATTAAAAATATCTCTTGAAGATAAAATTTTTGTATGTTACAATATATAGTGATTTATAAAAAGATAGGCGGTATATAATAATGAAGAAAGTATATATAAAAGATGTTCCTGTTGGTGACGGAAGTCCTGTTGCTATACAATCTATGTTAAACGTGCCCACAACCGACGTTTCTGCTGTTTTAAATCAGATAGAGCGCTTATATAATGCCGGCTGTGATATTTGCCGCCTTGCGGTGCCTGACAACGCTTCGGCTGACGCAATGGCTGAAATAATTAAAAAATCTCCTTTGCCATTGGTTGCCGATATTCACTTCGATTACAGGCTTGCTCTTAAGTGTATCGACAACGGAATCAGTAAAATCCGCATAAATCCCGGTAATTTAGGAGGCGAAGAAAAGGCCGCAGCAGTTGCAAAGGCTGCAAAAGCCGCAAAAGTTCCTATAAGAATAGGGGTAAACGGTGGTTCATTGGAAAAAGGCCTTTTAGAGAAGTGCAACGGTGACTTGGCTCGTGCCATGGTCGAAAGCGCACGAGGACACATAGATATTCTAACAAGATATGACTTTGACGACATTGTTCTTTCAATGAAATCCTCGGATGTTCAGACTACAATTGCCGCATATCGCCTTGCCCACAAGGAATTTGACTATCCTCTGCATTTAGGCGTTACCGAGGCAGGAACTACGGAGGCAGGTATCGTTAAGTCCGCTATCGGCATAGGCTCACTTTTAGCTGACGGAATTGGGGACACTATAAGAGTTTCATTAACAGATGACCCTGTTCGTGAAATTGAGGCCGCAAAGCTTATTTTAAAATCTCTTAATTTGCTTCCTGATGCAATTAACGTTGTTTCATGCCCTACATGCGGAAGAACAAAGATAAACCTTATTGAAATCGCGAACCAGGTAAACGATGCTGTAAAGAATATTCGCAAGAATCTTAAAGTTGCTGTTATGGGTTGCGTTGTAAACGGACCCGGAGAAGCATCAGATGCAGATATTGGCATTGCAGGGGGAGACGGTTGTGCCGTCCTCTTTAAAAAGGGTGAAGTCGTTGGCAAAATCCCTGAAGACCGAATTGTTGAAACTCTTATAGAAGAGATTAATAGAATGTAGGAAAAACCTATTACTTTACCGATGAAGAGAAAGGAAATGTTTTACCTGAAATGGAAAATGGAATTTTAGACTTATTTGACCGTGTAACCGTATCAGAAAACCTTGCAAAACAGCTTGAATCCGCTGTTTTAGATGGTTGCCGCATTGATATGGATTCAAACAGCGTTGAGCTTTCCTTAAGCTTTAACGCACCGGTTGCACGTCACGATATAATTGAATATATAGCCTCAGTTAAATCTGTTTATAATCTGAATAACGTAAAGATTTTCTGCCTTCTCCAAGACTATACTCCCGACGAAAGTTATGTATTGGGGCTTATAGATTTATTTTTGCATACAGCCACAGCATGCCAGCCATTTTTAAATAACGCCAAGGCTGAAATATCGGAAAAATCTATTATGATTTCCAACATTGTCGGAGGCGAGGAATTTCTTGTAAAATACAGATTTAGCGAGTTTTTAAATGAATATATACGAAGCGAGCTTAAGCGCGATTACGAAATCATTCTTGATTACAACAAAATTGATATTGCTGAATATATTGCAGAGTATGATAAAACCGAAAAATCAATAGCGGAGAAGAAGATATCCAAAACAGGCGTTGTTTCTTCTGCCCCTGCCGAGGAAATCTCTTCAGGCCTTTTATATGGTAAGCCTATTCCCGCTCCCTCTGTGCCTATAAGAACTCTTATTCCCGCTCCGGAAGATGCTTCTCCCGAAACATATATTATCGAAGGGGAGATTATGACCTTTGAAGCGCGAGATGTAAAGGGCAACGAGAAGTATGGCGAAAGGGTTTCTATAAACTTTTCCCTTGCAGATGACAGTTTTGCCTGCAGTTGTAACATCTTTGGTAACAAAGACCGCTTATCCAGAGTTTTAAAGCTTGTTGACAGCGGAAAAAGAGTTAAGCTTATGGGTACATATGAGTTTGATAAGTTTGCTAGAAAGCCGATTTTAAAGGTTCGCTCTATAGAATTACTTGAAAACCCACCTATGCGCATGGATACCTCTGAAGAAAAACGTGTTGAACTCCATATGCACACAAAGATGAGCGCCATGGATGCTATAACTTCCGCAGGGGATTTAATCAAACGTGCCGCAAAGTGGGGACACAAGGCTATCGCCATTACTGACCACGGTGTAGCACAGGCTTTTCCTGATGCACATAAAGCAGTTTCCGGTATAAAGGAAAAAGGCCAGGAATTTAAGGTTATCTACGGGCTTGAGGGGTATATGGTTAACGATGTTGACTCTGTATCTGTTTTTTCAAGCCTTAACCCTGAAGACACCTATGTTGTTTTTGATATTGAAACAACGGGTCTTACCGCAAAGGACTGCAAAATCACCGAAATTGGTGCTGTTAAAATAAAGAATGGCGAAATCTGTGATACATATTCACAGCTTATTAACCCTGAAACCCCTATCCCTGAAAAGATAGTAGCTTTAACAGGGATAACCGACGATATGGTTAAGGACAAGCCTTCTATCGACACAGTTTTACCCGACTTTCTGGAATTCTGTAAGGACTCTGTCCTTGTTGCGCATAACGCATCCTTTGACTGCGGCTTTATCAGATATAATGCAACTGCATTGGGCCTTGAGTTCCACAACAAGATTGCAGACACTCTTCGTATGTCGAGAGAGCTTTTCCCTAACGAACAGAAACATAATTTAGATGCAATATGCAAAAGGCTTGATATCAGCCTTGAAAATCACCACAGAGCAGTTGACGATGCAACTGCCACAGCAGAAGCATTTTTAAAGTTTATGGCTCTTAACAACAAGAGCAAATACGTGGATATAAGCGCAAAGAAGAATCCTGATGTAGTTAAATCTCTTCCAAGATATCATATTATCATTCTTGCGAAGAACTATGAAGGTCTTAAAAACTTATACAAGCTTATATCCTCTTCTAACCTTGAATATTTCTATAAAAAGCCACTTCTTCCAAAGAGTGTTATCTCAGAACACAGAGAAGGGCTTATTATCGGCTCTGCCTGCGAAGCAGGGGAGCTTTATCGAACTGTTATAGACAAAAAACCTGATGACGAGCTTCAAAACATAGCTTCTTTCTATGATTACTTTGAGGTTCAGCCATTATGCAATAACGCGTTTATGATAAGAAACGGTGCGGTTTCATCAGAAGATGAATTAAGGGCTATAAACAAGAAGATAGTTGATCTTGGAGACAAGATGAACATTATGACAGTTGCCACCTGCGACGTTCATTTTATGGACCCGACAGATGCTATTTATCGTCAGGTTCTTTTAGGTGCGCAGGGCTTTTCCGATGCAGACGAGCAGGCACCTTTATATCTTCGCACCACAGATGAGATGCTTCAGGAATTCTCATATCTCGGTGAAGAAACAGCAAGAAGAATTGTTATTGAAAACACAAATAAAATTGCTGATATGTGCGAGGAAATTCAGCCTGTAAAAGATGGTTCTTATCCACCATCTATCGAAAACTGTGAGGAAGACCTTATAAAAATGTGTCACGAAAAGGCTCACCGAATTTACGGTGATGTTCTTCCTGAAATAGTTCAGACCCGAATGGACAGAGAGCTTGACTGTATCACAAAATACGGTTTCTCTGTTATGTATATGATAGCACACAAGCTTGTTAAAAAGTCTAACGAGGCAGGCTATCTTGTTGGTTCCCGAGGCAGTGTAGGGTCATCCTTTGCAGCGTTTTTATCCGATATTACAGAGGTTAATGCACTTTGTCCTCACTATGTATGCCCAAAATGTAAGCATAGCGAATGGTTTTCACACGGGGAATATCCTACAGGGATTGATATGCCTGACAAGGACTGTCCTGAATGTGGAACAAGACTTAAAAAAGACGGGCTTGAAATTCCTTTTGAAACATTCTTAGGTTTTAAAGGGGATAAGGTCCCTGATATCGACTTAAACTTCTCAGGGGAATATCAGGCAACCGCCCATAAATATGTAGGCGAACTATTTGGAGACAAGTTTGTGTTTAAAGCGGGTACAATAGGCACAATTGCCGACAAAACCGCTATTGGCTTTGCTAAAAAATATTATGAAGAAAAGGGCCTTGTCGTCCCCGAAGAAGAGCTTATGCGTGTTTCCCGGGGTATGATAGATGTCAAACGTACAACAGGTCAGCATCCGGGTGGAATTATTGTATGTCCAAAGACTATGAATATTCACGATTTCTGCCCTATTCAGCATCCTGCTGATAAAAAGGATTCGGATATTATTACCACACACTTTGACTTCCACTCTATCCACGATAACCTTTTAAAGCTTGATATTCTCGGTCACGATGACCCATCAACAATACGTATGCTTGAAGACCTTACAGGCGTTAACGCCCTTGAGCTTCCTTTAGATGACCCGAAGGTTATGAGCCTGTTTTCAGGAACAGAAGCTTTAGGGGTAACCCCTGAACAGATAAACAGTAAAGTAGGTACCTATGGCATCCCTGAATTCGGCACAAACTTTGTTCGAGGTATGCTTGTAGATACAAAACCAACTAAATTCGTTGAACTTCTGATTATATCAGGTCTTTCACACGGTACTGACGTATGGCTTAACAATGCCCAGGACCTTGTTAAAGCAGGAACTGCTACTTTATCAGAAGTTATCGGTCTTCGTGATGATATTATGGTATATCTTATTCACCATGATTTAGATCCGAGTATGGCATTTAAGATTATGGAGTTTGTCAGAAAGGGACGCGCCGCTAAAGAAGGTATGCCCGAGGAATATGAAACCGCAATGGTTAAAAATGGCGTTCCTGACTGGTATTTACAGTCCTGTAAGAAAATTAAGTATATGTTCCCTAAAGCACACGCGGCGGCATATGTTATGATGGCCCTTCGTATTGCATATTTTAAGGTTTACTACCCGGTAGAATTCTATATTGCATATTTTACCGTAAGAGCAGACCTTTTTGATGCAGAACTTATGACAAAGGGTGTTGAAAAGGTTAAAGGGGAGATGAACAGGATAAACCTTTTAGGAAGCAGCGCCACAGCAAACGACAAATCCTTATATACTATACTTGAACTTTGTCAGGAAATGTACGAAAGAGGTATTGAATTCTTACCTGTTGACTTATACGAATCCGATGCTACAAAGTTCCGCAATATTGACGGCAAAATTTTGCCACCTTTAAACGCCTTCGCAGGCGTTGGCGAGTCTGCGGCTCACTCAATAGCAGACGCGGCTAAAAAGGGCAAATTTTTGTCTATGGAAGACCTTAAGAACAAATCAGGCGCAACAAAGGCAGTTCTTGAAACCCTTCAGAAGAACGGAGTTTTAAAAGGCTTGCCTGAAACAAGCCAGATTGACTTTTTCGGTAATATATTTTAATCAACACTTATTACACAGAGGTGAATACCAATGACAATAAACGAACAACTCGCCAGCGAGCTTTCTTTAAAGCTGTGGCAGGTAGAAAACGCAGTTAATTTAATAGACGAAGGCAACACTATACCTTTTATTGCGCGATACAGAAAGGAAGCTACCGGAGAACTTGATGACGAAGTTTTAAGAAACCTTCACGAGCGCCTTATGTATCTTCGTAACCTTGAGGAGAGAAAGGCTGATGTAAAGCGAATTATAGAAGAACAGGGTCAGCTTACACCTGAACTTGAGGCGGCTATCTCCGCCTGCGTTAAGCTCACGGAAATAGAAGATATATACCGCCCATTCAGACCAAAGAGAAAGACCCGTGCAACAATTGCAAAAGCAAAGGGCCTTGAACCTCTTGCAGACATTATATATGCTCAAAACCCGGCAGACACAGACGTTGAGGCAATTGCCACAGAATATATAAGCGAAGAAAAAGAGGTTTTAACAGCAGAAGATGCCTTAAATGGCGCAATGGACATTATTGCAGAAAAGGTTTCTGATAACGCAGAGCACAGAAAGGCTATCCGCGAATTGATGTTTAAAACAGGTGTTGTCAGCAGTAAAGCCGCAAAGGAAGAAGATAGCGTTTATCGTATATACTACGAGTTTTCAGAACCTTGCGGAAAGATTGCTCCTCACAGAACCCTTGCAATAGACAGAGGTGAGAAAGAAGAGTTTTTATCTGTTTCCATTGACTGCGATACAGACAAGATAATTTCATATCTTTTAAAGAAAGAACTATCTAAAACACCTTCTGCATCAGGCATATATGTGGAAAATGCAGTTAAGGACGCATATACACGTCTTATTCAGCCTTCCGTTGAAAGAGAAATCCGAAACGAGCTTACCGACAACGCCCAGGAACAGGCAATGGTTGTATTCAAAGTCAACCTTAAAAACCTTTTGATGCAGCCACCTATCCACAATAAAATTGTAATAGGTTTAGACCCGGGATATCGTACAGGCTGTAAGGTAGGTGTTGTTGACGGAACAGGTAAGGTTTTAGACACAGGGGTAATCTTTGTTACTCATTCCGATGCACAGAAACAGTCTGCCGCAGAGTATATAAAGTCTCTTATATCCAAATATAACGTTGACTTAATCTCTATCGGTAACGGAACAGCCTCTAAAGAGACCGAAATGTTCGTAGCTGACGTTTTAAAAACTATTCCACAGTCAAAAACAAGATATGTTATAACCAACGAAGCAGGCGCATCTGTGTATTCTGCATCAAAGCTTGGCGCAGAGGAGTTCCCTGACTTCGACGTTACAAAAAGAAGCGCAATATCTATTGCAAGAAGAATTCAGGACCCTCTTTCAGAGCTTGTTAAGATAGAACCTAAAGCTATTGGCGTTGGTCAGTATCAGCATGATATGAACCAGAAAAGGCTTGGGGAGATATTAGGCGGCGTGGTAGAAGATACTGTTAACAGCGTTGGCGCAGATTTAAACACAGCATCAGCTCCTCTCCTTTCATATATTTCAGGTATTTCAGGGGCTATCGCCAAAAACATCGTGGCATACCGAGAAGAAGAAGGCGCTTTCACATCAAGAGCACAGCTTAAAAAAGTTCCAAAGCTTGGCCCTAAAGCCTTTGAGCAATGCGCAGGTTTTTTACGTATCAAAAACGGTAAGAACCCACTTGATAACACATCTGTTCATCCTGAAAGCTACGATGCCGCAAAGCTTATCCTTGATAAATGCGGTTATATTGCTAAGGATATAAACGAAAATAAGCTTTCTGATTTGGAAAAGAGAGCTAATGACTACGGCATAGAAAAGCTTTCTGAAGAAGCAAATATTGGTATTCCTACTTTAAAGGATATTATAAAAGAACTTCAAAAGCCGGGCAGAGACCCTCGTGACGAAATTGAACAGCCGGTTCTCCGCACCGACGTAATGAGCATAGAAAGCCTTAAAGAAGGTATGATTCTTACAGGAACAGTAAGAAACGTTATCGACTTTGGTGCATTTGTAGATATCGGTGTTCATCAGGACGGTCTTGTTCACATATCACAGCTGTCTGACAAATACGTTAAACACCCTATGGACGTTGTATCTATCGGCGACATAGTAAAGGTTAAGGTTTTAGAGGTTGACCCGAAGAAAAACAGAATAAGCCTCACTATGAAAAACATATAAACTGACAATGTTTCACGTGAAACATTACAAAACGACAAAATAATTGTTTCACGTGAAACAATTTATAAAATTTTTGAAATACAAGGCGGAAAAGCCTTGTATTTTCTTTTAGAATGTGCTATTATAATAGATATACTTTTAAGACGAGGTGTAAGATGGCAAAGGTAATAGCAATTGCAAACCAGAAAGGCGGTGTAGGAAAGACAACAACCGCCGTTAACTTAAGCGCGTGCCTTGGTGCCCGCAAGAAAAAGGTTCTCGTTATTGATGCTGACCCACAGTCCAATACGACAAGTGGACTTGGAATAACCGTTACAGACGAAACCCTTACAGCTTATGACTGTATAATAAACGATGTTTCCATAAAGGAAGCTATGATTAAAACAGAATATGACGGTTTATGGGTATGCCCCGGCTCTATGTCTATGGCAGGCGGAGAGGTAGAGATTGCGAATATCTCCGAAAGGGAATATTTGTTAAGAAAGAAGATTGACGAAGTTCGTAATGACTTTGACTTTATAATCATTGACTGTCCTCCGTCACTTGGCTTTATAACTTTAAACTGTCTGTGCGGAGCAGATAGTGTACTTATCCCTATCCAATGCGAATATTACGCATTAGAGGGCTTAAGCCAGCTTACCAAAACCATAAAAACAGTAAAGCAGGCCCTTCACAAAGACCTTAAAATAGAGGGAGTGTTGCTTACAATGTACGATTCCCGTACAAAGCTTTCATCACAGGTCGTTGATGAGGTAAGACGTCATTTTGGCGCAACAGTATACGATACTGTTATCCCAAGAAACGTGCGTCTTTCCGAAGCTCCAAGTTTCGGACAGCCTATTATTGCATTTGACAAAAACTCAAAGGGTGCAAAGTGTTATAAAAAACTTGCCCTTGAGGTTGTAAAAAAGAATTAGAAAGGACCGTGATTAAATGGCAGAAAAGAAATCCGCAAAAGGCGGTTTAGGAAAAGGTCTTGGCGCGCTTCTTTCAAGCCCTGCCGACGACTTAATCGAAAGCAGTCCGAAAGAAAATGCCAACACAATAAAAATCTCGGATATTGAACCAAACAAAAATCAGCCGAGAAAGTTATTTGATAAAGAAAAGCTTGAAGCCTTGAAAGACTCTATTGAAGAGCACGGTGTAGTAACCCCTATAATTGTTGTTCCCACAAAGAACGGAACATACAAAATCGTAGCAGGTGAGCGCCGCTGGAGAGCTGCAAAGCTTGCAGGGTTAAAGGAAATCCCCTGCATAGTAAAGGACTTTGATGACCGTACTGTATCGGAAATCGCATTGGTTGAAAACCTTCAGCGAGACGACTTAAATCCAATCGAAGAAGCCGAAGGCTATCGTTATTTAATGGATACATTCTCCCTTACACAGGATGAAGTTTCTCAAAAGATAGGAAAGAGCAGAAGTGCAATAGCAAACGCTCTCCGCCTTAACAATCTCTGTGACGAAGTTAAGGATATGGTCTGCGACGGAAGATTAACACAGGGTCACGCAAGAGCATTGCTTACTCTGTCTCCCGCACAACAGCTTGAAGTTGCTGAAAAAATAATTGCAAATGATTTAAACGTTCGTCAGGCAGAAGCTTTGGTAAAATCTGCAAACACAGTTAAAAAAGCAACACCATCAAGAAGCTCAAATCCGATTATGCAGAAATTTTATAAAAATATCGAAAACGAACTTTCTTCCCGTTTTGGAACAAAAGTTAAAATTAACGAAGGTTCTAAAAAGGGAAAAATTGAAATCGAATATTATAGCAAAGACGATTTAGAAAGATTGTTGTATGAATTGAAGCGATAATCGACAAAATTCGACAAGCCAAAAACACACCTATTTGCTCGCTTCGCACCTTTAGTATACAACCGATATACCAAAACCGCTCACACGGCAAATAGACCCAATTTTGAACCTTGCACAAAGAAAGAGAGATGATCCCCTTGGGAAAGGATAAAAAGAAGGCAGGAAAGCTTGCCACTTATGCTGTTATATTACTTTTGATGGTTATAATCGTTATAATTATTGCCGCAATGGCAGACAGCAGAGAAAAAACATTCCAGATGAAGATTAACGAAACAACACAGACGAATCTCACCATTCAGGATGAAATTGTTACGTTAAAGGACGAAAACTATCAGCTTCAGAAAAAAGTTGAAGAATTAGAAAAAACTGTTTCAGATAATTCTGCCGTGATGGATACAAATAAAGTTTTATCTGAAATCTGGTCTGTTTATGAAAGCGGAAACAAAACAGAAGCAAGAACAAAGTATCAGGAAATTGACCAGACAACAATTCCGGAAGAAGCAAAATCATATTACGAAGTATTAGGCAAGCTAATCAGCAAATAATCACCAGAAAGGATAAAATAAGATGATAGATTTAAAACTTTTAAGAACCGAAACAGATAAGATAAAGGAAGCGCTTTCTCGCAGAAAGGAAGTTGTTGACATCGACGGTCTTTTAAACCTTGACACAAAAAGACGTGAACTTACTTATGAAGTTGAACAGAAAAAGGCTGAACAGAACACAGTTTCAAAGAAAATCCCTGCAATGAAAAAGGCAGGAGAAGACACAACTGCTGTTTTCGAAGAAATGAAGGCTTTATCTGATGCTATAAAGAACCTTGATGAAGAAATCCGTGTTTTAAATGACCAGATTTCTGCTATTATGTATACAATTCCAAACATCCCTAACCCAACAGTTCCTGATGGCGACACAGATGAGGATAACGTTGAAATCCGCCGCTTTATGGAACCTACAAAGTTCGACTTTGAACCAAAGGCACATTGGGATTTAGGTGCAGATTTAGGCATTTTAGACCCTGAAACAGCTGCAAAAATCACAGGCGCACGTTTTACTGTTTACAGAGATTTAGGTGCAAGACTTGAACGTGCAATTATGAACTTCTATTTAGATACACACACAGGAGAAAACGGATATACTGAAATTTTCCCACCATTTATGGTTCACAGAAACAGTATGGTTGGCACAGGTCAGCTTCCAAAGTTTGAAGAAGATGCATTCAAAGTATCTGACACAGATTATTTCCTCGTTCCAACAGCTGAAGTTCCTGTTACAAATATGCACAGAGACGAAATTTTAAGCGGTGATTCTTTACCACTTAAGTATTGTGCATACACAGCTTGTTTCCGTGCAGAAGCAGGTTCTGCAGGCCGCGACACAAGAGGTCTTATCCGTCAGCATCAGTTTAACAAGGTTGAGCTTGTTAAGTTCACAAAGCCTGAAGAATCATATGCAGAACTCGAAAAGCTTGTTAACGATGCAGAATCAGTATTAAAGCTTTTAAAAATCCCATACAGAGTTGTTAAGATTTGTATCGGTGATTTAGGCTTTACTGCTGCTATGAAGTACGATATCGAAGTTTGGATGCCAAGCTACAACCGTTTCGTTGAGATTTCTTCATGTTCAAACTTTGAAGACTTCCAGTCACGTCGTGCTAACATCAAGTATAAGAATTCACCAAAAGATAAGGCACAGCTTGTTCACACACTTAATGGTTCAGGTGTGGCTATCGGCAGAACAACTGCTGCAATTTTAGAAAACTACCAGAACGCAGACGGAAGCATAACTATTCCTGAAGTTCTTCGTCCATATATGGGTGGAGCGGAAGTTATCAAGCCTGAAAAATAATGATTATATCGGTTAAAAACTTAAGTAAATCATATAAGCCTCTGAAAAAATTATTCAGAGGCTTTTTCTCCATACAAAAATATGCCTTAAAAGACATTACCTTTGAAATAGAAAAGGGCGAAAGTGTTGGCATAATCGGAAGAAACGGATCAGGAAAATCAACCCTTTTAAAGATATTATCAGGCATAACATCACAAACAGAAGGAAATTTTACTGCAAAAGGAAAAATTTCTGCTCTTTTGGAGCTTGGAACAGGCTTTAACCCGGAATATAACGGAATTTCAAACATATACTTATATGGAACATTAATGGGCTTATCCAAAAAAGAAACAAAGGCATTAATCCCTGAAATCGTCGAATTTTCCGAACTCAAAGAATATATAAAAAAGCCCGTAAAAACGTACTCTGACGGGATGTTTCTCCGCCTAGCTTTCTCCTGTGCCACAGCTATAAAACCCGATATCCTCGTTATAGACGAAGCTTTGGCGGTTGGTGATTTTCGTTTCAGGCAAAAATGCTTTAATAAAATTGAGGAGCTAAAAAAAGAGGGGGCAACCCTTCTTTTAGTCAGCCATGATATAGATACAATCCGTCGTTTCTGCACGAGGTGTATATGGCTTGACGAAGGCATTTTAAAGGCAGACGGAGATGTGAAAACTGTCAGCGAAATGTATATGGAAAGCTTGAGCGGACCTGCTGATTTCGGCACACCCCAGAGCACAAACGAAAGCTTCGGCTCTGTTTTAGGGTCAATAAAATCCGTTACTGTCCCTACCCTGATGAAAACAGGCGAAAAAACGAAAATAACCTGCGAAATTGATATAAAAGAGGGAACAGATTTAGAAAATCTTGCCCTTTCAGTATCATTTAAAAATCAGTTTGGCCTTGATACAACGGTTCTTTCGACCACAGAAGAACAATTTAAATCATCAGGCAAGCATAATGTTACATTTGACTTTACGTGTATGCTCTGCCCGGGGCATTATTCTCTTTCTGTTTCTTTAGATGACAGAAAATCAAAGCCCATTAAATACTATGAATATATAAACAATGCCGCAGAAACAGACGTGGTTGCAAGCATGGAATATTTCGGCACATTCCACACAGACGCAGATGTGGAGATTACATCGGAATAATTATAAAACCTGTAGGGGAGGGGCTTGCTCCTCCTGCTATAATTCACACACATAAAAAGGAGAAACCCTTTATGAAACAAAAACCAAACATTACACTTAAAAACCTTGCCGATACGGAAAATATCGGCTTGTTTTTGTCTTTAAAAAAGGGTTTAAACGAAGTTTTTAACAAAAAAATATTAAAGAAAAAAGTTATAAAAAAACCTGTTTCATGCCTTGAATATGAAGATATGCTGTCTGTTATAATCTGCACAACAGGAAATGTATCAGGGGTAAAAAATGCAGTAAAATCGTTACTTGCAGATAAATTACCAAATGATAAATACGAAATAATCGTGGTAAATAATTCTCCAAAAACCCTTGATTATAGAAAAAAACCTGCTTATCATTCCGCAGTCGATGTAGGGACCGGCGTCCCCGACGGTCCGCAATTCCACATTACAAAATCAAGTAACATCAAAATCATTGAGGAACCTATCCTTGGCCTTTCAAAAGCACGAAACACAGGAGCAAGGGAAGCAAAAGGCGAATATCTCTTATACATGGATGATGATGCCATTGCAAATCCTGACCTTCTTTTTAACATATATTCAGCATATAAAGACCATAAGGATTTTTCAATTATCGGCGGACAGATATTTTTAAATATTCCAACACCAAAGCCTGAGATTTTCTTAGAAAACCGCGACTCTTTATGGAGTGGTTATACTGTTCCTTATACTCATTTCCGCCGAATCAAAGAACATTACGAATTCCCATATGGCGCCTGTTTTTCTATCCGTCATTCCGCCCTTGATATTCTTGGTGGCTTTTCTGAAAGTTATGGCAGATGCGGAAATAACTTTGCAGGAGGCGAAGAAACAGCCCTTTGTTTTAAAGCCCTGAAATATGGATTTAAGATAGGAATTCAGCCAAAAGCCTCAGTTATTCATTGCGTTGATGAAAGACGTTTTTCAAAGGAGCACGTTGAAAAAACAATCCGCGCAGGGATACTGACAACATATAAGCTATGCAAAGACGGTTATTCCCCATATGAGTGGACAAATGCCTATATAAAAGAGAGAATTAAAATTTTAAAAAGCGAAATAAAACACCTTGAAAATAACCCCCTGGCCGCATTTTATAAGGAATGCGAGCTTTCTGCATTTGAGGAGATATTGTAAATCATTTTAACATCTGCAGGGGAGGGGTTCCATCCCATCCCGCGGGAATATGATTACATTAACGCAGCACAAAACACTCCACCTCACCTTCTTGCAGAATATTCACACAAAAAGGAGAACAAATATGCTGTTTTTCAAAAACAAAAATTTTATAAATCAGAAAAACTCAATAACAAAAAAATTCCCTTTAAAATCAGCCGATATAAGATGCGGTGGCATAAAAGGGCTTATTTCTGTTGTTCTTCCTGTTTATAACTGCGAAAAATATCTCGAAGAATCAATAACATCTGTTCTTTCGCAAACATATTCAAATTTTGAACTTATAATAGTTGATGACGGTTCAACGGATACATCAGGAAGGATAGCCGATGCCTTTGCTGAAAAAGATAACCGTATCCGCGTTATTCATCAGACAAATCAAAAACTTCCTATAGCCTTAAACACAGGTTTTAAAGAAGCAAAGGGAGAATTTTTAACCTGGACAAGTGCAGATAACCGTATGCTCCCATCCTGCCTTGAAATCTTATCCGCAGAGCTTATCCGCGACAGAAATGCTGATATGGTCTTTGGAAATATGCGGCTTATAGACGAAAACGGAAATATTTTAAAAGGCTTTGGATGGTATGAACTTCCGATTTTATCAGGAAACGTTATTCTCCCTGACGATACATCCCATTTAAACACCCATCCCAACAACACAATTGGTGCGGCATTTATGTACAGAAAGGGAACAATATCAGTAATAGGCGAATACGATAAGGATTTTTATACATTAGAAGACTATGACTTTTTTATGCGAATGAACTTTTCATTCAATATAAAGCATATAAAATCAAAAAGACCAATATATGAATACAGAATGCATAAAGATTCTCTCACATCTCACGACAAAGAGCTTAAAATAACTGATTCCCGTCCCGCTTTAATGGAGCTTGATAAAAAAAGAAGAGAAAATTACCAAAAACCTTTATTTTGTTATATAGACGGAGATAATAAAGAGCTTGAAAAGGCTGTTTCTTCAAGGATTTTAAGAATTTATTCCAAAAAAACTGCTGAATTTTTGATTTCAAAAAATCCTGAAAGTTTTGTATACATAAATATCGAAAACTCTCCTCAAACCATAAACACAAAAATAAACAAGTTTTTAATCTGCAAAGAACCTGTTAAAAAAATATATGGATATACTGATTTAATCTGCTTAAATTCCAGCAAAATCGAAGAAAACTGCGATTTTATAAGCCTTACAGATAAAACCGCATTGGTAAGTTATATTTTTCATAAAGCGAAAAATAATCATTAACACATATATAGGGGATGGTCTCCGTGACCTCCCTCATAATTATTGTATATAAATACATGGGGCGAATAATATCCGCCCGCGGGAAGATTATATCTTTCCCTACATTATTATGTAATAACAGATATTGACAAATTTCACATAAGCGAATAAAATATAATATGTGATGAAATAATTGATAAAGGATAATAAGATGGATGCATTACCAAACAGAAAACAAATCCGTGTAAAAGATTTTGATTGTTCCCAAAACGGATGTTATTTTGTAAACCATGTTATCACACTAAACATATTACCGCCCCTACAATAGCAAGAATTGTAGGACAGATGAAAAGATGGATTTCAAGAAAAATTGGTGCTTCACTCTGGCAAAAATCATATTATGAACATATAATCCGTGATGAAGAGGATTACATCAACACAGCACAATATATTCTTGATAATCCTTTAAAATGGGAAATTAAAGAAAAGTATGGAATAACAGTTTAATCAATTAAAGGAGATATATTATGAAGATTATTTTATTAAACGGAAGTCCGAGACAGGAATGTACATATACTGCCCTTAAAATCGTTGCAGAGGAAATAGAAAAAAACGGTATTGAAGTCGAAATAATAAATATAGGAAAGAAACCAATTTCAGGGTGCATTGCATGCGGAAGTTGTAAATCAACAGGTAAATGTGCAATTGATGATGGTGTTAATGAATTTATCGAAAAAATGAAGGATGCAGACGGTATTATTGTAGGAACACCTGTTCATTATGCATCAGCAAGCGGAGCTGTAACATCTTTTATGGACAGAGCGGCATTTAGCGGCGGGAAATATCTTATGTATAAGCCTGCCGCAGCGGTTGCAAGTTGCAGACGTGGTGGTGCATCAGTATCACTGGACCAGATAAATAAATATTTCGGCATCCTTAATATGCCTGTTGTTTCATCGAATTACTGGAATATGGTTCACGGAAGCTGCGGAGAGGATGTTTATAAGGATGAAGAAGGCGTTCAGACAATGCGCATTCTCGGAAAAAATATAAGCTGGATGGTAAAATTAATTGAAAACGGAAATAAAAACGGAATTTCACATCCGGAACCAGAAACAAAAATTATGACAAATTATGTGAGATGAGGCAATACCTCTTTTTGCCGTTGTTACTATTAAGTTAATGATAAACCTTATCTTCGAAGCCACGAAAATTATGACAAATTATGTGAGGTAAGAATATAAGGGATAGGATGAATCCCCCAGTCTGCTCTGCAGACAGCCCCCTTTAGGCAAGGGGGCCTAATACTCACAAATAAGCCTCCCTTGTCTAAAGGGAGGGGGACCGCGACAGCGGTGGAGGGATTATACACATATGCAAAATCAATACAAAACAGTAAAACATCCCGGAACAGGCGAAATTGTTGAAAAACGTTCTCGATTTATTGCAAATGTTAAGCCTGTTACAACTGAAGAAGAAGCTTTAAGCTTTTTAAATGAGCTTAAACAAAAATACTGGGACGCAAGACATAACGTTTATGCTTATATTATAAGAGAAAATAATATTATGCGTTACAGCGATGATGGTGAACCTGGAGGAACAGCAGGTATGCCTGTTCTTGATATGCTTAAAAAAGAAGATTTAACCGACGTAATCGTTGTTGTTACAAGATATTTTGGCGGAATCTTACTTGGAACAGGCGGTCTTGTTCACGCATATTCAAAGTCTGCTAAAGAAGGAATTTTAGCCGCAGAAATTAAGAATATGATTTTATGCCAGAAGATATTATTAAAGTGCGACTATAACCTTGTAGGAAAACTTCAATATGAAATTCAGGGGAAAGAAAATATCTTTATAGGTGACACAGAATATACAGAAGATGTGGTTATTTCTGTTTTTATTCCTTGCGAAAATGTGGATAACTTTATAAATAATATAATAGATAAAACAAACGGAAATGTTGAAATAGAAAAAGCAGAGGTTTTATATTTTGAAAAGCAAAATTAACTATCAAAAGGAACTTGATAAGATTTTAGAGGGTTTAGATAACCCCTCTCTTTTGGTGCATAGCTGTTGTGCACCATGCAGTAGTTATGTTTTAGAATATCTTAGTGATTATTTTGATATAACTGTTTTATATTATAACCCAAATATTTATCCTGAAGAAGAATATTATCACAGAAAAGAAGAGCAAAAGCGCCTTATTAAAGAAATGGATAAAAATATAAAGTTTTTAGACTGTGATTTTGAAAATGAATTATTCTACGAAAAGGTAAAAGGTTTAGAGAAAGAAAAAGAGGGCGGAAAAAGATGTGAAGTTTGCTTTCATCTTCGCCTTTCTAAAACTGCATCCCTTGCAAAAGAAAATAACTTTGATTATTTTGTTACCACGCTTTCTATAAGCCCACTTAAAGATGCAGAACTTTTAAATAAAATAGGAAATGAACTCTCAAAAGAATATGGAGTTAAATATCTTCCTTCTGATTTTAAAAAGAAAGAGGGATATAAAAGATCAATTGAATTATCCAAAAAATATAATCTATATCGTCAGGATTATTGCGGATGCGTGTTTAGTATGGGTGATTCACAAATCACCCGTTAATGAATAAATTTTTTCTATTTTCAGAATTATTAAATATTACATGGGAGGGGGTGGAACCCCTTCCCTACTTTTTTTCTTTATTTTTTAATAATCACAAAAAGTTGGTAGCGACAGCGAAGCGGTGCGAAGGCGTTTACAACTGAACAGATGAGCCGAGCGTGACTTTTTGTGAAAGAGGAGAAGTAAGGGAGCAGGCGAATGACTTTTTTTAATAAAAAAAGTCGAAGCAAAGCGAACTTTACTTCGACGATGGAGCTGGTGGCGTGACTCGAACACGTGACCTTCTCATTACGAGTGAGATGCACTACCGACTGTGCTACACCAGCATGAACATCAGTAAATATATCATATTCACTGATGATTGTCAATTAATTATTATCGTTCTTTTTAGGTGGAATAATGCTTACAGGAAGAGTTATAGTAACCCTTGTGTATTTTGTATATTCACTTTCTATCTTAATCTTTCCGCTATGGTTTTCTATAATTTCTTTTGCTATGGATAAACCAAGACCTGTTCCGCCTTTATCACGGCTTCTTGCTTCATCTTCCACGCGATAAAATCTTTCAAATAATCTGTTCATCTTATTTGCAGGAATTCCCCAGCCTGTATCTTCTATTTTAATATATATTTCATTTTTAAGCTTTCCTGCAAAAATTCTTATCTTATCACCTTTAGATGTATATTTAATAGAATTTGAAATAATATTTCTTACAGCTCTTTCAATATCACTTCTGTTTCCTTCAAAATAAGGAATATCCGTCATTCTGTGATATGTAAGTGATAAATCTTTACTTTCAGCTTCAAGACTGAATATCTCCACAAGAGAATTAAGCATATCATCAATAGAAAATGGTTCTTTTTGTGTTTCAAAAGCCTTTGTTTCATACTTACTTATATCAAGAAGGTTTCTTATAAGCTCCGTCATCTTTCCAACTTCCTGAATAGCAATTTTTAAAAGTTGAGATATCATCTTCTTATCATCTATATAATAATTAAGAACAGATTCAACATTAAGGCTTATAACAGAAATAGGTGTTTTTAATTCATGCGAAACGTCTGCCACGAACTTTCTCATAGTCTGCATAACATTAAACTGTTCCGTAATATCTTCCAAAACGCACACAATACCTGAATTTCTCTCGCTGTCTATCTTAAAAGGAATAAACCATATTTTTATTCTCTGGTCTCCCTTTTTTATTTCTTTTTCAATAATCTTTGATTTATCAAGATATGAAAAATCACCCATTTTTATATCTATATCTAAATTATTAAAGAATTTTTCAAATTTTATCTCTTCATCATCTATCTGTAAAATTCTTTTTGCAGCTGAATTAATCTGTATAAGGTTCTGATAATTATCAAAGGTCATTATTCCGTTATTAATATGTTCTAAAATAACTTCAACACGGTTTTTATCACCATTCATCTTACTTATGCTGCTTGCCATAACGTAACCCATATGGTTAACAGCCCTTAAAAGATCTTCAAATTCACTGAATCTTAATTCATCAATGCTTTCTGTAAGTTCTCCTTTTTCAAAACCTTCGGCTCTTTTTGTAATTTTTTCAATAGGTTTATTTATTCTTCTTGCTAAAATATATGCAAATAATAGAGAAAGCAATATAACAGGAATTAATGAAAAACCAAATAATTTTAAAATATAGAACATTTCTGCTCTTATTTCTGCTTTATTATCAGTTAAATAAAGAACATATTGATTTTTTCCTGTATCTAAAGGATAAGCACAACCTAAATCTTCATTTAAAAAAGATATTTTGTTTCCCGGCTTTCCTTCACTTGCTAAAGAAATATTTTCGTTATTGGTAAATTGAAGATTCGCCTTATCAGAAGGTGTTATGATTTTTAAATCTGATGATCTTAAAACATAAATATTTCTATTTTCATTTATTTTAAGATTTCCGCTGTAATTTGAAAGCAATGCTTCAACACTTTTAGATGCATCTTCTTTATTTTCATTCATTATAAATGTGAAAGAAATTTTAAAATCACTTTCTGCAACGGAAATTAAACTATCATTCATATTTTTATAGTAAAAAAGATAACTTCCAAGGATAGAAAAGGAAGATAAAATTATTAAAATCAAAACAAAGGCAATCAAACATCGAATTGCAAGATTAAAGTATAATTTTTTAAACAAACTAACACCTTCTTATTAAGAAAATACTTCTTATGAGATTATAACATAACTCTTTTTTTAAGTAAAGTTTTTTATTATATATATAATATAATATATTTTAGTTGAGGTTGTTGCTGTTGGGGGTGTAAACTCTGTGGATATCTCTTATACCCTTTGATTTTCTGTACTTTTTCAATTTTATTATATGTGTGTTTCTGTGAATTAAAGTCACAGCTTTGCACAAGAGGAAAATTCGAAAAAAAATACACACAACCTGTCCACAGGTGGATAAGTATAAATATGTGGACAAACGTTATGTTTGATCAATGCCGTTGTTACCAAGTGGTAATATTAAAAGCTATCTCCGAGCCATAAACTTATCATATATAAAAGATGTAATGTCAGGTTATTGTATTTTATATAATAATTTAAGAATTATTAGCCTTGCCCTGTTGTGCTCGCCCACCCGAGCGCTGAAAAGTTTCCTTCGGACACGAAAAAAAGGGGATTTGCCCCTACCCTTATAAATGATTAAAAAGCGGCTACGATGATAGAGAATATCTTTACTATTCGGAAATGACGGAAGTGATCAAACGGAACGTTTGTTTTTCTTTGTTTTTTTATTTTTTTCTTTGAATCTATTGACTTTGTATTTTTTTTAGTGTATATTTATATTAGAAAACTGATAATGGGGATAATAGTATGCTTAAGATGATAGTATCTGATGTAGACGGAACTCTTTTAAAAAAAGGTGAAGAAAATATCAGCGATGAATTACTTAATTTAATAGAGAATCTCAAGCAGAAAGGTATAGTTTTTGCTGTGGCAAGCGGCAGGCACTTATCTGAGCTTAAAAGAATTTTTAATAATTTAAGAGATATTTATTATATAGCATCTGACGGAGGATGTATAGAATATAATGATGATATTATCTATTATAAGCCTATAGACGATTATATAATAGATAAGTGTAAAGAAAAAGATTATATCCTTCAATGCTCCAAATATGTATACTATGGCGGAAGTAATCCGGAAATAAAAAATATCCTCGAAAGAAATTATAGAGAAGCATTTAAAAATAATTATAAAACAGCCAATGTAATAAAGATTGTTAAATATGGATGCGGATATTCAGAAAGCCCACCTTGTACATATGAAATATATAAGGATAAGGTGTGGAGAGAATGGATTAAGAATGGTGTTTCTAAAGGAAAGGCTGTTGAATTCATTCAGAACAGAGAAAATGTTAAGGTTATGGAAACAGCTGCATTCGGTGATAACTTTAACGATATGAGTATGATGAGGGTTGCAGGAGATAAGTATTGCAGAAAAGATTCACCTGCACAAGTAAGAATGATGTGTAAGAAGTTCTTCGATAATGTAGAAGACGAGCTTTTTAAAATAGGAGGTCAATATGAGTAATTTTTACAGTGGTTCAATTAAGAAAAGTGAAAGAATAACAAGATTAGTAGATAATATGTTCAAGAAGAAGCCTGAGTTATCTGCTGACAGAGCAGTTTTGCTTACTGAAAGCTATAAAGAAACAGAGGGCGAACCTATTATTATAAGAAGAGCAAAGGCTTTTAAGAATATTCTTGATAAGATACCTATCTTCATCAGAGAAGAAGAGCTTGTTGTAGGTAGCACAAATGAAAACCCAAGAGGTTGCCAGACATTCCCTGAATTTTCATACAGCTGGCTTGATGATGAGTTTGATACTATTGCAGAAAGATCTGCTGACCCATTCTATATTTCAAAGGAAAATGTAGAAAAGCTTCGCGAAGTACATAAATACTGGAAGGGAAGAACAACATCCGAGCTTGCTACTTCTTATATGAATGAAAGAGCAATAAAGGCTATTGAACATAATGTGTTCACTCCAGGTAACTACTTCTATAACGGTATTGGTCACGTTACTGTTAAATATGAAGAAGTTTTAGCTATTGGTTACAAGGGAATTATAGAAAAGGCTAAAAAGGAACTTGCAAATATTTCTGTTACAGATAAAGATTATGTAAAGAAATCTGCATTTTTAGAAGCATTAATTATGAGCTGTGAAGCTGCTTGTAACCACGCAAAGAGATATGCGGCTCTTGCTAAGGAAAAGGCTTCGAAAGAAAGCGATATAATGAGAAAGAATGAACTTTTGAAAATCGCTGAAAACTGTGAAAGAGTTCCTGAAAACGGTGCAAGAAACTTCTATGAAGCTTGTCAGTCTTTCTGGTTTGTTCAGATGCTTATCCAGATAGAGGGTAACGGACATTCTATCTCTCCTGGTCGATTTGACCAGTATATGTATCCTTACTTTAAAAAGGATATGGATGCAGGCGACATCACAAGAGAGTTCGCACAGGAACTTATGGACTGTATATGGGTTAAGCTTAACGATATGAGCAAGGTAAGAGACCTTGCTTCTGCTGAAGGTTTTGCAGGTTATGGTTTGTTCCAGAATATGATAGCAGGCGGACAGACTGCAGACGGAAGAGATGCAACAAATGACTTATCATTTATGTGTATCGAAGCATGTTTACACGTTATGCTCCCACAGCCATCATTCTCTGTAAGAGTTTGGAATGGTACACCACACGAATTCCTGTTAAAGGCGGCAACTCTTACAAGAACAGGTATCGGTCTTCCTGCTTATTATAATGACGAAGTTATTATCCCTGCTTTAATCAACAGAGGTTTAACTATTGAAGATGCAAGACAGTATAATATCATCGGCTGTGTTGAACCACAGAAGAGCGGTAAGACAGATGGATGGCACGATTCTGCTTTCTTTAATATGTGCAGACCTTTAGAACTTGTTTTCTCAAATGGTATGGACAAGGGTGTTCAGGTTGGTAAAAAGACAGGCGATGTTTCATCATTTAAGACATTTGAAGAATTCTATGATGCTTATAAAGCACAGACAGAAGATATGATAGACCTTATGGTTAACGCTGACAACGCTATCGACGTTGCTCATATGGAAAGATGCCCTCTTCCTTTCCTTTCATCAATGATTGATGACTGTATCAAGAGAGGTAAGAGTGTTCAGGAAGGCGGCGCTGTTTACAACTTCACAGGCCCACAGGGATTTGGTGTTGCTAATATGGCTGACTCACTCTTTGCTATCAAGAAGCTTGTTTATGATGAAAAGAAGGTAACTATCGAAGAACTCAAAGAAGCTCTTGGAAATAACTATGGTAAGGGTGGCTCATCTGCTGACACAGAAAAGATGACAGTTGAGGCATTAAAGAAGATTAGCGATAGCGGCGTTGAAATAACAGATGACATTGTTGCAAAGGTTTTAAATCAGGTTATTCAGAATGGTGTATCTCCTGAAAAAGCAAAGAGATATAACGAAATCCTTGAAATGATCGAAGAAATTCCTAAATTCGGTAACGATAACAAGGAAGTTGACGCATTTGCAAGAGATGTTGCTTATACATACACAAAGCCTGTTGAAAAGTACAAGAACCCACGTGGCGGAAGATATCAAGCAGGTCTTTACCCTGTTTCTGCAAACGTTCCTCTCGGTGCACAGACAGGTGCAACTCCTGACGGACGTCTTGCATACACACCTGTTGCTGACGGTGTTTCACCTTCTGCAGGTAAGGATATAAGCGGTCCTACTGCTGCTGCAAACTCTGTATCAAGACTTGACCACTTTATTGCGTCAAACGGTACTCTTTATAATATGAAGTTCCATCCGTCTGCCCTTGAAGGTAACTCAGGATTAGAAGGATTTATCACACTTATCAGAGGATACTTTGATCAGAAGGGCAGCCACGTACAGTTTAACGTAGTAAGCCGCGAAACCTTGATAGAAGCACAGAAAAATCCTGATAAGTACAGAAGCTTGGTTGTTAGAGTTGCAGGTTACAGCGCCCTCTTTACAACACTTTCAAAATCTCTTCAGGATGATATTATTAATAGAACTGAACAGTCTTATTTAGGCTAAAACGGAGATATATATGGATTATAAAAACGTTAAGGGACGAATATTTAATATTCAAAAATATTCGGTACACGACGGTCCCGGGGTAAGAACCATTGTATTCCTTAAAGGATGCAGATTAAGGTGCCGTTGGTGTTGTAACCCTGAATCACAGGAATATAAAATTCAAAATATGGTTGTTGCGGGAAAAGAAAAGACCGTAGGTGAAGACGTTCTCGCAGGGGAGATTATGGAAAACGTTTTAAAAGATAAGCCATACTTCAGAAGAAGCGGTGGCGGCCTTACCTTATCGGGTGGCGAATGTCTTTGTCAGATAGATTTTTCCGAGGCTCTCCTTGCTCTTGCAAAAGAGAATGGAATTTCTACTGCTATAGAATCTACCGCATTTGCACCTTTTGAGGACATTGAAAGAGTTTTACCATATCTTGATTATTACCTTATGGATATAAAGCATATGAATTCTGAAAAACATAAGGAATTTACAGGTCAGGAAAATGGTTTGATTCTTGAAAATGCCAAAAAGATTGCGGCTTATAAAGGAACAAAGCTTGTTGTAAGAGTTCCTGTTATCCCAACCTTCAATGATACTGAAGAGGAAATCAGGGAGATTGCAAAATTTGCCTCATCCCTTCCCGGTGTTGATGAGATACATCTTCTTCCTTATCACAGAATGGGACAGGATAAGTACGACGGTCTTGGCAGAGAATATAAAATGGGCGATGTTTACCCGCCAACAAAGGAAAAGATGGAAAATCTTAAACGTGTTGCCTCAAGAGAGGGAATACGCGCCCAGATAGGCGGCTAAAGCCTATTAAAGGCTACAGGTTGATGAGCACTTATATTAAAGTAAGGGTTTTTCAGACGTCTTTAGTATTGGTGGATTCAGTTAAAAAATGATTTGGATGTGAGAAAATGACAGAATTTGATTTTAATAAATTACAGGATAAGATGAGAATTATTCAGGAGCTTGTTCCGGGTAAGCAGATTACCCTTGCTCATATTATAGCAAACCCTGATAAGATTCTTTATTACAAGTTAGGCCTTGATCCTGCTGTTGACTATTCAAAGGCGGCTATTGGTATTGTAACAATGTCACCTGCTGAAACTGCTATCATTGCAGGGGATATTGCAATAAAGTCTTCAGGCGTAGAGCTTGGCTTTGTGGACAGATTCAGCGGTACACTTATTGTAACAGGAACTGTTTCAGAAGTTGATGCTTCCCTTAAGGCTCTTTGCGAATATTGTCAGAATACATTAGGCTTTAACGTTTGTCCTATAACAAAGACTTGATGCTATGAAAAAGATAATATTTGTTGGAAGAACAGGGGCAGGAAAAACAACCTTAACCCAGGCGATTCGTGGCAAGGAGATAAAGTATCATAAAACACAGTACATAAACTATCATGATATAATAATCGATACTCCCGGAGAATATGCAGAAAATCACTTTTTAGGAAGAGCCCTTGCTCTTTATTCCTACGAAGCAGATGTTGTAGGGCTTTTGCTTTCTGCAAAAGAAGTTTATTCTCTTTACCCTCCTAATGTTACCGCCTCTGCAAACCGAGAGGTTATAGGAATAGTAACACAGATAAACAAAGAAGGAGCCAACCCCGAAAGAAGCGAAAGATGGTTAAGGCTTGCCGGTTGTAAAAAGGTTTTTTGGGTGGATTCCAAGACAGGACAGGGAGTTGACGAATTAATAGAATATCTGAAAAACTAAAAATTTCAAAGAAAAAACAACAAAAACAAAGAAAAAGTGTTGACATCTATGTTGTATAGTGATACAATATAGTAGAATAGTTATGATTTTGTCAACCTAACGAGAAAATAATTAAAATTTACTATATAAATAAGAAAAGGAGAATTAAAATGGTATCAGAATTTGAAATCAAAAAGCAAATATGTGAAATCGGTAAAAGAATTTACAACAGAAACATGGTTGCTGCAAACGACGGTAACATTTCAGTAAAACTCAACGACAACGAATTCCTTTGCACACCAACAGGTGTAAGTAAGGGCTTCATGACACCTGAATACATCTGTAAGGTAGATAAGGATGGTAATGTTATTCAGGCAAACAAGGGCTTTAAGCCATCATCAGAAATCAAGATGCATATGAGAGTTTATGCAAAGAGACCTGATGTAAATGCAGTTGTACACGCACACCCAACATACGCTACAAGCTTTGCGATTGCAGGTATTCCGCTTACACAGCCAATCATGCCTGAAGCAGTAATCGCTCTTGGTTGTGTTCCTATTGCTGAATACGGAACACCTTCAACAAACGAAATTCCTGACGCAGTTGAAAAGTACTTACAGTACTATGATGCAGTATTGCTCGAAAGCCACGGTGCTCTCACATACTCAGATTCACTTCTCGCTGCATACCACAAGATGGAATCAGTTGAGTTCTATGCAGAACTTTTATTCAAGGCTAGACAGCTCGGTGGTGCTAAAGAATTTACACCAGAACAGGTTGAAAAGCTTTATGAAATCCGTCGTCAGTTCGGTATGACAGGTAAGCACCCTGCAGACGTTTGTCCTAACGCAAAGAACGGTAAGGCAAGCTGTCACGGTTGCGGTGGCTCATGCAAGGGTGGCTGCAAAGGTCATGACAATGACGAGCTTGTTGCTTCTATTACAAAGAAGATTATGGAGCAGCTTTCAAAATAATTAAAAGGCTGGGAAGAGATAGCTATGGATATTAATCAGATAACAGAGCTTGTAAGGGCGGCTATGGCAAAAAACGAAGGAAACGAAGTTTCTTCTCCTTCTGTTGCTCCTTCGGTAAGTGGCTGTGACAGAGTTACTCTTAAACTTGCAAGAGAACTTAGTAGTCAGGTTATTGAAGAAGCGGCACGAATCGGAGTAAAAGCTGTTTGTGCTGTTGCGGATGCCGGTGCAAGACCTATCCTGGTTGAATGTACTGATGATTCGTATATAGCCAGCTATGATATAGCTCTTAATAAAGCCTTTACATCAGTATCCCTTAAGATGAAAACTTCTGTTTTAGCAGACCTTGCGAAACCAAACGGCTCTCTCTACGGAATACAGAATACCAATGAAGGTAAAATCGTTATATTCGGCGGCGGTATTCCTCTTGTTAAAAACGGCAAGATAATCGGAGGCTTTGGTGTAAGCGGCGGTTCGGCTGAACAGGACACATATCTTGGAGATTATGCCGAAAAGGTATTTAATAAAATATCCGGTTAAAATATGACGTTATATGTCGGAAAGGAAGGTAGTTAATACTATGAACGATGTAAACATTGAACAAATTGTTAAACAGGTTTTAGCACAGATGGGAAATGGAGCACCACAGGCTGCACCAAAAGCAGCTGGTCCTCTCCCTGAAAAGTCAAGAGTTGCAATGCTTACAGCACTTGAAAATTACGAAATTCAGGAATATCCAATCCCTGAAATCGGTGATGATGAAGTGCTCGTTAAGGTTGAAGGTTGTGGTATCTGTGGTACAGATGCACACGAATTCAAGCGCGATCCATTCGGTCTTATTCCACTTGTTCTCGGTCACGAAGGTACAGGTGAAATTGTTAAGATCGGCAAGAACGTTAAGCTTGACAGTGCAGGAAAGCCATTAAACATTGGTGATAAGGTTGTTACATGTATGATATTTAAGGATAATCCTGATATCACAATGTACGACCTCAACAAACAGAACGTGGGAGGCGGCGATATCTACGGACTTATGCCTGATGATAACATCCACTTAAACGGATGGTTCGCTGACTATATGGTAGTTAGAGCAGGCTCTACTATCTTCAACGTATCTGACCTTGATTTAGACTCAAGAATTTTAATCGAACCATGTGCGGTTTTAATTCATGCAGTTGAAAGAGCTAAGACAACAGGAATCTTAAGATTCAACAGCAGAGTTGTTGTTCAGGGTTGTGGACCTATCGGTCTTATCTGTATTGCGGTTCTTCGCACAATGGGTATTGAAAACATTGTTGCGGTTGACGGTAATGAAAAGCGTCTTGAATTTGCAAAGAAGATGGGTGCTACCAAGACAGTTAACTTTATGGAGCATAAGGGAATCGAAGCTCTCTCAGGGGCAGTTAAGGATGCATTCGGCGGATATCTTGCTGATTTTGCTTTCCAGTGTACAGGTTCACCTGTTGCACACAGCAACATCTATAAGTTTATAAGAGATGGCGGCGGTCTTTGTGAACTTGGCTTCTTCATCAACGGTGGAGATGCAACAATCAACCCTCACTTTGACATCTGCGCAAAGGAAATCACAACTGTTGGTTCTTGGGTATACACACACAGAGATTATGCAACAACATTTGATTTCTTAAAGAGAGCGAAGGGAATTGGTCTTCCACTTCACGAACTTATCACACATAGGTTCCCTCTCGACAAGATTAATGAAGCACATATTGCCAACGTAAATCAAGAAGGCATTAAGATTGCTATCATTAACGACTAATTTTTGTTAAATAATTATTAAATAAATATTTTTTTAGGAGGTACATACAAATGGCACAGGAAGCTTTAGGTATGGTAGAAACAAGAGGTTTAGTTGCTGCAGTTGAAGCTGCAGACGCAATGGTAAAGGCAGCAGAGGTTGTACTTATCGGTACAGAAAAGATAGGTTCAGGTCTCGTTAGTGTTATGGTTCGCGGTGATGTTGGTGCTGTTAAGGCAGCTGTAGAAGTTGGTGGCGCTAACGCTGCTAGACTTGGTGAATTAGTTGCAACACACGTAATTCCAAGACCACACGGCGACGTAGAAAAGATTTTGCCTACACTTTAATCTAAAGGGTGATTTAAATGGCAGTTAGAAAAACAAATGGCGCGGCGAAGACGGCAAAGCCTGCAGCTGCGGCTGCACCTGCCAAGAAGACTGCGTCTTCAACAACAAAAACTGCTCCAAAGCCTGTAAAGGCGGAGCCACAGGTGAAAGCGCCTGAAATTAAAAAGGAGGAAAAAAGAATGGCACAGGAAGCATTAGGTATGGTAGAAACAAGAGGATTGGTTGCTGCTATCGAAGCTGCTGATTCAATGCTCAAGGCTGCAAACGTAGTACTCGTTGGAACAGAAAAGATTGGTTCTGGTCTCGTAAGTGTTATGGTTCGCGGTGATGTTGGTGCTGTTAAGTCTGCTGTAGAAGTAGGCAGTGCTAACGCATCAAAGCTTGGTGAACTCGTTGCTACACACGTAATCCCAAGACCACACGGTGATGTAGAAAAGATTTTACCTACACTTAAGTAAGTTATTTAAGTAAGAGGTTTGTGTTGTGGGGGCTTTTGCCCCCACAATGCAGAGATTTTTGTTTCGATAAACAGAAACGAGGTACATAGAATGATTATTGCAAAGGTTATGGGTAGTGTTATTTCTACTCGAAAGAATGAAAAACTTATCGGAAGTAAGTTTATGATCGTAGAGCCTGTTAATGGCGGTTCATCTATGGTTGCTGTAGATGATATCGGTGCAGGTATCGGTGAATATGTTTTAGTTGCAACAGGTAGTGCGGCAAGAGTAGGTTGCGGTGCAGAAACTTCACCTATTGATGCGGCTATCGTTGGTATTATTGATGACGGAAAGAGCATATTTGAAAAATAATTTTTTAAACGGAGGCGTCGAAAAATGAATATTGAACAGTTAACAAGCCTCTTAAAAGAGAACGGAATCGTTGGTGCCGGAGGCGCCGGCTTCCCTTCATACGCAAAGCTTAATGAAAAGGCAGACACTATTGTTTTAAACTGTGCAGAGTGTGAGCCTATTCTTACTCTTCACAGACAAGTTCTTGAAAGATATGCTTCTGAAATTGTATATGCCCTTGATGAAGTAAGAAGTGCAGTAAATGCAAAAACTGCTATTGTTGCTATTAAGAAATCATATAAAGGTGCAGTAGAAGCAGTTAAAGAAGTTTTAAAAGATTATAAAAACGTTGAAATCAAGTACCTGCCGGAGATTTATCCATCAGGTGATGAGGTTGTTACTATTTATGAAGTGACGGGAAGAGTTGTTCCTCCCGGAAATATCCCGATTTCTGTTGGGGTTATAGCCTTCAATGTAGAAACAGTCCTTAATATATATTATGCAATAAAAGAAAACAAGCCTGTTACCCATAAGTACATAACTGTTGCAGGCGAAGTTAAAAATCCAAAGACCGTATATGTTCCTATAGGAATTACCTTTAAAGAGGTAATCGATTTAGCGGGTGGAGTTACAACAGACGATTTTACTATTATAAACGGAGGCCCTATGATGGGTGCCGAGGCTAGTATTTATGAATCTGTTACAAAGACCACAAACGGACTTATTGTTCTTCCTAAACATCATTACATTATTGAAAGGAAGAATTCAAGCAGTAAAATAGACATAAAGAGAGCCATGAGCTCTTGTTGTCAGTGTAAGATGTGTACAGATTTATGTCCAAGACATCTTCTGGGGCATCCTATTACGCCAAGTGATTTTATGCACGCGGCATCAAGCGGTAAGGTAAGGGATATAAAGCCTATGATAAACACCGCTTTCTGTTCAAGCTGTGGCTTGTGCGAAATGTATTCATGTAGTCAGGGTCTTTCACCGAGAAAGCTTATGGCTGAATATAAAATGGAACTTAAGAAACAGGGAGTTATGCCGGATAAAGACACAAAGGCAGACCCTGTATCAAAGCTTCGTAAGTACAGAGGGGTATCAAAGGAAAGGTTGACCGCAAGAATTGGCCTTTCAAAATATGATGTTCCTGCACTTATAGAAGATGCAGAATATAAATTTTCAAAATATACCGTAAGATTAAATCAGCATATCGGCGCTCCTGCAGATGCAGTTGTTAAGGTTGGCGATAGGCTTACAAAAAATCAGGTTATTGGTAAAGCTAAAGACGGGGCTCTTTCAGTAAATATCCATACACCTGTAAGCGGAAAAGTTGAAAGTATTCTGAACGGAAAGATAGTTATTAAGGGGGAAAGATAAGGTATGGCAAAGGCAATAGGTATGGCTGAATACCAGACAGTATCTACCGGTGTTGAAGCGGCAGACTTAATGATAAAGACTGCTGAAGTTGATGTCATAGAGGCGCAGGTTGTCTGCCCCGGAAAGTATATGATTTTAATCACCGGAGATTTAAGTGCTGTAAAAGCATCTGTTGATGCGGCAACAGCCAAGTTTGGTGAAAAGCAAATAGACAGTTTTGTGTTAGGTAACCCTGACGAATCTATCTTCCCTGCAATATATGGGGTAAATGAAGTAGAAAATAAAAAAGCTCTGGGAATTTTAGAAACATTCTCTTGTGCGGCAATGATAGTTGCAGCTGATACAGCGGCAAAGACATCTGATGTAGAGCTTATTGAAATGCGTCTTGCCCGTGGTATGTGCGGCAAGTCATATATGTTTATTACAGGTGAGGTTGCGGCTGTTAAGGCGGCAATAGAGAGAGCAGAAATTGCTGCAGGCGATAAGGGAATGCTTCTTGACAGCTCAATTATCGCAAACCCTGATGATAAGCTTTGGGAAACGGTAATGTAGTGAACTAAATAGGAGGATATAGATATGGTTATAGATGAAAAATACGTAAGTGAAGTTGTTGCAAACGTTGTAAAAACAATGAAAGAAGCAGACAAAGCACCAAAACTTAAGGGTGTTTTCGACACAATGACAGAAGCATTGGAAGCTGTTAACAAGGCTTATAAGGAGCTTCGTGGATATTCTGTTGCACAGCGCGAAAAGATGATTGCAAACATCAGAAGATTAACTTTAGAAGAAGCTGATGTTATGGCAAAGATGGGCGTTGAGGAAACAGGCATGGGTAGAGTTGCTGATAAGATTATCAAGCATCAGCTTGTTGCTAACAAAACTCCAGGTACAGAAGACTTAAAGCCACAGGTTATGACAGGTGATGACGGTCTTACATTGGTTGAACCTGCTCCATTTGGTGTTATCGGAAGTATCACTCCATCTACTAACCCAAGTGAAACAGTTATCTGTAACTCTATGGGTATGATAGCAGGCGGTAACGCAGTTGTATTTAACCCACATCCAAATGCCTGCAAGGTTGCAAACTATGCAGTTGACCTTGTAAACAGAGCTGTTTTAGAAGCAGGTGGTCCTGAAAACGTTGTTGTTTCAGTTAAAAAGCCAACAAGAGAAAGTTCAGACGAAATGATGGCTTCTCCTGTTGTTCGTATGCTTGTTGCAACAGGCGGACCTGGTGTTGTTAAGGCTCTCTTATCTTCAGGTAAGAAGGCTATTGGCGCAGGCGCAGGTAACCCTCCTGTTATTGTTGACGATACTGCTGACATCGAAAAGGCAGGTGCAGATATTGTTGCAGGCGCAAGCTTTGACAATAACCTTCCTTGTATCGCTGAAAAAGAATGTTTTGCATTCAAGAACATTGCTGATGACTTAATAAAGAGCATGGAAAAGAATGGCGCGTACCTTATTAAGGGCGCTGATATAGATAAGCTTGTAAAGCTTTGTCTTGTTGAAAAGAATGGTAAGTATGATATCAACAAGGACTGGGTAGGTAGAGATGCATCAAAGTTCTTAAAGGGAATCGGTATTGACGCAGAAGCAAGACTTGTTATCTGTGAAGTACCTGCTAACCACCCATTTGTTCAGGTTGAAATGATGATGCCTGTTTTAGGTATTGTAAGAGTTAATGATATTGAGGAAGCTATAGAATTAGCTGTTCAGGCAGAACACGGTAACAGACATTCTGCTCACATTCACTCAAAGAATATCGACAACCTTACAAACTTTGCAAAGGCAGTTGAAACTACAATATTTGTAAAGAACGCACCTTCATACGCAGGTATTGGTGCGGGCGGTGAAGGATATACAACCTTTACAATCGCAGGACCAACAGGCGAAGGCTTGACAGCGGCACACTCATTCTGCCGTGCAAGACGTTGCGTAATGGTAGACAACTTACACATTGTGTAAGATTTGATTTAGACTTAAGGAGCAAATTCTATGAAAGCACTTGGAATGATTGAAGTTTACAGCTTTACCACAGCTGTTTGTGTTGCAGATATTGCGGCAAAGGCTGCTGATGTCAGAATTATCGCTTTTGACAGAAACAGACCACTCAGCCCTGACGTTCCTGCCCCACTTGTTATGGTGGTTAAGATGGAAGGTGATGTTGCGGCAGTACGCGCTGCTGTTGAAGCAGGCGTAGACTACGCAAAGGGAGAGAACAAGTATATTGTTTCTCATATTATAGCAAGACCTGACGACCAGACAGAAAAAATGGGTTACCTTATGGATGTTAATAAGGATAAGTTTAATAAGAATATGCCTAAGTCTTTCTTGGGTGTTGATTATGATGCAAAGAGTCCGGGCAAGGCCTTTGGTTTAATTGAAATCCAGGGTCTTGTTGCAACTATCGAAGGTGCAGACTCTATGCTTAAAACTTCTGATGTATCTATCATACATACAGAAAAAAGACTTGGTGGCCGCCTTTGTACTCTTGTTATCGAGGGTGAAGTTTCTTCAGTAGCAGAAGCTATCAGGGTTGGCGAAAAGAGAGCAAGTCAGATAGGTGAGATTTTTGGAACAGCAGTTATACCAAATCCTCACGGAGAGCTTGTTAAGTTCTTCAAGTACGGTTTTGAGTCAGCTGAGTGAAAGGATTGATTGAGATATGAATAAACAAATAGTTGAAAGTATTGTCCGCGAGGCACTCAAAACTGTTCAGTTAGACCACGAACAGATTAAGGTTGGTGTTTCACAGAGACACATTCACTTATCAAGAGAGGATCTGGATATTCTTTTTGGTAAGGGATATGAGCTTACAAAGATGAAGACCCTTATGGGAAGAGAGTTTGCATCTGCTGAAACAGTTACTCTCGTTGGCCCATCACTTAAGGCTATCGAAAAGGTAAGAGTTTTAGGCCCTGTCAGAAATAAGACACAGGTTGAAATCTCAAAGACAGATACTTTTGTTTTAAAGGTAAGCCCTCCTGTAAGACCTTCAGGTGAGGTGGCAGGCTCTGAAAAATTGGTTGTGGTTGGACCAAAGGGCAGCGTTTACTTAAAGGAAGGCGTTATTATTGCCAACAGACATATACATTTATCTACAGGCTATGCTGAAAAGCATAACATTAAAGATGGTGAATATGTAGACGTAATGATAGACGGAATTAAGCCTACAAAATTCTATGATGTTCAGGTCAGAGTAAGAGATGACTTTAATATTGAAATGCATATAGACACAGACGATGCTAACTCTGCAGGACTTAAAAACGGTGATATTGTAAGTATAATAAGATAGTATAACAGCCAACACCTAAAAGTGTTGGCTGTGGTTTAATAATTGCAGAGAGGGGGCGTGCTTGTGTTTGCGCTTGAACGCCAGAAAATGATACTTGAGCTTTTAAGTCAGGAAGGTGCTGTTGCGGTAAGCCGACTCAGTGATGAGATGGGTGTTACAGAAGAAACGGTAAGACGTGACCTTGAAAAGCTTGAACAAAAAGAGTTGTTAAGACGTACCCATGGTGGTGCTCTTCCTGTGGAAGAAGGCTCTAATGAACTGTCTTTGAACAGACGAAAATCTACTAATGTAGAATCAAAAGAGAAAATTGCCAAAGCGGCAGTTTCTATGATAGCAACAGGAGATACTATTTTTCTTGATGCATCAACAACAACATTCTTTATTGCAAAAGAACTTAAACGTATGAAGCAGGCAGTAACCGTTATCACAAATTCTCTTCGTGTTATAGGTGAGCTTTCAGACTGCGACAGCGTTAAGCTTATAGGTATCGGTGGTTTGGTTAGCAATAACCAGTCCTTTATCGGCAGATTTGCAGAAAACTGCATCGAGGGTAACTATTTTGCGAATAAAATGTTCTTTAGTGGCAAAGGTTTGGTGCGCGGAAGCGGAGTTCTGGAGAGCAACGAGCAGGAATGTGCAGTAAAACAGCAAATGTTTAAAAATTCAAAAGAACATTACTATCTCTGTGATAAAACAAAGGTAGGAAGAATTGGTTTTATAAAGCTTGCGGATATTGATGGCCTTGCAGGAATAATAACTGATGCGGATATCGATGACGAATGGACAGAAGAGCTTAATGAAATCGGGGTAAAGATAATAAAGTGTTAAAAAGATGGGGTAAACGCCCCATCTTTTTTTGATGCTTAAATGAAAAATGTCGAAAAAGCCGTTAGCATAAAAGATGCCTTAAGTCAAGAAAAATTTAAAAAGAATTATGTAAACCTGTCTGTAACATAAATGTAACATTAAGCGACAAAGAGTTGTGGGGAATAAAAATTTTTTCCACCTGAAAAGGTACGTTTTTAAAGTTATTAACAGACTTATACACATTTTCCACAGGGTAAGAAAGAAGAATTATAAAAAATTCAGGGTTTTTTGTGAGTTATCCACAGGTAACGATTTTATGGGAAAAAACAGGTGTCAAGCTTGTTAAAATTAGTTTACAATAATATTACAGAAAAAATATATTTTATAAAAATTTTTTAAACTTTCTCCTTGTAGAATTATGCCCGCTTTATCTGAATATAGTTTTAGTACCAGACTTTAAGTTAAGGGTGTTTTATATGATGAATTATATTTGGGGAGCGATGATTCTGGTCGCAATAATAGTATCTCTCTTTACAGGCAGAATTGAAGAGACGGTTCTGGCGGCAACAAAGGGGGCTGAAACGGGAGTGGAAACATGCATTGGTCTTCTTGGAATAATGTGCCTTTGGACAGGGATAGGGAAAATAGGTGAAAAAGCAGGGATAATAAATGTTTTTGCAAAAACTTTAAGACCGTTGATAAAGTTTTTGTTTCCTAAAATAAAAGCAGACAGCATTGCGGCATCTTCTATGGTTTTAAATATGGTGGCAAACCTGATGGGAATGGGAAACGCGGCAACGCCTTTGGGGATAAAAGCCACAAAAGAGCTTCATAAACTAAACGGATACAGAAACGTCGCATCAAATGAAATGTGTATGTTTATTGTTATAAACACAGCATCGTTACAACTTCTTCCCACAACCTTAATCTCTCTTCGGCAGGGGTACGGGTCAGCATCTTCCGGAGCAATAATTGTCCCGGTTTGGATAGTAAGCATAGTGGCCCTTGCTGTAGGGGTGACAGTTGCAAAAATACTTGAAAAGAGGTTTCTGTAATTGAAAGTAATATCCGTGTTGATTCTTCCTGCTTTTATATTTTTTGTATTGGTTTTTGGGTTAATAAGAAAAGTAAATATTTATGATTGCTTTATAGATGGGGCGAAGGGCGGATTAGAAAGCACAGCGTCTATATTGCCGGCTATGGTTGGGTTAACGGTGGCTATATCAATGCTCCGTGAAAGTGGCGCTGTTGAGTTAATGGCAAAGGCTATAGGATCCCATCTTGATGTTGTTGGGTTAAGTCCCGAGGTTTTGCCTCTTGCTATGCTTCGGCCCGTTTCGGGAAGCGCATCTCTGGCGGTGGTGACGGATATATTCAAAAACTGCGGTGTGGATTCAAAGGCAGGCATTGTTGCCTCTGTAATGATGGGGTCAACTGAAACAACTTTTTATACAGTTGCGGTGTATTTCGGGGCGGTAGGAATAAAAAAGACGAGGCACACATTAATAGCCGCCTTGTCGGCAGATATAACAGGAATAATCTTATCAGGGATAATAGTAAAATATTTTATGTAAGAAGGAGGTCTGCCAAAACAGACCTCCTGTTTTCAATTAGCAACAGCCATTGCTTCTGTCGCAACCGCAACCGTTATCGTTACCACAGCAACAAGCGATGAGGATTATAAGAATGATAATCCATAAACAGCTGTTATCGCCAGAACCATTATTACCAAAGAAACACATAAAGGAGACCTCCTATTTAAAATATTTTAGATTTCAGTTCCATAATCTGCTTATGCAGATTATGTATAGAGGCTGTTAGTCACAGCAACAGCTTCCGTTTGATGAAAATGTGTTACTGCCATTGTTTCCGCAACAGCAACAGAGGATTAAGATAATGAGGATAATCCATAAGCAACCGTTATCGCCGCATCCGTTACCAAACATATTTTTGCACCTCCTATTTTGTATTCAATTTATCATACGCTGAAATTAAGATTTGGTGACAAAGTCCAATAAATTTTTTAAAGAAAATATCTAAACTGTGTTTACAAAGGGAGGGCTTTTGTGTTATTATATATTTATCTTTTGAATGGAAAGAGGTTTTTAAAATGAAAACTGATATTGAAATAGCGCAGAGTGCAAAAATGTTACCTATTAAAGAGGTAGCTGCGAAGCTTAATATGACAGAAGATGATTTAGAACTTTATGGAAAATATAAAGCAAAGCTTTCAGATGAATGTATCTCAAAGGCAATGGATAATGAGGACGGAAAGCTTATTTTGGTTACTGCCATCAACCCAACACCTGCAGGTGAGGGTAAGACAACTGTTACTGTTGGTCTTGGACAGGCTATGCAGAAAATAGGAAAGTCTGCAATAATCGCCCTTCGTGAACCATCAATGGGTCCTGTTATGGGTGTTAAAGGTGGTGCGGCAGGCGGTGGATATTCGCAGGTTGTTCCTATGGAGGATATTAATCTTCACTTCACAGGGGATATGCACGCGATTACTGCGGCAAACAACCTTTTATCTGCGGCTATTGATAACCATATTCATCAGGGCAACGCACTAAATATCGATGTAAGAAAGATTACATGGAAGAGATGCCTTGATATGAATGACCGCGCTTTACGTGAGATTATTGTTGGTCTTGGCGGTAAGGTTAACGGTTTTCCAAGAGAAGACGGTTTTATGATTACTGTTGCAAGTGAAATTATGGCTATCCTCTGTCTTTCAAAGGATATGAACGACTTAAAGGACAGACTTTCTAAAATTGTTATAGGTTATAATTTAGAGGGTAAGCCTGTGCTTGCAGGGGAACTTGAAGTTGCAAATGCTATGGCACTTCTTCTTCATGATGCAATAAAGCCAAACCTTGTACAGACTCTTGAAAACACACCTTGCCTTATGCACGGTGGTCCTTTTGCAAATATTGCACACGGATGTAACTCTGTTAGAGCTACAAAACTTGGTATAAAGCTTGCGGATTATTGTATAACAGAGGCAGGATTTGGTTCTGACTTAGGTGCAGAAAAGTTCTTTGATATCAAGTGTCGCTTAAGCGGACTTAAGCCATCCTGCGTTGTTTTGGTTGCTACTGTAAGAGCTCTTAAGTATAACGGTGGCGTTAAGAAAGCCGATTTAGGTGAAGAAAATACAGATGCTTTAAAGAAAGGTATAGTAAACCTTGGAAAGCACATAGAAAATATGCAGAAGTATGGTCTTCCTGTTGTTGTTGCTATGAACCGCTTCCACACAGACACAGATGCAGAACTTGAAATTATTAAGAATTTCTGTATGGAAAAGGGTGTAGAGGTTTCTCTTTGTGAAGTTTTTGCAAAGGGTGGCGAAGGCGGAGAGGACCTTGCTAATAAGGTTGTTGCCGCAATAGAAAATGGCGAAGCAAATGGCACAATTAACTTTGCGCCTATATATGATGAAAAGCTTCCTATTAAGGAAAAGATTGAAACAATAGCAAAAGAAATTTACGGTGCAGACGGTGTGGCATACACATCAAAGGCTGCTAAGGCAATAGCAGAGCTTACAGAACTCGGCTTTGACAAGATGCCTGTTTGTATGGCGAAGACACAGTATTCATTATCTGATGACCCAGCGCTTTTGGGTAAGCCTGAAGGATTTACTGTTACTGTAAGAGAAGTTAGAGTTTCTGCAGGAGCGGGCTTTGTTGTGGCACTTACCGGTGATGTAATGACTATGCCGGGGCTTCCTAAAGTTCCTGCGGCAAATAAGATGGATATCGATAATGAAGGAACTATTGTTGGTTTGTTCTAATTAACAGGGGTTGAAGAAAATTGTTTATAGCAGACACATATGACGTTGTTGTAATTGGCGGTGGCCATGCAGGTATCGAGGCGGCTCTTGCATCAGCAAGGCTCGGCCTTAAGACCTGTATATTTTCCATTACATTAGAGGGTGTTGCCAACCTCCCCTGTAACCCAAGTATCGGGGGAACTGCAAAAGGTCATCTTGTAAGAGAGATCGACGCATTAGGTGGTGAAATGGGTAAGGCGGCAGATGCCAACTTTATTCAGTCAAGAATATTGAATAAGGGAAAGGGGCCTGCTGTTCATTCTCTACGTGCACAGATAGACAGAAAGAAATATCAGAGCGATATGAAACACAGACTTGAACTGTGCGAAAACCTGCATCTTCGTCAGGCAGAAATCGTTGAGGTTACTGCAAATGACGATGGCTCTGTTAAGTCTGTAATTACAATGGCGGGAGCAGAGTATTTATGCCGTGCAGTTGTTGTCTGCACGGGAACATATTTAAAATCAAGAATTATTATCGGTGAATTCAGTCAGGAAAGCGGCCCTGACGGAGTTTTTCCTGCTAATGGCTTGTCGGACAGTTTAAGAAGATTAGGTGTTGAACTTGTTAGATTTAAGACGGGAACACCGTCTCGAATTAACAAAAGAAGCATTGATTTTTCCGAGCTTGAAGAACAGTTAGGGGACGAAGAGATTACACCATTTTCTTTTGAAACAGAAGGTGAGCTTGAAAATCAGGTTTCTTGTCATATCACATATACAAATGCAGAAACCCATAAAATTATCCTCGATAACCTTAACAGATCACCTCTCTTTGGGGGAGATATAAAGGGTATCGGACCGAGATATTGTCCGTCTATTGAAGATAAGATAGTAAGGTTTAAGGATAAGGAAAGACATCAGCTTTTTGTTGAGCCTATGGGCCTTGACACAGAGGAAATGTATCTTCAGGGCTTTTCAAGCAGTATGCCTGAAGATGTTCAGCTTAAGATGATACGCTCCCTTAAAGGCTTTGAAAATGCGCAGGTTACACGAAACGCATATGCAATCGAATATGACTGTGCAAATCCTCTTCAATTAAAGCCTACTCTTGAGTTTAAGAATATAAGCGGTCTTTTTGGCGCAGGTCAGTTTAACGGAAGTTCAGGCTACGAAGAGGCGGCGGCACAAGGTCTTATTGCAGGTATCAATGCGGCGCATAAGTTACTCGGAAGAGAGCCATTTATCCTTGAAAGGTCAGAGGCATATATAGGAACACTTATAGATGACCTTGTTACAAAGGGAACAAACGAGCCATATCGAATGATGACATCACGTTCCGAGTACAGACTTTTATTAAGGCAGGATAACGCAGATTTAAGACTTACTGAATATGGACACAAAATCGGACTTATCTCCGAGGAAAGATATCAGAAGTTCCTTAAAAAGAAGGAGCAGATAGAGGCGGAGACAGAAAGACTTAAAAAGCTTGTTTTTCCACCATCAGAAGCGGTGCTTAACTTGCTTAAAGAACTTGGTTGTACACCGATTTCTACAGGGATACATGCAGATGATCTTTTAAAGAGACCTGAAGTTACATATGAGGCTTTGGCAGTTGTTGATAAGGACAGACCCGAGCTTCCTAAAGATGTATGCGAGCAGGTTGAAATCAGCATAAAGTATGAGGGATATATAAACAGACAGCTATCTCAGGCGGAACAGTTTTCAAAGCTTGAAAATAAAAAGTTGCCTACAGATATAGATTATACCAAAATTGATGGTTTAAGACTTGAAGCAAGGCAGAAGCTCGATAAGATAAGACCTGTGTCTTTGGGTCAGGCATCAAGAATATCAGGGGTTTCTCCTGCGGATATTGCGGTGCTTCTTATATACTTAAAGTAAAATAAAAACCCTGAACAAACTTGTTCAGGGTTTTGTTGTTGTATATGGATAAGTATATGAAATAACATATGAGTAGTTAAGTGAAATAAAGTGGATTTTTTGTCTAAAGGAAGTGGTAAAATTGTAGGGGAGGGGTTCCATCCCCTCCCGTTATGATGTGCTGTATAAAAATATTTATATATTAAATGTCCTGCCGACGGGCCTGTTTTGAATATAAAATTACAAAATAATATAAAACATTACAAAAAATACCTCTTTACAAATAATGGAAAATATGTTATCATAGGGATGCGAACATAAAAAGAATAGCAAATACATATGGCCAAGTGTTTTGTAAAAAGCACTTGCTTCAATTGGCTTGCTGTATTTGTTATAGGAAACCTTTTATGTTCGCGCATGGAAGCTAAGTGTTTTTTGTGCGTAGCTTCGGCTACGCACTTTTTTAATATAAAAAATATGTTTTAATACCGGTAATAAAGCAAATTTATCAAGGAAAGGGGCGAAGAATATGGCAGATTACGAGAAAATGTATTATGGCTTATTTAATGAGATAACCGATGTAATCGAAGCGCTTGTAAAAGCGCAGCAGAAGACGGAAGAGATGCATGTTTTATCAGCTGATGAAGAAAGTTGATGCAGATTTATATATAAATAAAAGCGAACGAGTAATATCGTTCGCTTTTTTATGTCGAAATTTGAAAAATTTTATGGTTGGCAAATGTTTTGTTTATTTCTTTTTATCTTCTTTAAGCATTTTTCGAAGTCTGCGAAATGCGGCATCTTCGCCCTGGTCAGCGAGAATAACTAAAAGCTCTTCAAGTATATCCGAGGTTTCAGGGTGGATAGGTCTTCTGCCCTTTGCTCGCATAAAGTATTCAAGGGATTTTTGGTCTGTGTAATTCTCGCCCTGATAAATCTTGCTTGCGGCAACTCTGTCACAGAACATTTCGGCAATATACTTCATAGGCATTGGAACGGGTTCCTGAAGGCCTGTATCTAAATTATAGTCTGCCCAATATTCAAAGTGATGCCTGTTTCTGCCCTTATGATGAAGCCAAGCCTTTGAATATCCGTATTCACGACGTTCGCCCTCGTTAGGGCTTCTTTTTCCTGTGTAGTATTTCACCCCTGCAAAAAACTCGGTAGGGGTATATTTTGAAAGGTCATGGAAAAGCCCCTGAAATAATATGCCTGCCTTTTTGCTGTGAGCAATAACTGCATGCCTGTGTTTTGTTATTGTTTTAAAATGCCCTGCGGCGTTTTTGAAAAAATCTTTCATACAATCTCTCTCCTGTAAGAAAAAACGGACAACACAAATGGCCGTCCGTTGTATGCTTTAAATAGATTACTCAGCTGATGTTTCTTCAGCAGGAGCTTCTGCGACAGGTTCTTCTGCCTGTGTAAGCTGATCTGCTGTTGCAAGAATGTTGCCTTCTGGGTCTACTAGGTTTCCGTCTGCATCCTTTGAAGCGATGATGTTACCGTTTTCATCAACAATGTTTCCGTTTTCATCAGTTGACATCTGTGGAGCAGCTTCGCCTGTTTCAGCAGTTTCTGTCTGTGCTGTTTCAGTTGACTGCTTGTATTCGTTAACAGAGATGCCTGTAAGAACGAGTGAGCTAATAACGAACAAAATAGCAATAACAGCTGTGAACTTTCTGAGCATAGCGTCGATTGTTCTGCCCTTGTTCTTGCCGAAGAATGTTTCAGCACCGCCGGCAATAGCGCCTGACATACCCTGCTGCTTGCCGTGCTGCATAAGAACAACAACGATAAGTAAAACAGAAATTACAACGTGAATAATTGTTAAAGTTAAGATCATTTAAGTTTCCTCCTGATATCTTCTAAATCGCAATGGGATTTTTATTTACTGCTATACAGTACGTTTCATTGTAACACAGATATGCAAAATTTTCAAGTACTTTTTCAAAAATTTTTCAATATTCTTTAAATTATACAAAAATGAAGTCCGCTTGGGGAGACGGACTTCAAAGGGAGGGAGTTATGTTGAAACACAATTCCTCTATTGGATTGTAATTACATTATACAACACAAATTTTCCGGTGTGGTGAATAATATGTAAAATAAAAATTAATAAAGTATGAATAAATTCTCTGCCAGAAATATATCACACAGGAAAAAGGATAAAATATTTATACTTTGAGGCACTATAATACAAGTATTGATATAAATTCAATGATATACTTATAATGAAAAGACAATTGTAATAAAGATGAGGATGATTATTATGAAATATTATCTAGCAATAGATTTTGGCGCATCAAGCGGAAGACATATTCTGGCATCTGTTCAGGATGGCAAAGTTGTATTAGAAGAAGTTTACCGCTTTAAAAACTATGTTGAAGAAAGAAACGGACACCTTTGCTGGAGCCTCGACAGACTTTTTAATGAAATTAAGAATGGTCTTAAAAAGTGTGCTGAACTTGGAAAAATCCCTTCATCTATGGGTATAGATACATGGGGCGTTGACTTTGTTTTGCTTGACAAGGACGATAAGATTTTAGGTGATACCATTGCTTATCGTGACAGCAGAACAGAGGGTATTCCTGAAAAGATTTATGCAAGCGGTCTTGGCAGAGATGATTTGTATAGCATAACAGGTATTCAGGAACTGCCATACAACACTATCTTCCAGCTTGCAGCTATAAAGGATCAGCATCCTGAAGAAATCGAGGCGGCAGAGAGTATGCTCTTCCTCCCTTGTTATTTCAGCTATCTTTTAAGTGGTGTTAAGCAGAACGAGTTTACAATAGCAAGCACAAGTGGTCTTTTAAATGCAGAAAACAAGGACTGGGATAAAGATATTATAAATAAGCTTGGCTTACCCGAAAAGATTTTCGGAAGTTTAGCAAAGCCATCAACTGTAATAGGAAGCTTTACAAAGGAAATAGCTGATGAAGTTGGCTTTACCTGTGATGTTGTTCTTCCTTGTGCTCACGATACAGGAAGCGCAGTTTTAGCTACACCTATGGTAGATGGCGAGGGCGTATATATAAGCTCCGGTACATGGTCATTGATGGGCGTTGAATTAAAGACACCTATCTGCACAAAGGAAAGTGACACATCAGGCTACAGTAACGAAGGCGGAATTAATTATACAGTTCGTTACCTTAAAAATATTATGGGTCTTTGGATTATCCAGTCTATAAAGAAAGAATTAAATGACGCATATTCATTTAATGACCTTGAACAGATGGCGAGAGAATGTGCTGACTTTGATTCTGTTGTTGATGTAAACGATAACAGATTTTTAGCACCAAAGAGTATGATAGAAGCTATAAAGAGTTACTGTAAAGACTATGGTCTTAAAGTTCCTGAAAGCATAGGCGAAATTATGCAGTGTGCTTACATAAGCTTAGCTAAATGCTATGATGTATCTATCAAGGCTTTGGAAGAAGTTCTTGGAAGAAAGTATGAAATCATCAGAATAGTAGGCGGCGGTTGTCAGGACGGATACTTAAACGAGCTTACTGCAAAGAAAACAGGCAAAACTGTTTATGCAGGCCCTATCGAAGCAACAGCTTTAGGAAATGTTTTAGCACAGCTTTTGGGTGACGGAACAGTTAAGGATGTTGAAGAAGCAAGAAGCTTAATCAGAAACTCATTCCCTATTAAAGAAATTAAAGGGTAAAATAAAGAATAAAAATAAAACTCTCAAAAGAAATTTCTTTTGACAGTTTTTTGCTTGTCGATAAACAAAAATCCCGAATGCCGTGCATTAGGGATTTTGGAGCTGCCCAGCGGAATCGAACCGCCGACCTCTTCCTTACCAAGGAAGTGCTCTACCGACTGAGCTAGGGTAGCATTGGCGATCCGGATGGGGCTCGAACCCACGACCTCCAGCGTGACAGGCTGGCATTCTAACCAACTGAACTACCGGACCACGTTCTGAACAGATACTATAATATCACATTTTTTTGTGTCTGTCAATAAAAAATTCGATACTATTTTATAAATATTTAATAATTTTTGATGTTACAAATCTATTAAGATTGTAAGGTACGGTTCCAAACCGTAGCAATTAATATAAAAGAATAGGAACAGTTTAGAACAGTTCCCTACAATTTGGATTGATTAAAGTGTATGCAAAATAATATAATAACCTATATTATTTTAACGTTGCAACATATTTTTTAACCATAAATTCCGGTCTATATGATTCCTTTGCCTTTCGCATACCTGGGATGCCCATATCTTCCTCGCGGTTTACATAGGTATAGTCTGTCCATTCGTTCTTTAAAAAAAGATTATTCATAGCGGCAAAGGCACCATCGTAGTCTGTGTCTGCGTGTTCTAAATGAATAACAATAGTATCCCCGCACAAAACCTCGCCAAAGGAAAAGGCTATCATTTCATCGTCTATAAAAAGCCCTCCGCCAACTATGTTGAGCTTTTCCCAGTTATCAAGAAGTTCAAGAATAGCTTCCCGCTCTTCCATAATACTCGCCTTATCGAAATCCTTGTTATCGCTCCACTTGTCAAAAAGAGCAAGAACCTGATTTTTATCATCAGGGGTTAATGTGCGATACTTGAAGCCATCATATTTTGCCATAAAGCGATTAACGTGGTTTCGCTTTGAATGGTACTTCTTTCCTGAAAGATTAATCAGGTTTTCGGTTTTATATACATAGTCAAAGCTGTTTCTGTCTTCGGTTATATGAAACTTATCAGGGAAAGCCTTGTTAAGCGCCTCAACTGCTTTTTCGTTATATAACCATATAAGGGGTCTTTCCTTATTTTCCTCAAAGTAGGCAAGAAGGGTGTTGATAAGATTTTTGATATCCTTTTGACTTCCGTCGCTACCCATAAAACCGATAGGAAATGTGGCGCTTCTTGGTCCGCTTCCGTGCTTTGGAAGAATACACAGCATATCGTCGATAACAGTATATTTCATATCATAGCCTTTTCTCCACATAAAAAGGTTTGTAAAAGAAAATTCTGAATTTATACTGCATCGTCTTTTTAGAAAGCTTTCTAAATATTCTTTTTTATCTATTGTTATATCAAAAAGATTTAACATATAATACTATTCCTCAATAGCCATAATTTTATTAACTCTGTTTGTGTGTCTGCCACCTAAATGTTCTTCTGCAAGATATGACTTAACGATTTCAAGAGCTAAATCAGGGCCTGTTATTCTTTCGCCTATGCAGATGATCTGCGCATCGTTATGCTGTTTTGCCATTTTTGCGCTGTAACAGTCGGTAACGTGAGCGGCACGGATGCCCTTCACCTTGTTTGCGGCAATGCTCATACCGATACCTGTTCCGCAGATTAAAATTCCGCAGTCGAAATCTTCATCTCTTACTGCTACTGAAAGTTCTTTTGCGATATCAGGATAGTCAACAGAGTCAGCTGTGTGAGTTCCAAAGTCTGAAACCTCGTATCCGTTTTCGGTTAAATAATTTTTGATATACGCCTTGTGGTTTATGCCACCGTGGTCTGATCCTATTGCAATTTTCATAATAATATCCATAGCCTTTCTGCCCACAAATAGTAATTTAAAATATCCAAGTTCTTATCGTGGGCGGATAAGGCGTATAATGGATATTATGCCCATGTGCGTTTCGCCAAAGGCGAAAATTTCGCACTGGCAATTAAATCAATTAACGTGTTTTTTCACGTTAATCACTCCTGTTATTATATTATAATATAAATATATCAAAATAATATAAAAAAAGCAATCAAAACTAAAACAAAATTTTGATAATATTATAGTTGTATTTATACAAGTTTAATAGTATAATAAATTTGGAACATTTTAGTTATGGAGGAAAGCAAATGAATTACAAGGAAGAATATAAAAGATGGCTTGAATTTGCTGATGAAGAAACAGTAAATGAACTCAAAGCCATTACGGATGAAAAAGAAATTGAAGAAAGATTTTACAGAAGTTTAGAGTTTGGTACTGCAGGCCTTCGCGGTGTTATAGGTGCAGGTCCGAATCGAATGAACTCATATGTTGTAGGGCAGGCAACACAGGGTCTTGCAAATCAGCTTATAAAGACAAATGGAGAAGATGCAGATTTAAGCGTTGTTATAGCCTATGACAGCCGTATTAAATCAGATGAATTTGCAAAGACATCTGCATCAATCCTTGCGGCAAACGGAATAAAGGTATATCTTTTTGAAGAGCTTAAGCCTGTTCCTGAACTTTCATTTTCTGTTGGATACTTAAAGACAACTGCAGGCATCGTTATCACGGCAAGCCATAACCCTGCTAAATATAACGGTTATAAGGTTTATGGTGCAGACGGAGCACAGTTGAATCCTGAACTTGCAGACATTGTTTTGGAAGAAATCGACAAGACAGATATGTTTAAGGATGTAAAGACCTGCGATTTTGAAAAAGCTGTTGCTGACGGAAAGATCATTATGATAGGCGACGAGGTGGAAAACGCATATTTAGACTGCGTTCAGGCACAGTGCATAAACCCTGAATTAAATAAAGAAAAGGGGCATACCCTCAAGTTCGTTTACACACCTTTCCACGGTTCAGGTAATAAGCCTGTTAGAAAAATCCTTGAAAGAGTTGGATTTACTGATGTTGTAGTTGTTAAGGAGCAGGAAGAGCCTGACGGAAGATTCCCAACTGTTGCATCACCTAACCCTGAAAACAAGGAAGGATTTTATATTGCAGTTGATTATGCAAAAAAGTGCGGTGCTGACCTTATTATAGGAACTGACCCTGATGCTGACAGAGTTGGTATAATGGTTAAGAATGAAGATGGAGAGTATAACACCTATACAGGAAATCAGGTAGGTGCTCTTTTATCTGAATATATCTTATCATCATTAAAGGACAGAGGAGAGCTTCCAAAGGACGGATATATCGTTAAAACTATCGTTACCACAGATTTAACACGCGCTATCTGTAATGCGTATGGTGTTGAAATGAAGGAAGTTTTAACAGGCTTTAAGTTTATCGGTGAAAAGATAAAAGAATCTGAAGAAACAGGTGTTGGAACTTATCTTTTAGGCTTTGAGGAAAGCTACGGATATTTAAAGGGCACATATGCAAGAGATAAGGATGCGGTTGTTGCTACAATGCTTATAGCAGAAATGACTCTTTATTATAAGGAAAAGGGAATTTCCATTGCACAGCAGCTTGAAAATATCTATAAAAAGTATGGATATTATTTAGAATATGTTGAATCCGTTACTATGGAAGGTATGGACGGAAGCGCAAAGATTTCCGCTATTATGGAAGATTTGCGTAACAATCCTCCAAAGACAGTTGCAGGAAAAGAAGTTTTGGCTATTCGCGACTACAAGACATCTTTAAGATACGAGGGAGATAAGACAGAGGTTATTACTCTTCCTAAATCAAACGTTTTATACTTTGAGTTAGCTGACGGAAACAACTTTATTGTAAGACCATCAGGCACAGAGCCAAAGATCAAGCTTTACTGTCTCCTTCGCGGAGAGGATAAGGCTGATGCTGAAAGCATTCTCGAAAAAATAAAGGAAGATATAAAAACTATAACAGGTGAAAGATAATGTTATTTGATTCGCACGCTCATTATGATGACGATTCATTTAATGAGGACAGAGAAAAAGTTTTAGAAAGCCTTAAGGACTATAATGTGGGAAAGGTTTTAAATATTGGTTCAAGTATGGAAACCTCAAGGTTTTCAGTTGACCTTTCTCAAAAATATGATTTTGTATATGCTTCTGTTGGTGTTCACCCAAGCGAAACAGGTGAACTTTCTGAAAAGGATATGGAAGAGTTAAAGGCTCTGGCAGGAAATGAAAAGGTAAAGGCTATTGGTGAAATTGGCCTTGACTATCATTATTTGCCTGATGACGTAGACCCTGAAATTCAGAAAAAGTGGTTTAAAAGACAGTTAGAGCTTGCAAAGGAACTTTCTATGCCTGTTATTATCCACGACAGAGAATCAAAGGGCGAGTGCATAGAAATCCTCAAGGAAATGAATGTTTCAAACGGAGTTTTTCACTGTTATTCAGGAAGCGCCGAAACTGCAAAAGAGCTTATAAAAATGGGTTTTATGATTTCTTTTACAGGGGTTTTGACCTTTAAAAACGCAAGACGTGCAATAGAGGTGGTTAAGGTTATACCGATGGACAGAATAATGATAGAAACAGACTGCCCTTATATGGCGCCCGAGCCACACAGAGGGAAGAGAAACTTCAGCGGTTATGTTGGCCGCGTTGCGGAAAAGATAGCGGAGATAAAAGAAATCCCCTATGAAGAGGTAGTCAGAATAACCGAAGAAAACGCAATAAGATTTTTTGGAATTTAAAAGAGATTGGCAAAAGCCAATCTCTTTTTTATATGCTTAAATATCCGCTGTTTGAAGAATTTATCCAGTTATATTTAAAAACATTTTTAAGCTCGTCAACTGAAATTCCTACCTTGCCCTCTGCATTAAAAACTTTTTTGAAAGTGTAATAGTATCCGTCATTATCAAGCTCTACTTTTATAGTGCTTCCTCTGTCAATAGTAGCGTAAATTGAGTTCCCTGTAAGAGTATCGTTTATTGGTGAAAAATCATTCTGCTTTTCTCTTCTTATATAAACTGTGTTTGTTGGAAAGTCATAATGCACATCAAAGCCGTAGTTCTTTAAATCCGCCGCCATTATAATGCTTTCCCCGTCATTATCCCCGCAGTAGTAGCTGGGGATTTTTTTGTTGTTAATATATATGTTTGCTGTGTTTGCGTACAGAGTATTGTTTATATTAAAGATAGCATTAAATCCGTTATCAAGAATTTCGTGCATATCAGTATATCTTGATTTAGTTGTAGTTGAATGCATTGTTACGCCTACAATTCTTGTTCCATTCCTTTCTGCGGTTGCGGTAAGGCACTTTCCGGCAAGGGTTGTTGTGCCCGTCTTTAAACCGTCGGCACCTTCGTATGGGTAGTCTTTTCCCGGAAGAAGCTGATTTGTGTTATTGTATGTCTTTCCGCGGAAAGAGAAAGATTTTGCAGAGGTGTAGTTTAATATATCGGGATATTTTCTTATAAAAAGTGCGCCAAGCTGTGCCATTGAACGAGGGGTGATTCTGTTGTTGTCTGAAAGGCCTGATGCATCTTCGTAATATGCGTTAAGGCCTAATTCCTTTGCATATTCGTTCATAAGCTTTGCAAACTCTTCTTCCGAGCCTGAAATATATTCCCCTACCAATGTGCAGGCGGCACAGGCAGAGGGTAACATAATTGCATATAAAAGTTCATCTATTGAGTACATTTCACCTGCTACTAAAGGCACGTTGGTGGCATCCGGGTCTTTTGAAAGCTTTGCCGCGTTTTCGGAGCAGGGGATATATGTATCTTTTGTGAAAGCTCCGCTTTCTAACTTGTCATATATTATGTATGCGGTCATTACCTTTGTCATACTTGCAGGAGCAAGGGGCGTATCGGCGTTATGTTCAAATAATATATTTCCGCTTTCAACATCTATTGCACAAGCACCTGACGATGTAAGGGCAAAGGCGGACGTGCTGACGATAGCTATAATTAAAATCAGGGATACAAAAATCTTGTTTCTCATAATAACCTCCTATATGTAGCTCATGACATTATAGTAGCATAAGTGAAAAACTATGTCAAATTGCGGAGGCACTCTATGGCACTTTTTTGTAAGTAAAATAAAGGTATAAAACTTAAGAAAGGAAGTGGCAAAATGCCAAATTTTACAACCCCCATACCTCCAAGGCTTACGGGAAAGGCAAATGAGGATGTGGAAAACTTAAAAAAGTGGGGAACAGCTTTGGTAGACGAGCTTACCTATCTTTTTAACAATCTTGATAAGGGAAACGTCATAGAGGCCGCCTCTGTCAAAGCGGAAAACATTGAAACCAACACAGCAAAAATTGCCGATGCGCAGATCGGAAACCTAACAGCAGACAAGCTGGTCAGCGGAAAGGTGGACACAGGTCTTGTGTCTGTTAAGGATAGCGAGGGAACTCTCGATATAAGCGGTTCTCAAATAGTAATTTCCGATAAGGAGAACGAAAGATTTGTTGCCGCCTACGACAAAAACAGAGACACCTTTGATTTTATACTCTATAACGAAAATGGTGAACCCACGGTGAGTATAAACAGCAGAGGCGAAGCAATTTTTTCAGGTGAGGTAGAAAGCTCGGCGATATTTTCGTCAACTATAATCGGAACTGACAAGGATTCCTACGAAAATATTGATGGAGATGTTTTTGCAAACATTGACCATTCAGGCATAAAGGTTATGCAGGATAAAAAAGGTAAAAGGCTTCAGAAAATCGGAATGTCGGTTGCAAGCGATGGAACAGCGTATCTTATTTTAGGAGCGGGTGACGGAAGTGGAAGGGTTAATATAAACGGAGTTATCTATACTGACGAAACAATGGCTTTGGAGAAAAACGAAAGCTATGGAAGAATAGGTATTATAGGCGGAGAAGCTGCTGCAACATTCTGGGTTGACAGCGGAAACCTCTGGCTTAACGGAAACAAGGTTTTAATCAACAACAGAAACATTTTAGACGAAATAGATTATCTTGAAAATAAAATAAAAAAAATAATATAAAAGGAGGAAAAATATGCTTACAAATTTATACAACGGAAAGATAAAGCCAGAGTTCTTTTCAAAAATAACCGAAAGCTTTAAAGTTTATAAGGAAAACAAAAAGGAACTAGACAGAAGAATAATAGAAAACAATAAGTGGTTTAAAAACAGATACAATTCAGAGAATATGGAGATAGAAAGCCCTACAACCCCATATCTCTTTAATGTTATAGCCAACAAGCACGCAGATGCAATGGATAATTATCCTGAACCTAACGTTCTGGAGAGAGATGAGAGCGACAGAGGAATTGCGGAAACCTTTACAAAAATTCTTCCTCTTCAGCTTGACTTGTGTGGATTTAAGAAAACATATAACAGAGCATGGTGGTACAAGCTCAAAAACGGAGCGGCTTGCTACGGAGTTTTCTATAACCCTGAACTTTGCGGAAGAAAGGGAGATATTGATATTAAGAAGATTGATTTATTAAATATTTTCTGGGAGCCAGGAGTTAACGATATTCAGGACAGCAAGTTCTTGTTTGTAACTGCCCTTTGCGATAACGATGCAATGAAAGAAAAATACCCTCAGTATGCAGACAGATTTTCAGGAGGCTCTGCTATGGATGTGCAGGTTTACAATGATGAAGAGGGAGATAAGAAATATGATATTTTAAAGGACAAGACCCTCGTGGTTGACTGCTATTACAAAAAGCAGAGAGGGGATATAAGAACAGTTGAGCTTATAAAGTTTTTTGATGATGTTATCCTCGATGCATCGGAAGACAGAGGTGAAAAGGGTATCTATGACCACGGTTTATATCCTTTCGTAATGGATGTTTTGTATCCTGATGAAGACAGCCCCGTAGGTTTTGGCTTTGTTGATATCATTAAAAACCCACAGATGTATATAGATAAGCTTGATGCTATTATAAGCAAAAATGCAATGATATCAGGAAAGACCCGTTTTATGATTAAAGATAACGGTGGTCTTAATGAATACGAGCTTACGGATTTATCGAATGATATTATTCACGTTGCGGGTTCGGTAGGGGATGAAAACATAAGAGAGCTTCAGACAAGACCTCTTCATTCCTTTATTATTCAGCACAGACAAAGCAAGATAGAAGAGCTTAAAGAAGTTTCGGGTAACAGAGATTTTCAGCAGGGAAGCGTCACAGGTGGCGTTACTGCATATTCTGCTATTGTTGCTCTTCAGCAGGCAGGGGAAAAGCTTTCCCGTGATATGATAACCGAGGGATACGACGCTTATAAGAAGATAGTTTGCCTTTGCATAGAGATTATAAAACAGTTTTATGATGAACCAAGGGCTTATCGTATAGGCGCAGAAGCAGACAACCGCGAGTATATTTCTTTTTCGAACAAGGATATGAAAGGTCTTTCTGCAGAGTTTGACGTTGCGGTAAGTGCTGAAAAAAATAATCCGTACAGCAGGGTTACACAGAACCAAACGCTGACGGATTTATGGAAGATGGGGCTTTTCCGAAAGGATACAGTGCAGGAATCCCTTTTGATTCTGGAAAGCTTGCACCTTGACGGAAAAGAAAAACTTATCGAAGGTCTTAAAAGATTACAGGAGCACTCTGCCGATAATGCGGAGGTTATCGGTAGGGAGAATATGAATGGGTGAATATTTCGGATTAAAGGAGCATAAATATGCTTCCTTGCCTCTATATTCAAGGCGCTTGCAGTATGCTTCGCCATTTAAAACAAATATGCCTATCTGATCGCCCAAGAGGTGAGGCTGAAATTTAACAAAAACAATTTCGTTATCGTCTATGACAGGCTCCATGCTGTCACCTGATATTCTGATACCTGCATCTGCGGCTTCGGGAGCATCAAGCTCAATTTCTTCATAATGGCTTTCTCCTAAATAATTCCCAAGCCCTGCAGCTGCAGGCTGAAAATAAACAGGAAGAGTACGCTTTTTTGTAATCTGTGCCATACGCATATTGCTATATTCAAATTCAAGGCAGTTATAAACAGCGGCTCTTCCTCTTTCAGGAAGGTCAGCAAGCTTACTGAGCATTCTGCTGTCTAAAACCCTTTGTCTGCTGTATATACCATCAGATAAAAAGTAATCTGTTATATTGTCAATTTCGTATTTTATACATAACTGAAGAAAAACATTAATGGGAGGGGCAGATTTTCCTGTTTCCCACGAGCTGAACGTTGACTGGCTAACCCCAAGCCATTCATAGACATCCTTTTGTGAAAGGCCTGCGGCTTTTCTGGCTTCCTTTAATTTTTGACAGATAATCTGATTTGCCATAATATCACCTCTATTATATAATAACAGATTTATAGTTTAGTGTCAATGAAAATATCGAAAATCTCGTTAAATATATCTTGACAAACGAAAATAATAATATATAATAATAAATATATTGAGAATTTCGTTGTTATATGCAGGGGTAAAACAATTAATCGAAAGGAGAGTGACAAGGTGACTCACCCTGATATATTAACAATTGAAAAGTTCGGTGGACTTAACCCAAAAAGATTTGCTGAAAAATCCGGATATTGCGTTAATTGCGGAAGACAGGTGTGTGAAGACGCGGTTTTGAGCAAAGACGGAGTGTTTTGTAATATGGAATGCCTGCATGAATATTATGAAATAGAATTTAGCTGAAGTCTACAAGATTAAGGCATCTTTAGTATTGCTGGTTTCGGCTATATAAATATTTTACGAAAGGAAAAGATAAGATGAGATTTGAGAATGTAACAGATGTAAAGAAGTGGTTTCGCGGAATAGTTACCTGTAAAAGAGAAATTGAGCTTAAGCTTGAATTTTACAGAGACTTACTGAATGATTTTGAAAAAAGTGATGGATTTGATAAATCGGTAAAATATTATAAAGAGCAGATAGATGAGCTACAAAGAAAAATGGCAATAAGGATGGAAGAAACTGAAAGGTTAATGAACCTTTTAGATAGTGACGAAAAAATGATAATGACTGCAAGATACATAAACCTTATTAAGTGGGACTTTATAGAACTTCAGGTGTATTACAGTCGTCGGCAGGCTGTTCGCATTCACGACAGAGCGGTAGAAAAACTTGTGGGGCAGACGGTGAAGGAGTGATGATGTATGGAAGAAAATAAGCTTTCAAAGGATGCACAGGAGAAGATGGAACAACTTTTAAATTGTGGCAACGAAAGGGTGGAGCTCGCGGCGGCAAAGGAAATTATGTCGGCTATGTCCAAAACCAATGAAGACAGCAAGGCGGACATTCACCTTGAGGTTACCATAAAGGTTATATAAGGGGGATTAGCATTGAGAAAGGAAAAACTTTATATAGAGCTTACGAAAACTCAGAAAAAATTTATAGATGCTGATGCCGACGAGGTTTTATTCGGAGGAGCGGCAGGGGGCGGTAAGTCCTACGGTCAGCTTGTGGATGCTCTTTTATATGCCTTGAAATATCCCAAAAGCAAACAACTTATTTTGAGAAAAACCTTTCCTGAACTTGAGCATTCACTTATTATGGTGTCCCTTGGGTTTTATCCCAAATCCGTTTGCACTTACTCTTCTACTGTAAGGAAGTGGAACTTTGTAAATGGCTCTGTTATAGAGTTTGGATACTGTGCCGCAAGGGCAGATGTATTCAGATATCAGGGGGCAGAATATGATGTAATACGCTTTGACGAGCTGACCCACTTTACCGAGGAACAATATACATATCTTATTTCCCGAGTGAGAGGTGTTAACCCATATCCTAAAATGGTTAAGTCAAGCACAAACCCGGGAGGGATAGGTCATAACTGGGTAAAGCACAGATTTATAGATGGCTTTGAAGCCGATAAAATACATACTGATGAAGAAACAGGGGTAAAACGTTTGTTTATCCCCTCTTTTGTTCAGGATAACTCTTTTTTAATGAACGCTGACCCTGACTATGTAAACAGATTAAAGCTTCTTCCTGAAAATGAGCGAAAGGCTCTTCTTTATGGGGAGTGGGATATATTTGACGGGCAGGTTTTTGCGGAATGGAAAAATTCTCATTTCGGAAGCAAAACGGGTCGATGGTCTCATATAATAGAGCCATTTCAGATTCCTAAAGAATGGCGCAGATACAGAACCTTTGACTTTGGTTATTCAAAACCCTTTGCGGTATCCTGGTATGCAGTTGATAATGACGGAAGAGCATATAACTACCGGGAGCTTTACGGTTGCACAGGAACGCCTGATGTTGGGGTTAAGTGGACAGCGCAAAAAATAGCAGACGAAATAAGAAGAATTGAAGAAACCGAAGAAAAGGGGCAACAGATTGTAGGGATTGCTGACCCTGCTATATGGAACAGCACAGGATCTGTTGACGGAAGCATTGCAGATATGATGGAAAAACGAGGAGTATATTTTGAAAAGGGGAATCACGACCGACTTGCAGGAAAGATGCAGGTTCATTATCGCCTTGCCTTTGATGATGAGGGCCTTCCTATGATTTATTTCTTTAATACCTGCAAGAATATTATAAGAACCCTCCCTCAGCTTCGGTATGACCCGCTCCGCCCTGAAGATGTTGACACAGCCCAGGAGGACCACCTCTATGATGCCTTAAAATACTTTTTAATGTCTAACCCCATTGCTGTCCGTGAAAATAAAAAAGAAAAGCCAAAGGAGTATAGCCCATTGAGCACAGAAAAAATAAAAAGCTATCCAAGGTTTATTGTGTAAAAATAATACTCGACATATCAGCTTTTTTGTTATATAATAGAAAAAAACGAAAGGCAAAAAGGCTATGAGAATTCTTATTGTAGAAGATGATGTAAACATCGCCCAGCTGGAAAGTGATTTTTTGCACATAGAGGGGTTTACGGTGGATATTGCCCATGACGGACCGACCGGTCTTGAAATGGCACTTAAAAATGAATATGCCTTAATCATTCTTGATGTTTTGCTTCCGGGGTTTGATGGATTTCATCTTTGCAAGGAAATCCGTCTTTCTAAAGATGTGCCTATAATCTTTGTGTCGGCAAAATCCGATGATGTGGATAAGATAAGGGGCCTTCGTCTGGGGGCAGACGATTATGTTACAAAACCTTTCTCGCCCCAGGAGCTTGTGGCGAGAGTTCAGTCGCACATAAGCAGATATGAACGCCTTGTGGCAAAGGAGCCTGTTAAAAAAGCAGACTATATCGCTATGCGAAGCCTGAAGATAATGAAGAATTCACGAAGGGTATATGTTGACGGAAGAGAAGTTTCATTCCCCGTTAAAGAATATGATTTGCTCCTATTTTTAGCTGAAAATCCAAACATTGTTTTCAGTAAGGAGCGTTTATTTGACAGAATATGGGGTTTGGATGCTATGGGTGACGTGGCAACCGTAACTGTTCATATCCAGAGAATACGCGAGAAGATAGATAGAAACCGTTCAGGCGTCAAGCATATTGAAACCGTATGGGGAGCGGGTTACAGGTTCAGATATTAAAAAAGCATATTTTGTAAAATATGAGGTGTTGGAAAATCACCTTGCCGCATTTAATGTATATGAAATGATTAGAAAAAACTTAAATCAGAAAAAGGTCTTGCTTTTTGGGGCAAGACCTTAATTTATATATTATAGAGAAATCCTTGCTTTTTTTGTTGTTCTGTGTTATAATTACTTAATTATTTTAAATTTTGGAAAAGAGATGACAAAATGACTTTTGATGAGGTAAAGGCACTTGACAAAAACTATTATATGAATACTTTTGGTGACAGAACACCTTTGTGCATAACCGAGGGAAAGGGAATTACTGTTACCGCGAACAACGGAAAGCAGTATAAAGATTTTTTTGCGGGGATTGCTGTTAACTGTTTGGGATATGGTCACGAAAGATTAACTCGTGAGCTTTGTGATCAGGTATCAAAGCTTATTCACATTTCCAATATATATTATAATGAGCCACAGGCAAAGCTTTCGGAAATGATAGTTAAAAATACATGTGCTGACAGAGTTTTCTTCTGTAACAGCGGTGCAGAGGCTAACGAGGGGGCTATAAAGCTTGCTAAAAAATACTTTGTAATGAAAGGCCAGAGCGAAAAGAGAGAAATTATCACTCTTAAAAACTCTTTCCACGGAAGAACTTTAGCAACTGTTGCGGCAACAGGCCAGGAAAAGTATCAGAAGCCTTATAAGCCACTTCTTGAAAAGTTTATTCACGTTGAAATTAACGATATTGATGCATTAAAAGAAGCGATAAATGAGAACACAGCGGCAATTATGGTTGAGCTTGTTCAGGGTGAAAGCGGTGTTCATCCTTTAGACAGAGAATATCTTGACGAAATAGTACATATCTGTAATGAAAACGAGATTCTCTTTATAGTTGACGAGATACAGACAGGTGTGGGCAGATGTGGTGAGCTTTTTGCACATCAGCTTTACGGAGTTGAGCCTGATATCTTCACTATGGCAAAAGGTTTAGGTGGCGGTATTCCTGTTGGTGGATTTGCCGCAAAGCAGGAATTTGCAGATGCCTTTGTTCCCGGTGACCACGGAACAACCTTCGGAGGAAACCCTCTTGCAATGCGTGCGGGCTGTGTTGTTTTAGATGAGCTTTTAAATAATGGCGTTATCGACAATGCAAAAAAGGTTGGAGCATACCTTATGGAAAAGCTCTTTGAATTAAAGGACAGTTCAGGCAAGATTGCCGAAGTTCGCGGAGCGGGTCTTATGATAGGGGTAGAATTCAAAGAAGAAATCGCAAAAGACCTTGGGGCGAAGATGCTTGATAAGGGATACCTTGTAGGCGTGATAGGAACAAAGGTTTTCAGACTTGTTCCACCACTTATTGTAACAGAAAACGATGTAGATGAATTTATAGAAGTGCTTAAAAGCATTCTTTAATATAGGAGGATATTATGAGTCTTGAACATTTTATCAGTATTCACGATATAACAGTTGATGAGTTTCATCATCTTTTAGACCTTGGCTTAAAGCTTAAGGATGAAAAGAAAAAGGGTATAGAACATCACATTTTAAAGGGAAAAACCCTTGCAATGATTTTTACAAAATCTTCCACAAGAACAAGAGTTTCGTTTGAAGCAGGAATGTATCAGTTAGGTGGCTTTCCTATGTTCTTAAGCGCTAACGACATTCAGCTTGGAAGAGGGGAAAGTATCTACGATACAGCTAACGTTTTAAGTCGTTTTGTTGACGGAATTATGATAAGAACCTTTGACCATCAGGATGTTTTAGACCTTGCTGAATTTGGCAGTATTCCTATTATCAATGGTCTTACTGACCTCTTGCATCCTTGTCAGGTTATGGCAGACCTTATGACCGTTTATGAGCATAAGGGTAAGCTTGAGGGTCTTAAGTTTGCGTATATCGGAGACGGAAACAATATGGCAAACTCTATCCTCTATGGTTGCGCAAAGGCAGGTATGGATGTATCTGTTGCAACTCCTGTGGGATATGCCCCTGATGCAGAAGTTATAGCTAATGCAAAGGATGATGCAAAGAAGACAGGAAGCGAAATCGTTATAACAAATGACCCTGTTGAAGCTATCATGAATGCAGACGTTGTATGCACAGATACATGGGTAAGTATGGGTCAGGAAGCTGAAAAGGCTGAAAGAATAAAGATATTCGGTGACTATCAGGTAAATGCAGAGCTTTTTGCAAAGTCTAAAGAAGACAGCATCTTCTTACATTGTTTACCTGCTTACAGAGGTTATGAGGTTACAGAAGATATTATTGACGGACCTCGTTCAGTTATCTTTGATGAGGCTGAAAACAGACTTCACGCACAAAAGGCAGTTCTTGCAGCTGTTATGGGCGGCAAATAAGAAAGGATGATAAAAATGGAAAAAAGTTTTTACGCTTTTGAAGTTAAGGCGGCAACTGAAGAAGATATTCCTGCTATTCACAAAATAACTTATGATGCGTTCTTAAAGTATTGTGAAAACGCAGGCCTTGATTATAATATCGAAGCATTAAGAGAAACTTATGACGATATAAGAAAAGATTTGGAAACAAAGCTTGTTTTCGTTGTAAGAATTGATGACGAGCCTGTTGGTGCAGTCAGAGTTGAGGTTTTACCTGACAACAAGGCATACCTGAGCAGATTTGCTGTTGCGGACAATATCCGAAACAATGGTATCGGTAAAATCCTTATGGGTGTTGTAGACAAGGCAATGAAGGAACGTGGCGTTAAGGAAATGACACTTCACACAAGCTCAAAGGTTACTGCTCTTATCCGTTTCTATTATGGCAGAGGCTTCTATATTTCAGATGTTGATTACAGCAGAGGCTATCCAAGAGCGGAGCTTAAAAAATTCTATAAATAAGCAGGAGAAGGTAAAATGCAGATTTTTGGAATTGAATTATGGCGAATTATAGTATGTGCCATACTTATATATATTGTTGTGCAGAGAGGTAACTTTGTTGCGCTTTTTGCAAGAAACAAATATATAAAGAGAGAGTTTGAAAAAGCGGCAAAGATTTTTTCAATTGCAAGCAAGGTAGGGAACTTAAACCCTAAAAACAGAGAACTTTATGGGTATTCTCTTCTCCGTACAGGCAAGGTTGACGAAGCTTTAGTAGTTTTTCGCGGAACTCTTCCTTTAACAAAGAGAGAAAGCGGCGCAAGATATCAGATAAAAAATCTTATTGCTCTTACTTACTGGAAGCAGGGTAATCTTCAGGATGCCATAGAAGAGCTTGAAGAGGTTACTGAAAAGGGTTATAAAAATACGCAGATTTATCAGAATTTAGGTATCTTATATAACTTAAGCGGAAAATGCGAAAAGGCTAAAAAGTTTAACGAAGAAGCCTATGAATACAATAAAGAAGATAATATCATCGCAGACAATTTGGCTGATATTTATGCTATCTGCGGAGAATATGAAAAATCAGCAGAGATATACGAGGAGCTTATAGCCCGTGAACCGAGATTCCCTGAAGCATATTATGGTTACGGAAAGGTTTTAATAGAGCTTGGGCAGAAAGAAAAGGGAATTGAGATGATAGAAAAATCCCTTGAAAAAACTTTCTCCTTTATGAGCATAAGACCAAAAGAAGAAATTGAAAAAATGCTTGAAGAATATAAGGCATAAGAAAACCCCTTGCAGATTTAATCTGCAAGGGGTTTTTAACCAGGACTATAAACTTTCCATTTCGGCATCAATAATAGCACATCTTTTTCTGTAATGGTCTGCTATTTGTGATAAATTGTTTGTATCAGTGTTAGGGATATCAGGCCATAATTTACATTCCTCATCACGCAGTTCTTTAGGTATTGAGTTAATGAAATTTTCAAAGGTAGCTATAACATTATCCTCACTGAGGACTCCGCTTCGAAGCTCTGTGTATCTGGCTTTTAATTCATCTTTTTTGTAATTTTTTATTAAGCTCATAACCTTATGTCTGCCTGCAAAAGAGGTTAAAGTAGGACCGCTTTCTACTTCCTTGTATACAGTACCATTCCAATTCAAACCATAGGTGCTGTCCATATCGTATGCAGAGAAGAACCACTTTGTGCCGTCATATGTGGCAAGGATATAGTTTTTACCAATCATATCATGACCATGGATTAAAGTAGTAAAGATGTAATAATCTATTGCACTTTCCCAATCAAGGTATTGAGCAACGGTTGTATCAAGGTCTGTTCCGTCACTCTTTCGGCAAGCGTTTATAAGTGTATTTAGTGATGAGGTCATCCATGCGTCTATATCTTCTTCATCATTTGTTGCATATTCAAAAGAGAATTGTCCTACTGGGGTATCCTCGATTTTTATAATAGCATCTCCATAAAAACCTGTAGCGGAGCTGTCTCCGTCTGCGCAGATAATACCTTCTTGTGTTCCGTCGCCCATTCCAAACATCCATCCATCCTTTGGAATATTGAATGTATAGAGACCTACATATTCATCGTTTATAACAACACATACAGGGAAACCATCAATACCGCCACCGTTTACAAGACTATTAAGCTTTTCGTTTCCTTCAGCTCTTGTTTTTACAACCTGTCCCCACAGTTTTGCAGAAACAATGTTTCTTGAATGTGAAAAATCAATGTAGTTAGCCTTTAAACAGTATTTTTTTTCTTCTCCCCATCCCTCTGCAGCTTCAAATTTTTCATCAAACTTTACAGTATAATTTTTCTTTGGATATATTACGGAAGAAGAACCTTGCCATTTTAATGTACATTCACCACTTCTGTCTCCATACTCATATGACAGAGTTACAGCGTTTTCTTTGGTCATCTTTGATATATCTCCTGTAAACTTTAAAACAGGAAGCCCATAATCTTCATAATGGAAAATGTTCGCTTCTGCCTCGGCTTTTAACGCAGAAAGAGTTTTTGGCTCTCCATACTTAACCGGCAGAGGAATATCTCCTGCGGCAGCATCATAAAACACTATATCAGCAGTTCCGTTTGAAAAACCGAACCTAATATATGCAATTCGGGAATCGTTCGCAACTTCAAAATATGAAGCATCGCTTCTGTAATTTGAAGTAAGGAAGTTTTTGTCCTTGTCAAAATTGTATATTGTAACTTTGTAGCTTGACTCAACAAATTTTCCATCCTTATTTGTATATTTGTATCTGAACTTATCTTTAGCTTTTGCAGGAATGAATCCGCTCATAGATTTTTCAGGATTTTCGACCCATACACCATTACTGTATGAACCATGTTCTACTTCATCAGGATTAAACATGTTTTTAACTATAACATCTTTATCATCAGTAGCTTCAGTGTCTGAAGAATCTGGGTTTTCTGATGGTATAAGTGAACAGAAACGGTGCAGAATTGCTGCGGTTTGACATCTGAGTGCTAAACCCTGTGGCTCGACTGTGCTTTCGGTTGTGCCTGTAACAATCTTGTTGGCAGTTGCCCATTCGAGAGCGGAAACTGCATAATCGTTGATTAAGTTTATGTCTTCAAACACAGACAATGAAGCCTTGTTGGAAAGGTCATAGCCGTTTTGTTTAGCATAATTATAAATAATAGACGCTAATTGTTCTCTTGTAACATTATCTTCCGGACCAAAGGTAGTGTTGTCATATCCGCTAACTATTTTGTTTGCATATGCCCAATTAACAGCATCAAAATAGTATGCATCATTATGAACGTCAGAAAAATTTGAGGCGGATTCAATCGGTTTGCCCTCAAGTCGCCAGAGAATAGTTACAATCATACCTCTCTTTGTAGTTTCGTTTGGAGAAAACATATCGGCAGAAGTACCATTCATTAGTCCTTTTTGAACAACATAAGTTACATCGTCACAGAACCAGTCGGCTTTCTGTACATCAGCAAATTGGCTATTCGTTGTTGTAGGTGCAGCAGACACGGGAAGAAGTGTTGTGCAGCTAAAGGCTAATATAACGAATAATAACGTTAGTCTAAAAATGTGTTTTCTAATCAAAAAATCACCCCTGTGTAAAATTTGTATTACAAAAACATCCAAAACCACATAATAGCGATTATGTGGCCGAGTGTTTGCAAAACATAGCCTTATTATACTAAAAAAGAAGGGGTATGTCAATGATTTACAGATATCTATTCTTAATTTATACATATAAAATAAAGAACCGCATCTTTTTTACGATATCTTGCTCGTATTCAAGTGCAATACTGGTTATGCACAAGTACGTTTATTAGGCTTGCGGGAAGAAAAAGTGTTGACAAACCCGAAAAAATGTGTTAAAATACATTGGTATAAAACGCGGTGATGCGGAATAGTATGCAAAAGTTTTTCGCCTTGAGAGAAGTGTCGGATGGTGCGAGACATTGGGAAAGGTTTGCAGAACTCACCGTTGAGCGGCTGTCGTGAACTAACAGTAGGGGCAGACGGGAACTCCCGTTACAGAGTTGGGATGTGATAGCATCCAAAGGGCATCCATAGGGATGAAGAAGAGTGGTACCGCGGAAACATATATGAAGTTAACGTTTTCGTCTCTTTGAACTAACAAAGAGATGGGAACGTTTTTTTGTGAGTAAATCCTGATTATTTTTTGTATCTTGAAAGGAGTTTTCAAAATGAGAAAAATTAACACAACAGACATTACGCTTAAAAAGCTTTCAGAGGAGCGCGAAATTTCCTTGCTCTTCCGTGAAAAATCTGCAATAGCTAACTGCGCAGACCTGCTCGGTGCAGATGCTGTTGAATTGCCGGCTGTGAAGAATCTTCGTGAAGATACTATTGTTTATAAAACTATTGCGCAAAACGTACAGAAAGCAACTCTTGCTGTTCCTGTTGGATTTAACAAGGAGGATGTTGCATCTGTTTGGGAATGTATTAAGGATGCAAAGAAGCCTCGCCTTCAGGTAGAGCTTCCTGTTTCTACAATACAGATGGAATACACATATCACGTTAAGCAGGCGGGTATGCTTGAAAAAATAGCCGAGCTTGTAAAAGAAGCGAAGGCATATTGTGATGATGTGGAATTTTCAGCTCTTGATGCAACAAGAGCAGATGAAGGTTTTCTTGTTGATGCCGCAATTGAGGCGGAAAAGAATGGCGCAGGTATTATTACTATCTGTGATAATGCAGGAAACTCAACTCCGGAAGACATCGCAGAAATGGTTGCAAAGGTTAAGGCTGCAGTAAATATCCCTGTATATGTTCAGGTTTCAGACCGCATTAATATGGGTGTTGCATCAGCATTTGCAGCAATCAAAAAAGGTGCAGATGGTATTAAATGCGCTATGGCAGGAAAAGATGTTCTTTTAACAGGTGAGATATCAGATGCTATAAGCGTTTGTGGTGCACAGATAGATGCAGAAGTTGAACTTGATAACACAAAAATCCATTCAAGTATAGACGATATGCTTTCAAACATAAACCACGAAAGCTACGAAACAGAGAAAACTGTAAGCGAAAAGAAAAAGATTTTGCTCGATTCAGACTCTACAGTAGCACAGGTTACTCAGGCGGCTGAAGTTCTTGGCTATGAGCTTTCTGATTTTGATATAGGAAACGTATATAAGGCTCTTATGCAGGTATGCGAAAAGAAGGGCGCTGTTGGTTTAAAAGAGTTTGAGGCAGTAATCGCAAGCTCTGCTATGCAGGCTCCTTCAACATACCACTTTGAAACATATACAACAACAAGCAGTAATGTAGCAAGTGCTATGTCACAGGTTACACTTAAATGCAACGATGAGATTATGCGCGGTGTCAGCGACGGAGACGGTCCTATTGACTCGGCTTTCCGTGCTATAGAACAGTGCATAGGTCATCATTATGAGCTTGATGATTTTCAGGTTCAATCTGTAACGGAAGGAAAAGAAGCGTTAGGCTCTGCCTTAGTTAGACTTCGCAACAACGGAAAGCTTTATTCCGGTAATGGAACTTCAACCGATATTGTTGCCGCAAGTATAAGAGCATATATAAATGCGCTCAACAAGATAGTTTTCGAGGAGGAATAAACCAATGAAAATTATATTTTCAACCAAAAACGTAAATCGTAGTTCCTTCCTTGATGTATGCCGATATGCTTACGATTATGGTTTTTCGGGATTTGAGATTTACGATGCGATTAAAGAAAGAAGTCAGCATCACGACAGCATCTTGCGTCGCGACAGGGTGTCTGACGCAAAGAGAAAGTTGGTCAACCGCAATATTTCAGTAGCGGCATTACGTATGCCTTACCCTGTTGAAAGCGAAGAAACAACTTCTGATATTATTTTAAAATATGTTGATATGGCGGCAAACTCCGGAATTGCCAATGTTATTGTCCGCGTTGAAGAGAAGATATCATTCGATGTTTTAAAAGAAAAGCTTTATGACGGAATAAAGCTTGCTGAAAAATCCGATGTAGGTATTCTTTTTGAAACAGTTGGATACCTTTCTCAAACAGAAAACGTTGTAGATATCATTAACTTCTTCTCATCAGCGGTAATAGGTGCGGCATGGAATGTGAGAGGAACATATTTCGGTGCAGGAGCAACCGCAGAAGACACTATTAAAACATTGGGCGCATATATAAAGTATGTTCGCCTTGGAGATATGAAAGACGGAAGAACTGTTTTGATTGGTGAGGGTGAGCTTCCGGTTGAAAACCTGATTAACGCCTTATCATCACTTAATTTTGATGGTTATATTTGCGTGGCCTGGAACGAAGATATTAACGATGCAGATATCGTTTTAACACATTTTGCTAACTATATCTCTTCTCTTAAACGTGATAAGAAGACCTTTGATAAGGTTTATTACAACAGAGATAAGACAGGAACATTTGTCTGGAAGAAGTATGACGTTATTGATTATACTTTCTCCGATGTCCTTGACACAATGGCAGAAAAATATCCTGATCAATACGCGTTTAAGTATCCAACTCTTGATTACACAAGAACATATCAGCAGTTCAGACGAGATGTTGATGAATGTGCGGCAGCGCTTATATCCCTCGGGGTAAAAGCCGGCGATCACGTTGCAGTATGGGCAACAAACGTGCCTGAATGGTTTATAACATTCTGGGCAACAACAAAAATCGGTGCTGTTTTGGTTACTGTAAATACTGCATATAAAATTCACGAAATTGAATATTTGCTTAAGCAATCAGATACTCATACTCTTGTTATGATTGAATATTGCAAGGATATTAATTATAAGGAGATTATAGAAGAGCTCTGTCCTGAACTTGAAAATCTTACACCGGGGGAACCTCTTTATTCAAAGAATCTTCCATTCCTCCGCAACGTTGTAACTACAGGATTTTCTATGAATGGCTGTCTTACTTGGGAGCAGATGCTTTCCCGTGCTTCCCTTGTTCCCCGTGAAGAAGTTAGAAGACGCGCATCTCTTGTTAAGCCTGACGATGTTTGTAATATGCAGTACACATCAGGAACAACAGGCTTCCCAAAGGGTGTTATGCTTACACACCGCAATATTGTTAACAATGGTAAAACAATTGGTGACAGAATGGATTTGTCAACAGCGGACCGAATGATGATTCAGGTACCTATGTTCCATTGTTTTGGTATGGTGCTTTCTATGACATCTATGATGACACATGGCGGAACATTAAGTCCGATACCATATTTTTCACCAAAATCGTCACTTGCTTGTGTAAACGATGAAAAAATAACATGCTTTAATGGCGTTCCAACAATGTTTATTGCTATGTTTAATCATCCTGATTTTGCAAAGACTGATTTTTCATATATGAGAACAGGCATTATGGCAGGGGCAAACTGTCCTGCAGATTTAATGCGCCGCGCTTCAGTTGAAATGAATATGCGTGAAATCATCTCTGTTTACGGTCAGACAGAAGCTTCTCCGGGTTGTACAATGGGTGAGGTTAACGAAGACCTTGACCATAGAGTTGAAACTGTCGGAAGTGCTTTCCCGGGTGTTGAATGTAAGATTATTGACCCTGAAACAGGGGATGAATTACCTGATGGCGAAAGCGGTGAATTCGTAGCTCGTGGCTTTAACATTATGAAAGGCTATTATAAAATGCCAGAAGCTACAGCACAGGCAATAGACAGAGAGGGTTGGTTGCATTCTGGCGATATTTGTATGAGAACTCCTGACGGATATTATAAGGTTACAGGTCGTCTTAAGGATATGATTATCCGAGGCGGTGAAAACCTGTATCCGAGAGAAATCGAAGAATTCTATCTTACAAATCCAAAGGTTCGTGACGTTCAGGTGGTAGGCGTTCCTGATGAAAGATATGGCGAAGAATGTTGCGCATGGATTATTCTTCATAAGGGCGAAACCGCTGATGAAAATGAGATGAGAGAATTTGGTAACGCGTATATCGCAAGACATAAGGTGCCAAGATACTTTATGTTTGTGGATGAATTCCCAATGAACGCGGCAGGAAAAATTCTTAAATACAAAATGCGCGATATATCCGCTGAAAAGTTAGGCTTGAAAAAATAATCTGAATCTCAAAAACTGCGACTAAACAGTTAGATGTTCAAGAACGAAAATTTAAAGAATAAAAGTGCTTACGGAAGAATTCCCGTAAGCACTTTTAATATGAAGAGATAACAGAGCTTTTTGTGAAGGAGGAGAAGCAAGGAAGCGGGCGGATGACTTTTTACATAAAAAAGACGAAGCAAAGGGAGCTTTGCTTCGATATGGCGAGGGTGTTCATGACGTGTTAAAAAACTCACAAAAAGTTGGTAGCGACAGCGAACCGTCGAGAGGGCGTTTACAACCGAACAGGTAAGCCGAGCGTGACTTTTTGTGAAAGAGGAGGAGCAAGGAAGCGGGCGGATGACTTTTTTGCATAAAAAAGTCGAAGCAAAGCGAACTTTGCTTCGACGTGGTGCGGATAACAGGACTGTTACTCTTTTTAAGGGAGTGCCCTGTTAACCTGCTTTTTCTATATTCAGTTCGCTGTTAAAATCTACTGTTCCAACAAACTTATAATAAATATTTATATCTTGATAAGTTTCGCCCTGATATTCGTACTTTTCGCCGACCTCAATTCTGTCTATAAGCTCATGGAGAATCTCGTAGTTGAGTTCTTTAATTCCAATGTACTTTTCAATTAAGTTTACAAAGTCTATGGCACTGTCTTTTGACTTGTGATATTCGTTAAGCTCGATTTCAATTTTTTTGATGTACTATTTACACCAGAAAAGAAATCGGCTGTTTCATCAAGTACAGTTGGTTCCTTTGCCATAGCCTCAAGATACAAATTATCATCCGCTAAGAATTCCGAAAAAATGTCTTTGTAATCGTTGAAGTCACCGGAATGAGTAAATATATCCAATCTATCGAAGCGGAAATAAACTACTGTATCAAATATGTAAGCATAAATTAACCGGATGCCTGTACAGAGGATTGAAAAGTTTTCTGATTGGAGATTCCTGGTATTTTGGATGGCCTTTGACAAATATAAAAAGATGAAACGGTTTCATAATTATCTATTGCTCAACTGTTTTTCGTATTTTGAAGGTGAAATACCAACATATTTTTTAAATGCTCTCGAAAAATCATAAATATTTAAATAACCCAAGGATTGTGCTATATCAGTGATGCTGCCGTAATCACTTTTTAGCATTTCCTTAGCTTTTTTTATTCGTAGTTCATGCACATACGATATTGGTGAAGTGCCCATAATTTCAGTAAATAGTTTTCTGAAATAAACAGTTGATAGATTGCAAAGATTTGCTAGAACATCATTTTTGATATTTTTGTTATAGTTATTAGCGATATACTCTAATGCAGGGCTGATTTTACTTATTTTTTCAGTAGGTAAGTATTTTTTTTGCATCAACTGTGTCGACATCAGAAGAATAGAATATGTATCCCGGATGCTTTCAGGTTCATACATAGGTTTTCTAAATGTTCTCTTATATTCCAGTTCCTTAAAAAGCTTTAAAATTTTCTCGCTGTTCTTCACAGAAAAACTGAAAATGTCGCTGCATATAAGTTCACTTTCAAACTCAATAATCGAAAAATGCCCAGAATGTGTACAACACCATTCATAAGAACAGCCTTTTGGTAAAACAACAAGATTGTTGATGTCAGAGAGGTAGGTTTTTCCTTTGGAAATATATAAAGTTTCCCCTTCATATTTGATAACGATTGCCCATCGCGAACGGTTATTTCTTTTTGTTTTCGTATTTTTCTCTGTATACATAGTAGTTGCAGAATAGATTTTGGTAATAATCAAATCTGATAAAATCTCTAAATTCATATATATCACACCTTTTGGAATAATTGTAAATTAAATAACTTGTTTTGTCAATATTTTAGTATCAAATTTGATAAAAATAGCATATTTGCTATTTTGTTTTATTCCGCTTTTTTGTATAATGGCAACAAGAGGTGATCTTATGAAAATATTATCAAAATTACAGGCACCGGCTATTGCGGGAGTTGTTCGCGAGAAAACAACTAAAGCCGCAATTGCGGAAATTAAAAATTGTATGTATGACGGGGCAGATATGATAGATTTACATATGTCATGCCTTGAAAACAGTGACACAGACACACTTAAAGGAATAATATATTCTTCAAAGCTGCCGGTTCTGGCACTTAATTATAACAGCAGATATGACTGGTCGGCTGCGGGCTTTTCAGAAGAAGAAAGAACAGAAAGCTTTCTTCGTGCGGCTGAGGTAGGTGCTGCAGGAATAGATATGCAGGGATATACCTTTCACGCACCGTCAAAAGATGGTTTTTGTGGAGAGGATAAATATTCTTTTACAAAAGGAAATCCTAAAGAAATTGTTACAGATGAGGCAATAATTTCAAAGCAATGCGAGTTTATAGAAAAAATTCACTCAAAGGGTGCAGAGGTTCTGCTTTCCTGCCATCCAGGTATACCAATGAATTGTCTGCAGGTTGTTGAGCTTGCGTTGTTTTTAGAAAAACGCAATCCTGATATAATTAAGATTGTAACCGCAGCAACAAATGAAGATGAACTTGTTGAAAGCTTTAAAACAATGGTTGCATTAAAAAAGGAAGTAAAAACTCCTATAAGCTACCATGCAAACGGAAAAGCGGGCAGCCTGTCAAGAATAATTAACCCAATTTTAGGCGGACAGATAATATTCTGTGTTGACAGATTTTCCCAAAGCAGTACAATGGAACAGCTTGATTTAAAAACAGTTAAGGCTGTTATTGATAATATGAAAAAAATATAGTGAGGTGCAATATGCTGAATAAACAGATATTTTTTACAGATATTCATAAGGCGGAGCTTATAGAAAATGACATCGGCAAGGTAAAAGAAAACGAAGTGCTTGCGAAAATGGAATATACAGTTGTGAGTGGCGGTACAGAACGAGCCTGCATTTTAGGAATGAATAATACTTCACAAAAATTCCCTATGTCATTAGGATATTGCGGCGTGGGATATGTGGAAGAAGTCGGCAAGGATGTAAAAAAGGTGTCAGTTGGCGATAGAGTTTTGGTTTATCATGGTTGCCATTCTAAATATAATATCCGCACCGAAGATGATATAACAAAGGTCGAAAACGATACAGTTTCATCTCTTGAAGCGGCATTTGTCATTATTGCTTCCATGGGACTTGGTGGAGTAAGAAAGCTTGAAATTGAGCTTGGTGAGTCTGCAATGGTAATGGGACAAGGTTTACTTGGAATTTTTGCAACGCAGTTTTTAAGACTTTCCGGTGCAAATCCTGTAATTGCAGCAGACCTTAATCCGCAAAGACGTGAGCTTGCATTAAGGCTTGGCGCAGACTATGCATTTGATCCGTCAGACAAAGACTTTGTTCAAAAAGTGAAAGAAGTTACTAAGGGGAAAGGTGTAAATGGTTGTGTTGAGGTTACAGGCATAGCGCAGGCAATGAATCAGGCACTTGAATGTGCATCAATGATGGGCAGAATTTCACTTCTCGGCTGCACAAGAGTTTCGGACAGTGCGGTTGACTATTATCAACAGGTGCATCGCCCGGGAGTAAAGATTATTGGTGCACACAATTTTGTGCGTCCTAAGTTTGAATCCTATCCCCACCACTGGACACATCATGACGATTGTAATGCAATTATTGATATGATAGCATCAAAGCGAATTCAGGTAGAGCCTATCGTTTCACGAATTGAATCACCTGTGAATGCACCGCAGATTTACAACGAGCTTTGTGATGATAAAAACTTCCCAATTGGGACAGTGTTTGATTGGAGAAATATATAATGAAAAAAATCAAAATTGGACAAATAGGAATCGGGCATAATCATGGCGAAGCCAAAATGCTGGCGGTCAGGAAATTTCCGGAGCTTTTTGAGGTTATAGGTTATGCCGAAGAAAATAAAGAATGGATTAAAAAAAGAGGAAACGTCAAGGGATATGAGGGCTTGAAGAGATATTCAGTTGATGAATTGATGGATAAGTGTGATGCTCTTCTCGTTGAAACAGATGTGTGGGATTTAACCCGAACGGCACAAAAATGTATAGATTCGGGCAAGCATATACATATGGATAAGCCTGCAAGCGGAACACTTGAAGAATACAAGCATCTTTTAGATACTGCAAAATTAAAAAATCTTGTGGTTCAGCTTGGATATATGTATCGCTATAATCCTTCAATAAAGAAGACCTTTGAAATGATAAAAAATGGTGAGCTCGGAACAATCCATTCTATCAATGCTGAAATGAGTACAAGACACTCTGATGATTATAGGAAATGGCTTAATCATTTTAACGGCGGTAATATGTATATTTTTGGGTCACATTTAATTGACCTTATTATCTTATTACTTGGCACACCTGACGAAGTAAGTTCAAGTATTGCTTCAAGCGGGATTAATGGTATTAGTTCTCCTGATATCACTTCGGCAATACTAAAATATGGTAATGCCTTGGCCCGTGTTTTTGTGTCTTCTGTTGAGAGCAACGGCTGGGGTAGAAGATGCTTTTCTGTTGCGGGAAGCGAAGGTACTGTTGAAATAAGACCGCTTGAGGTTCCCGTAAGAATGACCTTTGCAAAAAAAGGTGATGGCAATGAATATTTTGATGACTATGCTAAACCTGTTGAAACAACAAGTTTACCGGATTCAGAGCGTTATAATGAAATGATTCAGGATTTCTATGCCTACATAATGGGAACAAAGCAAAATCCTTTTACATATGAGCATGAGTATCTTGTGCAGAAAGTGCTTTCGGAAATTGTCGGAGGAGTAGGATTTAATGGCAAAAATATTGATTAAAAACGGAAAAGTCTGGGACGGTGAGAGGCTTTATTTTGCCGACGTTTTAACAGACAATGAAAAGATAAGTAAAATTGCAGATAACATAGATGAATCTGCCGGCTATGAATATGATGCAAGCGGCAAAATCGTATCGGCAGGACTTGTGGACGCTCATGTTCATATGAGGGGTATTTCTTCAACTGAATTTGGAATACAGTCAGAGATGAGCAGTATCCCTTTTGGCGTAACAGCAGCGGCTGATGCGTCAGGCGTACACGGGAACAAAGCATTGCTGGACTCTTTTATGCTGAAAAATCTTGTGTTTGTATGTGCAGGATTCAAAGATAACAAAGCCTGCTTTAAAAATGCAGAAAAGATGCTTAAACAATATGGTGAAAAAGCAATCGGTATAAAGGTTTATTTTGATAGACAAATATCTGAAGTAACGAATATAGCGCCGCTTCGTGAAGTTGTGGAATTTGCGGAAAAGAACAGTCTTATAGTTATGGTTCATTCTTCAAATTCTCCTGTTTCCATGCAGGAGCTTTTAGGCACTTTAAGAAAAGGCGATATATTAACTCATGCATATCATGGCGGAGAAAATAATGTCAGCGAAGATGGTTTTGAATGTATAAAAACGGCTAAAAAGCGAGGCGTTATCATCGACGCAGGTTTTGCCGGTAATGTTCACACCGATTTTAAGGTGTTTGAAGATGCCATAAGCTGTGGTGTGATTCCAGATGTTATAAGCACGGATATAACAAGGTCCAGTGCATACAAAAGAGGTGGCAGATACGGGATGACTATGTGCATGAGTATTGCAAGGCACCTTGGAATGAGTGAAGAAGATATATTCCGTGCAGTAACGTCGGCACCTGCAAAAGCTCTTGGCAAAGAAAATAAATGGGGTTATTTGGAGGTTGGCAGATGTGCAGATATTGCAGTATTTGACTATACAGATGAAGGCTTTGACCTGACGGATAAAGCCGGAAATCGGGTCGTAAGTGAAACAGGATATAGATGTGTCCTGACGGTTGCAGATGGTGAAGTAGTTTACAGATTATAAAATAGAAAGGAAAAGATGAAAATGAATAAAGTAGCATTTATTACAGGAGCAGGAGGATATATCGGCGGCGAAACTGCAGTTACTCTTGCAAAACAAGGAATCAAAATCGCAGTATGCGATATAAATTCTGAAACAATTCAAAACACAGTTAAAAGAATTACGGAAATCGGTGGAACTGCAAAAGGCTATGTTTTTGATGTGACAGACTCAAAGGATGTAGATAGAGTTGTGGATGAGATTGTAAAGGATTTCGGCAGACTCGACATTATGGTACATATTGCGGGCGGCAGTGCAAGAATAGCCGGTCCTGGCGTAAAATATGTGCCGCTTGTTGAGCAGGATGATTATGTTATCGACAAGGTTCTAAAAATAAATCTGTATGGAGCATTTTGGGTATCAAGAGCCGCGGCGAGAGTTATGATTAAGCAGGGCGAGGGTGGAAAGATTATTAACTTCTCATCTGCAGTGGGTCTTAACGGACTTGCAAAATGTTGTGATTATGCAGCATCAAAGGGCGGAGTTATTTCCTTAACTAAAGCACTTGCCAAAGAGCTTGGACCATATAAAATAAATGTAAACTCTGTTGCTCCGGGCGTAGTTATGCGTCCTGAAGAGCAAGGTGGCGACGAAAGAGCATTAAACACAAACCTGTTAGGTGAAAAATGTTATGCTACTGATATTGCAAACCTTGTTGAATTCCTTGTTTCAGACAAAGCAAGGTTTATAACGGGGCAGACATATGTTTGCGACGGCGGAAGAACATTATCTATGAAAGGAACTGATTAAAATGAAAGCAATGGTTGTAAAAGATGAAAAGCTATTACTCACAGATGTGGAAATGCCAAATGTAAAAGACGATGAAATACGCATAAAAATCAAGGCGATTGGTATAAATCGTGCTGACCTGTTGCAAAAGAAAGGTACATATCCATCACCAAAAGGTTGGCCGCAGTGGCCCGGTCTTGAAGTATCAGGCACTGTTGACGCTATGGGAGAAACTGCAAAACAAAAGGGAAGATTTAAAATTGGTGATTCTGTGTGTGCACTTTTAGGTGGAGGTGGTTATGCACAGTATGTTTGTGCTCCGGAAGGAATGGTTATGCCAATGCCGGAAAATCTGAGTTTTGAACAAGCAGCTACCCTGCCTGAAGCATATGCAACTTCATATTTGAATTTGTTTTGGGAAGGACACTTAAATGAGGGGAATACCGCTTTTATCCCTGCCGGAGCCAGCGGTCTTGCAAGCGTTGCAATTCCTATGGCAAAAGCTTTTGGTGCAAGAGTTATTACATCGGTACTTTCAGATGAAATAGCAGAAAAAATCGTATCACTTGGCGCAGATGTGATTATAAATTCCACTAAGCAGGATGTTTCGGAATTTTTGAAACAAGAAGAATTAAATGGTACTCCTGTCAATATGTCAATGGATTGTCTGTGCGGAGAAACCCTTGGTAAGAGCCTCCCATATATGGCAGAAGGCGGATATTGGGTAGTTATTTCAACTCTTGCGGGTACAGAGACAAATATTATGTTAAGACCTCTTCTTACAAAAGGGCTTCACCTTGTTGGAAGCATGCTCAGAAAACGCACAAGTGAAGAAAAAGCACTACTTCTTGCTGAACTTGTAGAAAAAGTATGGCCCAAAATTGAAAAAGGCGAAATGGAGCCATCCATATATAAGGTTCTGCCTTTGGAAGATGCAAACGAAGCTTTGGATATTTTAGAAAGAGGAGAAAATATAGGAAAAGTGGTTTTGAGGGTGTGCAATGAGTAAGAATAAATCTATGCTTTATGCACTTTTAGTTATGCTTTTATGGGGAACTCTTTTTCCTATGGTAAAGCTTGGCTATGGCGCATACAACATTGTAACAACCGGAGATATTCTGTTTTTTGCTGGAGTTAGGTTTACCATATGCGGTGCACTTATATGCCTGTATGCTTTTATTACAGATAAGGCTTCCTTTAAAGATATAAAAAATGCATTAGTACCTGTTCTTTTATCAGGACTTTTTGCAATTATCTTACATTATAGCTTTACATATAGCGCATTGAAGCTCACAGATAGTTCTAAAACTGCAATATTAAAACAAATAGGTGTACTATTTTATGTTTGTTTTTCTTCTATGTTTTTTAAGGAAGACAAGCTTACCGCAAAAAAACTTATTGGCGTACTTCTGGGATTTGCTGGAATTGTTGCTATAAATGCAAACGCTAACGGAATCAGTTTTAATATTGGCGATGCACTAATTATTGCAGCTTCTTTCTGTACCGTTTTTTCAAATGTAATCAGCAAAAAAGTATTTCGAACCGTGAAGCCGATTACATCAACAGGAATATCACAACTTTTTGGCGGTATCGTTTTGTTGATTATAGGTAATCTTTTGGGTGGCGGTATGGACTTTGCCTTTAGCAAATCTGCATTTGTCATGGTTTACATATGTCTTGCATCAATTTTCAGCTATTGCATATGGTTTACGGTAGTAAAAACCGGTGAATTATCAAAGCTGTTTATTGTAAAATTTGCAGAGCCTGTATTTGCATGTATATTTGGTGCAATACTTTTGGGTGAAAATATATTTAGAGTTCAATATATTTTAGCATTTTTACTAATAGCAACCGGCATATATGTTTCTAATAAATAAATTTTACCCACTACTTTAGCAAGCAAGAGATATGTATATTTTCAAAATATTTAGATTAATCTTAAGTCCATATATATAGCAACACTCGAAACAATTTTTTGTTTCAGATGTTAAACTATACATAATAATATTTGCTCTATTCCTCACTTCACTTACTTTATATTAGTGAGGAATGCTTACCAGCATATCTATGTGGTCAGCACAAGTTTCTGCTTCAATTATTTCCACATATTAAGATGCCAAGAAAAAGGTACAGCTATCAGTGATAGTTGTACCTTTTTTCGGTGGTGCGCCCTGGGAGACTTGAACTCCCAAGCCATTGCTGGCACATGGACCTGAACCATGCGCGTCTGCCAATTCCGCCAAGGGCGCATATATTAAATTTTAAGTTTTTAGCATTTACACAAGCCGTTTTATGTTACTCCCTTAAAAAGGGTTCACGGACTTGAACCTGCATGAAATTGCTTTCACATGGACCTGAACCATGCGCGTCTGCCAATTCCGCCATATCCGCATATTAAATTATCTGGAAATAATCCAAGGAAGAGTATATCATAACCGAAGGTTAAAGTCAAGGGAGATTTTGCGGTCTGACATACTATAAACCCTTTTGCTAATATGCTTTTGTTTTAAGAAAGTTTAAAAACCTATCTATATTTCCGTAGGCGGAATCAGGCTTAAGGTAACAGTGAACGGAATATGTTTCGTTAAAGTCTGTCACATCTAAACAAGGAGCTTCTTTTGATGAAGATTCTCTGCCTATGCCGATACCGATGCCTGCTTCTATGAGATTGTTGTAGTATTTGATATCGTTGCTGAATGCAACAGTATTAGGAGTGAAGCCTGCCTTATTGCAGGCGCTGATTAAAATCTTGTGTATATTGCTTTTTTCGTCAGGAAAGATAAAAGGAATAAAATTTCCTTTCTGGGAATAAAATTTAAAGAGGTCAAAACAAAAGCAAATGAATTTTCGTTTGCTTTTGTTTTATTTTCGTTACTTTTTGTTGAAAACCCTTGATTATGGAAAAGGAGTGTGATAAAATTACCTTATCTAAAGGATATTTTCGGAGGTGGATGACGTGGAAAACATAGGAACTATAGCAGAGTATTTTTTAAGAATTTTGCTTGCAGGAATATGCGGTGGCATATTAGGCTATGAAAGAAAGCACAGAGGAAAAGGAGCGGGTATTCGTACTCATATTATTGTTGCCATATCATCAGCCCTTATGATGATCGTATCAAAGTACGGATTTGATGATTTGATTTTCGGAGATGAATTTAAGCTTGACCCGTCAAGAGTTGCATCGCAGATTGTGTCGGGTGTAGGCTTTTTGGGCGCAGGTATGATTTTTATTCAGAAAAAAACGGTTCAGGGGCTTACAACTGCGGCAGGAATATGGGCAACGTCAGGCATCGGTATGGCTATAGGCTCAGGGATGTATGCTATCGGCGTTATAACATCACTTATTATTATTTTTGTGCAGTTCTTAACACATAAGGACTGGAAGTTCTTACAGGCACCATCAGAAGAAAGCATTGTGTTTATTTTGGCTGACAGCGATGAGGCAATGGCGTATCTTAAGGATTTCATAAAGAAATCAGACATAGAAGTAGGCGAAATGCAGATAAAGAAAGGGTTAAATTCTACAGTGGAGGTTAAGGTTGCGGCGACCTTGCCTGTTGGTTTTGATATTACAGGCTTTATGGATTGCAACAGAGAATACGTTTATTCTGTTGATGTATAGTACAGCATATAGATGGAAACGGATTTTTGTTATATAAATAAACTGAAAAATAATAAAATTTTACATAAAACGAAAGAGATGGTGGGTAACTATGGCAAAGGTTAAAATCGGTTGGGGCGAGGAAATATTTGAATTTTCAAAGCCGGTATCCCTCGTAGGTCAGTTTGCAGAACGTATTTCAGAATATGTAGAAAAGCCAATTACTGCTACTGCTATGGCAGTTGAAGCAGGCGACGAACAGATGGTTATCTGTGCCGCTGAATTGGTTGGCGTTTCAGGTGCGTTACTTGAAGAAATCAGAGAACGTGTTGCTACATGTTGTGACGGTCTTGATGTAAATAAGATTGTTGTAAGTGCAACTCACATTCACACAGGTCCTGGTTACACAGGCAGAGGCCATAAGTCAAAGGCAGCTATGAAAAAGGCCACACCGGGTGGTGCGTCAGGCTTCCGTGCTCTTTTAGAGTCAGAGCTTCCACCTGATAAGAAGTACGTTGAAAGTGCAAATGTTTCTGCTAATACAAATATCGCAACTAACGATGAATGTTTAGAAGAAATCGCATCAAAGATTACAAAGGCAATAAAGACAGCATGGGATACAAGATCAGAAGCAGCATTCAGCAATGCTTTTGGTCGTGCGGCTATCGGTATGTGTCGTCGTGCTGCTTACTCTGACGGTAGTGCACAGATGTGGGGCGATACAAATCACGCAGTATTCACAGAGCTTGAAGGTGGTAACGATTCAGGTATCGAGCTTATGTATGTATTCGACAACAACAAGAAGCTTACAGGTATAGTTGCAAACCTTGCTTGTCCTGCACAGTGCGTTCAGCACAGACTCTTCGTTTCACCTGACTTCTGGGGCGAAGCAAAGATGCTTCTCCGTAAGCATTTTGGCGAGGACTTATTCCTCTTACCTTTATGCGGACCTGCAGGTGACCAGTGTCCTGTTGACCTTATCCGTTGGGTTGAACCATACACAGATGTAAACGACCCTAACTTAAAGAGAAACAACCCTCCAAAGCGTAAGGCAGACCCATCTATGTTTGACCTTGACGGTATGAGAAAAGCAGGTAAGCGTGTAGCTAACGAAATCATTGAAGTATATAACGAAGGTTTAGATGAACCACAGAAGGATGTTGAGTTTAAGCACGAAATTAAAATA
>JAZRQL010000055.1:0-37655 GCA_045649725.1 Clostridia bacterium | reverse complement strand
CAATTCATGAAAATTTTAATTTTCAATTCACGCCGTAAGGCAATTCATTGCGGTCTTTGGACCGCATATAAAGACTGTATAATCTAGGTGCCACTTATCAAAGCCCCCTTTCCATAGGCCCCCTTGCCTAAAGGGAGGTGTCAGTTGCAGACTGACGGAGGGATTCTTTTACAATCACATCAATATACTGGCATACTCCCTCAAAATTTCTATTAACTTCATTATTAGGTATTCTAATAACCATTAGGTTTCTTTTCTCAATTTTTTCTGTCCTTATTTTATCTTTTAACAAAACTTTTTCTTCATAGTGTTGTGAGCCATCAAGTTCGATAATCAACCTTGCACTATGGCAATAAAAATCAACTATGTAATTATCAATTACTTTTTGTCTTAAAAATCTAATGGGATAATCTTTCAGAAAATCATACCAAAGATGTCTTTCTTCTTATGTCATATTTTTTCTCAATGTTCTTGCATTGGTAGTTAAATCGATATTATGTTTTCTTTCCATGTATCCCTCCACCACCTTCGGTAGTCCCCCTCCCTTTAGGCAAGGGGCGCTTTTCCTCGCCACTTCGTGGCCCTCTCCCCTTTAGGCAAGGGGCGCTTTTTTTACTCTCAACTTTTTTCGATATCCCTTATAAATTCGTGTCAAGTCAGGAACAAAAAATTTATGTATGGTGCTTACCAGTTTCTACTACTTCACCATCTTCAAATATGATATAAAATCTTATGGGATCCAAAAATCCCGGACTTATATAATATTCAATAAACCTAGGCGAGTCTTCTTTCACATACATAGGCTCTCCCAAAAGATTGATTACAAATTCCTCTGACATCCCTTTTGTGATATAATGTGTTTCCAAATCATCTATCATATAAATTCTCAATGGCTCATATTTATCCCATTTTTCTTTTGAAAATATCCTAAGGTCATCCTCCACATATCCCAAAATACCATTATTAAATATTGGTGTAATTAACAAAATTATTATTAGAACAGTTGGCAAAATCCATTTTTGTTTATATTTTCTATATTTTAAAATAGGTAGCCCAATTCCTGCAAAAAGGATGAAGAGAAATATATATCTTAAAACACCACCATGATAAAGATTAACCATGTCATTAAAAAAGATTAAACAAACCCAATACGCTACTCCTACAACAGTAAGTAATGCAAGTACAGCATACAAAAAAACTGTTAACATCTTCCGTTTCATTATTTTCCCCTCCGTTTTCGCCAAGATTCAATACCTTTCCCCACTCGTGTCAAGTCAGGAGAACAGTGAATAATAAGAACCATCACCCAACACGAAATCCAAGATTTCTGTTGGGTACCCGAGAGCCTTGATACTCGCAAGCTCGTATTAGGACCTACTAATTTTTCCCTATTTTTTCACCCGTTTTTCCTTTATCACCTTTCCTTAGAACCCGCGAGAATACTAGATTTTCTCGCATCCGATAGTATATGTAAATATCAAAATCGGCAAACTATTCTTTTAAATTTTATAGACTTGACACGAGTAAAATGTAAGAGATTATTTTACAATTTCAACCTCGTATACAGGTTTTAAGTTTGTAAGGTTGTCCCAAACCATAACCTTTGCCTTTGTATAAGTCTTGTTTGTAGTAAAAGGAACTGCTTCACCAGTATATACCGCACTTTGCATTTCAACAAGTTGCTCTCCGTTGTATAATGCAAGTATTACAGTTTTACCATTTTCCACATTTACTGGAGTAATGGTAAATGATTTCTTATCTTCTGATACTTCTGTTTTAGTTCCTTCAAACTTGATAACTTCAATGGTGTATACACTATTAGTCATATCAGTTACATTTTCTCTGTTTAGTGTGATTGTAGTTTCTACATCATTAAGTTCAAAATCTTTAGAACGACCAGATACCCAAATACCGCTTCCGTTAGGTCTTAAAACACCACCAGAAAATATAGGAGTTAAAGAAATGGAAGTTGTATTTTCCTTTACATAAACAGTATATTTTCTTACATCTGGGTTAAACTCGGTCAAAACAACACCGCTACCAAAATCAAGGCTGTTAATTTTAGCATAAGCGATTACATTAACGGTCTTTGTTGCAAAAACTTCGCTTCCGTCTTTTGCAGTAGCAGTAATAACAACTGTTCCATTCTTGACAGGGGTTACTGTTCCATCTTGTGTGATAGTTGCAACAGTTTCATCATTGATAGACCATACAACTGACTTATCTGTTGTGTAGTCTGGTGAAACAATAGCTGTGAACTGTGTAGCTTTGTCAATTTCTGCACTTCCTGTAATTTCAATACTTTCTGCAAGCTTTGGAAGAATTGTAAGCGTGTGACTTTTAACATCAGTAATATCATAGGCATCATCACCAATCAGCATTACATCTTTCATTGAAATTTCTGTATTACCAAGCGGTGCATCGGTAGCAACTTCAAATTCAATTTCAAAAGGAATGTAATTAGTGTTTATTTCTGCAAAATTACCTTCGTAGTCAAATACACAGGTAATATCTAAATATTTATAGTCGCCAACTATTTTTTCGGAATCCTTTGTTGTTTCCTTGAAATCTACACCTTTAATACTTTTGAAGTTTAAATATTTAGGATATTTGACAGTTGCAATAAAATAGGTTGCATTCTTATCTGTAGCAAAAATAGTCTTTTGAGTGATTGTATCACCAGGCATTGCACTTTCAACACATTGTAATTCAACCTTATTCATATATCCAACGTAAAAATATGGATATACATTTAAATCATCAGCTATATTATAAACACTTAAACTTTCTCCTTTTTCATTGGTAATCTGAGTTCCTTTTCCATTTTCTTCGGTGAAGTATCCAATAAAATAGTGATAGTCATCAACCTTTTGAGGTTCTATTGTGAAGTTACTGTTATATGTTACAACTATTGGCTCAAATAAACCTTCTACATTAACTGAATAATTTTTATATTTATAAACAGCTTTGAAGGTTATATCTTCATCCAAAACCATTCCATCAGTAAATCCCTCCCAATAATCAAAAGTATAGATGTCTTTATCGGCAGGATTATTCGGTGCAATAACAGTTGTTCCATAATCAACTGTTTCTTCTTTTAATAAAGTTCCATCTTCATCAAGAAATTTATATGTATACTGGTTTGGCGCATAGCATATATATAATGTCATATCTTCTAAAACTTTTGTTTGAAAATCAAACTCATTCAAAAATTCAGTATCAGTATAAATTTTAAAGGTGTGTCCCATTTTTTCAACTAAACTAAAATCAATTGTAGAGTTGAGAAGTACTTTTGAAATTGATATAACATTTTTGTTTTCTTCAAGTACAGTAACATAGTAAAAATAATACCTTTGTACATCGGTCAAATCCCTAGCATTTTGTCCAATCGAAATATTCTTCCAACCGTATTCCGAGCCATTATAATATACACTTGTTAAATTGGGTGTATTATAAAATGCATAATCACCTATACTAACTACACTTTTACCAATGGTCATGCTAGTTAAACTATCACAACTATAAAACGTTTTGTCGCCTATGCTGATTACATTTTTACCGATTATTACATCTTTTAAATTATTACAAGCATAAAATGCAAAATCCTCGATTGTTGTTATATTGTCAGGTATTATTACACTTGTTAATTTTCCACAGAAACTGAATGCGTCATCATTTATTGTTGTTAAACCTTTTCCGATAGATAAACTTATCAGATTGCTACAGTCATAAAATGCACCACTTCCCATAACTGATACACTATCTGGTATTATTATGTTAGAAATTCTATCGCAGTTGCCAAACGCATAAGTTCCTATATTCGTTACACTTTTGGGAATTATTATACTTTTAAAACCACAAGAATAGAACGCATAACTTCCTATAGATGTTACATTATGACCAATTGATACACTTTTGATATTTGCCTTGCGAACCCCTTCTGAATGCGGATAAAGTGCATATGCCGGAATTCGTACCACTTCCTCTCCAAATACCACATTTACTCCACCGCTATTCCTCCCAGCATTTCTAAACACGTTATTTTCAGCAGAAAAATCAGAAACACTTTTTGCATTCCAATTCACTTGCTTTAATTTAGTGCAATCATCGAATACCCTTAGGGATATGTTTTTTACATTTTTTCCGATAGTTACAACTTCTAAGTTAGTACACCCACTGAACACATCACTTCCTAATCCCGTTACACTATCCGGAATTATTACGCTAGTCAAACTAGTACACCCTTCGAATGCATCAAAATTTATCGATGTTATGCCCTCTGGAATTGTTACATGTGTCAAATTAACACAATTCCTAAATGCAGCAAATTCAATTCTTTTCACAGGATAATTATTAATATATGACGGAATTTCAACATCTATAGCAGATGAAGAACAATCAGTTATTGCAATCTCATTATCCGTTATTTTATATGTTAAATCCCCATAAGTTTCTGCAGAAACATTTATCGTATAAAAACCAATTATACATAAAAACGATACCAATAACAAAATTTTTTTCACATTAATTTCCCTTTCTTAATTTTTCGATTTCCTTTTTTAGTTTTTCTATATTCTTAAAATTTGCTGCAAACTTGTCCGCTGTACGTACAATTGTTACAGCAATCGCAAGTTCAACATTTTTATAGTTTGCTTTTTTAGGCATTTCCCCTACATGATATCTTATTATATTTTTGAGAATCTTTTTTTCTTCAGAACTTACATCCTCTGCCAAGAAATCATCCATATATTTTGCGCCTAATTCGTTATGCTCCTTTGCGGAACATAAACTACATATTACTATCCTTGTTTTTCCTATATCGTGCAAAATTGCTCCAAGTACGATTGTTCTTGTTAGCCCTTTTTTTAATTTTAGTATTGAACACAGATATTCTGAAACCTCTGCAACCTTATTTATATGTTTTAGCAAATTTTTGTCGCCAGATTTACTATAGATTTCTATAGCTTTGTCGTAATATTTCTCATAATCTTCTTTATTCAAATTGCTTACCCTCTTTCATTTTAAGTATAGGATTACTACTGCACATAAAAATACCTTTTATCCATTTGTTATATCTCGTTATTATAACAGTGTTATATATCATAGTTCGTGTCAAGTCAGGGTTAAAACTTTATTCCCATCCGAACTCGTCTTTTATAAATTCCGGAAACGAAGCATCTATGTAATCAAGGAATGTGAATTCTTCCGCCTTTCTACTGTAGGGACCGGCCTCCCTGACGGTCCGCAAGCACATAAACAAGCAGACCATTAAAGAATATATCAATACAATTTACTCTTCCTTTTTCTTCTTTAATCTCATTCTACCATAAAGAGAGCATTAAATCAATATTTAATTTTTGACGTGGAGAAAACAACGTATTTTCGCCATCTTCTACAGCGGGTAGAGTAGAATTTTGTAAATTCTACACCCGAATTTCCCACAGTTGAGTTAAAAATTTAAACAGTAGGTTGAGTTACTTATGTATAAATGCTAAAATTACGACAACAAAGAAATTTTTGAAAGGAATTATTGAAATGGGAAACATTACTTTAGTTACAGATGCAGGTTGTGATTTATCACCTGAATTATTAAATGAATGGAACGTTAAGTGCAGTTATTTAACATACACTTTTGAAAACGATGACAAAATATACTCAAATCTCGATATGAGTGTTAAGGACTTTTATGCTAAAATGAGAAACGGTGAGGTTGCTAAAACTTCAGGCGTAAATCCTGACACCTTTAAAGAATTATTTGAAGAAGAGTTAAAAGCAGGCAACGATGTAATTTATATGGGTGTTTCATCAGGCTTAAGCGTTACTTATAACAGCGCAAAGATTGCTGCTGAAGAGCTTGAAGGCGAATATCCTGACAACACAATATACCTTGTTGATACTCTTTGTGCATCAGCAGGTCTTGGTATGGTTGTTTATCTTGCAAAAGAAAAGCGCAACGAAGGCAAGTCTGCAAAAGAAATTGCAGACTACCTCAATGGTATTGTTCCTGATGTGGCTCATTGGTTTACAGTTGATGACCTTGTTTACTTAAAGAGAGGCGGACGTGTAAGCGCTGCAACTGCAGTTATTGGCGGAATCCTTAATATAAAGCCTGTTATGCACGTTGACGATGAAGGTCACCTTATAAATATGTTCAAAGCCCGTGGCAGAAAGCAAGCTATAAAGATGCTTGCTGATAAGTACACCGAGTATGTAAAAGACAAGACAGCTCCAATATTTATCTCTCACGGTGACTGTCTTGCCGAAGCAGAATCTCTTGCAGAACAGATTAAGGCTGAACACGGAGTTGAAGTTACTTTGATAACTGATATTGGTGCATCTATCGGTGCTCATTCAGGTCCTGGTACAATTGCCTTATTCTTTATTGCAAATCAGCGTTAGTTTAGATTATAAAAAGCAGACATAGACGGGAAGTCCGAAACGTTACCGAGCTCTTCTTCTATACGGAGAAGCCTGTTGTATTTTGCAACTCTGTCGGTACGTGAAGGGGCTCCCGTCTTTATTTGTCCCATATTTAAGGCAACCGCTAAGTCTGCAATGGTTGTATCTTCTGTTTCCCCTGATCTGTGGGATGCGATGGCAGTATACCCTGCCTTAAAGGCGCTTTCAACTGCATCAATTGCCTCGGTCAATGTTCCAATTTGGTTTACCTTTACCAAAATTGAATTTGCGACCTTATTTTCTACCCCTTTATTTAGTCTTTTCGCATTTGTTACAAAAAGGTCATCCCCAACTAACTGAACCTTATTTCCTATTCTTTCAGTCAGTTTTTTAAATCCGCTCCAGTCTTCTTCTGCCATTCCGTCCTCAATAGAAATAATTGGATACTTCTTTACAAGCTTTTCCCAATAATCAACCATTTCGTCCTGTGTGAATAGCTTATCTGTTTTCCAGAAGAGATATTTACTCTCTTCGCCCTTTTCCTTTGCCATATCATACATTTCAGTAGAGGCAGGGTCTAACGCTATCATAAAATCATCGTATGGCTTAAATCCCCCTTTATTTATAGCCTCGATAATAAGTTCTATTGCCTCTTCCTCGCTTTTAAGGTTTGGTGCAAAGCCACCCTCATCACCTACTGCAGTAGATAAACCGTTCTTTGACAAAACATTTTTAAGTGTGTGGAATACCTGAACACAATTTCTCAATGCATCAGAATACTTTTTTGCCCCCACAGGCATAATCATAAACTCCTGACAAGAGAGAGAATTATCTGCATGCTTTCCCCCATTAATAATATTCATCATAGGCAGGGGCAGAGTTCTTGCGTTTGTTCCTCCGATATATCTGTAAAGAGGAAGTCCAACACAAGCAGCTGCCGCCTTTGCACAGGCAAGGGACACCCCCAAAATTGCGTTTGCACCAAGTCGGCTCTTGTTTTCCGTTCCATCAAGGGCAATCATAGTGTTATCTATCTCTGTCTGGTCTAAAATATTAACACCCAAAAGCTCGTCACAGATTTCTTTATTTACATTATCCACTGCTTTCTGTGTGCCTCTTCCCATATATCTTTTTATATCACCATCACGAAGCTCACAGGCTTCATACGCACCTGTTGATGCCCCTGATGGCACAGAGGCTCTGCCAACAACTCCGTCTGCCCTTACCTCAACTTCAACAGTGGGATTTCCTCTTGAATCTAAAATTTCTCTCGCTCTTACATCTTCTATGCCGATATACGCTTTCATATATATCCTCCCTTTCTTTTTTGTTAGTTTTAGCTTTAATGTAAAATTTATGCAAAAAACCTTGCAATTTTTCTTTATAAATTCGTAAAAAAACCTTGCATAGACGGACAAAATATGATAAAATAGGAATTTGGAAAATAAGTTAATAACACTTTTGTTAAGGAGTGATTGAAATGGCTAAAGAATTGCCAAAAACATATGACCCGAAACAGGTCGAAAAAAGAATATATCAGGAGTGGTGTGACAAGGGTTACTTCCATGCTGAAGTTGAAAAGGATAAGACACCTTTCACTATTGTTATTCCTCCTCCAAACGTTACAGGTCAGCTCCATATGGGACATGCCCTTGACGAAACTTTTCAGGATATAATTATCCGTACAAAGAGAATGCAGGGCTATAACGCTCTCTGGATTCCCGGCACAGACCACGCAGGTATTGCGACACAGATCAAGGTTGAAGAAGAACTTCGTGTTAAGGAAGGTCTTACTCGCTATGATTTAGGTCGTGATGAGTTCTTAAAGCGCGTTTGGGACTGGAAGGAAAAGTTCGGAAGCCGCATTATAAATCAGCTTAAGACTCTCGGTTGTTCATGTGACTGGGACAGAGAGAGATTTACTATGGACGAAGGTTGCAGTAAGGCTGTTCGTGAAGTTTTTGTTAACCTTTACGAAAAAGGCCTTATCTATCAGGGTAACAGAATTATCAACTGGTGCCCTAACTGTACAACAGCCCTCTCTGATGCAGAGGTTGAATATGCTGAACAGGATGGTTTCTTCTGGCATATCAAGTATCCTATCAAGGATAGCGATGGCTTTATTGAAATCGCAACAACAAGACCTGAAACCCTTTTAGGTGATACTGCTGTTGCTGTAAACCCTGATGATGAAAGATATAAGGATTTAGTTGGTAAAACTCTTATCCTTCCTTTAGTTGGCAGAGAAATCCCTGTTATTGCAGACGATTATGTTGACAAAGAATTTGGAACAGGTTGTGTTAAAATCACACCTGCGCATGACCCTAACGACTTTGAAGTTGGTCTTCGTCATAACCTTGAACAGATTAAGGTATTAAACGACGATGCTACTATCAACGCATATGGCGGTAAGTATGAGGGCATGGACAGATACGAAGCAAGAAAGGCTATGGTAGCTGACCTTGAAGCAGAAGGCCTTTTAGTTAAGGTTGTTCCTCACACACACAACGTTGGTCAGTGTTACCGCTGCGGAACTACTGTTGAACCTATTACTACAAAGCAGTGGTTCGTTAAGATGGCCCCTCTTGCAGAGCCTGCTCTTCAGGCCGTTTTAGACGGAAAGACAAGATTTATCCCTGACAGATTTTCAAAGACATATACCCATTGGATGGAAAATGTTCATGACTGGTGTATTTCCCGTCAGCTTTGGTGGGGTCATCGTATCCCTGCTTTCTACTGTGACACTTGCGGTGAAACTGTTGTTTCAAAAGAAGATATCACAGTTTGTCCAAAGTGTGGTGCTGAAGTTCGTCAGGATTCAGACGTATTGGATACCTGGTTCAGCTCTGCTCTCTGGCCATTCTCTACACTTGGCTGGCCTGAAGAAACAGAAGAACTTAAGCACTTCTATCCTACATCTGTACTCGTTACAGGTTATGACATCATCTTCTTCTGGGTATCAACTATTTTTTTCTCAGGTATCGAGAATATGGGTGAGGTTCCATTTAAAGTCGTGTATATTCACGGTCTTGTTCGTGACAGAGAAGGCAGAAAGATGAGTAAGTCTTTAGGTAACGGTATTGACCCACTTGAAATTATCGATGTTTACGGTGCTGACGCACTTCGTTTCACTTTAGCTACAGGTAACTCACCTGGTAACGATATGCGTTTCTATATGGAACGTGTTGAAGCAAGCAGAAACTTTGCTAATAAGATTTGGAACGCTTCACGTTTCGTTATGATGAACTTATCTATCGACAAGTGCGAAGAACCTGATGTTTCAAAGCTTAATATTGAAGATAAGTGGATTTTAAGCGAGTACAACGAACTCGTTAAGGAAGTTACAGAAAACCTCGAAAAGTACGAAATGGGTGTTGCTGTTTCAAAGCTTTATGACTTTATCTGGGATAAGTTCTGTGACTGGTACATCGAACTTGTTAAGCCAAGATTTAACGAAGATAACGAAAGCAACCTTGTTGCACAGAATACACTGGTTTATGTTTTATCTAACACATTAAAGCTTTTACATCCGTTTATGCCATTTATCACAGAAGAAATCTGGCAGGCTCTTCCTCACGAAGGCGAAAGCATTATGGTATCTAACTTCCCAACATACAACGAAAGCTTTAAGGATGACAAGGCTTGTGACCAGATGAGTCTTATTATGGATTCTATCAAGGGTATCAGAAACGCAAGAAACGATATGAACGTTCCACCTTCTAAAAAGGCTACACTTTATATTATTACAAGCACTCCTGAAATCTTTGAAGCAGGAAAAGTTTTCTATACAAAGCTTGCATCTGCATCAGAAGTTATAATCACAGATGCTCGATCAAACGTTCCTGAAAACGCAGTTTCAGTTCCATCTCCTGCAGGTGAGCTTTTACTCCCTATGGACGAACTTGTTAACAAGGAAAAGGAACTTGAACGTCTTGAAAAGGAAAAGGTTCGTTTAGAAGGCGAAATCAAGCGTGTTGAAGGAAAGCTTTCAAACAAGGGCTTTACAGATAAGGCGCCCGCTCACGTTGTTGAAGAAGAACGTAAAAAGGGTGAAAACTATAAGGCTATGCTTGAAACTGTACTTGACAGTATTGAAAAATTAAAGTAATCATTATATAGGGCGGCAAAGCGCCGCCCTATTATTATAATCAGCGGTGATTTTATGAACTATCAGGAAGCAATTAACTACATACACAGTACACCTAAATTTGCAAGATCTTTAGGAAATGAGCTTTTAACAAAGCTTTTATTTAACCTTGGAAACCCACAGGATAAGCTTAAATTCATTCATATAGCAGGAACAAACGGAAAAGGCTCCTGCGCTTTTATGCTGTCCGAGGTTTTGATTAAATGCGGATATAAGGTTGGGCTTTATACCTCTCCTTATATCGAAAGATTTAACGAAAGAATCAGAATAAACGGTGAACCAATAGCTGACGATGATTTGGCAGAGCTTGTTACAAAGATGAAGGCTTTAATCGAAAGCTGTGATGCACCTGTTTCTGAATTTGCTTTGGATACTGCAATCGCATTTACATATTTTAATAATATGAATTGCGACATTGTTGTTCTTGAAACAGGCCTTGGTGGCAGACTTGATGCTACAAACGTTATTAAAAAGAGCGAAATATCTGTTATTACCTCTATCGGCCTTGACCATACTCAGTATTTAGGTGACACAATTGAAAAAATTACCACAGAAAAATGTGGTATTATAAAACAGAAGGGAACTGTTATCTGCTATCCCGACTTGTCTTTAGAGTCTCTTCATGTAATCACACATGTTTGTAAAACAAAAAGAGCATCTGCAATCCTTGCAGATATGCCGGAGCTTAAAGAGGGTAACAGCTTTTCATACAATGGCAAAGACTACTCTCTTAAAATGAATGGTGATTTTCAGAAACTTAATGCATCTCTTGTTATCTGCACCCTTGAAAAGCTTAAGGAAATGGGCTATAAAATAACAGATGATGCAATAAAGCAAGGCCTCTATGATGCCTTTAATCCCGGCAGACTTGAACAGTTGCCATCAGGAGTATATTTAGACGGAGCCCATAATCCTTCTGCTATTAAATCCTTATGTGAAAGTTTAAAGGCTATGGGCAAGCCCGTATCTATATGCCTTGCTATGATGGAAGATAAGGATATCAGAGAAGTTGCTGAAATTCTTGCAGAGCTTAACCCAAAAGTAATTATAACTGAAATCCCTATGCCAAGATGCGCTGATGCTTATGAAGTTGCAAAAGAGTTTATACACTTTAATATAACTCCAAAAGTTATAAAAGACCCTCTCGATGCCGCAAAGCACCTTATAAACGAAAGCAATAATGATACAACTTCTGTTATATGTGGTTCATTATATCTTGTTGGATATTTAAGAAAAGAGCTGAAATAATGGTTTATATCTATATTTTAAGATGCAGCGACAATTCTTTATATACAGGCTATACCACAGATTATAAAAGGCGTTTTTCGGAGCATTTATCCGATAAAAAGAAAGGCGCAAAGTATACAAGGGCGCGTACTCCTGTATCTGTGGAGGCCCTATGGGGAACAGACACAAAGTCATCTGCTATGAAGCTTGAAGCCTTTATCAAAAAGCTTGATAAGGCTCAAAAGGAAGAAATAATTAAAGATAATTCACTTCTTTATACAAAACATAAAGAATGTTTAGGCGATAATATTTATCTCGCAATGGACTATGAAGATTAAAAATTTAAACCTTGAAAACAACTTAATATTGGCACCTATGGCAGGGGTAACGGACAAGGCTTTCAGGCTTATTACAAAACCTTTTGGACCTGATCTAATGTATACCGAGATGGTATCAGGGAAAGGTCTTTTTTATAAAAGCAAAAAGACCGCTAACCTCCTTGAAACTGACCCCGAAGAGGAACCTGTTGCGGTTCAGCTTTTCGGTCACGAGCCTGATGTTTTAGCTGAAATTGCTGACAAGGCTTTATCCTATGGTGCAAAGCTAATTGATATTAATATGGGATGCCCTGCTCCTAAAATAACTGGAAACGGTGATGGTTCTGCATTAATGAAAAACCCCACTCTTGCAGGAGAGATTGTTAAGGCTGTTACAAAGGCTGTAGATGTGCCTGTGACCGTTAAATTCCGTGCAGGATGGGACAGCGGACACATCAATGCAGTTGAGTTCGCTAAAATCTGTGAAGAAAGCGGAGCGACAGCTATAACTGTTCACGGAAGAACAAGGGAGCAGTTTTATTCAGGATATTCCGACAACAATATTATAAAAGCTGTTAAAGAAGCTGTTTCAATTCCCGTTATAGGAAACGGAGATATTACAGATGGCCCATCTGCAAAAAAGATGATAGATGAAACCAACTGCGATGCAGTTATGGTAGGCAGAGGCGCACAGGGTAACCCCTGGATATTTAAAGAAATCATTCATTACTTAAAAAGTGGTGAGGTTCTTCCTCCCCCATCAGTTACAGAGAGAAAAAATGTTGCCCTTAAACATCTTGATCTCCTTATTAAATATAAGGGTGACCACCGAGGCGTTTTAGAAGGGAGAAAACATATGTCCTGGTACTTTAAAGGTCTTAAGGGCGGAAATGTTTTACGAACCGAAATCAACAAGGCTTTGAGTCAGGATGAAATGATTAATCTTATAGAAAAATTCTGCGACTTATCAATTACGAAAGGATAATACATATGGAAAGCAAAAAAATTGTTGTTAAGGTTGGTACTTCAACCTTAACCCACGAAACAGGAAAAATAAATTTAAGAAGAATAGAATCTCTTGTTAAGGTCCTCTCCGACCTTATGAATATGGGACACAAGGTTATACTTGTATCAAGCGGTGCTATCGGCGTTGGTGTCGGTAAGCTTGGCCTTTCCGAAAAACCTTCTTCCACTCGTCAAAAACAGGCTCTTGCCGCAATAGGTCAGGCAAGCCTTATGACAATATACGAAAAGTTTTTTGAAGAGTATGGCTATTCTACTGGTCAGGTTCTTTTAACAAAATACGTTTTTGAGGACAAAGACCGATACGAGAGCGCTAAAGCCGCGTTTGAGACAATGCTTGACTATGGCGTCATTCCTATCGTAAACGAAAATGACGTTATCTCTTCATACGAAATTGAATTCGGTGACAATGATACGTTATCTGCATATGTTGCAAATCTAGTGGACGCAGACACACTTGTTCTTCTTTCCGATATAGACGGTTTCTATGACGGAAATCCAAACGATGCAGGCTCACACCTTATCCCTGTTATTTATGAGGTAACCGATAAGATTAAGGAATGTGCAGGCGGTGAGGGCACAAGACGAGGTACAGGCGGAATGATTACGAAATTAAATGCCGCTGAACTTGTTTGCCCTAATGGCAGAGATATGATAATAACAAATGGCGACCAGCCTGAAAACTTATACAAAATTGTAAATGGCGAATCTATCGGAACACTTTTCCCTGGAAAGAGATAACGAAAGAAGACGAATGAATCATTCGTCTTCTTTCTTTGTAAATAGGTTTAATTCTGTGGTGAACTTAAAGAGCCTTGCGCGTTCTTTATGGCTTTAAAAAGAGCATAAAAAATGCGCCAACCGATGTTGACGCAATAAAACGCAAACTCCGATTTGTCGCTCAACAAAATCAAGAATATAATTATATCATACCCCTATAACGGAATCTGCATTTTTAACAAAATTCTCAAAAGGGTATGAAAATATAAGGTATAAAACACATTTGAATCCCAATTGATATAATTATTTAATTTTGTTGAGCGAATTTATAATAACATATTTTTCATATTTTTGCAATAGTAAATTTATTATATTTATGCGCGTAACAACAAAACAAAAAGCCCTCACCTTTAAGCGAGGGCTAAATTTATCTTTTAGATATTAAGACTTGAAAATGGAACATAGTCAAGACCAAGTGATTTCATATAATCATCATAGTAGCCAAGACCCTTGATTCCTGTTGTAGTCTTTGTAAGAGCAGCACGCATATTTCCGTCCTGCATATCAACAGTAACACCTGTATATCTTACAACCATACCTGATGGGTTTTCTGTTCCGAACTGTTCTGTCCAGTACTGTGTGAGATACTCTTCATACTTTGTGTTATCTGAAATAGATGTCTTTGTAGGAGCACAAAAAATAATTCTTGAATACTCACCAACTGCATCCTGAGTTAAAGAACGCAAGTAGAAAAGACCTGTTGATTCTTCCTTGCAAATAACGCCATAAGCTGCGCATAATGTTGCATCAGGCATAGCTGTCATTTCTGAAATAGAAACATAGTTTAAATCTCTCTTTGCAGGAATGATTATAGCAGAACGGTTAGGGTTATCCCATGTTATGCTTGCATCGAATGCTTCAGCAATAGCACGAAGAGGCACATATGTTCTGTCGTTATGAATCATAGGTGCAACCTCAAGCTGAATAACCTCACGGTTTGCTTCGTTTGCTTCACCATTTTCAACTGTGTACTTTGACATTAAGTCATTTCCTATCTGCAATGATAAAAGCTTATCGTAACTAACTATCTGCACAACACTTTTATCTGAAAACCAGTAAACAGTAGCATCTAATGCTTCGGAAATAGCACGAAGCGGCATCATTGTACGTTCCTGATATATAAAAGGTTCATTTCCGCTTTCAAATGTAAGCTTGTTACCAATAACAACATTGGCATCGCCTGCAGCATAAACTGAAAGGCAACTAACCAAAACAAATACAGCAACGAGACATAAAACTATTCTTGAAAACTTTTTCAATCTTATTCAACCTCTCTCTTTTTAATAATTTAATTATATAACAATATAAGTTTAAATGCAATAATAAAATGTAAATATTATATTAATTATTATTTATCGGACTTTATCTCTGTCCATAAATCCTGCATAAGCTTGTTTGCTTCAGGGCTTAGGTTCTTAAATACTTCTGTATTAGAGCTCAAGTATTCTTCCGCAGGATATGATACAGGATTTTCTGTTATTTCCTTATCGAGAAGACCAAGCGCGCCATCATTTGGTGTAGAATAACCGACATATTCTGCAACACTCTTAGCCGCTTCCGGTTCACACATAAAGTTAATATACATCTCTGCAGCTTCTTTTTGTTCTGCATTTTTAGGGATACACATAGCATCAACAAAAAGGTTTGTTCCGCTCTTTGGAACTACAAAGCCGAGATGGTCATAATCTTTCATCAATGTAACACCATCGCCTGCATAGTATGGAGCAAATAAGGCTTCACCCGCACTCATCTTATCAAAGATTTCATCCATAACATAAGCCTGAACAAGTGGCTTTTGTTCCTTAAGCTTTTCAGCCGCAGCCTTTAATTCTTCTTCGCTCTCTGTGTTGAGTGAATAACCTAAAATAATTTCTGAAATAGCAAATGCATCTCTTGGGTTATCAAACATAAGAATCTGATCCTTATATTTTTCGTCCCATAAAACATTCCAGTCGATTTCGTCTTCGTTTAAGTCAACATTGTTTTTATCATAGATGATACCAACAGTTCCCCATGTGTAAGGAACACTATATTCTGATGTTGGGTCATAATCGCTCTTCTTAAACTTTTCTGTTATATACTTATAATTTGGTATATTAGCAAAGTTTACCTTATCGAGCATATCTTCTTCTATCATTCTTGAAATCATATAGTCAGAAGGGATAATGATATCATAGTTTGCAGCCCCGGCCTTAAGCTTTGCATAAAGCTCTTCATTTGTGGCATATGTACTGTAGTTAACTTTAATACCGGTAAGCTTTGTAAACTCCTGATTCAAGTCAAGGCTGTCGCCCTCACCGTCAGGAATGTATTCACCCCAGCTATACACATTTATAGAAATGTCCTTGTCCTTAAATGTCTGATAATATTCAGGGTTTTCTACCGCAATTTTAACCTCACCATTATCTGATGAGCATCCTGCCAAAAAGGTAAATGCAAGAACAAAACCTAAAACAGGAGCAATAATCTTCTTCCACATATTCATACATCCTTTCACTATATTCTGTCTATCTGCTTCTTTTTACTTAAATCTTTTCTGTCTATAATATTCTTTATAACAAGAATAACGAGAACAACAACAAATATAATCGTAGATAATGCATTGATTTCAGGGCTTACTTTTCTTCTTGTCATTGAATAAATAGTTATAGGCAAGGTCTGTGATGTTGGACCTGTTGTAAAATAACTGATTATAAAATCGTCTAAAGAAAATGTAAACGCCATTAAAAATCCTGATATAATACCCGGCATAATTTCAGGTATAACAACCTTTATAAATGCCTTTGCAGGACTTAAACCTAAATCCTGCGCCGCCTCATAAATATGAGGGGTCATTTGCCTGAATTTAGGTATAACATTTAAAACAACATATGGCACGTCAAAGGTGATGTGTGCTATAAGAAGCGTTACAAACCCAAATTCAAAATTCATTCTCACTCTGAAGAAAACAAATAAAAGCATCAAAGATACACCGGTTACGATTTCAGGGTTAACAATAGGGATATTATTAACCTGTAAAACAGCATTTTTGGCAAACTTACCCATACGGCTTATACCGATAGCCGCAAGCGTTCCGATAATCGTAGCTATAACTGATGCGCAAACAGCTATCATAATTGTGTTTCCCAACGACGTGAGAATAAGCTCGTTTTCAAATAATTCTTTATACCAATTAAATGTAAAGCCTGAAAAAACAGAGCGGCTTTTTGTTGTATTGAAAGAAAAAACTATCATTACAAAAATCGGTACATATAAAAAGAATAATACGAGGGATAAATAAATTTTCGATAACTTTTTCATATACCCCTCCTATATAAGCACGCGATCATCGTCTGATGAGTCGAACTGCTTCATAACCGTCATAATAATAAGTACAATAACCATTAAAACAAGGGATATTGCCGCACCTAAATTAGGGTTATAGGCATTTCCTAAAAACTGCATTTCGATTAAGTCACCTATTAAAAGGTTTCCGCCGCCACCTAACATTCTTGAAATAATGAATGTTGATATAGCAGGAACAAAAACCATAGTTATTCCTGACATAATACCGGGAAGGCTCAAAGGAATAACAACCCTGAGCATTGTAGCAACTCGGTTACAGCCAAGGTCGGATGCCGCCTCTAAAACGCTGTTGTCTATCTTCTCCATAACAGAATATAAAGGGAGAATCATATAAGGCAGGTAGTTATATACCATACCCAAAACAACTGCACCGCCTGTATTTAACATCTTATAAGGCCCAAGGCCTATTAAACCGAAAAGGTGATTTATAAGACCCTCGTTTCCAAGCAATGTCATCCACGCATATGTACGAAGAAGGAAGTTCATCCACATAGGAAGCATAACTATCATAAGCATTGTGCTCTGTGCGCTTGCCTTCATTCTTGACAGGATAAATGCAACGGGATACGAAATAATAAGACATATAATCGTAGCAGCTGCCGCCATCATAATGGAACGAAGAAAAATATCGCTGTACTTTCCAACCTCTTTTATATACTCGAGTGTAAACTTTCCGTCATCACCAACAAAGGCAAAGTATGCAACCATAATGATAGGAACGATTACAAAAACAGCAGTCCACACAAGATAAGGCGCCGCAGTAAGCTTCTGTAAAAAACCGCCTTTTTTATTCATAGCTGCCACCTTACCCTTCCATTTTATTCATTATATGTATATCGTCAGGTCCAAAGGTAATACCTACCTCGCTTCCTACCTCTGCCGCTTTAGTTGAATGAACAAGCCAGCTAAAGTCTGAACTGTCAACAACCATTTCATAATGAACACCCTTAAATGTAACAGAACGAACAATACCCTTGATTTTAACATCGTTTACATTTGATGTAAGGGTAATGTCTTCAGGTCTTATAACAACGTCAACAGGCTGATTATCCAAAAAGCCTCCGTCAACACATTCAAACTCCTGACCGCAGATAATAACAAGGCGGTCTTTAACCATTATTCCGTCTATAATATTACTTTCGCCGATAAAGTCAGCAACGAATGCGTTTTCAGGCTCGTTGTATATATCAACGGGATTTCCGATCTGCTGAATGTTTCCGTCTTTCATAACAACAACAGTGTCACTCATAGTAAGAGCTTCTTCCTGGTCGTGGGTTACATATACAAAAGTAATTTCAAGGCTCTGCTGAATGCGTTTAAGCTCCGTCTGCATTTCTTTGCGAAGCTTTAAGTCAAGAGCCCCTAAAGGTTCATCCAAAAGAAGAACCCTTGGTTTATTTATAAGAGCACGTGCAATAGCAACTCTCTGCTGCTGACCGCCTGAAAGAGTTTGAATATTTCTTTTTTCAAAGCCTTTTAAGTTAACAAGCTTAAGCATCTCGTCAACAGATGCCTTTATCTCACTTTCAGGAAGTTTTTTAACACGTAATCCAAAAGCTATATTTTCATAGACGTTAAGGTTTGGAAATAAAGCGTACTTCTGAAAAACAGTATTAACGTTACGCTTATGTGGCGGAAGCTTTGTTATATCCTTTCCGTCAAAGGTAACATTTCCGCTTTCAGGCTGAATAAAACCACCTATAATTCTTAAGGTAGTAGTTTTTCCGCAACCTGACGGACCTAAAAACGTCACAAATTCTTTATCTTTTATATCAAGGCTGATATTATTTAATACATTCTCGCCGTCAAAAGATACTGATATACCATTAAGACTGACAACATTTTCCAATAAAGTGTCCTCCTTTGTTTTAGAATATAATACCCTATTTTTTCACATAAGATATCAACTATAAGATTACAACAAAATCCTTAAAAAGTCAAGATAAATTCAATATAATTTAAGTATTTAATTTAACAAAAAAGAGACAGCTAATTTATCTGCCTCTTATGGTGAAATATTTTGTGTTATCATTGATGTATGGGAGGGTCTCCTCGCCCTCCCGTTATCTGTTGTCATATATTCTTAAGGCCCCCTTGCCTAAAGGGGCGCAGATTGCCAGTGGCAATCGTTTTGCGCCGACCGAGCCGGCAGGCGAGACATGTCAACGAAGTTGACTGGGGGATTCAACTCAACATTCAATCTATTCTGTCAAGACAATAGAACCGTCCCCTTGTCTTTATGTTGTTACTCATATTGTTTTAATAAATTATCAATATTTTTTATAATTTCTTTCTCCCCACCCCAACTCCACGGATCATCTATAAAATTTAATATTAAAAAGGGTTTTTCATGTGATATTTCAACAGGTAATAAACACCAAATATTATATAGTTTTTTTGTTATATCATACAATAAGTCTTTATTTTCATATTGTATTTTCAGTTCGCGAACTATTAATTTCATAACAACCTGATAATCTAATATATTTAACTTATCATATAGATAAATATACAATACATTTATGGTTTCTTCTAAACTAAAAGTACAAAACTGTAACTCCAAAAGAACATCATCCGAAGTATCCTCGACAAGGAATATATCGTCCAACCATTTTATATATTTATCAAAACTTATAAACTGTGTTTTAAGCGAAATATAATAAAAATATAATTTCTCATATAAGTACTTCATGATAATCATCCCCCATATATTACTTTGCACCCTGCAATATTCCGTTTACAACGCCGTCTGGTACAAAAATTTGATGAGTTATTTGATTAGAACTATTTATTAGATACTCAAATATACCCTTTTTGCCATTTAATTCACCAGCAACCTGATATAGTGTAGATACCGTTTTATCGCCATTAATCCAAGTATAAGCCTGTCCTCCCTGCAAATTCGCAAAACTTGCTGCTCGGTGATAAACATCTGCTTTCAAGGCGCTCCCTATACGTTCTGCTTTTGGTATTTGTTCTGCGATTTTAGGCGTAGACGGAGTCAACGAAGCAATTATTCCTTTTGCTAAACTAGGTGCCTTAGCTCCTGCAACAGCTGCCCCAACATACCATTCGAACTTTATCTCTTCCACCCATGAGCCATCATTTATGCTACAGTTAAATAAGCTATCATCAATATAGACTTTGTTATCAGCCGAATGTAAAGAAAGTACATCTCCACTTTGAGCAAAGTCATCCAATTTCAAATGCCAATCGCCATCTGTGTGTTGATAGTTTAAAGTTATACTGTGTCCAGCAACTGTAACTTCCCAATTCTCACCACTTTCGCCATTCCAACTAACAGATAGTCCGCGTTCCGCTGCTATCTCTGTTAGTGGCACAATCTTTAACCCCAGTGGATCAACAAAATTCACCGGGTTATTCCCACAGTACACATACCAATTAAGACCATCTTTAATTGGGTCTTCGGTTATAAACCTGCCTATTGTTGGGTCATAGTATCTGTTGCGGAGATAGATAAAGCCTGTTTCTGCATCATAGTATTCTCCACAGTAGAGATGCTTGGATATATCCTGAGGGTTTGTACGCAGGTTTCCGAATGAGTCATAATCATAAATCTGCGTTCCGTTTATATGACTTACGCTTCCGTGAGGGTCAAAGCCATAGCGGTTTGTTTCACTTCCCTCTACACTTTCTGCAAAACGCCTGCCATAGTAATACTTTGCAAGTTCATTCTTGCTTGCATCTGCCTCGTAGATTATATTATCCCTGTCCCATATATGGTTTGTTGTTGTACCATTAACGGTTTTGGCTATTCTTCTGTCCTCTGCGTTATATAAATAGCTTATTGTATTATCCCCTGATGTTACCCCTGTAAGTCTATTGAAGGCATCATATGTATAAGTCGAGGTTTCATTGGTAACGATATTTCCGTTTTCATATACGCCTTTATTTTTAGTCAGCATATTTCCGTTATTGTCATATGTATAGCTTACATTTTTGCCACCTGATATTCCTGTAAGGCGGTTTACTCTGTCATAAGTATACTGCTCTGTAACGCCATTTTCGTTTTTGCTTATTCTGTTTCCTCGGCTGTCATAGGTATATTCTATGGTTGACCATTCTATATTGGCGTTATCCCAATGGGATTCATACATAAGCTGACCTATATTGTTATACCCATATTCTTTTATATTCCCTGCCCATGCTTCAGAAACTTTGTTTCCATCCAGAAGATATAACATATCATATGTTGTGCCGTTTCCTGTCTGCCGTGTGAGAAGCCCTGCATTGTTATACTGGAACTCTGTTACATTACCGTTTACTGTTTCGCTTAAAACATTTCCGTTTTTGTCATAGGTATAGCTGACTGATGACTAGGTTAATTATTCCAAAAAATATTGTTTGCTTAAAATTCATATTGTAATGTCTTTTTACAATGTAACATAATAACACTATAAGCCCTATATCAATTATAGAATTAATTATTACTGAAATTGTTGTGTATTTATGAGCCAATACATAAACAAAAGCACCAACAACAAATCTCAACGTTATTAATGGTATAATTTGATTATGCACATTTTTTATTTTTACATTTAATTTCAATAATTTTAAAACACTAAAACAAACAACTATTCGTATCACCACACAAAATAGCATACCGATAAATAAAATAAATGTCATTGTAATAAATGTTTGTATCGAATATTGTAAGTTGTCTAAAACATACATAAAAGAAGCGATTACTGCTATCACAAAAATAATTACATAGTTCAGAATACTTTTATTATAAAAAAATGTACTTATCTTTTTTAGCATAGTCAATTCTCCTTAACATAATAACATTTTTCCTTATTATCGGCATCAAAATATAATTTTAATGTCCAACTTTCATCTTTGTATATAGTTACAATCACATCTCCTTCTGATACTTTACCGTATAGCGGATTTACCTTGCTATTTATTTCACTCGCAATATTTCCATCAACATCGTTTACATAGTCAACCCGATATCCTTGTCTCATATTAACTTTAAGGTTTGGATATCCATATACATCATAGGTTGTAGATGTGGGGTACATGGTTCCTGTGGTGTTATCAGCACATACAGTTTCCATATTATATACATTATATGCATTATTCTTTTGAACATAGACTACTCCGCCTTTGCGTGTGTTAAGAAGGGAGCCATATTCGTTATACTGACTGGTAAATGTATTTCCGTTTTTATCTGTAATGGTTATTGGATTTCCGTACAGGTTGTATGTTGCTTCCTTTGAGTTACCCAGTGCATCTGTTTCCTTTGTTACATTGCCGAATCTGTCACCAAAAACACAAGGGGACGTCCAAAAACACAAGGGGACGGTTCTATTGTGACACGCATATTCTTCTAACAATCGCAAAGCTTACACCTGTTAATCTGCTTATCTGTCTTATAGAAAGTCCATTCTCCTTTAATTCCCTTATGTACTTATCTCTTTTTTCTATCGACAGACCTTGAAATTCTGTCAAATTATCACACTTTGAAACTTTTTTGATTATCTTTCTTGCATCAATGTCATTTATCCTATAATCATTAGAGTCCATATCTAAACAAGCATCATCATTTTTCTCATTATTAAATAATATAAATTCATTTTTATTCATTAGAGATAAAGCAAAATCAAAATCGACAATATTACTTTCTTCGTCAATATAATCATTATAACTACTATATTGATAATCGTCAATACCTTTAACAATTCCTGCTTTTATCGGATTTTGGTGTATATATCGAAGAACTGTTAAAAAATATGCATCATCTTCTACGGGTTCACTTTTAAATCTATCCTGAAATAAGTGACCCACTCTATGATATTTCCAATTATACCAATACACATAGCTACCTGCTAACCTTTTCATTATCAGGTCAAGTTCTTCTTTTTCCACTTTTAGCAAAATATGAACATGATTAGACATAAGGCAATAAGCGAACACCTTATATCCGCTTACTGCCTTATATGTTTTAAGTGTTTCTATAAACTTTTGATTATCTTCTTCATCTTCAAAGATAACCTGCTGATTAATTCCACGAAGCATAATATGATAAATTCCGCTCTCACTTTTCTGTCTTGGTGCTCTTGGCATTTTCATCACCTCAACAAAATTGTAACATATATCACTTAATTTGTCAACACAACAGAACCGTCCCCTCGTGTTATCATGTCTCGGTGCTCTTGTTGTCTTAGTTATGTAGCATATATATAAATAACTCTATATATACAATTAAGATAAAACAATATGCATATCAATAAATGTATACAAGTAAGCAATTTGTGTTTTCTACAAATTTTATCTGAAACCATGTTTTTTATCGCAATATATATAGCATATATTACTGAAAAAGTGAAAAGTATCGCTGAAAAAAAGGATATTATATTTAATAATTTAATATTATTATTCAAATTTATAGATATATTTTCACTTCCTATCCATAATAAATTACTTATTACTATTAATGTATATACTTTTTGCATTTATTCATCTCCTTTTTATCTTGTTTAAATTTCATTATGGACATTAAGATTGCAAAGTTCCTAATCTAACAAGAAAGAAAGTTGTATAAACTACTAATGCTATTATCCAATAAAATTTCTTTGGACGCATACTATTGATAACTTTGTATACAATAGCGATATCAATTATGGGTACGCAAAAAAATATCAAAACATTTATGTCATATGGAATTATAGAATAATACACATTCTCCAGTTTAGATAAATAATCAAAAAAAACATCCGATGATAAATCTAAAATAAGCAGTGTCTTTAATCCCATAGCACCACTCAACAAAAATACTCCAACAAACAGAAACGATATCCGCAGAACTAATATGATTTTCTTCATATGATTCACCACCGTTCTGAAACAGGGACATTGTCATATACCTTATATGTCCACCAATCATAATATCCGTGCAAAAACCATTCTGAAAGACAAAGGGACGGTTCTATTGTCTGCACGCACTTTCAACACACCCCTTACTTATTCCTGTTAATCTGCTAATTTGTCTAATAGAAAGCCCACATTCTCTCATTTTTCTAATATATTCATTTCTCTTTTCTTTATCTATCAGTTGAAACTCCGTTGCATTCCTACACTTTGATACTTTCTCTATAATCTTTCTTGCTTCTGTATCATTTAGTCTGAAATCTCGATCGTCAATTTCCAAACAGACATCATCATTTGTCATATTGTTAAATTCAACAAACTCTTCTTGATCTAGCATGGATAATGCAAATTCTGTATCCACTACTATATTTTTATTCTTTACATAATCATTATAGCTACTATATTGATAATCGTCAATATCTTTAACAATCCCCGACTTTATTGGATTTTGATGTATATAACGAAGAACCGTTAAAAAATATATATCGTCTTCCACCGGCTCACTTTTAAATCTATCCTGAAACAAATGGCCAACTCTATGATACTTCCAATTATACCAATATACATAACTTCCTGCTATTCTCTTCATTATCAAATCAAGTTCTTCTTTTTCCACTTTTAGCAAAATATGAACATGATTAGACATAAGGCAATAAGCGAACACCTTATATCCGCTTACTGCCTTATAGTTTTTAATTGTTTCTATAAACTTCTGATTATCTTCTTCGTCCTCGAAAATAACCTGCTGATTAATCCCTCGAAGCATAATATGATAAATTCCGCTTTCACTTTTCTGTCTCGGTGCTCTTGGCATTTTTATCACCTCGACATAATTCTATCACATTAAATCATCCTTGTCAAGACAACAGAACCGTCCCCCTGTCTTCTTCTAATCATCCTTGTCAAGACAACAGAACCGTCCCCTTGTGTTACTATCACACCCGTGTCTTTCCTCTAAGCATTACATGATATATTCCGCTCTCACTCTTCTGTCTTGGTGCTCTTGGCATTTTCATCACCTCAACAAAATTGTAACATATATCACTTAATTTGTCAACACAACAGAACCGTCCCCTTGTGTTATCCTGTCAACACAACAGAACCGTCCCCTTGTGTGTTACGTCTGGTCCAATTTTCCCTTTATATAAACCTTCCATTGTTTCTTGGGCACAGTTTCTTGTAACAAAATTATAATTCTTGTTTTGCCAATTAAACCAACCTATATCATTATTTTCAACATCTTTTGCAAATTGATCAGCGAGATTTTGATAATAATCCTTGGATTCAGAAAAATCACCTAAAATATAGCAAAAACCATCATACTTATATTCCCCATTGCTTAATCCTTTTTCTTCTAACCACGTATTTATCTTTTCAGCGTCCTTCAATATGCTCGAATCATCAACCACGGTTAAAGAAACTGAGTTATTGCCCCAATAGAAAAAATACCAAGTTCCACTATCATCTTGCACAAAGGAACTCATATGTCCAGCACCACCTATGTTCTCTAGTTGATTTGCAACAATAGCATCCAATCCACTTGGATCACTGTATTTTACCGGGTTGTTGTTAGCGTACACATACCAATTAAGACCATCTTTGATTGGGTCTTCTGATATAAACCTGCCTATTGATGAATCATAGTATCTGTTGCGGAGATAGATAAAGCCTGTTTCTGCATCATAGTACTCCCCGCAGTAATAATGCTTGGATATATCCCATAAATTCATTGTTTGGTTTCCGAATGAATCATAATCATATAACCACATTCCGTTTATACTGTTTACACTTCCGTGGGGGTCATAGCCATAACGTTTTGTTTCACTTCCCTCTACGCTTATCGCAAGACGTCTGCCATAGTAATATCTTGCAAGCTCATTCTTATTTGCATCCGCCTCAAAGATTATATTATCCCTGTCCCATATATGATATGTTGTTACACCGTTAACAGTCTTTGATATTCTTCTGTCATCTGCATTGTATATATAACTTGCTGTCATATCCCCTGATGCAATACCTGTAAGTCTGTTAAAAGCATCATATGAATAAGCAGAGGTTTCTTCTGTAACAGCATTTCCGTTTTCATATACCCCTTTATTTTTGGTCAGCATATTTCCGTTATCGTCATAGGTATAGCTTATCCAGTTATTGCCACCTGATATTCCTGTAAGACGATTTACTCTGTCATAAGTATACTGTTCTATAACTCCATCATTGTCTTTGGTTAATCTGTTGCCTCGGCTGTCATAGGTATAGTATATAGTTGACATCTCTATATTGGCCCTATCCCAATGGGATTCATACATAAGCTGACCTATATTGTTATACCCATATTCTTTTATATTCCCTGCCCATGCTTCAGAAACTTTGTTTCCATCCAGAAGATATAACACACAACACAACAGAACCGTCCCCTTGTGTTGCGTATTACATTTGTTTTTACCATGTCCTTGCACTCTTGTTTACCATGTTACTCTTGACAGGAACCCCGCCCCTACATATTATAACCCCTCATTTACAAGACAACAGAACCGTCCCCTTGTCTTAATCAGATGTCTCGGTGCTCTTGGCATTCTTATCACCTCGACTTAACTTTATCATATTCGGCCTATTTTGTCAACACAACAGAACCGTCCCCTTGTCTTCAAGGGGGCTGTCAACGAAGTTGACTGGGGGATTCAACTCAACATTCATCCTGTTTTATCAACACAACAGAACCGTCCCCTTGTCTTTGAGAAACAGCTCTGCTTAAAACAGAGCTGTTCACTTACATTAAGTCTTGCCAATAGCTGTATCTAAAAAAATTTATATTTTTAGGCTTATTTATCATCCCACAAAACAATCTCTCCTGATTGTCTTGTTTTCTTCAAATCAATTAACCTTTGATTTGAAGACCCGCGGAATCTTAAAGTTATATCTTTAAGTTCTTCTTTAAATCTTCCGTCAACCAGAACATCGGCAATATCAAGAATCTTTTCTGTTACCTCTGAATGAGGATAAGCATCCTTATCCATAAGCTCTTCGTAGGTAAAGCCCGAAAATATCCACAAAGACTTATTCTTAAATCTTTCTTTAAACTTAACCAGAAACGGATATATCGCATCCTGATTTTTAGGCTCCATAGGTTCTCCGCCAAGGAGTGTGAGCCCGTCTATATAGTCAGGTTCAAGCATTTCAAAAATCTTTTCTTCTACCTCATCCGTGAATTCTTCACCGTAGCAAAAATCCCAGGTCTGTGGCTGAAAGCAATTCTTACAATGATTTGTGCAACCCGATACAAAGAGGGTAACCCTTATACCTATTCCGTTTGCGATATCACAGTTTTTTATTTCACCGTAATGCATATAATATCACCTGATTATAAATGCATAACCCTTTCCTTTATTTCCTGTGTTCTGCCCTGATTCCAGTACTGTGTTCCAATGTATCCACAAGTACGACGAGCAACATTCATAGTGTTCTGGTCCTTGTTTCCGCAGTTAGGGCATTCCCAGATGAGCTTTCCGTCTTCGTCCTCTGTGATTATAATTTCACCATCAAAACCACACTTCTGACAGAAGTCGCTCTTTGTGTTAAGCTCTGCATACATAATGTTGTCATAGATAAACTTCATTACTGACAATACTGCCTCAAGGTTATCCTGCATATTAGGAACTTCAACATAGCTGATAGCACCACCAGGAGACAATGTCTGGAACTTGGCTTCTAAAGCAAGCTTTCTGAAAGCATCAATATCTTCTGTTACGTGAACGTGATAACTGTTTGTGATATATCCCTTGTCTGTAACACCGTTTACGATACCAAATCTGCGCTGTAAGCACTTTGCAAACTTGTATGTTGTGCTTTCAAGTGGTGTTCCGTAGAGTGAATAGTCGATGTTTTCAGCAGCCTTCCACTTACCTGTATATTCATTAAGCTTTTTCATAATTTCAAGGCCTAATTCTTCACCTGCAGGTTCAGTAAGCTTCTTACCGATAAGGCTGTAAACACATTCCCATAGACCTGCATAGCCTAATGACAATGTTGAATATCCACCATGGAGATACTTATCTATCTTTTCGCCCTTTCCAAGTCGTAAAAGAGCACCGTGCTGCCAGAGGATAGGCGCCGCATCAGATGTTGTACCTGTCAGGCGTTCGTGTCTGCACTGGAGGGCTCTGTGACAGAGTTCCATACGTTCATCAAATATCTTCCAGAACTTTTCCATATCTCTCTTTGCAGAAAGACCGATATCAACCAAGTTAACAGTGACAACACCCTGATTGAATCTTCCGTAGTACTTTGGATTTCCGTCTTCGTCAATGTATGGTGTTAAGAAGCTTCTGCAACCCATACATGTGTAACAATGACCGTCACCCTTCTTATCTATCTTGTTCTGAAGCATAATCTTTTCAGAAATATAGTCAGGAACCATTCTCTTTGCAGTACATTTAGCGGCAAGCTCTGTAAGATAGAAGAACTTACCGTCTTCTCTTATATTATCTTCTTCTAAAACATAGATAAGTTTAGGGAAAGCAGGTGTAATCCAAACACCCTTTTCGTTTTTAACACCTCTGTATCTCTGCTTTAAGGTTTCTTCTATAATAATAGCAAGGTCCTGCTTTTCTCTCTCTGACTTTGCTTCGTTTAAATACATAAACACAGTAACGAAAGGAGCCTGTCCGTTTGTTGTCATAAGAGTAACAACCTGATACTGAATCATCTGAACACCGCTCTTGATTTCGTTGCGGAGTCTCTTTTCAGTAATCTTATCGATTTTTTCGTCAGAATATACTTCGCCGACTTCTGCCGCTTCTTCGATAACCTGATTTCTTATCTTCTTACGGCTGATGTCAACAAAAGGCGCAAGATGAGTTAAACTTATACTCTGTCCGCCATACTGACAAGATGCAACCTGGGCAATAATCTGTGTAGCAATGTTACAAGCAGTAGAAAAGCTGTGTGGCTTTTCTATTAATGTACCACTTATAACTGTTCCGTTCTGGAGCATATCTTCAAGGTTTACAAGGTCACAGTTATGCATATGCTGTGCATAATAGTCAGCATCGTGGAAGTGGATAATACCCTGATCGTGCGCTTCAACAATATCAGCCGGCAAAAGAATTCTTCTTGTTATATCCTTACTAACCTCACCTGCCATATAGTCACGCTGAACGCTGTTAACAGTAGGGTTCTTATTAGAATTCTCCTGCTTAACTTCTTCATTGTTACATTCGATAAGGCTTAAAATCTTGTCATCAGTAGTATTAGACTGACGAACAAGCTGACGGGTATAACGATATGTTATATATGCTTTTGCAACCTCAAAAGCACCGTGAGCCATAATCTGATGCTCAACCATATCCTGAACCTCTTCCACACTTGGAGAGCGCCCTAAAACCTCACATGATAAAACAACACTTTCAGCAATACGCTTAATCTGAAGAGCAGTCATCTGTACATCTTCAGCTACAGCTTCGTTTGCTTTTGCTATAGCAACAATGATTTTGTCAACATCAAAGGCCATTTCTGATCCATTTCTCTTAATAATCTTCATAACTCTTACCTCTTTTGCGATATTACGCCATTTTTCCATCAAACACAATATATTGTGTAGTGGACAGTTTCAAATATAGCATATGTAGGATATGTTGTCAACACCTTTTTTGCAGCTTTTTCGTTTGTAACATAAATTTAACATTCCATTTTTTGCCAAAATGCGTAAAGTAACGTTTTTATGATATTTTGTCCAAATTTGCAAAAAAACAGTTTACAAAACTGAAATATTGAGATATAATATTTAATACTATTAAAGTAAACTAATAGTTGCATTTTCAAGCCTTTGTGCTCTCGATATGCAAACTTTTATTTACATTATATTTAACAGAAAGGTATTGATATTATGTACATTGGTATTGATTTAGGCGGAACAAACATCGCCATCGGTCTTGTCAACGAAGAAGGGAAGGTTGTTGCTAAAGATTCTACTCCTACTTTAGCTCCAAGAGATTATAAGGAAATTGTTGCTGATATGGCAAAGCTTTCAAACAAGCTTATAGACGAAAATGGTCTTACAGTGGCTGATATTCAGGGTGTTGGTATTGGTAGCCCTGGCTCTATTGACTCTAAAAACGGTGTTGTTATCGCCGCTCATAACTTAAAGTGGTATAACGCTCCTGTTGTTGATGAACTTCAAAAGTATTTTAAAAATATCCCTGTTGCTATCGAAAACGATGCAAATGCAGCAGCTTTTGGTGAATACGTTGCAACTGCAAGCGATAAGGATTCTTTCGTTGCTGTTACACTTGGTACAGGTGTTGGCGGTGGTATTGTATTAAACAAGAAGATTTACCGCGGTATTAATGGTATGGGTGCAGAGCTTGGTCACATTATTATTAATGAAGACGGTGTACAGTGTTCTTGTGGCACAAAGGGTTGTTGGGAAGCATATGCCTCTGTTACAGCTCTCATTAATCAGACAAAGGCGGCTATTGCGGCTCATCCTGAAAGCTCAATGACTAAAGACGAAAAGATCAGCGGCAGAACATCATTCAATGCTGCAAAGGCAGGCGACCCTGTTGCACAGCAGGTGGTTGATAACTACATAAAGCATATTGCAACAGGTATAATCAGCCTTATCAACATCCTCGCTCCTGAAGTTATGGTTATTGGCGGAGGTATCTCAAATGAAGGTGATTACCTCTTAGATCCAATCAAGAAGTATGTTGATGACTTTGGCTTCTTTAAAGGTGTTGAAGGAACAGAGCTTCGTATCGCTACACTTAAGAACGATGCAGGTATCGTTGGTGCCGCATTTGCATCTAAAATGTAATCGACACGCTGAAAGCCTCCGCTTATGCGGAGGCTTTTTCTATTTAACTGTTTTTGCAAACTTATCAAGGCTTACATCATTATCTATTGTTGTTCTTGTCATATCATATACGGAATTTCCGCCTTTTGAGTCAACAGTAAATGCATTCTTGTAATACATTTTTGCAATTTCTATTACTCTATCGTCATAAAAGCCAAATGGATATGCAATAGACGTAACTTCTCTTTTGGTTATATTATAAATAACAGTATTTGACTCCCTGAACTCATATTCCATCTGCATATCAGGAATATCCGTAAGGTACGGATGTGTCTTTGAGTGAGAATAAACGCGGAAGGCATTGCTGTCACTCATCTCGCGGAGTTGTTCCTGGGTGCAGTAATATTCGCTTCCCACCATATCAGAAACAACGTAGACCGTTGCCTTTGCATTATACTTTTTAAGTATTGGTAACGCGTTTCTGTAAAGACAGTCATATCCGTCATCAAAGGTTATTACAACGGATTTTTTAAATTTATCTGCAAGGGATATTTCTTCAGGGAACAAAAATGCATATCCGTTATCATAAAGATACTTTATCTGTGCTTCAAAGTTTTCAGGAGTTACATAGAGATAAGGATAAGGCCCCGTTGGTTCTTCTATCAGGTGATACATAAGAGCCTTTGGCATCTTTTTAGGCAAAGCTCCATTTTTGGAGCGGGGTCCATAATTCATTGCGTGAACACCAAGACTTATGTAGTATCTTGCCATCCCCTTTGAAATAATGCTTTTAGGGTTTAAATATCCTGAATTGTTATATATCCCAACAGATGACATCATAGCTATCTGATTTTGGGCATATGGATATATATCCCCCTGATCATAATGCCACTTTATATCGTGGTTATTATAAAACATATCAGGGCAGGCAACGTCCAATGCGCGCTTTAGCATCAGTAAAAAGTCCTGAACCATAACAGGTTCATCCGGCATAAAATAATTCTCCTCTATAGGAGAAACTATACCCTTTTTTCTGTAATATGCCGCAGTTAAATCCCACGTATCCTGAAATGGTACGCCGATTTCATACTGAGGCAAAATCTCGGTCAGCATATGAACAGCCTCAAGCCTTGTAACTGCATCGTCATCATTTGCAAATACAATATTATAAGATGTAATCGTCAATATAAAAATAAGTAAAATTGCAATTTTCTTCATAGTAAAATTCCTTTATCAAAGATGTATTTTCTCTTACATATTAAGCAAAACAACTATTCCTGCCTGAATTTTTCTTATCAGGGCTCTATTCATTTCTCGTTAATTTTTTTACCCATCTGTATCTGTTGCAGGTTATAAAATTCGGAATACACTTAAGCAACTGATCTGATTTCAAAAAACAAAACGTTACAAGAGGCGGAAACTTGAATACAAAGGCACTTAAAAATGCCGATGGAATAGTAAACAACCACATAAAAAGATTATCCACCCACGCCATGTATTTTGTCATTCCTCCCCCTGCAATGATTCCACCCTCTACAGGATATTCATAACAGCTTCCGACAGTTGTGATACTGAGGACAGTTATAAAACTAATTGCAAGTTGTTTTGTTTCTTCCGACACAGAATATAAGCTGACAATCGCGTCTTTACAAATAAACAAAAGGGCTCCGCATATTGTGCCTATAATAAAGAAAAGCATCTGCATTGTTTTAGAATAGGAACGTACTTTGTCATACAATCCCTCGCCAACAGTTTTACCCATCACAACCGAGCCAACATTTGCACAGGATGTTCCCGTAACTGCAAATATTTGAAAGACTATTACCGCAATGGAATTTGCCGCAATAACAGTTGCTCCTATATGGCCAAGGACAGCTGTCTGTGCACCCTGAGCTACGCCCCATAAAGCACCGCTTACAATCACAGGCATTGCCACATGGAAATAATCACGCAGGTATGTAAAATCAAAAGTCAGCAACTCACGGAGTTTAATTCGTAGCTTCTTATCGATAAACAATACATACACAAGTATAATAATAAGTTCAACAACACGGCTTATCAAAGTTGCAACAGCCGCACCCACAACACCCAATTCAGGCGCTCCAAACTTACCATAAATAAAACAATAATTAAGGCAGATATTAATAACAATAGTGCTCAATGACATTACCGTTCCAACCATAGCGGTTTCCACACTTTGAAGTGAATACATAAGGGAATTTGACACCGAGAAAATAATGTATGTCCAGCATATAACATTAAGATAGCGCATACCCTCTTCTATTACTGTTTCGTCGTTTGTAAATATGGACAAAACCTGATATGGAAACAACCTGGCAACAAGGAAAAAGAAAATCCCCACCCCTAGACCGATTTTTACACCAAGACTGATTATTTTTTTGATAGGCTCGATACGTTTTTGTCCCCAATACTGTGAGGCAAGCACAACAATACCCATACCGATACCTGCTGATATCTGATGAAGAATAAACTGCACCTGATTCACAAGGGTTGCACCGGAGAGGGCAAGCTCTGTGTATCTGCCAAGCATAATATTATCAACCATATTAACAGCAAGTGCCGCTAATTGCTGAAGGCTTATTACAATAAGCAAGGAGAAAAACATACGGTAAAAATGCTTGTCCTTTGTAAACACTCCAAGTATCTTCTTGTCCTTATCTTTTGGAATATCTATATATTCTCTGTTTCTCATAAACCTCTCCTCGTTGTTTTAATCAAATATGTTCCACGGAAGCTCATTTGGTGGGTTATGGGATATATCCAAACCGCATGTTTGAATTCTGTGTGAATAAAGTCCGATAGGGCAACTTTCTCTGCTACCATATTTTTTATCACCGAGCAACGGATGTTTGCGGCTTGCAAACTGCACTCTTATCTGATGGCTTCTTCCTGTTTGCAATTCTACCAAAACAAGAGAGCATAAACTACCGTTATAAAGCCCCTTTTTAAGCACTTTATATGTAAGAAGCGCTTTTTTAACTCCTTTTCTTTCTCGTTTTACAACAAAGCTTTTGTTCCTTGATGAATCTTTAAACAGAAGGTCTTCCATTGTTCCTTGGTTTTCGGAGAATTCGCCCTGGCAAACTACAAGATACTCTTTCTTAAAATCCTGATTTGAGGCGATTTTTCTGCTTATATCAGCTGCCGCTTCTTTGGTTTTTGCATAAACCATTACACCGCTTACAGGTTTATCAAGGCGGTGCAATGCATATATTTCGCTGCTTAACTGATTCTTAAGCTCTGAAGTCATCTCTTCTTCAGAAGATATCCCTGCAGGCTTTATGCAAAAAACTATATTTGCATCTTCGTATAAGATTTTAATCATAATTTTTCTCCGTTAATTTACAAATCATTATCATTTATGTGGTTAAACTACATCCACTCAACAAAGAATTCATTTTACATTATACAACAAAACGTCCTTTAAATCAAACTTTTTCGCCTTACAATAATATTACAGATTATTTATCCTTAAGGTAGTTTACTGCATAATAAAATTCTATTTTATCTCCGGCCTGAACGATATACTTAGAAGCTCCATAGGAAGGCTTTTCGCCATTTACTCTGTATAACCACCCTGAATTTCCTCCACAGTCAAACTCATAAAGGTTTCCTATACCTTTGATATAAACAGAATTATTTACAGGCGAATTGGTATAATCAAACTGCACTTTGTTTTTTCTTAATGTTCTGTAGAGAATATCAAAAACACTTTCCCCTTCCTTTATCTCAATATTTTCTTCATTTACAAAAATTCCGTTTTCAGGGATAGTAGCTCTCTTGCTTTTCTTAAGCTTATCAATATTATTAAGAACATCCTCACAGATAACCATTAAGGAACAGATGCTTGAATTATTATCTTCCGCCTCTGTATAAACGTCATATTCTTCTGCTGATTCTGTCGTATCTTCAAAGACAACCTCGTCTTCAGGAGTTTTTATAGTTAATTCATCTTCTGTTTTATCTTCGGTTAACTCATCATCTGCTGCAACATCATTTCTCTCTATTATTTCAAGCAGCTCATTTGCTTCTTTATTATGATTATCAATGCCTGAGGAATTAAATCTTCCCTCAGGCATACATATATCTATTAAACGTGGGATAAAGGCAGCTATGCAAACAACAAGAATGATGACGGAAGCTTTTAATCGTTTACTCATTTTCTATCGCCTCACAAAATCTCATAAGCATTGTAGCCACCTCTGCCCTTGTTGCGCTTTCTTTTGGTGCAAAGGTGTTTTCTGTGCGACCATTCATTACTCCGATTTTCACCATATATTCAATACCATCAATTGCATAATCAGAAAACTCACCAAAGTCAGAATATGCCATAACATTAACGTCATCTTCTTTTATGCTATATCCCATTTTCAATGAATATCTGTACATAATCACCGCAAGCTGTTCTCTTGTAATGTTTTCATCAGGTGCAAACATATCAGCCGATACCCCTGTTACAATCTGATTTGCAGCCGCCCATTTTACTGCATCTGCGTACCATTCATTATCCGCTACATCTGTATATGGGTTTTCTGCTATCTCGTTATTTACGCCTGCCATTCTGTAAAGAACTGTTACAAGCATTGCTCTTGTCATAGGTGTTTCAGGTTCAAACCCCTTATCAGTACCCTTAAATAAGTTGTTTTCATATACATATTTTACAGCAGGCGCGAACCAGTCATCCCCTGAAACATCAGGGAATATGTTTTTATCTTCTATAGGCTTTTCTTCAGGTATAGGATTTTCTTCAGGCTTGTCCTCTTTTTTATCTTCTGTTGGATAGAAAGATGAGCCTCCACTTCCTCCTGATGACTTTTTATTGAGAGAAACTTTTATCTCCTTTAAAATGATATTATCTGCATCCTCGCTCTTAACCTTAACTTTACCTGTTTCAGATACATATCCTGATGCAGTAATATTATATTCATACGTTCCTTCAGGAAGGTCAAACATATTATTATCTATCTCAACAACATCTTTTATTATGACCTTTGCGCTTCTTGGAGAAACCACAAACTTAACAGGACAAAATTCTGTATCTGATAAGTTAAGCTTTTCTTTTTCATAGTCAGAAAAGTCATACACCTTTCTTTCATCAAGCATCATCCAACCAAGAAGGCCACGGAAGCCCTGCTCTGTTGCAAAGGCATTTGAAAAACTGTTCCCCTCCTCATTTACAGTTGACATTATTCCATCAATAAGATTAAATTCACCCTTTGCAATATCCATTACATCTTCTCCCAAAGCAGAAAAGGCACATATAGCAAGTCCTGTTGATGCCGCTTCAAAATCCTCAGGTCCACTTATAAGACCATCGTCTCTTTGATTTATTTTTATGATTTCAATTGCATCTTCAATTGCAGCTTTTACATCACTTGAATCATAGTATGGTGAAAGAGCAAGAATCATTGGTGTCATACCGTCTGTTCCAAATGTAGTATCAAGCCATAATTCTTTACTTTCAACTGCAGAGTTTATGAGATACTCCATTTGTTCTTCTGTGCAATAACTCTCATTTTGTGAAAGAGCAATAATTACATAAGGAAGAGAATATATATTCAAAACAGAATCATCCTCATCATCCACAAGGTCTGTAAGTCTTTCTGTAAGATTTATATTTTCATAATCCTCTGTAATAATTTTCTCCGCATCATAACCTAAAGCCGATAAGCCAATGATTGTCTTTGCCATATCCCCAGCACTTTCGCTCTCTATCGCATTCTCAACCATAAGCTCTGCTGCAGATGTTTTTTCTTTCTTTGACAGAATATACTCACTTTCAGGGAAGATTCCCTCATACATCATCATATCCGCAACTATCCAGGGGAGGTTTCCGCCTGCCTCTGACATATCAATTTCTTTGTAATATGCAGCAATATTATGAACAACATCCTCAACAGTTGGCACAACAGATATAACACATACGGGTGCAGTTATTGTGGGAACAACTTCCTCTTCACCGTTATCATCTGTTATAGTTTCATCCTTATATGCAGACACTATATATCTGCCGGTTTCGGAAAAGCTTAAAGCCACACATCCGTTTTCATCTGTTATAAGTTCTGTATCCTCTCCGTTAACCGTAATGGTTGCACCCTCACAAGGCAAAAAGCTCGGGTTCCAGTTTTCATCATATGTTATATATGAAAGCTCAAGTTCAAATTCTTCTTCCTTATCAACCTTGTTTTCAGGAAGATTAAACGCAGAATACTTCTCTGTGTATATATTTTCATATACGAACGCATCAATGTATGTTCCATCACAAACAGCATCTCCTAAAAGAGTACTTGTTCTTCCGTTTATGTAATAACCAAAGTTATAGCTTGTATCTCCCCAGAGTATGTCAACTCCAAGCCCCCAATCACTTATACTTGAAGCATATCCGTCTGTTCCATCAGGACAATATAACCTATGTGCCTCACGAAGAGCATCATCTACGGTATAACTATCCTGTCCGCTCAATATTACAGGAGCATATGCCATTTTTGTTCCGTCTTCCGCTGTTTGAATTTCTCCGTATTTGCTTATAGAAACATAAACCGTTACATCTGTTTCTTCTGCCAATACAGGTGTCACACTTATTATCATAATAAGTGCAAGGAGTGTTGCTAAAATTCTTTTCATTCTTTTCATTTTCTTCTTCCTTTCCTTGTGTGAAAATTATAAAAAAAAGTTGTGACAATTCAAAAGAATTGCCACAGCTGATTTTCCT
>JAZRQL010000054.1:0-14689 GCA_045649725.1 Clostridia bacterium | reverse complement strand
ATATTCAAAGGATATTCTTCTTCCTGTCTTTTCTATGTAATATTTGCACGCATCAATAAGCGCCTCTATATTATACCTTTTATTCACAGGCATTATCTGTGATCTTTTTTCGTTATTTGTTGCATGAAGGGATACAGACAGGGTAATCTGAAGCTTAAGGTCTGCAAGTTCCCTCATTCTGTCTGCCAACCCACAGGTGGACAGAGTTATATGTCTGTGCCCGATATTCATACCCAATGGATTGTTGACATTTTCCAGAAACCTTAAAACATTATCATAATTATCAAGAGGCTCTCCCATACCCATCATTACGATATTTGAAATCCTCTCGCCTAAATCCTTTTGCACAGTCATAACCTGACCCATTATTTCTCCGGCGGTTAATGACCTTTCCTTTCCCTTTACGGTAGATGCACAAAAGGCACAGCCCATAGCACAGCCTACCTGGGATGATACGCAAATGGTATATCCGTGATGATATTTCATAAGCACGGATTCTACAAAGTTTCCATCATTTAATTTTAACAGATAACGTCTTGTTTCGTCAATACGTGAAATAAATTTTTGTTCTATTTTAAGATTTCCTGCCGAATACTCTCCCTCAAGCTTTTCTATAAGGCTTTTAGGAATATTCTTCATATCCTCAAAGGCTTCCGCTCCGTCATAGAGCCATTTGAAAATCTGCTTTGCCCTAAACTTTGGTTCTGACAAGGAAATCATCAAATCCTCAAGCTCTTTTAAGGTATAGTCCTTTAAATTTTTCTTCATTTTACTTTCTTTCCATTCTGCAAATATAGAAACCGCTTCCCCCTGTTTCGTGGGCGAGATAAAGCTTTTCAAAAGATTTTGAAAAGTCTTTATTCTCCTTTAAAAATTCATCAGTTATATCCTGATTTTCTTCTTTAAGTATGGTGCAGGTGGAATATACTATTGTTCCTCCCGCCTTAACATATTCCGAGGCATTTTTTAAGATATTTTTCTGTATCTCGCAAAGAGCAGTTATATCCTCTTCCTGCCTGTTATATTTTATATCAGGCTTTCTGTGTATAACGCCGATACCAGAACAAGGAACATCAGCTAAAACTCTGTCAGCAGACATTTTAAGCTCCTCTATGGCCTCTTCCGAGTTATGGCATCTTGCCTCTATCGAGTTAAGACCTAACCTTTCTGCCGATTTTTCGATTAACTCAATTTTGTGTGGGTGTATGTCAAAGGCGATAACTCTGCCCTTATCCTCCATAGCCTCTGCTATATGGGTTGTCTTTCCTCCCGGAGCGGCACACATATCTATTACCGTTTCATTCTCTTTTGGTTCTAAAACAACCGTTGCCATCTGTGAATTTATATTCTGAAGAGTGTATAACCCTTCTTTATATGCACTTGATGCATTTATATTTATTGCCCCTTTTATAATAAGGCAGTTTTTCAAGTCACTCTTTTCTGCCTCTATTCCCTCTGCCTTGAGCTTTTCTATAAGGGTATCCTCATCTGTTTTCAAGGCATTAACCCTGATTGTTGTAGGGTGAGGCTTTAAACTGTCTTTTAAAATTTCTTCCGTTTTATCTCCAAACTGACTGAAAAGTTTTTCTGCAAGCCATAATGGGCAGGAATATCTGACAGACAGCTTTTCAATTTCATTTCCTTTAATTTCAGGAAGATTATCAAGGCTTCTTGAGATACTTCTTAAAACTCCGTTTACAAACCCTTTTGCCCCTTTGGCACGGATGTTTGCAAGCTTAACCGCCTCGTTACAGGCCGCCGATACAGGAACCTTATCAATGCATATCATCTGATATGCACCAACACGAAGAATCTGCAAAACGTAAGGGTTTAACTTTTTAAGCTTCATTTTTGAAAAGCTTTGTATAATAAAGTCAAGATAGATTTTGTTACGGAGAACGCCAAGAATAAGCTCGTTTGCAAATGCCTTTTCTCTCGGTTCTAGATTTTTTATGGCATCTGTAACAGCTTTTGTGGAATATTCGCCCTTTTTCTCTATATCAAAAAGCGCATCCGTAGCCCCTTGTCTTGCACTAACTCCCAAGTTAATCGTCCCTTCTTCCGCCAAATATCAAAATAAGTCTGAGCAAACTCATTATAGAGCTTACTGCCGCCGCAACGTAGGTAAGGGCCGCAGCCTTTAAAACCTTTTTTGCGCCAATAACTTCATCCCCTGAAAGCAGGTTCTGATTTTCAAGAGTTGCTACTGCGCGGTTGCTTGCATTAAACTCTACAGGAAGAGTTATAAGCTGAAATAAAACTGTTGCAGAGAATAAGATAATTCCCACATCAACAAGGGTATATGATAAAAATAAACCCAAAAGAATAATCGGCATAGATAACATATTGCAGATATTAACCGCAGGCACAATTGCGTTTCTGAACTTTATAGGTCCATATGCTGTTGCATGCTGAACTGCGTGACCTACCTCGTGAGCGGCAACACCAATTGCACCGACAGATGTGCTGTCATATGTGGCATCGGATAACCTTACCACGTTTGTTCTTGGGTCAAAATGGTCAGTTAAGTTTCCGGCAATTCTCTCTATCCTTACGTTATAAAGCCCGTTCATATCAAGGATACGTCTTGCAACCTCTGCCCCTGTGTACCCTGCTCTGTTATAAACCGTTGAATACTTTCTGAATGTTGAATTAACGTTTGACTGCGCCCACAAGCTTAAAATAATTGCAGGCAATAATAATATCCATGTAGGATCGTAAAATGGAAAAAACATATTAAATTCTCCTTTAGCCTAAAATAATACTTTCATCTATTGAATGTCCGTTTAAGTAACTTTCAACTGTCATTCTCTTTCCGCCCTTGAACTGTATCTCGTCAACAATAATATATTTATTGTCACCGCATACGATTTCAAGCTTTTTATTATTTAACTTTATGCTGCCGTACTTTCCTGCTCTTTCACCACCAAGGCAAGCATGAATAATCTTTAAATCCTCTTCTCCATAATGAGTATAACTCATAGGATATGGGTTCATTCCTCTTATGAGATTAAGAATTTCTTCTGCAGGCTTTTCCCAGTCGATTAAAGCAGTTTCTTTAGTAATCATAGGTGCATAGTTTGAAAGAGCGTCATCCTGCTTTTCTCTTGTGATTGTTCCGTCTTCTACAGCCTTTAAGGTTTTTATCAAAAGCTCTGCTCCCATAGGTGATAACTTATCATGTAGCTCACCGTAGGTTTCTTCCTTACCGATTTCGCATACAGCTTTTTGTATCATATCCCCTGTGTCTAAACCCTTTTCCATATACATTGTGGTAACGCCGGTTTCCTTTTCGCCATTTATAACTGACCATTGAATAGGTGCGGCACCTCTGTATTTAGGAAGAAGGGATGCGTGAACGTTGATACATCCGTGCTTTGGGAAGTTCAATATATATTCAGGAAGTATCTTTCCGTAAGCCACGACAATGATAACATCAGGCTTAAGGTCTTCCAAAACAGGAAGGAGAGCCTTATCCCTTAAGCTTTCAGGCTGATACACAGGAATGTTATTTTCCATCGCACATTCCTTAACGGGAGGAGGCGCAAGTTTATGACCTCTGCCCTTTGGTTTATCAGGCTGTGTAACAACACCTGAAACGTTATATTTATTATCTAAAAGTGCTTTTAAGCAAGGAACTGCAAAATCAGGAGTTCCCATAAACAAAACATTCATTTTATTCCCTCGTAATTATATAATTTTTCACTTTATATTTTACCTCATAATCACAAAATTTACAAGTCTTATTTACAATAATTCATAAATTAGTAAGCAATTGTTCATATATGGGAAATGATATACGCTATAAACTTGTAGGGGAGGGGCTTGCTCCTCCCGAAAAATAATCTTTCACCACACTCTCGGGCAGGCATTATCCGTCCAAAACAGTACAGCCTCCCTTTTCTTGCGGGAGGGGGACCGCTTGCGGTGGAGGGATGCGGTTGCGAACGGAACAGGATTCGGCAATATCTTATATATCAAAAACCATGTAAAAGCATATAAATAAAGCAACTGTGTCCCCTCCCCCCTATTACTTTATTTCAAAATAGTACTAGAGGTTGTTCTATAGTTACTACTACATTAAATAAACAAAACAAAACTAAACAAAACAAAATATATTATATATAATAAAATTTTAAAAATTATTTTTATAAATCCTCGTGAGAAAAGTTGAGAATTCATCAACCTTTTTAACATCCTTGACACTCCTTGTTTAACTGTGATATAAACAAGATGCATATGCAAAAACAAATATTTTTCTTAAAAAGAGGGGTTTAATTATGAAAAAATCACTGATAATACTTCTTGTCATTATGTTATTTGCGAGCACTACTGTCACAGCTGCATTTAATGACATAGATGAAGCAAACCATACACTTAATAAGGCGGTTTCTGTTCTTTCAGAATACGGAATAGTAAACGGCGTAAACGAAACATCATTTGAGCCTGACTCCGATTTAACCCGTGGGCAGATGGCTACATTTATAACCCGTATACTAAACAACGGAACAATTCCTGAAGATACATTCGAAAATAATTTTTCTGATATTTCCGACCCAACGTATAACAACGCAATCAGCTGGGCAAACAACAAAGGAATCCTCAAGGGAGTCACCGACACTACATTTGAACCTGATGGCAAGATTCTTCTTCAGGATGCATATGCAATGTTATGTCGTGCATTAGGATATGAAGATTCAGCCTCCCTTGAATATCCAACAGGTTATATATCCACAGCAGAAAAAATCGGACTTAATAAAAACCTTGACGAAAAAGTTACATACGAAACACCTCTTACAAGGGGTAACGCAGCTATTCTTTTATATAATGCTCTCTATGCCGATACAGCAAATGGTAACGCCCTTGCCTCTTCTGTTTACGGTAAAAAGAAATTTAAGGTTGTATCATGCAACATCAGAGGTAATTACTTAGGAGATGCACAGAATGCTTTTGTCCTCCGTGCCGGCTATCTTGCAAACAAGATTTATACCGAAAACCCTGATGTAATCGTCTTTCAGGAAATGACTGCAGATGTTTTAGACATGTTAAAAAAGCTCATACCTGACTATGAATTTATAGGTCATGGCAGAAATGCCGACTTTCAAGGTGAAGGCTTATACACTGCTATCAAAACTGATACATGTACATTCTTAGGCTGGGATTCAATATGGTTAAGCCCTACCCCTTACACTCCTGCCACAATATTCGAAGATCAAAGTATCTATCCAAGAATATGTGTTCAGGCATTGGTAAGACATAACGAATCAGGTAAGGTAATGCGAGTATTCAATGTTCATTTAGATCACCTTAAAGATGCCGTACGAGCAAAGCAGATAAAGACCACCTTTGAATATATTGACAGTTTTAGCGAAAAAGGTGATTATCCATATATTTTACTTGGGGATTTTAATGCGAGAGAAGACCACGAAACAATCGCTATCTGCAACGAACGCACCGATATTCAGGATGTAAGTAATAATATCAAAGATACCTTCCACGCTTTTGGAACATCTGATCCGAAGACGAAAATTGATTATATATTTGTAACAAACGACCTTGCTGAATATGTTTACGAAACCGATGCATGGACAGATGAACGAAACGGAACCTTCCTTTCAGACCACTATCCAATATACTCTGAATTGTGGTTCGACTAGAGTTTATAAAAAACACGCAGAAGAAATTCTCCTGCGTGTTTTTCTTTTATATAACCTCATACATATTTCTTAAATTCTAACCTTCATCATACCTTCGGGCAGGCATTGTCCGTCATTTTTTAAAGTAAATGAATAAATTATATTGCCGAACCCTGTTCCGCTCGCCATTGAATCCCTCCACCGCAAGCGGTCCCCCTCCCGCAAGAAAAGGGAGGCAGAGCTCGTTTTCGAAGGAATATTATCTGCCCCTTACGGCTCACCCTATTACTTTATTTCAAAATAGTAATCGGGTTAGTAATCAGGTTGGTAATCGACTTGGTAATCGACTTGGTAATCGACCTGGTAATCGGGTTGGTAATCGGATTGGTAATACATTAAATAAACAAAACAAAACCAAACAAAACAAACTATATTATATATAATAAAATTTTAAAAAATTATTTTTATCTTCTAACACTTATCTTGACATTCCTCTTTTTCATTTATATAATTAAATCATTCATATTACTCTTTGTGTAAAACGTGGGAGCAAAACTTATGAGAATTTTAAAGAAAATCAAAAAGGCAATTAAATATATCATAATAGGTTTATTATGCTTGTTTTTAATAAACTGGTCCTCTGCCTTAATAAAATGTGAGCTTTTGACCATCGCCCATTATGATGAATTTAAAGATGCATATAAAGAAAACACCATGCTTGGGGATATGGAATATTTTAAGGTATTAAGCTATAAGCCTTACAAATCTTCTGTTGCCCAGGTATATTATGTTGGAAAAGACAATTCCGGCGGAGATGTCCTGACTTTTACATATAACCATGAAACTGACAAATGGGATGAGATTTCATGGGCAACAATCTGGTCAGGCATTGGTGGAAGTGCTTCCGAGGTTATATGGCCTTACTTGTGGCACTTTATATATGGTGGACTATAACAGAAAAAGGATATCTCTTGGGAGATATCCTTTTTCTTATATAACCTCATACATATTTCTTGCTTCGTCTTTAAAGGCTGTTTCCTTAACCTCCAAAACCCTGACAGACAATGGCTTTGCACCAAAGCTGATGGTGATTTCGTCCCCAACCTTTATATCGTATGATGCACGGGCAACCTTTCCGTTTACTGTAACTCTTCCTGCATCGCAGGCTTCGTTTGCAACGGTACGCCTTTTTATAAGACGTGAAATTTTTAAATATTTGTCAAGTCGCATATTATTTACCCTTTTCAAACCTTTCAAAATCTTCTATAAAATTGTTTATCTGTTTTGAGAGAGCAACCTCAGGATCAATTCCGTTAGCCCCTGCCAGAACGGCAATATCAAAAAGGAGCTTTCCAAACTCTTCTTCTGTTTTAGCGGAAATTGCCTGTCCTTTATAATCATAGCCTGCTTTTTTTGCCTTTTTAGCTATCTTTTTTGCCCTCATCAATGTAGGAACGTAAGCAGAAACCCCTTTAAGTTCATCTGTTATGCTCTTTTGTTCTCTGTCTTCTCTCTTTATTGCGTCCCAGTTTTTTAAAACCTCTTCGCTGTTTTCAACTGATACATCACCGAAAACGTGTGGGTGCCTTTGTATCATCTTTCGACTTATCATATCGGTGACATCATTTATATCATATTCACCATCGTCCTTGCCGATTTGCGCATGAAGCATTACCTGAAGAAGAACATCACCGCTTTCGTCTGCGATTTTTTCAGGGTTTTCATTTTCAATAGCCTCAACCAACTCATAGGCTTCTTCTATCATATTTGCTCTGATACTCTGGTGGGTTTGCTCTCTGTCCCATGGGCAACCCTCGGGAGAACGCAATTTTTCGATTATCTCCACCAAATCATCAAAGGTATATTTATCTTTCTTTAGTTCCATTTTTATCTCCTACTTGAAAATTTTAAACTTCTCTAAAACTGCCACAAGCTTTTCGCCCTTTGGAAGATTTAAAACATCTTCCTTTTTAAGAGCCTTTACCAAAAGTATGCTTGCAAAATAAACAATTCCGCAGATGGCAATTTCAACTATACATAAAGCCTTGCTTATTGGCAGGAACGTACTCAAAACAAAGCCTGCCGCGCCCATTATTAATGCCGCAAATATTGGCTTTATCAAAAAGTCGTTCCAGTTTATCTTGATCCCTGATGCTTTTATTATGGCCATAAGGTTAAGAACAGCTATAATTGTATAGCAAACTCCTGTGCCAACAGGTGCACCGTCTATTCCTAAATATGGAATACAGAAATAGTTAACCAAAACCTTAACTATGCCGCCTATAACCATATGTATTACAGGGATATAAACCTTTCCGTATGCCTGAAGCATAGAGTTTGTAACCTGAACTATTGCAACAGGAATAATAGCAAAAGAAAGAATAGCTAAAACAGTATATGCATTATATGTTCCAAAAAGAAGATTTAAAATCTCTCTTGAAAGGACCGCCATACCGAAAGCACAAGGCGCTGCAAAGAGCATTGATATACGAAGAGTGCTTTCTGTTATGGTTTTAGCTTCATTGTTTTCCTTTCTTGCAACTGCCGCAGAAATAGCAGGAACAACTGATGTTCCAAGAGCCACAACCAATGTAAGGGGAAGATTAAACATAGTAAGGGCTTTACCTGTATACATTCCGTAGAGGGTTGTTGCCTTTTGGGTTAAGATGGTGGCACTATCCCAACCTGCTTCCATTGCCTTTGAGAAGAACTCTGTTCCCTCTTTAAACATAAAGGCATATCTTTCGAAAACTTCGGGCCTTACAACAAGACGATGGCTTATTGTTCCCATATCTATAAGGGTAGTCAAGCTTGAAACTGATGCCCCGATTGTTATAGGGATAGCTATCTTTATAAGAGTTTTTAAGATTTCGCCATTTCCTCTTGTCTTTTCTATACTCTTTTCCTTTTTCTTTTTGGTAAAGATATATATAAGGGTTAAGAGGACGCAAGCTAAAAATGTACCTGCTGTTACGCCGAATATTGCACCTGTTGATGCAAAAATTGTTTGTGTGTGCTGGTCAAATATTTTTCTTGCCGCAAAGTCAACAGCCTTTCCTATAGAACCGTCAACTGTCATACCCATAAAGAGCGCCGCACAGACAAGACCGATTACAAGCTTACCTGAAGACTCGATAACCTCACTGAAGGCTGTTGGGTACATATTCTGTCTTCCCTGAAAATATCCTCTGTATGCAGATGACATAGCAACAAAGAAAACTGCAGGCGCAATAGTTGATATTCCCATAGATGCCCCCGGGATACCAACAAATATAGCTAACTTATCAGCAAAGACAAGCATTATAAGAGTTCCTAAAAGACCGATTACAAACAAAAATCCAAAGGCAACCTTAAATATCTTTCTTGCCTCATTTTCGTTATCCTGCGCCATACTTTCAGACACCATTTTAGATATTGCAACCGGGAAACCTGCTGTTGCTACAATAAACATAAAGGTATAAATCTGATATGCAACGTTAAAGTAGCCGCTTCCCTCGTCACCGATTAAGCCGATAAGAGGGATTTTAAAACCCGCTCCTATAAGCTTTACAACAAAGTTAGCGATAGCAAGAATCAAAGCGCCTTTTATAAAATTGTTTGAGCTTTTTGCCTTTTCCGCCATTTTATCACTCCTATAATCCAATGTATTAAAGTACCGAAACCTTCTCCATATAATCTATGCCGTCTTCACCTTTTTTAAGCCTTAAAACAAAGTCAAACTCATCAACCTTTGTGCACATATGAAAATCTTCCTCAGGGAAGACATCATTCTGCGCCTTGTCAAAGAACTTTGCTCCTGACGTATATTTAAGGCTCTTTACCCCTTCTTCTATATCGAAAGGTTCTCCTTCTAAAATGCTTTTTATATATTCTGCGCAAAGGGTATCTTCTTCTGTTTCTGCCTTTGCCTCAAGACCCATACAAACAAGGGAAACCTCATTAATTCCCCTCTTTCTTATGTATTCAGCTGTTGCCCTTGCATTTAAAAGGGAAGCACCTAAAATCTCTTCAGCATCTTTTGCGTTTGCTATGCCTTGAGTTCCTGCGCTTGTGGTATGGATAACTGTTTTACCCTTAACGTCTACGTTTAAAAGCTGTGAAGGAGAGTTTCCAAGGTCAAAGCCCGGAAGGATTTTCCCGTGTCTTTCCCCTGCTAAAATCATTTGAGGGTTTTCTTCCTTAAGCTTGTAGGCTATATCCTTATCCCCTACCGGAATAACCTTTTCTGCCCCTCTTGCCATAATGTATCCCTCTAAAGAAAAGGCTCTGAAAACATCTATAACAACAGTTATGCCTGAAGCCTCTTTCGCTCCTTCAACAAGCTGTAAAATTCTTATATTCATTTTAATCTGCACTTCTTTCAATTAGTTTATACATATGAACAATGTTTAAATCCTCCGGCATATCGCTACCGTGAGAGCCATAACCTCCGTCAACCTCGTGACAGCCATGGTCCATAGCAAAGCCAACCAAAGTATCGTGATTCTTCCAATGTTTCTTAATCATAGCAGAAAACATAGAGAAAGTTCTGCAGTTTGCTCTGATTTCTGATAAGGCTTCAATCCTTTCAGGGCCTGACTTATGCATTTCTGCATCATAGTTACCGTTATATACTACATAGAAATCATATTCATCCTTTAAGATAAGTTCAGCCGCCTTTGCGTTTACCTCATCAGGATTATCAAAGATAAAGTAATCCATATCACGTTCTAAGTATATCTTACTTAAGCTTACATCATAAGCTACAATAACGGATTTTTCCCTGCTCTTATAAGGGCATCGAAGATGGTATCTATCTTGATAACGGGCTTTGCATATGCTGTTATTCCGTGAACAGCAGGCTGTGCACCTGTGTACATTGTGTCTAGTGAAGTTTTGTTGATTTCCATAACATCATTTACACAATCCCTTTAAAATTACCCCTTAAGGATAAAGGGTATTATATCACACAATATATTACAATTCAACTGTTTTTCTTTTAAATGACCTTACAAACAATAATTCTTGAAATATTCTTTTTGTTATTGTATAATAATATAGAACTTTATCAGATAAGAAGGTGACCTGTATGGTATTACCCATATTATTAGACAAAACAAAGCTTTTACCCATATACATTGTAAGAATGAACAACACCAAAGACCAGGGTAAGGTTTTAAGAGAAGACGGATATCACACCTATCAGATTTTCTATTGTACCGAGGGTAGCGGTGTTTTTCGCGCTGAAGGAAAGGAATATAAAATAGGTGCAGGAGATGCCTTTTTCTTCCGACCCAATGTTCCTCACGAGTATTTCCCTGTTAAAAAGCCATGGAAGGCAACGTGGATTACCTATGAGGGAAGCTGTGCTGAACAGATAGCCGACTATTTGAGCCTTGGAAACACAGAAGCTTTTTCCTTAAAGAACACAAAGGAATTTGAAACACAGACAAGCGCCCTTTATGATATGTTTGAAAGCGACCACCCCGATAAGGATATAAAAATCTCCTGTATGCTTTATAAGATGCTTATAAAAATCGGTGAGTGTCACAATAACCTTCCTCAAAGCGGTGGTATGACCCAGAACGAAAAATACAGAAAGCTTGTTCCCGTCATTGACATAATGAGAGAAAAGTACAGCGAGGATTTAAGCCTTGAGCTTATGGCAAAAGAAATTAACATTACCCCTAACCACCTTTGCAGGCTTTTTAATCAGGTTTACGGAACTACCCCACTTAAGTATCTTATCCAGATACGTTTAAATGCCGCAAAAGAGCTTTTATGTTCCTTTGAGGATATGAAGATTAAAAAAATCGCCGAAGAAACGGGCTTCAGCGAGGCAAGTTATTTCTGCGCAGTGTTTAAAAAATCAGAGAATATGACCCCTGAAGATTATCGCAGATTGAATAGATTCTAAAAAAAGAGAGTTGGAAAATCCAACTCTCTTTTAGTTAGTCTCATTTCTCTGTGTTTGAGAATGTAAATGTTCCGGCACCAGGATAGATACCCATGTATCCAGGTCCTCTTAATGCATTTTCAGTATCATCAAGGATGTCAAAGATGTTCTTGCCATCAACATTTAAGATAATTCTAACACCGTTTTCTTCTTCGATTGTACCAACTGTTACGTGGTGAACCTTACCATATTCAAATACCTGACCACCGTTAGGAATGTCAAAACCTTCGATTGGCTTTAAGCTTTCACTACCGATGAAGTATGTTCTTGCACCGTTATTGAACTTCTGTACTTCGATATAATCAGGACAGATACCAATAAAGTAACAGTCGCTGTTTACATATCTCTTTGTTGCGTCAGGAGCCTTTAACGCAAGTGTTGGCCATGTGTTCGGATTTTCGATCATAAGATCAAAGCTATAAAGTCCGTCTTCAAGCTTTTCCTTCTTGTAGTAGCTTGCCTCGTTCTTTACAGCAATGCTCTTACCGTCTTCTGAAAGGGTTGCAACAGGGATACCCGGAGTTCTTGCAGATTCCCAGTTCTCAGGAACAAGGATATCCTTAGGGAGTGGCTTACCTTCAAGCTTTGCAGTTTCAGGATTTTCAAAGTTCTTAACCTTTACTGCAATGTCAGCTTCGATTGATGTGCCTTCTGCTGTGAATGTAGCCTTAAGAACTGTTTCGCCTTCGCCTACACCGTGGATCTTTCCTTCTTCGTCAACCTTTGCGATAGTTTCGTCTTCTGATACGTATTTTACTTCTTCGATAGTCATATCTCTGCCGAACTTTGACTTACCCTTTGCAGCTAAAGTCTTGTAATATCCCTTTGCGATGTTAACATGGTCAACATCAACTGCCTTAAGTTCGTCACCGCAGATTAAGTCGATTCTCTGCTGTCTTACAACTTCACCATCAAAGAGGTTTGCATATACTCTTGCCTTACCCTGACCGTTTATTGTGATAGTACCGTTTTCATCAACAGATGCAACGTTTTCGTCAGATGTTGTGTAGTAGAGTTCGTACTGATCTTCAGTTGGAACAGAGTTCTTACGTCCGTAAACCTTTGTTTCAAGTTCGATTACATCACCGATCTTTGCAACAACATCCTTCTTGTCAATAGTAAGTCTCTGTACAGGTGCAGGATACTTTTCTAAATACTTACCCTTAAGACCTGCTTCGTCAGCGATCTTTTTAGCGTCTGCAGGAAGCTTATCCATTTCAACGATTTCAGGCTTTTCATATGCAATATATGTAGGAGCTCCGTTTAATGCTTCTGTTGTAGCATAGTTGTCGTTAACAACGTTGTAACGTGAACTTGCATTTGTAATTGTCATCCATCTTGGTGTCATAAAGTCAGAAGCTTCTCTTCCGTGTCTTGGCCAGATGTCAATCTCTTCTAAGTCAACAAGGTTCTGTTCAACGTTCCAGTATGTACTACCTGCCTCCAAGTAGAGCGCACCATATGCGTTTCTTGAGTTCTGACAGAAGTTATACATACATTCATTCATATTATCGTATGTACCGCCTGTGATACCACACATATAGATACATCCGCCATCGTGGAGGGCTTCCATCTGTACTTCGTGGATGTAGTTACCGTTAAGCTGTACCTTGTAAAGACCTGTACCCTTCTTGTCAGGATTTTCTTCTGAGTATGTTTCCCAGAGCCAGCCGATGTGATAACCGGAGTAAACAGAGTTTACGATTTCGTTGTCGTTAAACTGTGAATACTTAGGGAATGTAGCAGAAACAGCAGCAGCACCACCGTATTCGATACCTACATCGTGAACATAGTTGTTGTTAAACTTGTTGTTAATTGTGTAGTACTTGTATTCAGTAGGCTTAATTTCCTTTTCGTAAGAATCGCCCTGACCCCAGCCTAACATATATGCGCCGGCTGAAATATCACCAAATTCATTACCGATTACGTTACAGTCCTGAATTGCAAATGACATATAAAGAGCGCCTGTACCAAGCTGATTGAACTTGTTGTTTGTAAAGTCTAACTGTCTTGCATATTCAACCTGAACAGCAACTTCAGGGAGCTTTCCGTCAATAGCACTGTTCTGATTTTCATTGTAACCCTTTTCGCTACTTGGTCTGAGCCAGCCTGTGTAAGCAAATTCAAGACCATCAAATACAAGGTTGTGAACAGGTGCATCTACTGTACCCTTAACGTTTAAGAGTCTGCCTGTATTAGGGATTGTAGCAACCATTGTTTCAACATTTTCAAATGGTCTTGGGATATAGTAGAGATATCCGTCAGTAGAATCAATATACCATTCGCCTGCTGTATTTAAAAGTTCATATGCGTTTTCATAGTAGTATGGAACTGTCCAAGGAGTGTTGTTTCCGCCAAGACCTGTAGGCCAAGCCTCTTCATCCATAATGATTTTAGCCTTGTCATCTTCAACAACGATTTCTGAAACACCGCAACGTGGCTGTGTCCAGTATGAGAAACATACCATTTCTAAATCCTTAACATTCTTAAAGTCTGCAAGGAATGTATCATCACAGAGATATCCGTATTCCTCTACAAGAGTAGCATTTGTAAGCTCTCCGTCACTTCTTGCACGGATACCACGAACACCATCAATATATACCTGTCTTGACTGGGCGTCACCAACATAAGTCTTGTAGATATTTAAGTTCTCGTCGTGGAGTTCAAAGCCTGTATAATGCTTACCTGACATAAACTGTGCTCTTTCATCACCGTAGGATGTGAACACAATGTTATATCCGTTTGAACCTGAAATCTCAGCATCAAGATTTATACTTTCTTCAAGATAATATTCTCCACCCTTAATAAATACAAACATATGATTCTTCATATCATCATTGTTTGCCTTTGCCATCTCAAATGCTTCTTCAACTGATACTAAAGGATATGCTCTTGTACCCTTATTGTCTGCTGCGCCATTTTCAGGGTCAACATAAATAGCAAGACGTGAAACAAGCTCAATTGACTTTGTTAAAAGTTCAGTTGCTTCTGCACGTGTGAGTGTATCTAAAGGTCTGATTCTGCGATCAGGGCCGACCTGCATAATGCCATAAGGAATAGCCTTTGCAACGCCTTCTTTTGCATATTCAGAAGGTTCGTCTTCACCGACAAAACCAAT
>JAZRQL010000053.1:0-70813 GCA_045649725.1 Clostridia bacterium | reverse complement strand
TTATTTTAAAAAATAATCACATATATCCGTAACTATTATAACATATCGATGTTACATTCAAATTACATATATATTAAATGTTTTCAAAACATTTTAGAAGGACACGCATATTATGTAGCATAGGAAGTTTATTCTTAATCTATATAATTGGAGTGGTTCTATGGCAACTAAGATTTTTGTTGATGCCGGCCATGGCGGAACGGATCCGGGTGCACTTGGAAACAGCGTTCGGGAAAGCACGGTGAACTTAAGCGTTGCGCTTCAGCTTGCTGACCTTTTAAGACGAAACGGTTATGAAGTAATGCTTTATCGTTCAACAGAAACTGAAAATGTTCTTCCGGGAAAAAGCGCAGACCTTACAAACAGGGCAAGAATGGCAAACAACTGGGGAGCGGACTATTTTGTGAGCATTCACACCAACAGTTCCCCAAACCCTGCGGCAAATGGTGTTGAAGCCTATGTTTACAGATTAGGGGGAAGAGCGCAGGCTCTTGCTGAATCAATTTTAAAGTCCTTTGTGGCAAGGCTTGGTTCAAAAAACAATGGTGTTCGTGCTGCAAACTTTGCTGTTCTCCGCCAGACGAGAATGCCATCTGTTTTAGTTGAGCTTGGATATTTATCTAATCCAACCGAGGCATTAAACTTAAACAGTTCAGCATGGCGCACCGCCGCCGCAGAAGCAATATATTCAGGCATATACAACTATGTAAAACCGTAAAAAAAGAGTGCCTTTCGGCACTCTACATATTCTGTACAAAATAAATTTCAAACAATTCCTGCTTGCATTTTAAAATTGACTTTGTAGGGGACGGCGTCCTCGACGTCCCGCAAAACAAATTATTAAACACTCTTTAATGCTTCTGCAAGCTGGGCAGGACAGGATGTTCCTCTTCCATTACAGTCAATTCCGCTTAAAAGTTCTATTACCTTGTCCTTATTCATTCCTTCAACAAGCTTTGAGATACCTTGTGTATTTCCGTTACAACCACCGCCAAAAACAACGTTTTTAACTATATCTCCATCTAAATCAAAGGTAATAAATCTTGAACAAGTTCCTCTTGTTTTATAGTTATAGCTATCCATAAATTTCTCCTTACTTTATCTTAAGATGTACAGGTAATCCATTCTTTGTGATAAGGTCTGCCTGACCATCAATCAATGGTCTTGCATATTTAATGAATTCATCTGACACATAAGTTCCGTCATTGATTATCCATTCCTGTGGAATAACCTTTTCCACATTGGCAATACCCTTTATGTCTGCAGTATCTGTTATATAAGAGTATGGCTCGTCATTCTCACGGATAATTACTGCCATCTGGGCTGTCTTTCCGCCCTTTGCGGCACGAACAGCTGTTTCACCCATATTGAAAGCTTCGTCTATATCCTGCTTTGACTGAATATGTGCCGCCGCTCTCTGTGGAGTGTTAAGTTCAATTCCTCTTGCCTTTACTCCTAATGTCTTACCTAAATACTGCGCCAAGAACTGACCTGTGCCTGACATAATCTTATGACCGAATGCATCAAGACCTGCGTGAACAGAGCCTTCTGTTGTGATATACTCACCACTTTCATCGCGAAGAGCTTCTGAAACCACAATAACAACAGTATCCTTTTCCTCTAAAAGCTTCTTTGTCTTCTGGGCACATTTTTCTATATCAAAAGGTCTTTCAGGGAGATATATCATATCAACCCCAACACAGTCATCACCTTTAGCAAGAGCACTTGCCGCTGCAAGCCAACCTGCGTTTCTGCCCATAATCTCAATAACAGTAATAGACTTTAAATCATATACAGAGCTATCGCAGATTACTTCTTTAACTGTTGTTGCTATGTACTTTGCCGCACTTCCGTATCCCGGTGTATGGTCTGTGCTTGCTAAATCGTTATCAACAGTTTTAGGCACACCGATAAACTTAATATCGCTCTTTACCTTTTCGGCATAGTCAGATAACTTTGAAATTGTATCCATAGAATCATTTCCGCCGATATAAACAAAGCACTCTATATTAAGTTCTTTAAGTCTTTTAAAAATGATTTCATATACTGAATCATCATCTTTAGGAAGCTTATATCGACAACTTCCAAGAGCAGATGATGGTGTCTGCTTTAAGATATTAACGTCTTCTTCAGACTTTAAATATTCGTCTAAATCAACGTATCTTCCCTCTATAAAGCCCTGAACACCGCCTATCATACCATAAACCTTTGTGTTCTCATATCTTTTACCCTCGCAAAAAGCACCTGCAAGGCTTGAATTTATAGCAGCAGTAGGACCGCCTGACTGACCAATTATAATGTTTCCCATAACAATCTCCTGTAAATATAATTTATTCTCTGTTAATTATATAGCTTTTCTACTTATTCTGTCAAGTGTCTAAAACTTTATATCCTTATAATATTCTTCAGGAATTTCATCATTTGATATACATAAATCCCTGTCTGTCTTCTTCCACATTTCTTCTATTATCTTTGTTATCTTTCTTGCATCACAGCAAGTAACCTTTGCATTTCCAAGCCTTGAATATGTAATGGCACCAAGATCCGCAAAAGGCTTTTCGTAGTTGGGATAATATACAGAACAGCTTTCTCCGTTTAATGCTTCTGTGTGATGTGCGCTATAGCCTTTTATAACAGATACTTCGCCATTTCTATCCGTAACTGTTATATCAAAACTAATATGATTTATTCTGTCAGGAACGTTTATTCTCTCTTCTGCAGAATGAATAAATGTATTCTTATTCTGCCCTACCCCAAGCAATAAAATCTTTCCTCCGTCATTGTTAAACTGCGTCATCCATCCGCCAACAGGAGCAGGGGTTTTGCTTCCCTTTTCGCATTTAATATAATCCTCTCCGCCCTTACCAAAAACTGCAACCGAGTGAGTAGGGTGAAGCGACCTGACGCTATCTTTTCTAAATGCCGCAACTGTAGGCAAAGCGCCAATACAAGGAACAGTTTCAGATACGTTATAGTAAGGATTATCAGGAGTTACAGTATTCCACGTATGTGTTGGAATAAACAAAAGCCCCTCTGATAAATATTCGCAAAGAGCATCAAGGAGTCCGTCTGCACCGTTTTCGATTTCACCAACCGCTCTTAAAGAGCTGTGAACTGCAACCTTGTCATCTTTTTTTTATACCAACCTCTGAAAGAAGCTTAAAAACATCATTTTTAGTTACCATAAATAGCACCACCTTAAAATATACAAAAGGACTGTATCAAACCTGATACAGTCCTTAATTTAAGCATTAGCCGATAGTAATCGATATTTCATCAAACATATTACTTTCTTCGTCATGGGCTTCACCAAAAGAAGGGTACACTTCAATGTCGTTATAAATATCAACACCTGTACCTGCAGGGATAAGCTTACCTATAAGAACATTTTCCTTAAGACCGATAAGTGGGTCTTTCTTACCCTTTATAGCCGCATCTGTAAGAACTCTTGTTGTTTCCTGGAAGGATGCAGCAGAAAGGAATGAATCAGTAGCAAGAGCTGCCTTTGTGATACCCATAAGCTGAATTGAGAATTCAGCAGGCTTCTTACCCTGTGCAATAACTTCGTTGTTAATTGCTTCAAGCTCATAAATACTGATAAGTGAGCCTGTGAGTAAGCCGGTATCCCCAGCCTCTTCAACCTTAACCTTACGCATCATCTGGCGAACAATAACCTCAATGTGCTTATCGTTGATATCAACACCCTGAAGTCTGTAAACGCGCTGTACTTCCTGAATAAAGTAGTTCTGAACAGCGGTTGCACCCATAACAGCAAGAATATCGTGTGGGTTGATTGAACCCTCTGTAAGAGGTGCACCAGCCTGAATTTCTTCGTCATCACGAACCTTGATTCTTGAACCGAATGGAATCATATATGTTTCTGATTCACCTGTTTCGTGATTCATTACAACGATTTCACGCTTATTGGCAACTTCTGTAATATGAACCTTACCTGAAATCTCAGATATGATAGCAACACCCTTTGGTCTTCTTGCTTCGAAAAGTTCTTCGACACGAGGGAGACCCTGTGTGATATCGTCACCTGCGACACCGCCGGCGTGGAAGGTTCTCATTGTAAGCTGTGTACCAGGTTCACCGATTGACTGAGCGGCGATAATACCAACTGCTTCACCAACGTTAACAGGTGTACCGTTTGATAAGTTGTGTCCGTAACACTTAGCACAAACACCAACCTTACTACGACACTTAACAACTGAACGAATCTTAACTTCCTTGATACCTGCTTTGATAATTGCCTTTGCCTGCATAGCTGTAATCATTTCGTTTTCAGGAACGATTACTTCGCCTGTAGCAGGATCTACAATATCTTCAGTAACAGTTCTGCCTTCGAGACGATCTTCTAATGGTTCGATAATTTCATTACCATCACGGATATCGCAAACGATAATACCATCTCTTGTTCCACAGTCTTCTTCACGTACGATAACGTCCTGAGATACGTCAACCAAACGACGGGTCAGGTAACCAGAGTCGGCTGTACGGAGCGCTGTATCGGTAAGACCCTTACGAGCACCGTGAGTAGAAATAAAGTACTCAAGGACTGTAAGACCTTCACGGAAGTTTGAACGAATAGGAATTTCGATTGTTCTACCTGATGTATCCGCCATAAGACCACGCATTGCGGCAAGCTGACGCATCTGGTTAACGCTACCACGGGCACCGGAGTTAGCCATCATATAGATTGGGTTAAGCTGCTTTAAGTTGCCCATCATGGCGTCTGTAACCTTATTTGAAATTTCACCCCAGATAGAAATAACGTGACGATGACGTTCTTCATCTGTAAGAAGACCTCTACGGAACTTCTTCATAACCTTATCAACACGTTCTTCAGCTTCTTGGAGTAAGCCAGCCTTTGCTTCAGGAATCTGCATATCATCCACACAAACTGTTACCGCACCAACTGTTGAATATCTGTAACCCATTGCCTTGATATCATCAAGCAAGGTTGCAGTTTCAGTAATACCGTGCATCTTTATAGCTGCGTTGATAATCTTTCCAAGTATCTTCTTGTCAACACCTGGTTCAACATTATCATTTATAGCTTCTTTTACAGCAGGCTTTTTAAGAACGTTATCACCGATTTCAAGATCGAGGAAGTGTTCGTCATCTGTTCTGTCAACAAAACCTAAATCCTGTGGGATTTTTTCGTTGAATATAAGTCTACCTACTGTTGCATCTATCATACCTGTCTTTGTTACGCCGTTAAATGTCTTTGTAACACGAACCTTGATAGGTGCATGAAGACCAACTGCTCCATTGTCATACGCAAGAACAGCTTCTTCATAGCTTCCGAATGACTTACCTGTACCGATTTCTGTATCGTCCTTAAGAGTTAAGTAGTAACTACCAAGAACCATATCCTGTGTAGGAACAGTAACAGGCTTACCATCCTGAGGCTTGATTAAGTTGTTTGCAGAAAGCATTAAGAATCTTGCTTCTGCCTGTGCTTCATTTGATAAAGGAAGGTGAACAGCCATCTGGTCACCGTCGAAGTCGGCGTTAAACGCAGTACATACAAGAGGGTGAAGCTTAAGTGCCTTACCTTCAACAAGTACAGGTTCAAATGCCTGAATACCAAGTCTGTGAAGGGTAGGTGCACGGTTTAATAATACTGGATGATCTTCGATTACCTCCTCGAGGACATCCCATACTTCAGGGCGCACTCTCTCTACCATACGCTTAGCTGACTTAATGTTATGTGCAAGACCGTCAGATACGAGCTTCTTCATAACGAATGGCTTAAATAACTCTAAAGCCATCTTCTTTGGAAGACCGCACTGATAAATCTTAAGTTCAGGTCCTACAACGATAACTGAACGGCCTGAGTAGTCAACACGCTTACCCAAGAGGTTCTGACGGAAACGACCCTGCTTACCCTTAAGCATATCTGAAAGGGACTTAAGTGGTCTGTTACCTGAACCTGTAACAGGTCTGCCGCGTCTGCCGTTATCTATTAACGCGTCAACTGCTTCCTGAAGCATACGCTTTTCGTTTCTAACGATAATTTCAGGAGCATCTAAGTCTAAAAGACGCTTTAATCTGTTGTTTCTGTTAATAACTCTGCGGTACAAATCGTTTAAGTCAGATGTAGCAAATCTGCCACCGTCTAACTGTACCATAGGTCTGATTTCCGGTGGAATAACAGGAATAACTGTCATAATCATCCATTCAGGCTTGTTTCCTGAATGTAAGAATGCTTCAACAACCTCAAGTCTGCGAACAGTACGGATTTTCTTCTGTCCTTTCGCTCCATCAAGGTCTGCCTTAAGTTCTTCATAAAGGCTCTCAAGGTCAAGATTCTGGAGCATTTCGAGAATAGCTTCAGCACCCATTCCTGCTTTGAACATATCGCCGTACTTTTCGCGATATTCTCTATATTCCTTTTCGGATAAAATCTGGTTCTGTTCAAGTGTTGTCTTGCCAGGGTCAATTACAACGTAAGCTGCAAAATAAAGCACCTTTTCAAGAGCACGTGGTGACATATCAAGGATAAGACCAAGTCTGCTTGGGATACCCTTGAAGTACCAGATATGTGATACAGGAACAGCAAGTTCGATATGACCCATACGTTCACGACGAACCTTTGAACGTGTAACTTCAACACCACATCTGTCACACACTACGCCCTTATAACGTACTCTCTTGTACTTACCGCAGTGACATTCCCAGTCCTTCTGTGGACCAAATATACGCTCACAGAAAAGACCGTCCTTTTCCGGCTTTAATGTTCTGTAATTTATAGTTTCAGGCTTCTTTACCTCGCCTCTTGACCATTCTCTGATTTTTTCAGGTGAAGCAAGGCCGATTTGAATAGCATCAAAATTCTGATATTCACTCATATTGATCTACCTTTCCGACTCACATATTCGAATAGCTGTCTGCCGTGAGCTAAGCAAACAACCTTATTTAAAAACTTCTTGTCGGCTATCTTGCCTTAGAAGATATCATCTTCCATATCTTCTTCTTCGGCAATCTGGTCAAGTGACTCAAGACCTTCAGCATCGAGATAATCGATATCATCCTCATCGCTTGCACCCATAAGTGCATCCATTAAGGATTCGCTGATTCCGTCATCATCACCGAGGATGTCATCAAGTTCATCAATTTCGTCATCATCATCAAAGTCGTCATCGCTTTCAGAGAAGTCGTGCTTGTTGATAAACTCATCCTCTTCAACACCGGCAATGTTTACCTGTAAATCTTCTGTATCATCATCGTCATCTATTGATTCACGTAAGATGATTTCTTCGCCATTCTTATCAAGAACCTTCATATCAAGTGATAAACTCTGTAATTCCTTAATGAGTACCTTGAATGATTCAGGAACTCCAGCTTCAGGAACGTTATCACCCTTAACGATAGACTCATATGTCTTAACACGTCCCACAACATCGTCAGACTTAACTGTTAAGATTTCCTGGAGAGTATAAGCTGCGCCGTATGCTTCAAGCGCCCAAACTTCCATTTCACCGAAACGCTGACCACCAAACTGTGCTTTACCACCGAGAGGCTGCTGTGTAACCAATGAGTAAGGGCCTGTTGATCTTGCATGGATCTTATCGTCAACCAAGTGAGCAAGCTTGAGGTAATGCATATAACCAACGGTTACAGGATTATCAAACGGTTCACCTGTTCGTCCATCATAGAGTATTGTCTTACCTGTCTTATCAAATCCTGCCTGTTCTAAAGCTTCAACGATATCATTTTCGTTTGCACCGTCGAACACAGGAGTAGCAATCTTCCAGTTAAGAGCCTTTGCTGCTCGGCCAAGGTGAACTTCAAGTACCTGACCGATATTCATACGTGAAGGTACGCCCAGAGGGTTTAATACAATCTGAAGCGGTGTACCATCCGGTAAGAATGGCATATCTTCTTCAGGAAGAATTCTTGATACGACACCCTTGTTACCGTGACGACCCGCCATCTTATCACCTACAGAGATCTTTCTCTTCTGTGCGATGTAACATCTTACAACCTGAGTAACACCAGGAGGTAACTCGTCACCGTTTGCTCTTGTAAATACCTTAACGTCTACAATGATACCATATTCACCGTGAGGAACACGGAGAGATGTATCACGAACTTCTCTTGCTTTTTCACCAAAGATAGCACGTAAGAGTCTTTCTTCAGCAGTAAGTTCTGTTTCACCCTTAGGTGTAACCTTACCAACGAGAATATCTCCTGCTTCTACCTCTGCACCGATACGGATAATACCTCTTTCGTCAAGGTCACGAAGTGCATCGTCACCAACGTTTGGTATATCGCGTGTAATTTCTTCAGGACCGAGCTTTGTTTCCCTGGCTTCGCTTTCGTATTCTTCAATATGAATAGAAGTAAATACGTCATCCTTAACGAGCTGTTCGCTGATTAAAACAGCATCCTCGTAGTTATAACCTTCCCATGTCATAAATCCGATAAGGATGTTACGACCGAGACCGATTTCACCATTGTTTGTAGAAGGACCGTCAGCGATTATGTCGCCCTTTGATACCTTTTCGCCTTCTTCAACGATAGGTCTCTGGTTAACACAAGTACCCTGGTTAGAACGGGCAAACTTTGTAAGGTTATACTTATGAAGCTTGCGATTCTTGTCCTTTATAACGATTTCAGTAGCTGAAACCTTATCAATAACACCGTCTTCTTTAGCGAGGATACACACGCCTGAGTCGCGTGCAGCCTTGTATTCCATACCTGTACCTACGATTGGAGATTCAGGCATAAGAAGCGGAACAGCCTGACGCTGCATGTTAGAACCCATGAGGGCACGGTTAGCATCGTCGTTTTCAAGGAACGGAATCATCGCTGTCGCAATAGACATAACCTGTCTTGGTGATACGTCCATATAGTCAACACGTTCAGGAGAAACTTCGACAAATTCATCCTTAAATCTTGTTACTATCTTCTTGTTTATAAACTTATCATTTTCATCAAGAGGCTCATTTGCCTGTGCAACGAAGAATCCGTCTTCCACGTCAGCAGGCATATATTCTACATCTTTAGTAACGATACCCTTTTCCTTATCTACCTTACGGTAAGGAGTTTCAATAAAGCCATACTCATTAACCTTTGCAAATCCGCTTAATGAGTTGATAAGACCGATGTTCGGACCTTCAGGTGTTTCGATAGGACACATACGTCCGTAATGTGAATGGTGAACGTCTCGAACTTCGAAGCCTGCACGATCACGGGAAAGACCGCCAGGACCCAATGCAGATAATCTTCTCTTATGAGTAAGCTCACCCAGTGGGTTAATCTGATCCATAAACTGTGAAAGCTGTGAAGAACCAAAGAATTCTTTAATAGCTGATGTCACAGGTCTTATGTTGATAAGATTCTGTGGTGTAACAGTTTCTAAATCCTGAGTTGTCATACGTTCACGTACCGCACGTTCCATACGTGATAAGCCTATACGGAACTGGTTCTGTAAAAGCTCACCAACGCTTCTGATACGACGGTTACCTAAATGGTCGATATCGTCAACATTACCTACACCGTAGGCTAAATTGTTAACGTATGAAATTGATGCCATAATATCATCAATTAAGATATGTCTTGGAATAAGCTCATCGCGCTTATCTGAGAGTGCCTGCTTGAATTCGTCAGAATTCATATCAGGGAATTCAGCCATAATTTCCTTAAGCACGATACCGCGAACTCTTTCATATATACCGAATTCACGTGGGTTGTAATCTACATAGTCGCGTAAATCAACCATACCGTTTGAAACAACCTTTGTCTTCTTTCCATCAATGTTTAAAACGATATCGTTAATCCATGCCTTTTCAAGAGCAAGTGCCATTTCCTTTGTGATTACATCGCCCTCTGTAACTAAAAGTTCGCCTGTTTCAGGGTCAACAACGTTTTCACCTGCAATAAAACCGCAGATACGGTTAGAAAGACGGAGCTTTTTGTTAAACTTAAATCTACCTACTCTTGCCAAGTCATAACGCTTAGGGTCAAAGAATAAGTTAGTAATAAGTGAGCGTGCACTTTCAACTGTAGGAGGTTCACTTGGACGGAGCTTTCTGTAAATTTCGATAAGACCGTCTTCTGTGCTCTTTGTTGTATCCTTTTCCATTGTTGCGAGAAGTCTTTCGTCTTCTCCGAACAATTCATTAATCTGTGCATCTGTACCAAAACCGAGGGCACGGATAAGAACAGTAACAGGAATCTTTCTGTTTCTGTCTATACGAACATAGAAGATATCGTTACTGTCTGTCTCATATTCAAGCCAAGCACCTCTGTTTGGAATAACCTGAGATGAAAACAGTTTTTTACCTGTTTTGTCATATTCTTCTGAATAATAAACGCTAGGCGCACGAACAAGCTGAGAGACAATAACTCGCTCAGCTCCGTTTATAATAAATGTACCTGATGGCGTCATTACAGGGAAATCACCCATAAAGATTTCCTGTTCTTTAATCTCGCCGGACTCTTTGTTAATAAGGCGGACCTTCACGCGCAATGGTGCTGCGTATGTCGCATCTCTCTCCTTACATTCATCTATGTCGTACTTGGTGTTTTCATCTAAACGATAATCAACAAACTCAAGCACAAGATTTCCCGCATAGTCCGTAATAGGCGATACGTCGTGAAAAACTTCTTTCAGTCCCTCATCTAAGAACCAATTATAAGAGTTTATCTGAATTTCAATCAGATTGGGCATCTCAAGAACCTCATTGATTTTGCCGTAGCTCATTCGAGTATTCTTACCCAGTTTCACAGGATGTACCATAAAACCGCTCACCTCATTATAAATTTTTTCTGAAAGGTGTGATTATTTTCATATTTTTTAACTTATTTTTGAAAAAATTTTTATCGGTAATCATTAACACTTGATAAAATTAATTTTTTGTGTTAAAATAAAGCCGATGATTGCCGAAAAATCATTGTTTTTTCAGGCAAAATTAAAAAATACGCAAATTTTCGCACTATAAACAGACATTCATTATACCATCATTTTTTTCAAATGTCAATATGTATTTTACAATATTGTTAAATTTTAATAAGAAGATTTATCTTTTTAGACAAAAGGAGAGTTTTTACATATGAATTTTAAGAAAAAAACATATCTTTCTTCCTATATAAATAGAAGGAGTTTTTTAAGAAAGCTGATTTCCTCTGTTACATTGGTTGCAGTTTTTGGAGTTCAGCTTTTTTCTGTTATGGCTTACGCAGGTGTTTTAGGAACACCCCTTACCTCTGATAAACAGCCTGTTGCAGAAGGAACAACCCTTATCACAAATGTTTTTAATGATTCAGGGGTAGGAAGGCAAACAGAACATTATTTTGAATATAAGCCAAACGATGGCGCTCTTCCTGTTCTCACAAACGGATGGTCTGCTTACGGAAAGCGTAACATCTCAAAGGCAAATGACATTTTAATCCAAAAGGGCTTTGACCCTGCTATCGGCATTAATGCAGACTTTTTCTCCTTTCAGACAGGGGTTCCTATGAGCCACACAATTATTGACGGAAAGGTTTATACCGCTGACACAACCGAAGGCCCTGCAGTTGGCTTTTATGACGATGGAACAGCCCATATAGGAACTCTCTCTGTTTCTATAAACCTCACAACTTCTTCAGGGGAAAGCTTTTTAATCGATTGCTTAAACAAGTATCGTCAGCCATATGCTGTTTATTTATACGATAATAATTATGGAGAAGAAACATATTCTCCTGACGCAGGCAGAGATATTGTCCTTACCAATGTTTCAGGAGATTTTTCTATAAGCGGAAAAGTCACTGCTACAGTAGAGAGCATTTCGGATAACAACGGCTCGGTTTCTATTCCTGAGGGAAAACTTCTTTTAGGTGTATCCGAAACTGCGGCAGAGGAAATTAAGGAAAGGCTTAACTGTTTGGAAGAGGGCGAAAAGGTAACCATTTCAATAACCTTAAACTCTGACGAATGGAAAGATATTAAATATGCAGTTGGTTGCACAGGAGGAACTCTTATAACAGACGGAGAGCTTGACTATACTGACGAAAGTGCCGCACCCCGAACTGCAATCGGTATAAAGGAAGACGGAACCATTATCTTCTATACCATAGATGGCAGACAGCAGGGCTACAGCTTTGGTGTACGAAAAGAAACTCTTGCAAAAAGACTTTTAGAGCTTGGCTGTGTTGATGCAGTAAATTTAGACGGTGGCGGTTCAACCTCATTAGGATATGCAGAGCCAGGCACAAGAGATTTTATTATTGCAAACTCTCCCTCCGATGGAGCATTAAGAAGCTGTGCTAACTTCTTCTTTATTTTAAATCACATTCAGCCTGACGGAGTTCCAAAAACCCTTAAGCTTGACAGTCACGGAGCGGCTCTTTTATCAGGTTCAACAGTAAACATATCTGCGGTTTCTGCATATGATAGTTCCTATCGTTTTGCAGATATCCCTGAAAACATAACCTATTATATAGAAGACGATGCAGACACTCCTGACAAAAACGGACGAACATCCTACATAAACGATGACGGAAGTATTACTGTCTACGGAAACGGAGACATATATGTAGGGGGAAGAAGCGGTGATGCCTATGGCTCATCAAGAATAACAAGTGTTGCTACTCCTGATGATATTGATATATACAACGCAGATTCAGGAGAGAAACTTGATGAAATTATTATAGACCCTGACACATCAATCCAGTTAGACGCAGTAAGCACATGGTATGGGGAAACTCTTGTATCTGACAGGTCATGCTACACATGGACAGTTATCGGTGACAGCGCCTCTATCGGAAGCATAGACAAAGAGGGCTTATATACATCTTCATCCACAAGTGGCGCAAAAGGAAAGCTTATTATAAACGCAGGCCTTTGCACAAAGGAAATTCCTGTTCTTGTTGCAGGGGAAGAATACTTTGAAAGCCTTAAGGACTATCCCGTTATAACAGGCAAGGTAAAAAGAGGCGAGTTAGTAGCCAATGTAAACAATGTATTCACAAAGAATAACATAAAAGTTACTCTTGATGGAAAGGCTTATGATTTTGATTTTGATTCAGCTACCGGAGATATAACCGTCGCTTTTCCTGACAGCAAGTATCACAAAATCGGCATTTTTGCAACAACTGATACGAACTTATCCTCAATGGCATTTTTAGAAACATCAAATATCTCCGCCATAGGCAATAAGTTCCCTGATACAGAGAGCCATTGGGCAAAGAGCTATATCACATATATTTCCGACTGCGGAATCGTAAACGGAAGCCTTGAAGGCGACACTATTCTCTTTAAGCCAAACAATCATATGACAAGAACCGAGCTTGCTATAATGCTTTGCAACTATTTAAAGATTAATGCCGCTGACTATGCAGATGTGGAACTTCCATTCATAGACAAAGACGAAATACCTTGGTGGGCAGAAAATCATATTAAGGCAATATACAAAAACGGAATTATGCAGGGGCAGTTAGGTCAGTATGGCGTATCCTTCAGTCCAAACGCAAATGTAAACCGTATGGAATTTGCCATTGCCTTAAACCGACTTTTACCAAAGGGCTTAAAAGCAGATGCCATTACCGCTGTTGATAAGGCAGACATTCCTTTCTGGGCAGAAGAAAGTATGCGCGTTATTGTAACCCAGGGAATAATGACCGGTTACCCTGACGGAACTCTTCTTCCTCTCCAGAGCGTGACCCGTGCAGAGGCAGTTAAGATGATATTCAATATTTTAGGTGCAGGAAAATAGTTGAAAATTTTTAGAAATTGTGATACTATATGATTTGCATTTAAATTACGAAAGGAAAAAACAATGATAGCAATAATAGATTACGGAGCAGGGAACTTGCGCTCTGTTCAAAAAGCATGTGAATATATAGGCGCTGACGCCATTGTCACATCTGACAAGAATATAATAAAATCAGCAAAGAGAGTTATCCTCCCCGGAGTTGGTGCTTTTGGGGACTGTATGAAGAGCATCGAAAGCCACGACTTATTCGATACAATTCATCAGGTATGCGAAAGCGGAACTCCATTTTTGGGTATATGTTTGGGACTTCAGCTTTTATTTGAAGAGAGCGAAGAAACACCGGGAGCAAAGGGTCTTGGTGTATTTAAGGGAAAGAACGTTTTAATTCCTAAAAAGCCGGGTCTTAAAATCCCTCATATGGGATGGAATTCTTTAACCTTTACAAAGGAATCTCCTTTATTTAAAGATATTCCTGATAATTCCTTTGTTTACTTTGTTCATTCATATTATATGGAGCCTGAGGATAAATCCATTATCTCCGCTACCTGCAACTATTCAGAAGAACTTCCTGTTGCCTTGTCAAAGGATAATATCCACGCGGTGCAGTTCCACCCTGAAAAAAGCGGCGAAACAGGACTTAAAATGCTTTCTAACTTTATAAACGGAGGTGGATTTTAATGCTTGCAAAGAGAATTATCCCATGCCTTGACGTAAGCCTTGGCAGAGTTGTTAAAGGTGTTAACTTTGTAAACCTCCGTGATGCAGGTGACCCTGTTGAAATCTCAAAGGTATATAATGAGGCAGGAGCAGACGAGCTTGTTTTCCTTGATATTACTGCATCCCACGAAGGACGAGGCACAGTTGTTGATATGGTAAAGTGCGTTGCCGAAACAGTATTTATCCCATTCACTGTTGGTGGTGGCATCAGTTCTGTTGAAGACTTCCGCGAACTTTTATGCGCAGGGGCAGACAAAATTTCAATCAATTCATCAGCTATTCGTAACCCACAGCTCATCTCCGATGCGGCTGAAAAGTTTGGCAGTCAATGCGTTGTTGTTGCCATAGACGCAAAGCGAAGAGAAGATAACAGCGGTTGGAATGTTTATGTTAACGGTGGCAGAATTGACACAGGCATTGATGTTTTGGAATGGGCAAAAAAGGTTAACGATTTAGGGGCAGGCGAAATACTCCTTACCTCTATGGACTGTGACGGAGCAAAAGCCGGCTATGACGTAGAACTCACAAAAACAGTTGCCGACCTTGTTTCTATTCCTGTTATTGCATCAGGAGGGGCCGGCAACCTTGAACACTTTAAGGACGTTTTAACTGACGGGCACGCAGATGCTGCCCTCGCCGCATCACTTTTCCACTTTAAAGAGATTGAAGTTTCAGATTTAAAAACATATTTAAACGAAAACGGCGTATCCGTTAGGTTATAGCATATAAAAATATCGCGGCGAACATCACCGCGATATTTTATTATAGAAGCAATTAACCCTTATATCTGATTGTCAACTTGTTCTCACAACAAGCGTTGCCACCAATGTATACACTGAAGTCACCGGCTTCAACAACAAACTCATTATCCATATTATAAAACCCAAGTTCTTCTTTGCCGAGGGTAAACATAACCTTCATTTCTTCGCCCTTTTTAAGAAAGACCTTTTCAAAACCTTTCAATTCTCTTATTGGGCGCATTGCAGATGCTACCTCATCACAAACATAGCATTGCACTACTTCTTTTCCGTCATAATCTCCAATATTTTTAATTTTTATCCCAACAACAAACTCATTGTTATTCTCCCTTACAACTTCAGGTTTTGAATACTCAAACTCTGTATAGCTCAAACCATACCCAAAAGAATATAACGGGCTTCCTTTACAGTCATCATAATTTTTGATTGGGCGACTCTCTTCGTTATCATAATATTCATTAACATTTCTTGCACCCTTTGTAAAGTTATAATAAAGAGGAATCTGACCTGTCTTTCTAGGCAACGTAGCAGGAAGATGACCACTTGGATTAACCTTACCAAACAAAACATCCGCTATTGCGTCTCCTGCTCTTGTCCCTGAATGCCATGCATACAGAATTGCGTCAAAATATTCTGCACCGTTTTCCATAGCAATAGGTCTGCCATAGGTTAAAACACCCACAACCTTTTTCCCCATATCCTTATATTTCTTCGCCAGGAAAATATATTCCTCTTTTATGTCAATATCAGCAAGGGAATGTGCTTCTCCCGTAACTGTATGACTCTCTCCTATTGCCAGGATCACAACATCTGCATCCTTGGCATTTGAAACAGGATTAACATAATTCCCTACACCCTGAGATATAGTAACTGTCTCCTCTACTATTCCATCAAGCATCCAGCTTCCAAGTAGCACTCTTTTTTCATCCTTCATATCTCCATCAATATATATCTTTTGCGAGTCTTTAACAGGAAGGGTTTTATTTTTATTTTTCAAAAGAACAATTGATTCTTCCGCCATTTTCTTTGCCATTTCAGAGTGTTCTTTTCTATTAAAATCAACAGGGTTTATGTATGGTTTCTCAAATAAACCTGCCTTTTCCTTAATATAAAGTATACGGTATACCGCTTTATCAATAACATCCTCTGAAAGCTTTCCTTCTTCTATGAGCTGTTTTGCAAATCGAATATAAATATCGTCTGCCATATCCATATCAATCCCTGCTTTTAAGGCAAGCTCAGCACATGCTTTTTCATCCTCAGCAACACCTTGATTTATAAGCTGTTTTATTTCACCCCAGTCACTTATTATAAAACCTTTGAACCCAATCTCATTCTTTAAAACATCTGTAAGCAAGTACTTTGAAGATGTCACAGGCTGTCCGCTTATTTCGTTAAAGGAACTCATAACAGTTCCGACCTCTGCATCAACCGCACTTTTAAAGGCCTTCAAATAAAAATTCCTTAGAGTATACTCTGAAATTTCTGTTCTATTATAGTCCCTTCCACCTTCGGATGCACCATAACCGATAAAATGTTTTGCACAGGCACACAGCTTTCCTTCTTCACTGTAATCATCTCCCTGAAATCCCGATACTACCGCCTTTGCGACTTTTTCTGCAAGATAAGGGTCTTCTCCTGCTGACTCAATAATCCTTCCCCATCTTGGGTCTCGGCACAAATCAAGCATAGGGGCAAAAGTCCATTTTACACCATCATTATATGCTTCCTTTGCAATACATTCGTATGAATTTTTTATAAGCTCCATATCAAAGGACGCTGCCATAGCAAGAGGTATTGGAAACACAGTTTTGTGTCCGTGAATTACATCTCTTGCAAATAAAATCGGAATTTTGGTTTTTGACTCCTCAATTGCAACCTTTTGAAGCTGATTTATCTCATCGCAACTTGCAATATCAGTATTATCGTTGCCTGCAAATGCTGTCTGAGCAAGTATAACTGAGCCAATCTTACCCTCTTTAATTTTTTCTTCAAGGTCATCAAAATTATCAACCACACAAGGAACCTGATTAAGTTGTCCTATCTTTTCATCAAGAGTCATACTTTTTATTAAATCATTTATATTCATTTCGTTTCTCCTTAAATCTTCTGTGTAGTAATAATATTATGATTTATTTTAATATCCACATTATATTTTTCTTTAAAATATTTCGCGTTGCATCTTTTGTGCCCTATGGCAACTGACGGACTCACACCCTTTACATAATAGGTACAATCTTTAAGATTTTTGATAATTATATCCTTTTCTATTTCTTCCTTTACTCGCTTTGACAAAACAAGCTCCCTAAAAGCCGGATGATATGGTCCTGCAACGATACTGTCTCCGTCTGTCAGGCTCTCGTCCGAATGAAGTCCCACACGGATAATCTCTATATCTCTGTCCTCAAAGATTTTCATAGCCTTATCGGTTATATCAACTGCCTGCTCTAAACTATACGGCGTATATTTGCCGCTTTTATAAAGACTTTCAAGCTTTGTATTGCTTAAGGTAAGGGTCGGATAAATTCTTACGCAATCAGGAGAAAGTTCTGCCACATCATACGCTGTCCTTAAATCTTTTTCAGGATTTGAGCCATACATTCCTGTCATCATCTGAAGGCCCAAACCTATGCCATATTCTTTTATAAGCTTTGCCGCCTCTATTGTTTGACTGAATTTATGTTCTCTTTCGTTAAGGCGCAAAACCTCATCATCCGATGACTGAAGCCCAAGCTCAATAGTCCTTACATTATACTTTTTGCAAAGCATTAAAACTTCTTCGTTTATATAATCAGGACGGGTAGACATTCTTATTCCGTCTATAAAATCTTTGTATTCATTGGCGGTTTTTAAAAACCCTTCCTGAACATCAATATTAAGACCCGTAAAACTTCCTCCAAAGAATGCGACTTCAACATAACGATTTTCCTTTGGCAAAAAGCCTAAATACTCTTCTATTATTTTTCTTACGTCCTCATAGGTTACGCTTGTCTGTACCCCTGTAATCTTTTTCTGGTTACAAAACACACAGGAATGAGGGCATCCCTCATGGGGGATAAATACAGGAATATTATATTTTCTCACTTTATTTATCATATTCTACAAATTTATAGTAGGCTTCTTTTGCCGCCTCCTGCTCTGCCGCTTTTCTTGAACTGCCTACCCCTGTTCCGATTTCCTCGCCCTTATACATAGCTTTAACCTTAAAGCTTGGGTTATGGTCAGGGCCTTTTCTTTCTATCATCTCATATTCAACAACTTCTCTGCCCTTGTCGCGTTTCTGGAAAAAGCTTTGAATTTCTGACTTATAATTTTTAAAACCCTTTCGACTCGCCGCCATAATATCGTCAATGAGTCTGTCTAAAATCCATTTTCTCACTGTTTCTATATCGCTGTCTAAGTAGATAGCTCCAAGAACCGACTCATATGTATCGCAGAGGATAGACGGTCTTACAGGTTTATTCCCTGCTTCTGACCTGCCAAAGATTATGCCTTCGTCAAGCTTCATTTCCTCTGCCGCTTTAGCAAGGGATCTTTCACAAACAACGCTTGCTCGCATTTCTGTAAGTTTGCCTTCGTCATACTCCTTGAAATTTTCATATATATATTCTGCTATGACAAATGATAAAATGCTGTCTCCTAAAAACTCAAGTCTCTGGTTGCTTTCTGTTCCCTTTTCGTTTGCATAAGATGTATGTGTAAGGGCAAGCTTTAAAAGGCTCTCATTTTTAAATTCATATCCGATGTTCATATCTTTTCCCCTTAAATTAAAAACACCCGAAAATATGCATCGCACAGGAACACATATTTTGGAGTGATTTTATCGTAAGCACTTATAAACTACTGTCTTTCGTTAATGTATGCAACTGCATCTCCAACAGTAACAATTTTTTCAGCATCTTCTTCTGAAATTTCTAAATCAAACTCTTCTTCCAAAGTCATCATAAGCTCAACAATGTCAAGAGAGTCTGCATCTAAATCATCAACAAATGAAGTATCAAGAGTTATTTCATCCTCTTCAATATCAAGCTGTTCCGCTGTAATACTCTTAATCTGTTCAAAAATTTCGTTCATAAATTATGTAACCTCCCGTTTGACTTAATTTTTCTTTTTAACAATATATCATATGTATGCCTGTTCGTCAATATTTTTTACTAAAATTTTATACTACAGGTGCAATTTCTTCTTCCTCTTCCTTGCAGTATTCCTCTATTCCCTGAGTAATATTCTCAACAAGTCCGCAATTCACAAGCTTTACTGCCTGTCTTATAGCGCTCGAAAAAGCCTTTGCATCTGAACTTCCGTGAGCCTTGATTACAGGCGCTTTAACACCGAGAACAGGTGCACCACCGTGCTCCTTATAATCCATGCTCTTCTTCATTTCAGTTATACCACCCTTTACGATTAAAGCCGCAAGCTTGCTGAAGAAGTTTTTATAGAACACACCCTTAAGCATCTTACCAAATGCGCTTGCTGTTCCCTCTATTGTTTTAAGCATAACGTTTCCGCTAAAGCCATCGCAAACAACAACATCGGCTCCGCCCAAAGGTACTTCTCTTGCTTCTATATATCCTGTATAGTTTATAGGAAGCTCCTTTAAAAGCTTGTTTGCCTCGCGGATAGCATCAGTTCCCTTTTCTTCTTCTGTACCAATATTTAAAAGGGCTACTCTTGGGTTTTCCATATTCATAAACTTCTGCATATAAACAGAACCCATAATAGCAAACTGTCTTAAAAATGCGGCAGTACATTCTGCATTCGCACCTGAATCTATTATTAAATAGTTTCCTTTAATGCTTGGTGCAACCGGAGCAAGCGCCGCACGACGAATACCCTTTATTCTTTTAACAACAAGTGTTGCTCCTGAAATTAAAGCCCCTGTGTTACCTGCACTAACAAAGGCATCACCCTCACCCTTTGCCACAAGAGAAAGGCCAACCCTCATAGAAGAATCCTTCTTTCTTCTTATAGCTTCTATTGGGTTATCCTCGCCCTCAATAACCTCGGTAGCATTAACTATCTGGATTCTGCTTCCTTTGTAGCCACACTTAATAAGTTCTTCTTTAACAACATCTTCCTTACCTACAAGGACAATGTCTACATCATACTTATCGCAAGCCTCAACACAACCTTTAATTATCTCAAAAGGTGCGTTATCGCCGCCCATAGCATCAACTATAATCTTCATATTCTCACCCTTTACTTAAAAGTAATATACTTTCTGCTCTTCCATATGTAATCTATTCCTGAAATAACAGTAAGTGCAGTTGCAACAACAACTAAAACAAAAGTTGCTATATCAAAAACAAATGTATAGCCAAAAATAAGTGTATCAGCAATTTCAAATACCATAACCGCGATACATAAAACAAACTGGGAAACTGTTTTTGCCTTACCCCATATGCTTGCCGCAATAACTGCGTTTTCACCCATAGCAATAAGTCTTATTCCTGTAACAATCAATTCTCTTGCAAGAATAATCATTACAACCGCCGAATTAACATATGGAATTCCCTTTTCCACAAAGCAGATAAAAGCAGACATAATAAGTATCTTATCTGCAAGAGGGTCCATCAGCTTTCCGAAGGTGGTTACCTGATTATACTTTCTCGCAAGGTGACCATCTAATCTGTCTGTCCAGCTTGCAAGAACAAATACGAAAAGCGCCACAATAGATGCCCATGTTGCATTATACAAGTAAAAAAACATATATATAGGTATCAATATAACTCTGAAAAGAGTAAGCTTGTTAGGTGTATTCATATAACTTTCCTCTTATTTCTATTATTTTTTCTCTGTTCCGAATAGATCATATTCCATAGCCTGTTCTACATAAACTTCTGCAAAGTCGCCCTCTTTTAAGTCTCTGTCTGACTTAAAGAAGACCTTACCGTCAATTTCCTCGGAGTCTGCATAAGTTCTTCCGTAAAAGCTTTTAATAATTTCGTCTTTTCCCTCAACTAAAACCTTTACATAGCTTCCGATTTTTGAATTATTCTGTGCTTCGGAAATTTCTGACTGAATAAGCATAATCGCATCATAGCGATAAGTTTTTTCTTCTTCATCAACCTGATCTTTAAGCTTATATGCAGGTGTATCTTCTTCCCTTGAATAAGTAAAGACCCCAAGTCTTTCGAACTTAACTTCCTTAACGAAATCGCAAAGGTCTGCAAAATCCTCTTCTGTTTCCCCGGGAAAGCCCACTATTAAAGATGTTCTGATAACCGCATCAGGAACGTTTTCTCTTATCTTGTTTATAACGTTTATGATATCCTCCCTCTTGGTGCGTCTGTTCATAAGCTTTAAAATTTTGTCGCTTGAATGCTGAACAGGGATATCAAAATAGTTACAAAGCTTATCCTCTGTTTTAAAGACTTCTATTAATTCATCTGTTATAAGTTCAGGATAGCAGTAATGAACTCTTACCCATTCTACATTATCTATATGGCAAAGCTCCTTTAATAATTCAGGAAGCTTATATTCACCATAAATATCATAGCCATATCTTGTTGTATCCTGGGCAATAACAACTATTTCGCGAACTCCGTCTTTAACCATAGCCTTTGCATCTTCTATTATGTTTTCAAGCTTTCTGCTACGGTACTTTCCTCTGATAGACGGGATAACGCAATATGTACAACGATTGTCGCAACCCTCGGCAATTTTAAGATATGCAGTATAGGATGGAGTTGTTCTTATACGGAAAGGCTTTTCTATATCCGAAAGCATCTCACTGCAACGGATAATATTATCCTCTCCACCATCAAGCTCTTCAATTATATCAACGATTTTTTCATATTCATTTACGCCGATAACTGCATCAACTTCAGGTATCTCCTCTAAAATCTGCTCCTTATACCTTTGCGCCATACATCCTGTTACTATAAGCGCCTTGCAGTTGCCGCTCTTTTTGTTTTCGGCAAGCTCTATAATGCACTCGATAGACTCAAGCTTTGCACTTTCTATAAAGGTACATGTGTTTACTATAATTACATCTGCCTCTTCTTCATCTACTGTCTGCTCATAGCCTTTGCTTTCCAAAATGCCAAGCATTTCTTCTGCATCAACAAGGTTTTTAGAGCAACCTAAAGAGGTAAGCGAAAACTTTTTAAGCACTTTGCATCTTCCATTCTGAAAATTTACTTATTCTTCCTCAAATTTAACATTGAATTCTTCTACGCATTTTTTTATTTCTGACAGGGAAAAGCCTCTTCTTATAAGCCTTGCCTGAACCTTTTCAAGTTCTTTTCTTGAGGCAATGTTTTCTAAAAGCCTGTGGCTCTCTACATACTCAAAAAGGGCTTTATATGTGTCTTCATCGCTATCTTTCATAACATCATCTATTATGCTTCCTGCAATGCCTTTTTTGAAAAGCTCCTGCTTTATTCTGTACATTCCCTTTCCCGATATGCGTACCGCCTCTGAAACATAAAGCTTTGCATATTCTCTGTCGTCAAGTATTCCTGCGGCAACATATTCTGTGACAACTCTTTCTGCAATGTTTTTATCAAACTTTTTGCGGATAAGTCTGTCATAAAGCTCCTTGCAGGTAAGCATTCTCGCCCCTACATATGTAGCCGCAACCTTTAAAGCTCTTTCAAAATCATCCATTATTTCTTCTTAGCAGGCTTTTCAACAGGTGTGAAAGGAGTTTCTGCATCTCCCTCTTCAACCTTCATAGCAGGAAGGTCAGCTGCTTCGCGGATTTTTGCTTCGATTTCGTTACAGAGTTCAGGATTATCCTCTAAAACCTTTTTAGCGCTTTCTCTTCCCTGACCTAATCTGCTTCCATCATAGGAGAACCATGAACCACTCTTTTCGATAATATCATATTCAACACCAAGGTCTAAAATATTACCCACCTTTGAAATACCCTTTCCGTAGATAATATCAAATTCTGCATTCTTAAACGGCGCTGATACCTTATTCTTAACAACCTTAACTCTTGTTCTGTTACCTGCAATACCATCATCTGTCTTGATAGTTTCTGAACGGCGAACATCAAGTCTTACTGAAGAATAGAACTTAAGAGCATTACCGCCAGGTGTTGTTTCAGGGTTGCCAAACATAACCCCAACCTTTTCACGAAGCTGATTTATAAAAATAGCTATTGTGTTTGAACGGCTAATTACACTAGCGAGCTTACGAAGAGCCTGTGACATAAGTCTTGCCTGAAGGCCGATATGTGAATCACCCATAAGACCCTCTATCTCCTGCTTTGGAGTGAGTGCTGCAACAGAGTCAACTACAACAATGTCAATAGCACCGCTTCTGACTAACTGTTCAGTAATTTCCAAAGCCTGTTCACCTGTGTCTGGCTGTGACACAATAAGGTCATCAATATTTACACCTAAATTTTTAGCATAAACAGGGTCAAGGGCATGCTCTGCATCAATAAATGCCGCCTCACCGCCAAGCTTCTGAACCTCTGCTACAACGTGAAGCGCAACAGTTGTCTTACCTGATGATTCAGGTCCGTAAATCTCCACAATTCTGCCTCTTGGGATACCACCTATACCCAAAGCAATATCAAGGGCAAGGGATCCTGTAGGTACAGCCTCAACCTCAATATCAGATTTATCACCAAGTCGCATAACCGAACCTTTTCCGTACTGTTTTTCTATCTGTCCAAAGACACTTTCAAGTGCCTTTTTCTTTTCTTCATTCATTCTATATAACTTCCTTTCTTCTCTCTTTTTATGTCCTCTTTTCCTGCTAAATAATATTATAATTTAGCAAAATCTCTGTGTCAAGAATTTTATTGAGGCTATACATATTCTATATCAAGAAGTGCCCCATATTCAGGACAGTGATTATCCTCAAGGGCCATAAGGGCAAGATTAAAGGCGCATAAAGAAGTCTTTTCCCTTACTTCTTCACGTGTGCCTGAAAGGTTAAGCTTTACCACACCATGAATATTATCAGTGCAAACTCCAACATACACAAGCCCAACGGGTTTTTCAGGCGTTCCCCCTGTTGGCCCTGCTATTCCTGTTACGCTTATGGCAATATCTGCGTCAGCTACCTCTTTTGCACCCTTACACATTTCATATGCTGTCTGATATGATACTGCACCATATTTTATCAGGGTATCGTGGCTTACGCCTAAAAGCTTTTCCTTTTTCTCATTTGAGTAGGTAACAAAGCCACACTCAAAGCAGGATGACGCCCCTGATATATCGGTAATCTTTTTTGAAAGAAGGCCACCTGTACAACTTTCTGCAAAGGTTATAGTCTTGTTTTCATCAAGCAGCTTTTTGACAAGGCTCTTTTCTTCACCCTCTATTTCCGAAATATAAACTTTATTCACACTTTTCACCACTACTTAACAGAGATTATTTCTCTTTCAGCTATTGATTTTTCTATCATACTTTCTATATCAGTAAGAGCCTTTTCTGCCTCTTCAATTTCTGAAATTGATGGTTTTGTTTTAGGATGCTTTGGCACAAAGATTGTGCAACAATCCTCATATGGTAAGATAGATGTTTCGTAAGACTCTATCTTTTTGGAAATTGTCACGATTTCTTCTTTATCCATACCGATGCAAGGTCTGAAAACAGGAATATCTACTGCGTTATCTGTGCAGGCAAGGCTTTCCATTGTCTGGCTTGCAACCTGACCTATGCTCTCACCTGTAATAAGGGCCTGGCATCCGTTTTCCACAGATATCTTTTCTGCTATCCTCATCATAATTCTTCTCATTATGATTGTAAGATACTCTTTAGGGCACTTATCTATAATGTCTAACTGTATATCAGTAAAAGGCACAATATGAAGCTTAATTTCCCCTGTATAAACAGATATGATTTTCGCAAGATCAATTACCTTTTCCTTTGCTCTGTCTGATGTATAAGGATGGCTGTGGAAGTGAACTGCTTCTAACACAACACCTCTCTTTGAAATCATCCAGCCTGCAACAGGGCTGTCTATACCACCGCTTAAGAGCAATGTTGCCTTTCCTGCTGTGCCTACCGGCATACCTGATGCACCCTTAATCTTTTTAGTAAAGATATAAGCTTCTTTTCGGACTTCGATCTGCACTAAAATATCAGGATTATGCACATCAACAGAAAGACCCTTTACGTTTTTAAGGATTACCCCACCCATATGCTTACAAATCTGTGGAGAGTTCATAGGGAACTGCTTGTCCTCTCGCTTTGCTTCAACCTTAAAAGTCTTTCCGTAAACGTCCTGGCTATTAAGAGCCTCTACAGTAGCCTTTTCGATTTCTTCCATAGTCTTTCCGCACTTTACTGCAGGGCAGATATTAACTATACCAAAAACCTTTGAAAGTCTTTCAAGAGTTAAGTCAATATCTATATCATCCTCCATTGGCTCAACGTAAATTGTTGACTGTGAGCATCTTATAGAAAACTTTCCAAGAGGCGCTAAAGCGCTTGATATATTGCTTAAAAGCTTTTTTTCAAAAACAGGTCTGTTAAGACCCTTTAAAGAAATTTCACCATACTTTAATAAAATAATATCTGCTTTCATTTTTATCTCCTTTTATTTCCATATAGGTGCTGTTTTGATAAAGTACGCCCGCGGAACAACATTGAATCCCCTCGCCACTACGTGACCCTCGTCTCCGCTGTCCGCTCCGGTCAGCGCTAAACGATTGCTACCGGCAATCAGCGTCCTTTAGGCAAGGGGCGCTGTGTCGCACCCTGCATATTATATAAGATATTCTTATCAAAACAGCCCCTGGATTTATCTCATATTTAATTTTCGAAGCCTTGGAATTAACTCCTTTAAAACTGAAACTGCTTTATCAACTTCCTCATCAGTAGTAAATTCCGAAAGGCTGAATCTTATGCTTCCGTCTATTTCCTTTCGGTCAAGACCGATACTTGTTAAAACATAACTTGGTTCTGCCTTATGGCTTGAGCAGGCTGAACCGCTTGAAACATAAATTTCTTCATTTTCAAGGGAGTGTAAAACAACCTCTGACCGCACACCTGTAAAGGAAACATTCAAAATATGTGGCGCTCCTTTTTCAGGGCTGTTTATTCTTATATTTTCTATATTGGCTAAAAGCTCATCTTTAAGCTTATTTTTAAGTCTGTCCATTTCAGGAACATTCTTTGCCATACCCATATAGCACATCTTTGCGGCAAGGCCAAGGCCTGCAATCCCCGGAACATTTTCTGTTCCCGGTCTTATTCCGTTTTGCTGACCGCCCCCGAAAACAACAGGCGAAATCTTTGTGCCCTTTTTAATATACAGCGCACCCATACCTTTAGGTCCGTGTATTTTGTGTCCGCTTATGCTGATTAAGTCAACACCCATCATTCTCTGGTTACAGGGCACTTTGCAATATCCCTGAACCGCATCAACGTGAAGATAGCATTTTGGTGACTTTCTTTTAATTATTCTTGACATCTGGGAAATCGGTTGAACAGAGCCGATTTCGTTGTTAACAAGCATACAGGTAACCAAAACTGTGTCTGTTCGGAGCATTTCTTCAAATTCTGCAAGAACAACTACCCCGTCTTCATCAACAGGAATATATTCAACTGTATACCCGTTTTCTTCAAGGTTTTTAAGGGTATTTAAAACTGCCGGATGTTCAATAGGTGTGCTTAATATATGCTTTCCTCTTGCGGCATAAGCCACACCCATAATAGCAAGGTTGTCTGCCTCTGTTCCCCCTGATGTGAAGAAAATTTCTTCAGGCATAGCACCGAGTGTTTCTGCAATATCTTTCCTTGCTGCTTTTATTTCCTTTTCGGCAGAAATCCCTAATCTGTGAAGAGATGAGGGGTTTCCGTAATTTTCGTACATTACCTCAATTACCTTATCGCAAACTTCCTTATAAGGCTTTGTTGTCGAACTGTTATCAAGGTATATTTCCATACTCTATCAATCCTTTTACTATTATTCACTAACTATACTATGCAGACTAATATACTTTTGACTTTTATTTTTTAAAGGCTGTATAATCTGAATGCCCCCTACAAAAAGAATAATTAATAATGAATGATGAATAATTGTGGTTGAAAATCGCATTAGCGATTTTCTTTTATTTCAAATGCAAAGCATTTGTTCCTTAACTCTTCACTATTCATTCTTCACTATTCACTATTCATTGATTTCATCCATTTGATGAAATCCTTTTTTAAGTTCATCTTTTCTTTCAAGCATTTCGCCAAGTCTTTCAATATAGTCTTTCGGCTCTTTAACATTAAAGATTCTCTCTATTCTGTCGGTTGCTCTGTCAACTGTTTTAGTAACACCGCCACAACCTAATGATATAATAGTTTGTATCTCTTCCATTATGTAGATGTTATACAAACTGTCAAAGCCTTCTTTTGCATAGCCCACGTTTTCCAAATTACCAAGCTGATTTTTCTGCCTGTACATATAGTATGGGTGCTTATCCTTGCTCTTTAAAAAGTCATAGGCAAAGTCCACCATTTTTGATACTTCATCACCATCAGACAAATTATACTTTTCCAGATATTCGTGAAGCCTTGATGACCTTTTTATGCTCATAACGTGAACAGTAACATTCTCGGGGGATAGTTTTTCAACCTCTTTTAAGGTATTTTTAAACATCTCTAAATCTTCTCCCGGAAGGCCTGCAATAACATCCATATTTATATTATCAAAGCCACACTTTCTTGCAAGATAAAATGCGTCCTTTATCTGCTGTGGAGTATGATTTCTTCCTATTATATCAAGGGATTTCTGATTCATACTCTGTGGGTTTATACTGATTCTGCTGACATTATGCTTTTTTAAAACCATAAGCTTTTCTTCCGTAATCGTATCGGGTCTTCCCGCCTCAACGGTAAACTCCTTTACCCCGCTTAAGTCAAACTCCTTATACATATGGGATATCACATCATCAAGCTGGGTATCGCTTAATGTTGTAGGTGTACCACCACCCATATAAACAGTTTCAACTCTGTCACCGTTTGACTTTATAATATCCGCAGTATATGTTATCTCTTTTTTTAAGGCTTCTATGTACTTATCCATAAGCTTTGCCGCCTGCCTTGTTCCGCAGGTAACAAAAGAACAGTACAGACATCTTGTAGGGCAGAATGGTATCCCAATATAGATACTCACACCATTTTCATGCATATCCTCTCTTGCAGGAAGCTCTGCCACAGCAACCTTCACCGCAAGCTCTGCCTTATTTATATCGGTTCCATATTCATTTGAAAAAAACTTTATTGCATCATCTTCGCTCATACCATCAAGGAGAAGCTTTGTTGCAATTTTAGATGGGCGTATTCCCGTAAGAACACCCCAAGGTGTTTTTTCAGACATTATACTGTATAAGGGTTTTCCCTTTTCTCCTCTCCGATAGTAGTAGACGGTCCGTGGCCGGGATATACCTTTGTATCATCCGGCAAAACATAAAGCTTTTCTTTTATTGAATTTATCTCTTCTCTTCCGTTTCCTGTAGGAAAATCCCATCTGCCTACTCCTCTGCTAAAGAGAGTGTCCCCTGAAATAATGGTATCTTTATGCAAAAGACATATTGAATCTTCCGTATGACCGGGAGTTGATATAAGCAAAATCTCATTTCCGTAAAAATCAATAATATCTCCGTCATATAAAAGCTTATCAGGCTTTATATGTTCAAAATCAACTCTTGCAAAACTGCAAAGGTTTAAGCTTTTATCCTTTAAAAAGTTTTCTGTTTTATGAAATACCGAAAAGGAAGCCCCTGTTTTTTCGCATAGCTCTTTAACAGCAAGCATATGGTCAAAGTGGCCATGGGTCAGGATTACATCAGTAATTTTAAGACCCAGCTTATCTGCATAAGCTATAATTCGGTCTGCTTGAGATGGCACGTCTATGACCATTGCATTTTTTGTATTTTCGTCTTCCCAGATATAACAGTTTGATGATAAATCCCCTAACACAAGTGAATGAATTTTCATATCTGCGCCCTCCTTTTTCTTACTGTCTCTTTCTTGCTATGGAAATAATTCCGTCTATAAGATTTATCTTTTCAATAATCTTTTCAAGCTGTTCTGTTCCTGAAATTTCCATCGTTAAATCAATTATGGCAAGGTTATTCTTACCTGTTCTTGCATTAACGTTATTGATAGCTATTTTAAATTCAGCAACTGCTAAAGTTACATCAAGCAAAAGATTTGAACGGTTTGTCGCTGTTATAATAATTGATGACTGGAATGCGCTTCCTGTGTCATCTGCCCATCTTACAGGGATAAAACGAAGGTCATTATCAGGGTTGTTCTGCGCCTGAATCATATTGATACAGTCCGCTCTGTGAATAGCAACACCTCTGCCTCGTGTAACATATCCCACAATCTTATCCCCCGGAACCGGGTTACAACAATGAGAAAATCTTGTAAGACAGTTATCTATGCCTTCTACAATAATTCCGCTGTTATTTGGCTTTGACGTAGTCTTAAGCATCATAGGAAGAATCTCATCTGCCGACAAGGTTTCATCCTTTGCCATAAGCTTTTTGCACTCTGTCTTAAACCTTGTCATAAACTTTAAAGCACTTGTGCTTCCAAAGCCTATGCCTGCCATAATATCTTCTACGTTATTAAATCCATATTTCTGGGCAAGCTTTTGTAAGAGCTTTTCATCCTCTGCATAAGATACAGGAATATTATTCTTTTTAAGCTCCTGCTCGAGAATTTCGCGGCCCTTAACAATATTTTCATCACGGTTAATCTTTTTAAACCATTGATTTATCTTATTCCTTGCCTGGGATGTTTTACATATCTTAATCCAGTCAAGGTTTGGTCCTGCACCTGAATTTGATGTTATAACATCAACAATATCTCCGTTTTTAAGAGCATAGTCAATATTAACAATCTTTCCGTTTACCTTTGCCCCAACCATACGGTTACCTACCGCACTGTGAATTGCATAGGCAAAGTCAATAGGCGTAGCATTTGTAGGAAGACTTATAACATCACCCTTTGGAGTAAAGACGAATACTTCATCGCTGAACATATCTATCTTAAGGGCTTGCATAAACTCTTCTGCGTTAGACTCCTTCTGTAAATCAAGAAGCTGTTTAACCCATTCAAGCTTCCCGTCCATATCACTTTTACCTGATATGCCCTCTTTATACTTCCAATGGGCAGCAATTCCGTTTTCAGCAGTATGATGCATCTCCCAGGTTCTTATCTGTATCTCAAAAGGTGTTCCTCCGGGACCTATTAAGGTTGAATGGAGGGACTGATACATATTAGGCTTTGGCATAGCGATATAATCTTTAAATCTGCCAGGGATAGGCTTAAACATTTCATGAACCGCACCCAAAACCGAATAACATTCAGCCACAGTATCAACAATAACTCTTACTGCGAACAAATCATAAAGCTCATCAATACTTTTGTTCTGCATAAACATTTTTCTGTATATGCTGTAAAAATGCTTTGCTCTGCCCTCTATATGTGGCTTTGCATCTAAAGCTTCTGAAAGCTTATCTTCTATTAACTTTATGATATCCGCAATAAACTCTTCTCGTTCGCTTCTCTTCTGGGCTATCTTATCAACGATTTCATAATATGCCACAGGGTCAATAAAACGAAGTGCCATATCTTCAAGCTGAAGCTTTATTTTAGACATACCAAGTCTGTGAGCAAGAGGAGCATATACTTCCAATGTTTCACGGGCGATATATCTCTGCTTTTCCTCTTTCATATACTTAAGAGTCTGCACGTTGTGAAGCCTGTCGGCAAGCTTGATAACCACAACTCTTATATCCTTTGCCATTGCAAAGAACATTTTTCTTAAGTTTTCTATCTGCTGCTCTTCCTTTGAAGAAGTAGGGATTTTACCAAGCTTTGTAACCCCGTCTACCAACATAGCGATTTCTTCGCTGAATTCTCTTTCTATTTCTTCAAGTGGTGTATCTGTATCCTCAACAACATCGTGAAGAAGAGCCGCACAGACAGACTGGGGATCAAGACCGAAATTGGCAATAGTGTGAGCAACGTGAACAGGGTGGATAATATATGGCTCGCCTGATTTTCTTACCTGTTCCTTATGCTTCTCATCTGCATAGGCATATGCTTTCTCAACAATCTGCAAATCATCGTTACTGTGGTATTTGCGGATTGCCTGAAGCAACGTATCTAAATTATATTCTGTCTTTATCTCACTCATATATATCCCCCTCTCTGTAAACTAAAGCCGGCAAAAAGCCGGCTTTTATGTTTTCCTGATAATTTAATTGTCCATATCTTCTCCGCCTGCTCGCTTAATATCCTTAAGTATAAGCTGAACATTCTGGAAGCCCTTATAGTCATTTATATCAAGAGCAAAGGCAACATCAATAAAGTCACCCTCTTCTAAATGGTGATAATATTCACCCATACCAAATCCAACTGAATCAAGATACTTACCATCTTTTAAGAGCGTCATACGGAGGTGCTTACCCTCACTCATAACACTTATCTTATGTATCTTAATGTTACGAACTGTAAAGGCAGGTGTAGGATTATCAACACCAAATGGCTGTAAGTTGTTAATATCCTTAACTGTTTCTATTGTTATAAACGGAGCTTTAATTGCCGCATCAATACTGATAGTCGGAACTGATGCATCCTCATCAAGATACTTTTCAGCATCTTCGTTTATCTTCTTACGGAACTCTTCTATGTTAGCCGCCTTAATAGTAAGACCAGCTGCAAGTTCGTGTCCGCCGAACTTTTCTAAAAGGTTTGAAGAATTTTCGAGGATACCAAATAAGTTAAATCCTGAAACGCTTCTGCCTGAACCCTTTGCCTCATCCCCGTCACTTGCGAAGAGGATAGATGGCTTATAGAACTTTTCAGTAATCTTTGAAGAAACTATTCCTACGATACCGTGATGCCAGTTTTCGTGAGGAATAACAATGATTTTGTCATTCTTTACTTCAGGATGCGCTTCTAAATAATCCAATGCTTCTTTAAACATTTTCTGCTCTGTCTGCTGACGAAGTGAATTTTCCTCACAAAGTGAGTTAGCAAGGTTTATTGCATTTTCCTTATCATCTGTCAAAAAGAGCTCAACGCTTCTTGAAGCACAGCCAAGACGGCCGCTTGCGTTGATTCTTGGCGCGATAATATAACCAATTGTAGATGTGGTAATAGCCTTTCCGTTTGTTGAAACGTCTATCAAGGCCTTAAGACCTACATTCTTTGTATTCTTAAATCTCTTTAAGCCCTCTGTAACGATAACTCTGTTTTCGTCAACCAAAGGAGAAATATCTGCAACAGTACCAAGACACATAAGGTCTGCATATTTTTCCATCAATGTATCGAGAGAATTTTCACCTGCAAGGGCCTGAATAAGTTTAAATACAACACCAACACCTGCAAGGCTTTTAAATGGGTATCCGCAGTCCTTACGCTTTGGGTCTATTGCCGCATACGCATCAGGAATAATTTCTTTACATTCGTGATGGTCAGTAACGATAACATCAAGACCTATGCTCTTTGCATACTCACATTCTTCAACAGCAGTTATACCTGTATCAACTGTTATAATAAGTGAGCTTCCGTCTGCTTTAATCTTATCAAGGGCAACCTGATTAACACCGTAACCTTCCTGCATTCTGTCAGGAACGTAATAATCAACCTCTATGCCCATTTCCATTAAGTGCTTATATAAAATGGCAATAGCAGTAATTCCGTCTACGTCATAGTCGCCGTAGATAGTAATCTTTTCGCCCTTTTCCTTTGCGGTGGTAATACGCTCAACAGCCTTATCCATATCGCGCATAAGGAAAGGGTCATACATTACATTTATATCCTTTGAAAGGAATTTCTTTATAGACTCATCATCCCTGATACCTCTGTTATAGAGAATAATAGCGGTAAGAGGAGTTACCTTAAAGGTTTTGGATATCTCCAACACGCGAGCCTTATCAAATTCCTTAATTAGCCATTTCTTCTTTAACATAATAATTTCTCCCGATTTGTTCTTAACATAAAATTTATACTATTCCTCATATTGCATAAAGAACCACAGTACCTATTTTAACATCTTTTTCAACAAATTACAATACTTTTTTCATGATTATTATATTATTTTTATTTTAATTCTGCTATTGTAACTCCGTTTTCGCCCTCACCATATCTGCCAAGCCTGAATGTCTTAACGTGAGGGTGTCTTCTGAGCAATGTCTGGATACCTGTTCTTAATACTCCCGTGCCCTTTCCGTGAATAATGCTGACGGTGTTAAGCCCCGCCATAGAGCACTCATCCAAGAACTTATCTACCGCACTTTCCGCCTCTTCCAATGTCATTCCTCTTAAGTCAACCTCTGACTTTACAGTATCTTTCCTGAGGCCTCCGCCACCTGCAGAGACCTTTTTAAAGCTTTCAGGCTTTTTGCCCTCTTCATCTGTTAAAATCAAAAGATCTTCTATCCTTGCGCTTATCTTCATTATTCCTACCTGAACAAGAGCAGTTTCGTCCTTTTTGTTTATAGAAAGAACGCTTCCCTTATCCCCCAAATCAGTAATCATAACAGTTGCGCCAAGCTTTAAGGTATTAACAGTTGCGTTTCCGCGAACTTTTGGTTCGTTTTTCTGCTTTGACTTTTTGTTCTTTTTAACCTTAAGACCTAAATCCCTGCGGATTTCTTCCATCTGGCGAATAGCGTCTTTTTCTTCTTTTTCCTTTTGTGCCTCTTTAAAGGCGTTAAGCATTTCTTCAACGTCTTCCTGAGCGCGAAGCAATATCTTTTCCGCGTTCTGTCTTGCGCGGTCATATATCTTATCTTTCTGCTTTTCGATTTTTTCTCTCTCGGCTGAAAGCTCTGCCTGAAGCCTTTCGGTTTCCTTGCGAAGTCTTTCGGTTTCTTCAAAGTTTCTTTCGGCAGAAACTCTGTTATCCTCGATTTTAGAAAGAACGTCTTCAAACTTAATATTCTCTTTAGATAAAAGTTCCTTTGACTTTTCTATAATGCTTTGATGAAGCCCTAACTTTTCCGAAATAGCAAAGGCATTACTGCGCCCCGGAACACCGATTAAAAGTCTGTAAGTTGGGCTTAAAGTTTCCACGTCAAACTCGCAGGAAGCATTCTCTACGCCATTTGTAGAAAGGGCATAGAGCTTAAGCTCGCTGTAATGGGTTGTTGCCGCGATTTTTGCGCCCCTTCCCCTGAAGCTTTCGATTATAGATGTTGCAAGAGCCGCACCCTCTGTTGGGTCAGTTCCTGCGCCTAATTCATCAAAGAGAACAAGGCAGTTATCAGTCAGCTTTTCTGATATGGAAACTATATTTTTCATATGTGATGAAAAGGTTGATAAGCTCTGTTCTATGCTCTGCTCGTCACCGATATCTGCAAAGATATCATTATAGACAGGGATTTCCGACTCATCTGCCGCAGGGATATTAAGCCCTGCCTGGGTCATCAGGCAGAAAAGACCAAGGGTTTTTAAAACAACAGTTTTACCACCTGTATTCGGGCCTGTTACGATTAATGTATCAAAATTCCTTCCAAGCTCTGCATCAATAGGTACAACCTTATTTTTATCAATAAGAGGGTGTCTGCCCTTTTTGATAAGTATGCTTCCGTCATTTGTAAGCTTCGGTGTAACACCCTTCATATCAAGAGAAAGCTTTGCCTTTGCAAAAACAAAATCAAGATGGGTTAAAATATCAAAATCAAGGCGGATTTCCTCAACAATTTCCGATGCCTCCAGGGATAGTTCAAGCAAAATTCTGTCTATCTCTGCCTTTTCTTTTATAGAAAGCTCGTTTAACTCATTATTTGCATTAACAACAGTTTCAGGCTCAACAAATATAGTTGACCCTGATGCCGACATATCGTGAACGATACCCTTTATATCCCCTCTGCACTCTGCCTTTACGGGAACAACATAACGGTTGTTTCTGACAGTAACAATAGGGTCCTGCAAAAACTTTCTGTAATGGGATGAACGAATCATATTGTCAAGGATATCCCTGACTTTAGCGGAATTATTCTTTATCTTTCTTCTTATCCCTGCAAGTTCAGGGCTTGCGCCATCTGCCATCTCATCTTCAGAAATAATAGATGTTTTAATCTTTTCTTCAAATGCCTTATTTGAAACAAATTCATCTATATGTGGATAGAGGACTCCCATCTGCTCCTTTGTGTATTGTTTCCAGACTCTTGCACCCTTTAGCACCTTTGAAATATTCAAAAGTTCTGCCATGGAAAGGCCCGCTCCTGCCACAAGGCGCTTTTCCGCCTCTTCTATGTCGTTTATAAACACGATTTCAGGGGACCCATACTTTAAGATAAGGGTAACCGCCGCGTCTGTTTCGTCAAGCATTTCAGATACTGCTCTGTTATTTGATACAGGTACAAGAGCCAAAGCCTTCTCCTTTGCCGCTTCATTTACAGCAAAGCCTGAAAGCCTTTCAACTATTTTGTTAAATTCAAGGGTTTTAAGCGTTTTCTTCTCCATATACCTCACCTGTATCAAACATTATAATATCATATCACTCTCGACAACCTTCTTAAGACCTGTGTCATAATAGTCGATTTCGTCAAGACGTTTAAATTCATACCCTTTTTCTCTTAAATAATCAATAATAGAACCAAGGGCCTGTGGTGTTGTTTTCTTTGTTGCCGCATCGTGCATTAAAACAACAATATGCTTTTCAATAGCAGTTCTTTTGATTTTATTCAAAAGCTCTCCCGGGCTTACGTTATGCCCTTCTGCATCACCGTTTAAACAGTTCCAGTCTGCAAAATAGTATCCGTTTTTCTTAAGAACCTCTTTGTAAACCTGCTTCTCTGCCGCGTGGTCGCCTGCATCCTGACCTCCTCCGGGAAATCTGAAAAGCTTGAAAGGGTCTTCTCCTGTTATCTCTCGTATCTTGTTTTCTGTATCGGTTACCTCCTGCATAAAGCTTTCTGCTGTTGCATAAAGTTCATTATAGCTGTGATTATATGAATGATTTGCCATAAGGTGCCCTTCATCAAAGGCGCGCTTTGCAATTTCAGGGTTAGCGGCAAGCATCTTTCCAAGGCAGAAAAATGTTGCCTTAACATTCTTTTCTTTTAAGACGTCTAAAACCTGAGGGGTAACCTCTTTGGTAGGCCCATCATCAAAGGTAAGGTAGCAAACCTTTCCCTCTGCTTCTATTGACCTTACCATCTTCATCATATCGTTTTGTTCGCTTGCAGGCGGAAAGTTATATATCTTCTCGCTTGAAACATCAGCTGATTTTTCCTCTGCTTTATTGCACCCAAAAAGGCTGACAGATAAAACAACTGCCGCCACTATTATTGCTATTCTTTTGTATTTTTCTATATATGTCTTCATACGCTTCCTCCTTTCTGTTCCATGAAATCCACATTTATCCGTCATTTCTGTTTAAGCGGACGGGATCTGTGTGAATAACAATATCAACAGAAAGTTCATTTAAGATTTTATATTCAATTTGGTCTATCATATCGTGGGCCTCAACAAAGGACATATCATGAGGAACCTCTGCGTGAACGGACGCAAACTTGCATCCGGGCCCATAATCGTGAACCATAAGTCCGTGCATACCCAGGATTTTCTCTCCGTCAACAATATAGCTTTCTATAAGTGCTGAAAGTTCATCATCAGGAGCCTTTCCTATAAGTCTGTCTGTTGTTTCCCTTGCCACATCTATACCTGTTTTGATTATCAGAACAGACAGGATTATACCCACAAGAGCATCAAGGGGAAACTTAACAAAAGGTGATACAAACATAGATATAACAACAACCGCTGTTACATAAGTATCATTTAAACTATCCTTTGATGCCGCAAGCAGAACAGAAGAATTTATCTTTTTTCCTATCTCTTTGTTATAGTGCCACATCCATAGCTTTACGGGGAAGGTCACAAGCATCAAAAGAGCAGGAATTAAGCTAAACTCTGTCACCTCATAATTAAAAACCTTTACGGCAGAATTTTTTAAAAGCTCTGCTCCGCAGTATATAATCAAAAAGGAAATTATAAGGGCGGAAATATATTCACCTCTTCCGTGTCCATATGGGTGCTCTCTGTCGGCGGTTTTTCCGCTTATCTTTGACCCTATCACCATAACAACAGAAGAACCCATATCCGAAAGGTTGTTAAAAGCATCAGTTATAATAGCCATACTTCCTGACAGAAACCCTGCGATTATCTTAATAAGAAACAAAAGGGCGTTTAAAACTATTCCAAGAGTGCCACACAATACCCCATATCTCTGCCTTACCGCAAAGCCTGAGGTATCATTGCTATTTAAAACAAAGCTCCTTACCAATAATCTTATCATACTATACCTTCTTTAAAAATTAATCATTCGGCTTCTGTACTTCACGTTAAGGACAAGCCCCACCGAAAGCATTGTTGTAAGTATAGACGACCCACCATAACTGAAAAACGGTAAAGTTACACCGGTAACAGGTAAAAGGCCAATGCACATACCTATGTTTTCAAAAGCCTGAAACATAAGCATTGCCGCAACGCCTATACACATATATGTTCCAAGACGGTTTCTTGCGTTCATTCCTATGTATATGCATCTTATTATGATAGCACTTATTAATATTATAACAAGTATACCACCAAGCATTCCAAGTTCTTCGCAAACAACAGAATATATAAAGTCAGTATGTCTTTCAGGAAGAGCATTGTTAAGCTGACTTGAGCCTTTATAAAGGCCTGCACCGAAAAATCTGCCTGACCCTACCGCAAGCTTTGACTGTATCACGTGATAACCTGCACCTGTGGGGTCACCTTCAGGATTAAACAAAGTTAAAAGCCTTTGCTTCTGGTAGTCCTGAAGAACAAGGAACCACATAACAGGGCATAAAACCGCTACTGCTAATCCGCCACCTATTATATACTTCTTTCCTATCCCTGCCGCAAAAAGCATAGCAACAAACATAGCCGCATATACCATTGCTGTACCAAAGTCAGGCTGAACGATTATAAGAACAATAGGCACAGCCCCATAACACAAAAGCTTAAGCACAGTTTTAAAATCATCTATATGCCCGTCATTATCAGAAAGTGCCTTTGCAAAAACAATTATAAAAATTATTTTAACAACTTCACCCGGCTGAAGATTTACAGGGCCTATGTTAAACCAGCTTCTCGCTCCGTTTTCCACGCTACCTATTCCGGGAATTAAAACAAGAACAAGTAATGCGCATCCCGCTATCATTAAGTATCTTGATATTCCTGCAAGATATTCATAGTCTAAAATCATAAGGGCGCATATCCCCAAAATACCTAACAAAAGACCTGCTGACTGAACAATAACATATCTTACAGCACTCTCTCCGCCTGCGCTTGAAATCATAACAATCCCAAACACAGCCGCAGCAAGAACAAGGCCCGCAAGCCAGAAATCAATATTCTTTATAAAGCCACGCATCCCATATGAAGTTCTACGCATTTATCATTCACCTTCTTCGCATTTTACACTTATGGCAACTCCGTCACCTAAAGGAAGTATATCCGTTTCAAGCTCCGGATGGTTACAAAGCATATCAACATATTCCCTGAGCCTTTTTACAATGGTTATCTTTCTGTGCTGAACCAGTTCATCCGTCGCAGTCATACCCTTATATAAAATATTATCTGATACAAGGATTCCGCCCTTTTTAAGAAGCCTCATTCCCTGCTTAAAGAACTCGTTATACTGCCCCTTTGCCGCATCAATAAAAACAAGGTCATATTCTCTATTAAGAGTTGGCAAAACATCCTTTGCATCCCCCTCAAAAACAGTTATCTTATCTGAAAGGTTTGCCTTTTCGATGTACTCCCTTGCCTTCTTTGCGGCAGGCTCGTGAATCTCTATTGTATGAACGCATTCCGCACCGGCACGCGCCATTCTTATTGCTGAATATCCAATAGCTGTCCCTACCTCCAAAACTTTTTTAACGTTTCCTATTTTAATTAAAAGTTCATTAAGCTTTATAGATTCAGGCTGGGATATAGGAACTTCATTCTTCTTGGCAAACTCTTCCATTTCAAGAAGAAGCCCATCTGACTTTTTTAAGGTTCTTCTTATATATCTTGTTATATAGTCAAAGTTTATAAAATCTTCTGTCATAAAATCTCCATTTCGCCGCCATACGCCGGCACAAATAGTAATTTAATTTTCTCTTATCCGTATGGCAAGAAATGATAAGAGATTTTATGCCCATGTGCGTTTCTGAGCAAGCGCGAAGAAAATTTCGCACGGGCAATTAAATCCGCCGGAGGCATTAACGGGAAAGGAACTTTCGCGTTAATCCACGTTAATTCTGAATTTGTCTCTGTTTTTCAAGATGTTCCTCAAGGGTTTCTGAAAACAGACTGTAGCTTCCGTCGTTAACCGCAATGAAAAACATATAATTTGTATCCTCAGGATAGAGCGCCGCCTCAATGGATTTAATTCCCGGTGCGGCAATAGGCCCTATTGGAAGACCGCTGTTCATATAAGTATTATACGGAGAATCTATTCGTGTATCCTCATTGCTTAAAACGCTTTTTCTCTCTTTCAAGATGTACTGAACAGTAGCGCAGGATTCAAGTCTGTTGCCCTTGTTCAGGCGGTTAACAAAAACAGATGAAACTGTTTTTCTCTCATCGTCATTTGCCGCTTCTCTTTCGATAATAGATGCAAGGTTTACAATATAATCTAAAGATTTATCTGTTCCTGACTCATTATAAACAGGGATAACATTCTTTTCAAAGTTTTTAAGCATCTTGTCGATTATATCATATTCTGTTTCGTTTTTAGAAAAGTTATAGGTATCAGGGAAGAGATATCCTTCGAGCCTGTTTTCTCTTTCAGGAATATCCTTTACAAAGTCATAGTCAAAGTCTCCGCTTTCAACCTCGCGCATAAAAATTTCCTTATTGATTAACCCTTTTTCATAAAGAGCATCTGCAATTTTATAAATCTCGTATCCTTCAGGAATTAAAACCTGAATTTCTTCATTAACGGGCGGAGTTTCCAAGGTCTTTACTATCTTTCCGTAGCTCATAGATGGATTTAATCTGTGAACCCCTGCCTGATATACATGCTTTCCGGTAATAGTTGCATATGCCTTGAACATAAACTTATTGCTGATAATTCCCGTATCCTTAAGAGTTTCTGTAACCGCAGACAAGCCCGTTCCCTTTTCAACCCTTATCTCTATTGGATTTTTGCTTCCTCCTATACCCAGAAGGTCACAAAACAAAAACATAAACAGCAAAACCGCAACAACTATTATGCAGATTTTTTTAATACTTAACTTTTTCATAGAAAAACCCCTTACATATTTCTCGCTAAAACAGCAGTAATGGCTACCATAGCAATTGACAGAATAATAGGCAGACTCACAAAGCTTTGTCCTAATAACTGCCCTGTTTTCATTGCGCTTGTTTTTTCAGGTCTCTTGTGCATCATTTCAAAAATAAGATATGTCACAACAAAAACTATAATCCCTGACACAAACAATATAATCAAAAACACAGGAGCATATACAAGCTCTTCGTTAAAATACCCTAACAGAAGGGCTGTCATATTATTTGCGAAATGGAATATCATTGCAGGATATAAAGAGCCTGAACGTCTTACAACAGAAGTCAGAACAAACCCCATAAGGATATATCCCGGCATACCATACATATCTGCATGCAATATAGCAAACATCACAGAAGAAAAGATTGCCGCGGCGGTAGTATTAAACTCCACCATAGAGCCTACAACAATTCCCCTGAATAAAAATTCTTCAAATATGGCAGGCAAAACTGCAACAATAACCATTGATGCAACAAGCTCAAAAACCGTCTCGGGAAGATATGGGGTTGACTTGTTGAACAAAAGGTTTACAGGGAGATTTGCCGCAATCATAACAAACTGAAATGCCACACCCATCACAAATGCAAGAACAAGTATCAAAACTCTGCATCTGTTCATATAAAATCTGTCCTTGGCGGTTTCAACTGTAACCTTTGTGGTTTTAGCATATATAGTTATAGGGATAATATATGCCAAAAGCCCTGATATAAGGCTTTGGAGATATATAGGAAATGCGCTTTCCATAAAGCTTGAAGTAATACTCATAACAACTGAAATCACCGCATTAACTGCCGCAATTATAAAAAGCATATAACGTATTCCAACAAGTCTGTGCTTATCTTTTATATATTCAGTTGCCATATTATCACCTCTTCTTTCCCGTTATAACAATATCTACTCTTTTATCAGTTTTCTCTGTGGGAACTTTTTCTGCTATACACTCCGAAAAAGCAAGACCAACAGACACTCCCTTATAGCCATCTAAAAATCTGTCATAATATCCCCCACCATAGCCTATGCGATAACCGTCTTCCGAAAAGCAAAGCCCCGGAACAACTATAAGGTCTATATCCTCTTTTTCAAGGATAATGCCATTTGCATCAGGCTCTAAAATTCCGTATACCCCTTTTTTGAGGCAGTTTAAACTGTCTATTAAAACTGCGCTCATATGGTGGCTTTCCTTATGGCAAATGGGAACGGAAACTCTCTTTCCGTCAGCTAATATCTTTTCGATTATGGAAAGAGTTTCTACCTCATCACCATAAGATACATATATAAAAACAGATTTAGCGTTTTTATATTCATTAAGTTCCAAAAAATCAGAAAAGATTTCCTGATTTTCTTTCTCTCTTTTTTTATCGTCTATATTTTTGCGGATTTCTCTGTACTTCTTCCTGAAATCCTTTTTTTCGTTAATCATATTTCATACTGCATCTGGGAAAGAATGTTTTCTCCCACACCGTCTCCATTAATATAATTCACAATAGCCTTACCGAATTCAAATGATGCACCCGGACCCTTTCCTGTAATAAAGTTGCCTGATACCTCTACCGGATTTTTACCTAAAACTGCACCCTTTAAATGTTCTTCAAAGCCCGGGTAACAGGTAGCTGTCTTTCCTTCAAGCAAGCCAAGTTCACCTAATATCATAGGAGCGGCACAGATTGCACATATCAAAAGACCCTTTTCACTGCAATGGTTTATAAGCTTATTTACTGTATCATCTTTTTGAAGATTCAATGTTCCCGGCATACCACCGGGCAAAACTATACCATCAACTGTAGACAAGTCTACATCCTCTATCTTCATATCCGCCTTAACCCAAATATCATGAGCACCGCGAACCATATCACCGCCTACACCGGCAGTCTTAACCTCTATATTTCCTCTTCTTAAAATATCTACGGGAGCAAGAGCCTCAACCTCTTCAAAGCCCTCTGCCAATAAAACATATATCATAGAAAATTCCTCCTACTTCCAAAATGAATAATTAATAATGAATGATGAACAATTATGGTAAAAATCGCTGCAGCGATTTTAATTTAATTCAAATGCGTATGCATTTGTTCCTTAATTCTTCACTATTCATTTTTCACTTTTCATTGGGTTTGCGTCGCGAACCCCTCATAACTGTTAGGATAAACTTTGGCAAAGCCGCAAATCTTCCTATGCGGCTTGGCTGTTTGCAAAAACGGTAGAACCATTCAAGGTTTAGCTTTATAAAAAATTCAGGCGCTCTCTTAACTTCCCCTGCGAGAACATCAAGGCTTCCCCCTGCACCGATACAAAGCTTAACATTTAACTTTTCTCTGTTGTTATAAATCCACTTCTCCTGCTTTGGCGCTCCAAGGCAAACCATAAGAAGATCAGCATTTGAATTATTAATCTGGTTTATTATATCCTCTGTATCTTCATCCTTAAAATATCCGTCACGACATCCTGCAATTTTAAGACCCGGGCAAGTCTTTTCTAAAGTTGCAGCCGCCTTTTCGGCAACCCCCGGCTTTGAGCCAAAGAGGAAAACGCTCTTACCCATCTCGCCCATCTTCTTCATAAGTCTGCAGGATAAATCAAATCCGGGAACTCTTTCAGGAAGAGGCTCACCGATAATCTTTGCACCGTAAACAACCCCTATTCCGTCAGGCACGCACATATCCGAAGAATTTAAAACATTTAAAAAATCCTTATCCTCATATGCCGCCATAACAATTTCAGGATTCGGGGTATATATAACCGAAACACCATCCCCCGAAACAAGCTCTACCGCACGGTCAAGGGCTTCCATTTCTGTGACCTTATCAATATTTACACCAAGAATATTTATAACTTTTCTTTCCATATCGACTACCTCCATAACATAGCATATAAAATGAATAATTAATAATGAATGATGAATAATTATGGTTGAAAATCGCTATAGCGATTTTTATATAATTCAAATGCGTACGCATTTGTTCCTTAACTCTTCACTATTCATTTTTCACTATTCACTAATTTCATCTATGATGAAATTATCATAACATACTTTGTTATCTTTTGCAACAATTATTAGCCAAAACTATCAATACTAAAGGCAATTTTTAGATGCCAGTTTTCCCTTTCGTGATGTCTTTAGCATCGGTAGCTTTGGTTAACCTTTAAAACTGTTGAAATATTTTTTTGTTTGTGCTACAATTAAGCAGTATTTCAGAAAGTATACTACACATAAAATAAAAGATTAAATCTGTTTACAGATAGCCTGAAAACAATGGTATGAAAGAGCTTTTGTTTGACGATACTCCTATTGCCGAGGAGCTTTATAAATAAAGGAGATAAAAATGAACTTTGAGATTTTTGACGGAAACTTTAACGGTGCAATATTCGATTTAGACGGAACCCTTATAAACTCTATGTGGGTGTGGGAAAATATTCTGTCTGATTTTTTAGATGAAACAGGGGTCTCTGCAGACGATAACCTTGTTAACGAAATTTCTTATATGAATGTTACCCAGTCCTCTGCATATGTGTGTAAGCTTTTTCCGGAGCTTAATATGACTCCGAGTGAGGTTAGACAGACTTGGATAGACACCGCAATTTATGAATACGAAAACAATATAAAGCTTAAAAGTGGTGCTTATGAGTTTTTAAAAAAGCTTAAAGAGAATAATATAAAAATAGCTATCGGTACATCCTGCCCCGAAGAGTTAGCCTCAGCTTGTATGAAGAGCAATGGCATATATGATATGATTGACTTTTTTGCCTACACAGAAAAGATGGGAACAAATAAAGGTGACCCTGACTTTTTTATAACTGTTCTTGAAAAGCTTGGTTCTTCTCCTGAAAGGGCAATGCTTTTTGAGGATATAAAAACAGCGTTGGTTACCGCAAACAGCATTGGCTTAAAAACCGTAATCGTAGAGGATGAAAGCTCCGCCCCCGATAAAGAGTATCTTATAAAAAATTCATATAAGTATATAAAAGATTTTGAAGAATTGTTGTAAATCTGAATCCCTCCGATTTTGCTACGCAAAACCACCTCCCTTTAGGCAAGGGAGGCTTATAAAATAACAAAAGCCCACCGATTCGGTGGGCTATTTTTATCTCTTATTTCCGTAAGGGCAGACCTTTATACAAATTCCGCAGACTGCACCTCTGCCAATTTTCTGGAAAGCTTTTTTCATATAATCGCTGCAGGCGCAGGCATCAATTATATCCTCTCTGCTTGCATCTTCGCTCCATTCGTTTCCACGAATAGCAAGGGCAGGGCAGGCGTTTTTGCATATATTACAGTCTCCGCACTTTCCCTTTGGAGTTATATCACAAACCTCAAATTCGCAATTTGTGAGTATTGTTCCAAGTCTAACTCTCGGTCCTTTTCTTTCGGACAGGAAAAGTCCGCTTTTTCCTATTGTACCAAGACCTGACATAACTGCCGCATACTTATGGGAATATATCCCCTGTGTTCCCTCAACCGACTGCGATGCAGGGATTGGAACATACTTGTATCCATTCCTTTCAAGGAAAAGTCCACATTTTAGCGCAATCCTGTCAATGAATGCATTCACTGTTCTGTAATGATGAAAATATGTATGAGTTGGTGCAGTTTCTATCTGGTCGATTATTGTATCAGACAGAGGTATTTCAAAGGATATTGCATAAGGAAGGGAAAATGGATTCTCCCCTGCCTTACAAAAGCCAACCTCCAAAGCTCCCTCTGATTTTAAAAGTTCTTCTATTTTCTTCTGCAATTTTATCAGCTCCTTTTAAGAAAGCGCAGTTACTTTTCTTAAGTAATCCAATGTTTTAAACCTTTTGTCAAAAAGGATTTCTATGCATCTTTCCCCTAACTGGCTTAAGTAATGTGTTGCCGCCTCTGACATATTAAAGGAAAATATCTTTTTATCTTCGGCAATGGCTATGTATGAAATTGCCGCAAGCAAACTTTCATTTATCATCATTGCAGAGGGGTGTAATTCCACACAGCCTTCGCAATATATTCCTCCGCTTTCAGGACAGAGATAGTAGAGTCCGTCTGCTCTTCCGCATCCGCCACAGCCTGACAGATCAGGCAAAAGCCCTGCGGTTTTAAGGGTCCGGAACTCAAAAACCGCCTTTATTTTTTCAGGGTCCTGATCATCCTTTGAAAGCATATAAAGGGAACGAAGCAATAATTCCACCTGAAGCACATCAGGAGAGCCTTCCTGAACAACGGAATTTGTTATATCGCAAAAATATGAGGCAAATGCCATTTTATCCAAGGATTCCTTTAATGCAGAAAAAGAGGTTAAAAGCTCACCCTCGTTAAGCTTATAAAGATTTGATGAACCACTTTTGAACAAGGTAAAATGACTATGACTAAAAAGAGTCGTTGCCATTAAAAGCCCCGTCTTCCCTTTTCGCACATTGCCTGCAAGCACAGAAATCTTACCGTGACTTTTAGTAATCACGGTAAGAATTCTTGATGTTTCGCCATATTTAGTTTCCTTTGTTACTATTCCTTCTACATCAAGGATTGCCAATCGGCTCACTCTCCCTGTCTGCGAAATCTTCTTTGTCTTTATTTATATCTTTGTACTTTAAATAATCTTCAATCTTTCCTGATTTTTCAAATTCTTCCCATAAATCTGTCATATATTGTGCCTCCGTATCACGATAACTTTAGTATATGATACGCAGAAACTAATATACTGTTAAGAATTGGGACTAAATCTTATTCAAAGCCGATATCTGTAATAAAGTTTTCTCTGTTTCGCCAGTCTTCCTTAACTCTGACCCAAAGTTCTAAATAAACTTTTGCATCTAAAAACTTTTCAATATCGTATCTTGCAAAGGTACCGATTTTCTTAAGCTTTTCGCCACCCTTACCAATGATGATTCCCTTATGGCTCTGCTTTTCGCAGTATATTGCCGCAAGAATTTTATATGAACCGTCATCTCTTTCGGTCATTTTTTCGATTTCAACTGCAACCCCGTGAGGAATCTCGCGGTTTAAAAGGCGGAGTGCCTTTTCTCTTATATATTCAGCAACAATCTGTCTTTCAGGCTGATCGGTTAATGTATCATCAGGGAAGAACTTTGGTCCTTCAGGAAGAACTTCTTTAAGTCTTATTAAAAGCTCTTCGATATTTTCGTCATTCTGGGCTGAAATCGGAACGATATCCTTAAAGTCATATATTCCCTGAAGCTTATCAAGAACAGGCAAAAGCTGAAGTCTGTCCTTTGTATCTATCTTATTAATAGCAAGAATAACAGGCACATCAGATGTCTTAAGACCTGTTAAAGCTTCCTTTTCCGCCTCTAATTCTTCATCCTTTATGTTACAGTCAACCACATATAAAAGTGCATCTATATCCTGAGTTGCAGTATAGATATACTTTTCCATTCTCTGACTTAACTTGTTGTGAGGCTTATGTATCCCCGGTGTGTCAATTAAAACAAGCTGATAGTCCTCACCTGTTTTAACGCCTAAAATCTTTGTTCTTGTAGTCTGTGGCTTTGAAGAAACAATAGCAACCTTTTCACCTATTAATCTGTTCATCAAAGTAGACTTACCTGCATTAGGTCTTCCGCATATAGCAATAAATCCGGATTTCATATTATCTCTCCAATCCTATTTCATTTAAAATTTCTTCCTGATATCCAAACATTTCTTTTTCGTCTTCAGGAGTCATATGGTCATATCCAAGTAAGTGAAGCATTGAATGAACGGTTAAAAACCCAACCTCTCTCTGAAAAGAGTGACCATACTCCTTTGCCTGTTCATCGGCTCTTTCAAGAGAAATTACAATGTCACCTAAAAGGATTTCGCCTTTCTTATTAAACTCTGCATATTCTTCTATTATATCTCCGTCCTCGTCATATTCAAACATAGGAAAGGATAATACATCAGTTGCTCTGTCAATATCACGGTGAAGCTTGTTTAAAACTCTTATCCCCTCGTTATCGGTGAGAACAAGGCTTATCTCCACGTCTGTGCGAAAGTCCATATATTTAAGTGCCGCTATTGCGCACTTTTTTATTAAACGTTTAAGGCTTAAATTAACCTTAAACTTATCCTGCTGATTTAAATAACTTATCTTCATTCTTTATTTCCTCTGTCACGGTTTCTGTTTTTCTGAACCTTTTCACGTTCCAAGGTCTTTCTCTCGTATGCCTTAACAATTCTCTGCACAAGAGGGTGACGGACAACGTCGCGTTCATCAAGGTACACAAACTCAATACCCTCAATATTTTTAAGAACAATTTCAGCATCGTGAAGTCCTGACTTTTTATCCCTTGGCAAGTCTATCTGGGTTACGTCACCTGTTACAACGATATGAGAAGAAAATCCCATACGGGTTAAAAACATCTTCATCTGCTCTGCTGTTGTGTTCTGCGCCTCGTCAAGAATTATAAATGCATCGTCAAGTGTTCTGCCTCTCATATATGCAAGGGGAGCTACCTCAATAGTTCCTCTTTCTAAATTTTTATGAAAGTTTTCAAAGCCGAGCATCTCTCCAAGAGCATCAAAAAGCGGCCTTAAATATGGGTCAACCTTCTCCTGCATATCTCCCGGGAGAAAGCCTAAACTCTCCCCTGCTTCTATGGCAGGTCTTGTGAGGATAATTCTGCTTACTTCCTTATTTTTAAATGCGTTTACTGCCGCCGCAACAGCTAAATATGTTTTACCTGTACCTGCAGGGCCAATGCCAAAGACAATTGAATTTTCCTTTATCTTCTGGAGATAACCTTTTTGTCCTAATGTTTTAGCCTTAATAGGAACTCCGTGGGAGTTGATGCAGATAACGTCTTTTCCAAGCTCCTGAAGTTCTTCTTCGTTTCCTGTTTCCACCTGTGACATAACGTAGCGGACTTCCTGCTCCCCTATCTGCTCACCTCTGCTCGCCATAGCTAAAAGAGCGTTTACTGCAGAGATAGCCTTATCTACGTTTTCAGGCTCGCCCCCTATTTTGATTTCGGAGCCTCTGTTTATTACCGCAACATCAAGCTCCTTTTCAATAAGCCTGACGTTTTCGTCAAAGCTTCCAAAAAGGTTTATAACAAGTTCAATTCTTTCTGCTTCTATAATTCTTTCCATTTAAATTACCTCTGTAAATATAAATTGTTATCATATATTCTATACAGTAAGCTCTGCTAAATACATTTCAACTGCTGAATGTGGATTTAACTTTCCGCTCTTACATTCCATATCATAGTTAAGACCTTTTTTTATCATTCTTTCAAGATATTCATCGCTGAAATTCTTACTTTCGTTTATGGTTTTTGTTACCACAAAAGCAGGTCTTTTAAAATCGAAGTAGTTGCCGATTTCGTCTGCGGTCAGTCCCTCTGATTTAAGTCTTTTACACATTAAAATTTCCGATAGTCTTGACATCATAAGCCCTAAAATATAGAAAGGGTCTTCCTTTGCATTAAAGAGATACTCAAGCTGTTCATAGGCTTTTTTACTGTTCCCTGAAATCATATTGTCAAGCATATCATAGCTTCTATACTCAACTGTTCTGTCAACAACTGCATCTATGTCTTCTCTGTTTATATACTCTCTGTCACCTGTGTAGTTTATAAGCTTATCACATTCAGCGCTTAACTTGCTGAGTGCCTGTCCGCAAAGCTCAATAATATATCTTATATCTCTGTCGTCTATCTTTTTATTATGCTTATTGAAGATGCTCTCTATCCAGGAAGAAAGCTTGTTTGCCGGCATATATTCAAAGGCAACAACTCCGCCGCTTTCTTCTATAAAGCTTACGTTTTTAAGCTTCTTTTTATCAAAAGTTTCCTCTATAAATATAAGGCAGGTATCGGAAGGGATGGTCTTGACCGCTTCCTTTATAAGCTTAAAGTTTGTTAAGGTTGCATTTCCTAAAATTCCGGTGTTCTTTACAGTAATAAGCTTCATTTCAGACATTTGCGGAAACTGGTCTATTGCCGCGATTATATCAGCTACAACTGCCTTCTTTCCGTCAAATTTAATGTAGTTAAAAACTTCTGTTCCCGGAGTTATAATTTTTTTGGCAATAGCCTTTATCTTATCTTCAAGCAGAAACTGTTCTTCACCGTAGAAAAAGTAAGCTCCTGAAAGCTTTCCCGACTTTATTGAATTGTTAAGCTCTGTCAAAGTCATTTCCTACATCTCCCTTTCTCTGCTTAAATTTATATCTTTAATATCATCATCTGTCATAATAATTGATATTGTTCCGTCATAATCTGTTCTGGCTATTGGTGCATCAAAGGTTTTAAGCCTGTTAAGTGTCTTTTCTGACGGATGCTTATATCTGTTGTTTTTGCCAACACTTATCACATAAAGCTCTGCTGTAACCTTTTCTAAAAAGTCTAAATCAGTAGAGCCTGCTGACCCGTGATGAGCAACCTTTAAAATATCGGTATCGATTTCTTCATCTAAAATATTATCCTCTGCTTTAGCTGTGGCATCCCCTGTAAATAATATGGAGTTTTCACCACATTCAAAGCGAAGAACCATTGACATATCATTCTGGTCAGTATAATTCTGTTTTTCGCCTATGACCTCAAAGGATACGTTGTCTATTTCTACAACATCTCCGCCATGCAAAACCTTTATGGGCACGTTTTTACTTTCCGCAGACTTTAAAAGCTTGTCATACCCTTTTTCTGTTTCTCCATACTCCGAAACATATATCTGTTTAACCTCTGCATCCGTTTCCAGAAGTTCTAAAATCCCGGTTATATGGTCGGCATGCATATGTGATAAGAATATTGCATCAACGCATTTTTCGGATTTCATATGGAGAAAAGGCTTTAAGGTATATTCCCCCGCTCCCTTATCTCCTCCGTCTATCAGGATGGTAGAAAACTTGTCCGTTTGTATAAAGCAGGCATCTCCCTGACCAACGTCTACAAAAGCAACTTCTGTATATCCTCTGTCAATAAACGTAACATAGATTGCAACTAACGACAGAATAATTGCCATTATCCATATAATCGTTATGGTTAAAGTTTGCTTTTTAGTCATATTAATCTTCCTTATTCTTTATTGCTTACCATTACTACTGCCGCCAGTATGCAGGCAATTCCTATGAAGCCAAGAAGCCCCGGGTTTTCGTGATATATTATCATACCAAACACTGTTGCTGTCATAGGCTCGATTGTTGCAAGTATGGATGCCCTTCCTGCAGGAATTTTGCTTAAGCCTATTGTATATAAAAGGAATGGTATAAACATAGAAACAAAGCCTGTGCCAAGCATCTTAAAGAGCATAGCTACGTCAAAGTTTGCGTATATAATGCCTGAAAGCTTTTCTATATCACATATAAATATTGCGCATATAGTCGCAACTAAAAAAGAATAAAACGTAACTGTATAAGGTGAACATATTTTAAGAGCATACTTTCCAAGGATACTATACAGAGCATATGCAAATCCTGCTGCCAGACCGCTTATTATTCCTATCCAAGAAAGAGGTCCTGCTGAAAAGCCTGATACAAGGACGCATCCTGCAAAAGCAAGAACCAAAGCTATGCCGATTTTTAAATTAAATGCTTCTCCATACAGCAAAACCGATGCAATAATAACCCATACAGGCGCTGTGTATAAAAGTATTGCCGCCACAGACATAGATGTACGCTCTATTGACACAAAGTATAAGGTGCTCATAAGCAAACAGCTAAAAACACCTGTAGCTGCGCAAATGCCAAAACCTTTTAAGGATATTTTAAACAATTTTCTGTCATATATCAGCATATAGAGAGCAAGAAAGCATACACCAGTGCCAAAACGTATAGTCGTAATCTGTATAGAAGAAATGCCATACTCGCCAAGCATTTTCACAAAAACGCCCATTACTCCCCAGAATATTCCCGCTATTATAACAAGCATTGAATAAACTAATGTCTTATCCTTTTTCATCTTTTGCACCTGCTACTTCTTACCATAATTTTTTACAATATAATCATTCGCCATATTTTCAAGCTCATCATTTAACACATCTAATTCCGCAAAATCAGGATATTTTTTAACCAGTGCTTTTTTTAGTATATAATCACAAAGCACAGGGTTTTTAGGAAGAAGAGGTCCGTGAAGATATGTTCCGAGAACATTTTTATATATAAGGCCCTCACTCTCACCATTTACGTCTATTCCCAATGGCTTATAACTGCCTGTATCTATTCTTCCGCTATGGTTTCTAAAGCCAACTATCTTCTGGTCAAAAAGTTCTGTTTCAAGAACAACGTTTCCTATAATACGGTTTTCTTCTATCTTTGTATAAATATCAAGAATGCCTAAACATTCTGTCTTGCCGGAATTGTTTTCTATATACTTTCCAAGGTGAGAAAGCCCTCCGCAAAGGCCAAGGAAAACTCCGTCATTTTCAATATATGCAGATAACTTGTCCTTAATTTTAAAGAGTTCATTTCTGACAATATCTTCTTCCTTGTCAGCACCGCCGCCCAAAAGAACGATATCAATATCCTCAAGGCTTATATCTTCCCCTGCATTTTTTGAGATAACCTCTGCATCTATACCTCGCCATTTAAGTCTGTTTAAAAGAGCAGAAACGTTTCCCTTGTCACCGTACATATTGAGAAGGTCAGGATACAAATGAAGTATATTAATCTTTTTCATTATTTTTCTCCTCCCTGTTCCTTCTTGATTTCAAGCATAGTTTCCTGAGTTGAAAACAGAACTGTGTAGTTTACAAGCACATAGCAAACTTCTGCATCCGTCTTTAAGCATCTTTCTATTGCGCTCTTCATATTTCCCGTAACGCTGTCAGTCTTTATATTATTATATTTAAAGCGAAGTGCCAGATCATACTTACGTCTGCCTGCTATGGTAAGAGTATTTAAGTTTTCGTCTGCTAAATTCTCAAACTCAACATCCCAAAGCCATGTTATATCTCTTCCGTCAGTTTCCCCGTCGTTTATAGCAACGATAACGTCTTTCTTACGTTTGTCGAGCATAACTGTCTGAATTGCCTGGTTAAAGCCTGCAGGATTTTTTGCAAGGTTTAAGATAACCGGCTTTCCTAAATCCATAAGCTCCATTCTGCCGATTTGTGGCTTGTAGTCTGCAAGAATTTTGTTAAAATCAAAATCCTTTATACCAAGGGCAGACATAGCAGAATATACTGCGAGAATGTTATAGATATTATAAAAACCGCGGTAATTTACATCTATCTTAATATCTTTGTTAACAGTAAACTTCATTGAGCCTGAAAGGTCAATTTCCGTTGCATCATAGTCAATGGAAGGTCTTTTATAACCACAGTTTTCGCAGTAATAATCACCAAGCTGACTGTAATGATAGAAGTTATACTTCTGCTCTCCGCCACACTTTGCGCAAAACTTTCCCTCTGCTCCCTTTTCGGTCTGTGGTAAAACCTGTTCCGATACGCCATAATAAACAGCGTTTCTGTTTTCGCCAAGCTGTACTGTAACAGGGTCATCACCGTTTAAAACAAGGGTCACGCCATCTGCTTTTTCTACCGCCTCATCTATAAGACCTAATGTTGCCTCAACTTCGCCATATCTGTCAAGCTGGTCTCTGAAAAGGTTTGTTACAATCATACAGGTAGGCTTTAAATAGTTAAAGAGGTGTCTTGCATATGCCTCGTCAACCTCAAACACACCATAGTGGGCAGAAAGCTTTCCTGTAAGGCTTGCTGATGTTGCAAGGGCGCTTGCAACACCGCTTAACATATTTGCACCTAAATTGTTGCAAACAGTTTTATAGCCACATTTTATAAGGGCTGTGTTTAAAAGATTATTTGTTGTTGTTTTTCCGTTTGTTCCGCAAACAACGATTATCCCCTTTTCTAATCCCGGAGATAATCTTTTTATTATATCAGGGCAGATTTTAAGAGCAATTTTCCCCGGTGCAGATGATGCATTCTTTTTTAATATAACACCAACAAGCGCCAGAAACTTCGCCGCCCATACAGCTAAAATTTTTCTCATCAGTAATCTTCCTTTCTTCTATGTTCAAAAGCAATTATTCTCTACATTATTACCCATTTTATTTTATCATTAAAGAAAGAAAATTACAATAACATTTTATCAAAAAATTGTTACAACCTTTTTAAATAATTACCAATACATTCTCCCATTATCTCTATTCCATATATAGCCTCTTCCAAACTGTTTCCGCTTGTCCCCACCTCAACGATAATTGATGCATTGCTTGTGTGTCCGTTAAACCTTTCCTTTCTCAAGTTTATGTGCCGCATCAGGCCGGGATATTTTTCAGTTATCTCCTTTTGAAAATGAATTGCGGATATAAGATTTTCTTTCCATTCCGGATTATGAAGTCCCTTTTCATCTGTTCCTACAACGAACATAAGCTGTGCGGCATCTTTTCCATTTATCTCTGTTACCGCCTTCGCCTTTGTTTTATCATCATATACTATAGAATCTCTGTGAATATCAAATATCACCTGTATGGTGGGGTATTTTTTTAAATATTCCTCAACTGTGTTTAAGGAATGGGCATAAGACCCGTTAAAAGATGGTTTATCGTGTAAAACCTTGTCGTGAAGGGTGTCTATCCCCTTGCTGTTTAATATTTCATAAAGCTTATTACCAACCGCCACAACATTTTTTGATATATCTTCACATCTGTCGCTTTCCGTAACGTCATATACATCCATCCCCTCTCCTGCATAACACTCTGTTGCGTGGGTATGGGTTATTAAAACTTTGGGACCCATAACCGACATATCTATTTTTGGGGTTTCACTTAACATACTGTTTATATCTATGCTGTAAGATGTTTCATTCCCTACCGAAACAACAGTATCTTCTGCCACCTTCTGCTTTAAATCCACTTCTTTTATAGGCGCTTGATTTTCAGGGGGAATTATTTTATCATTTCTGTTTTTATACTTTTTTTCATACTTATCTTCAAAGGGCTCGTTTTTCACATTTTCATATTCTATAATTATCTCGGGGATTTTTATTTCTCTATATATTGGAAGTGTTCCTTTTATAACGGATATGGCATCATCTGTGCTATACCCTAAAATTATCTCTTCTAGATATGTTTTTATATTCCTAAACGGGATTTTCTCTTTATATAAATTCGTAACAGATATATTATCATTTATAATTTTTATATAGGCATCTTCTCCCGAAAATCTTTTTTCTGTTATGTTAAAAGATGTTACAGTTACCAAAGAGCTTAACAACATTATCCCAAGGGCCCTTAAAACAAGACTTCCGCTTATTATCATTGTTTTATACTTTTTCATTTCTCTGTCCTCCGTATGCTTTATCATTTATATATATGCAAACAAGGACAAATAAAGACATAAAAAAGGCTTTCCTTTTTCAAGGAAAGCCTTATAGTATTAACTTATTTAAGCAATTCTTTTGCTTTTTCGATATCCTTAATATCAAGAAGACAGGAAATCTCAGTTTCTCCCGTTGTGATCAACTTAACAGGGATATCGTTTTCGGCAAACAATTCAAAAAGCTCTGCCGCAACCCCCGAAGTGTTTCTCATTCCCTCACCGATTAATATAATCTTTATATTGTTTCCGTTTAAGTCAGTTGAAATTTCAGGGCTCACTGAACGGAAAGCTGTTGTGGCAGAAACAAGGTCTGAAAGACTGTCCTGTGGAACAGTAAAAGAAAGATTAATCTTTTCCTTATATGGTGCGGTCTGGCAGATCATATCCACCGTAATACCGCGGGATGCAATTTCATTTAAGATAAAAGCTATGTTCTTTGTGTTGTTTGGAATGTGATTAACTGTAACCAAAGCAACATCTTCAAGGTAAGAAACAGATGTAATTGTTTTAATCATATTGCTATCTCCTGCTATTTAATTAAGTCTGACATTGAATAAAGGCCGGGTTCTGCACCCTCCATAAACTGCGCCGCCTTAACAGCGCCAACTGCAAAAACTTCTTTTGATGTTGCAGTATGCTTAACCTCGATAGTTTCGTCACAGCCTGCAAAAATAACAGAATGTTCGCCAACGATTGTACCACCTCTTAATGAGTGGATACCAATTTCAGCCTTATCTCTCTTTTTGCGAACGCTGTGTCTGTCGTAAGTATATTCAGGCTCATAAGAAACTGCATCTGAAAGAGCATCGGCAATAGCAAGAGCGGTTCCGCTTGGAGCGTCTAACTTTAAGTTGTGATGCTTTTCTATTATCTCGATATCAAAGTTATCCTCTAAAACCTTTGCCGCGCGCTTAACCAAATCAATTAAAAGATTTATGCCAAGGGACATATTCGCAGAATAGAATATAGCAGTTTTTTCTGCCTCTTTTTTAACTCTCTGAATCTGTTCACCTGATAAGCCTGTTGTGCAGAGCACATAAGGTATCTTATTTTTTACTGAATAGTCAAGTATTGCATCAGTTAAAGCAGGATGAGAAAAGTCGATTATTGCATCAACTTCTTCTTTTATATCGTCAAGACTTGTGTAAACGGGAAAGCCCAAATCCGCAGTCTTAATATCAAAGCCTGCAACAATCTGAACGTTATCAGTATTTTCAACTGTTTTAGCAACAGTATATCCCATTTTACCGCAAGCACCGCAAAGCAAAACCTTTGTCATTTGTATCACCATACCTTATTATTTCATTAAGCCGTATTTTTTGAGAACCTTATCAAGCTTTTCAGCATTTTCAGGCAACATATCACAAAGAGGCATTCTGAACTTTCCTACGTTAAAGCCCATATGATTTAAAGCTGTTTTAACGGGAATAGGGTTTACTTCAATAAATAATGCCTTTGCAAGTTCTAAATACTTAAGGAATAAATCCTTTGATTCTTCTGTCTTGCCATCCATATAAAGCTGACAGATATCGTGAGTTTCCTTTGGAACAACGTTTGCAAGAACAGATATAACACCCTTACCGCCAAGTGACATACAAGGAACTATCATATCGTCATTACCTGAATATATTGTAAGGTCAGTTTCTGCAGCTATCTGCGCCATATAATCTATCTGGCCTGATGCTTCCTTGATAGCAACAACGTTAGGAAGTTTAGCGAGCTCCTTAACTGTTTCAAGAGAGAAACCAATACCTGTACGGCTTGGAACGTTATATAAGATTATAGGAATATTAACATTGTTTGCAATTTCCTTAATATGGAGACAAAGTCCGCGCTGAGTACCCTTATTATAATAAGGAGTAACAATCAAAAGACCGTCTGCGCCTCTCTCTTCTGCGCCCTTACTGAGTTCTATAGCGTGAGCTGTATCGTTACTGCCTGTTCCGGCAATAACAGGAATTCTCTTATTAACCTTTTCAACAGTAAAACGAATTGCTTCTAAATGCTCTGCATCAGGCATAGTTGAAGCTTCGCCTGTTGTACCACAGATTACAATAGCATCTGTTTTATTTTCTATATGAAACTCAATTAATTCAGCAAGTTTATCAAAGTCCACTCCGGTTTCAGTAAAAGGTGTTACGATAGCAACAGCTGAACCTGTAAAAATAGGTGTCTTCATAATTTACACTCTCCTGTCTGCCTCAAAAAGAGGCTTAATATAAAATTTAACCGCTTACTATAATGTAAGCCCTGTTTTAGTCAAAATAACCCTTTGCTGCAAGAAGCTCTGCCATAAGAACTGCACCGCCGGCAGCACCGCGAAGAGTATTATGAGAAAGACATACAAACTTGTAGTCATACTGTGAATCCTCACGTAAGCGACCCATAGAAACAGCCATACCGCCTTCTAAATCACGGTCGAGTCTTGTCTGTGGACGGTCAGGTTCTTCAAAATAGTTAAGGAACTGTTTTGGTGCTGAAGGAAGCTCAAGTTCCTGTGGAACACCGCTGAAGTCTTTCCATTCCTTTTTGATTTCTTCGATAGATGGCTTGTTCTTAAACTTTACGAATACAGCAGCCATATGTCCGTCTGATGCAGGAACACGTAAGCACTGTGCTGTAATGTCAGGTGTTGTTGCGTCAACAATCTTGTCGCCTTCTACTTTACCCCAGATCTTAAGAGGTTCGATTTCGCTCTTTTCTTCTTCGCCACCGATATATGGGATTACGTTATCAACCATTTCAGGCCATGTTTCAAATGTCTTACCTGCGCCTGAGATAGCCTGATATGTACAAGCTAAAACCTTATCAACGCCATACTTCATAAGTGGGTGAAGAGCTGGTACATAGCTCTGGAGAGAACAGTTAGACTTAACTGCGATAAAGCCTCTCTTTGTACCTAATCTCTTTCTCTGTGCTTCGATGATTTCCATATGTTCAGGGTTGATTTCAGGAACGATCATAGGAACGTCATCTGTGTGTCTGTGAGCAGAGTTGTTTGATACAACAGGACATTCAGCCTTTGCATACGCTTCTTCCAAGGCACGGATTTCGTCCTTCTTCATATCAACTGCACATAAAACAAAGTCAACCTCTTTAGAAATCTTATCTATATCTGCTGTTGCATCATATACGATCATATCAGCAACTTTATCAGATAAAGGAGTTTTCATAGCCCAACGGTTTCCAACCGCTTCTGAATACTTCTTGCCTGCGCTTCTTGGTGATGCAGCAAGCAACTTTAAATTAAACCAAGGATGGTTTTCAAGAAGAGTGATAAATCTCTGTCCTACCATACCTGTAGCTCCGATTACACCTACGTTATACTGTTTCACAACAATTCCTCCTATATTGTATCTAATCTTTACTCCACTATTTTAGCGCGGAATAATATACACATTCATACATCTTATATTATATGCAAAGTGATTTAAGTTGTCAAATGTTATTTTGGTGGAATTGCGGGAAATTTACCTTATATTTTGGGTAGATTAACCAAAAGCGAAAATTTGTAATTGAAATTTAATGAAATCGTTCTTTAAATTTTTAATTATATGTAGAAATTTATTATTTTTTGTGGTATTATATATAATGAATTATAATAAGCTTATTTTATGAAAGGAATGATTTTTATGAAGAAAATATTTGCCCTCATTCTTTCCGTATCAATATTACTTACCATAGCTTTGCCTATTACTGCTTTTGCTGATTACAGCATACCCTCATACGTGAGAATAGGCTTGTTCTATGGGGGAACTGCTAAAACCAGTCTTACTGTTTCCTCCGACAACGGTTTTCATTTAGGTATTTACGAGGGAACGGAATTTACCAAGAAAGAAACTGTTAAGGTAACTGAACTTAACATAGAAATAACCGAAGATGAAATTACTGCATCAAACAACGGAAGAACCCTTTATCAAACAACATCTGCAGAAACAGGGCTTGGTATCTTCCCTACAAAGGGTGGTCTTAACCGTGTTCTTTCCATAAACGGTGAGGAATACAGAGGCGGTCTTGATATTAAGCTTGTGAACGGAAAAAGTGTTATCACCAACGTTGTTTTTATGGACAACTACCTCTATGGAGTTATCTCTCGTGAGATGAGCCCTTCATGGCATCAGGAAGCCCTTAAGGTTCAGGCAGTTTGCGCAAGAAACTATGCCGCAAACAACCTTAAAAAGCATTCCGAATATGGCTTTGACTTATGCAGCACAGTTTGCTGTCAGGCTTATTCAGGAACAAGATACGAAACCGAAAATTCATATGCACCTGTTGACGATACATCAAATCAGGTTTTAACATATGACGGAAAGATTGCACAGCTTTATTACAGTTCATCAGCAGGAGCAAGAACCGAAGACGTTAAAAACGTTTGGGGAAACTCCGTTCCTTATCTTATAAGCGTTGATAACAGCTATGAAGATACTGCTAATATTCCTAACGGAGTATGGACAGGTTCATTAACTGCAGACGAGGCAACAACAATTATGCGAAACAAGGGCTATGACGTAGGTCAGGTAACAAACATTGTTGCCACCGAATACACAGACAATGGCCGAGTTTTAAAGCTTGAAGTTACAGGAACTCTCGGAACAAAGACATTTGAGAGAGAGGCTTGCCGAACAATATTCAACACAATAACAAAAAGTCAGCAGTTTAAGGTTTCAGGAAACGGAGCAGGCTCTAAAGATATTCCTGAAATCCGCGCCACAGACGGAGCCAATGTTTCAAAAAAGCTGATAAATGACATAGTTATTCTTACAGCATCAGGAAGAGTTACTCTTGATGCCACAAAGCTTTTTGTTACAGACGGAACAAAGCAGGCAATCTATGAAATAACTGCTTCAAGCCAGACAGGAAATACAATTTTCACCTTTGAAGGTGTTGGCTGGGGACATTCTATCGGTATGAGCCAGTATGGTGCAAAGGGTATGGCAGAAGAAGGCTTTAGATATGTTGACATTCTTCTTCACTACTTCCCCGGAACAAATTTAGAAAACGCATATTAATCTTGATTTTAGGAGAATTTAAATGACCACAAAGGATTTTTACTATCATCTGCCTGAAGAGTTAATCGCACAGACCCCTTTAGATGACAGAACTTCATCACGTCTTATGGTGCTTGATAAGGAAAATGGTGACATAACTCATAAGCATTTTTATGATATTACTGACTACTTAAAGGCAGGGGACTGTCTTGTTATGAACAACACCCGAGTTATTCCTGCAAGGCTTTACGGAGTTAAAGAAGGTTCAGGGGGCAAAATTGAGTTTCTTCTTCTTAAACGCCTTGAGCTTGACAAATGGGAAGTTATCTTAAAGCCCGGAAAGAAGGCAAAACCCGGAAGCCGTTTTGAGTTTGGGGGAGGTCTTTTAAGGGCAGAAATTCTTGAGGTTATAGAAGACGGAAACCGAATTGTAAGGTTTGAATATGATGGCGTATGGGAAGAGATTTTAGACAAGCTTGGCGAAATGCCTCTTCCTCCATACATTAAAGAAAAGCTTTCCGACAGAGAGCGCTACCAAACAGTATATTCTAAAATAGAGGGTTCTGCCGCTGCGCCTACTGCAGGGCTTCACTTTACACAGGACCTTATCAAAAAGATAGAAGATATGGGAGTTAAGATAGCATATCTTACCCTCCACGTTGGTCTTGGCACATTCAGGCCTGTGTCTGTTGACAATGTTGAAGACCACCTTATGCACAGCGAATATTACAGCATAAGTAAAGAAAGCGCTGACATAATAAACGAAACAAAGAAGAATGGCGGCAGAGTTATAGCTGTCGGCACAACCTCTGTAAGAACTTTAGAAACATCATCAAAGGATGACGGAACTATTATCCCATCATCAGGGGATACCCAAATCTTTATTTATCCCGGGTATAAATATAAGGTGGTAGATGCCCTTATCACAAATTTCCACCTTCCTGAATCCACCCTTTTAATGCTTGTTTCTGCTCTTGCAGGAAAAGACAAGATTATGAAAGCATACGAAACTGCAGTTAATGAAAAATACAGATTTTTCAGTTTTGGAGACGCCATGTTCATTTGCTAACAAATGAATATTTAATAATTAATAATGAATAATTGTGGTTGAAATCCGTCCGCGGATTTCTTCATTAATTTTTCACTATTCATCATTCATTATTCATTTTACGGCATTCATATGCCGTAAACTTTTAAAAGGAGAGAAAAATGTTTAAGCTTATAAAAACACAAGGTAAAGCAAGACGCGGTGAATTCAGAACCGTTCACGGTACAATTCAGACACCTGTCTTTATGAACGTGGGCACAGCTGCCGCTATCAAGGGTGCAGTTTCTGTTCCGGAACTTAACGATTTAGGGTGTCAGGTAGAGCTTTCAAACACTTATCATCTTCATTTAAGACCGGGAGATAAGGTTGTTCACGATATGGGAGGTCTTCATAAGTTTATGAACTGGCAAAAGCCTATTTTAACCGACAGCGGTGGATTTCAGGTATTTTCTCTTGCACAGCTCCGAAACATAAAAGAAGAAGGCGTTTACTTCTCTTCCCACATTGACGGACGAAAGATTTTTATGGGTCCTGAAGAGAGTATGCAGATTCAGTCAAACCTTGCATCAACAATTGCTATGGCATTTGACGAATGTATTGAAAACCCATGCGAAAAAGTTTATGCAAAAGAGTCATCCGAGCGTACAACCCGTTGGCTTGTACGTTGTATAGATGAGCTTAAAAGACTTAACTCATTAGATACTACCATAAACAAAAATCAGCTCCTTTTCGGAATAAATCAGGGCGGAACATACGAAGACATCCGTATTGAACATATGAAGAGGATTGCTGAACTTAACACCGATGGCTATGCCATAGGCGGTCTTGCAGTTGGCGAAAGCACGGAGGATATGTATCGCGTTATTGAAGCGGTTGAACCATTTATGCCAAAGGATAAGCCACGATATCTTATGGGAGTTGGAACTCCTCTTAATATTTTAGAGGCTGTAGACCGTGGGGTTGACTTCTTTGACTGCGTTATGCCAAGCAGAAACGCAAGACACGGAACTATCTTTACATCAAAGGGAATCCTTAATATTATGAACGCAAAATATGAACGTGACGAAAGACCCTTAGACGAAAACTGTAACTGCCCAACCTGCAGAAACTTTTCAAGGTCATATATCCGCCACCTCTTTAAAGCAAAGGAAATGCTTGCAATGCGACTTGCGGTAATGCATAATCTCTACTTTTACAATAATCTTATGGCAGAGATACGCGACGCCCTTGACAATGATTGTTTCGACACTTATAAAAAAGACCGCATAAATATTTTAGGAGAACGAATTTAAGTATTGCATTAACCACTAAAATGTGGTATTATTTTCATATGTTTACATTTATATAATTATTGAAAGGATTTTTAATATGTCTTTTTTATCAGCCTGGTATGCTGATTTTTCAGCAACCTTTTATAAGTGCTTTATTAAAGATGACAGATATACCCTTTTATTAGACGGTATAGGCGTTACCATAAAGGTATCCCTTCTTGCTGTTTTATTAGGTATCATTATCGGTCTTGTCATTGCACTTTGCAATCTTTCAAAAAACAAATTTTTAAGAGGCATAGGCAAGGTTTACACAGATGTTATAAGAGGAACTCCGTCTGTAACACAGCTTATGATTATCTACTTTGTTATATTTGCATCAGTTAACTGGGAAAAGTGGATTATTGCCGCTATTGCCTTTGGTATTAACTCGGGTGCTTACGTATCCGAGATAATAAGAGCAGGTATCTTATCTATAGATATCGGTCAGACAGAAGCAGGTCGTTCTCTCGGCTTAAACGGTTTTCAGACAATGTCAAGAATCGTTGTTCCACAGGCGGCAAAGAATATTTTCCCTGCATTCTGTAATGAATTTATTGTTTTAATTAAAGAAACAGCTATCGTAGGTTACGTTGGCCTTATGGATATCCAGAAAGCCGGCGACTTTATAAAGAGCTCTACCTTTGAAGCATTTATGCCTCTTATCGGTACAGCTATAATCTATTTTGTACTTATTAAGCTTCTTACTCTGTTACTTGGCCTTATTGAAAAACAGTTAAGAAAGTCAGATATCAGATAGGGGGGATATGCTTGATCAAGGTAAAAAATCTTCGTAAAAGTTTTGGTAAGTTAGAAGTTTTAAAAGGTATAGACGAACATATCTCCAAAGGAGAAGTTGTTGTTGTTATCGGCCCTTCCGGTTCAGGTAAGAGTACCTTCCTGCGCTGTCTTAACTTACTTGAAAAGCCAACAGATGGCGACATATACATTGCTGATGAGCTTATTACCTCACCTAAAAGCAATGTAAACAAGATAAGAGAAAAGATGGGTATGGTGTTCCAGCACTTTAACCTCTTCCCTCATCTTACAATAATGAAAAATATCACTTTAGCTCCTGTTCTTTTAAAGAAAATGACAAAGGAGCAGGCAACACAAAAAGGAGAAGAGCTTCTTAAAAAGGTTGGTCTTTCCGATAAGGCTGATGCTTATCCTGCACAGTTATCAGGCGGGCAGAAGCAGAGAGTTGCCATTGCAAGAGCCCTTGCTATGGAGCCTGACATTATGCTCTTTGACGAACCAACTTCCGCTCTTGACCCTGAAATGGTCGGCGAAGTTTTAGACGTTATGAAGGAACTTGCTAACTCAGGCATGACAATGGTTGTTGTTACTCACGAAATGGGCTTTGCCCGTGAAGTTGGAACAAGAATTCTGTTTATGGATGAAGGAGTTATAGCAGAAAGCGGAACTCCTGAACAGATATTCGATTCACCACAGAACGAGAGAACAAAGTCGTTTTTGAGCAAAGTTTTATAAATCACGAAATTACAGGGTTTTCCCTTGTAATAATATATTTAAAAAGGAGTATATGTAAAATGAAAAAACTCACAAAAGTAATGGCACTTGTTGTAGCCCTCGTATTAGTTGCTATGGCATTTGCAGGCTGCGGTACAGCACCAACAGAAACAGGCGAAGCTGCTAAGACAATCACCTTCGGTACAAACGCAGAATTCCCACCATTTGAATTTATTTCAACAAGCGGTGGCGTTATCGGCGAATTCGATGGTATTGATATGGCTATCGCAAAGAAGATCGCTGAAGACAATGGTATGGAAGCTAAGATCAACAACATGGAATTCGACTCTCTCTTAGTTGCTCTCCAGAACAAGCAGCTTGACGCTGTTATCGCTGGTATGACAGTTACAGAAGAAAGAAAAGAAACTGTTGACTTCTCAACTCCTTACTACACAGCTACACAGGTTATGATCGTTAAGGATGGTTCTGCTATAAAGACAGCTGCTGATATGGCTGACAAGAAGATCGCTGTTATCCAGGGTTACACAGGCGAAACATGTGTTCAGGAAATGGGTTATGCATTTGAATCATTCAAGAAGGGTACAGATGCTATAATGGAACTCGTTAACGGTAAGTGTGACGTTGTTGTTATCGACAGCGCTACTGCTCAGAAGTATGTTGCTGATAACGAAGGTTTAGTTATCATTGAAGATAGTGAAGCATTCGCAGGCGAAGAATACGCTATCGCAGTTGCAAAGGGCAACACAGAACTTCTCGAAAAGATCAACGCATCTATCGAAAAGATGCTCGCAGACGGAACAGTTTCAGAACTTGCTGCAAAGTACGCAGTAGCTGAATAATAATTTTACCTATTAAAAAGTCGCAGGATAAAACCTGCGACTTTTTTTAATTTAAAATTGCTATTCCTATATTTAGATAAAGAGCAAACACGCACCATATAAGATAGGGGATTAGAAGATATGCCGCCCCTTTATCAACCTTATAAAAATAAATTATATTTGCAACTATCAATATAATCAGGGCAACAAGCCATATAGCTGAAAATGTATATGCTCTTAAATTAAAGAAAACAATACTCCACAAAAAGTTAAATATAAGCTGAAGGGCAAAGGCTCTGTAGCCTTTCTCCTTATCGGCATTGCTCCTCTTTGCCACCCTCACTCTGTATAAAGAAATTCCCATAAGGGTGAATAAAATTGTCCATACTATTGGAAAGACTACGCCGGGCGGAGATAATGGGGGAGAGTTTATCTCCCCATAAATATCCATAGACCCCATTGTAAAAAGAGCTGATAAAACACCAACCCCAACAGGTAATATAATGCTTGTTATAAGCTTTTTTAAATTTATTGTTCCAAACACAAAAAACCACCTCTCTGTATCTTATGCAGAAGGTGGCCTTATTATTCAGTTTATGTTAAAGAACGAACTGCGTTACTCATATCAGCAAAGAGTACGCCTAAAAATACATCTGCCTCTCCGCCTAAAACCCATTCATCTCCGGACTTAACCATCATAACCTCAACGGGTTTTGTAACTGTCTTGCCGGAGCTTTCTTCTATGGCATCAACCATTTTTTCTGCCATTTTGGTTTTATACTCTTCAGTTGTCATAGACTTTACCTTAAGCTGATATTCCTTACTCTCTACTGTTTCAACAATCTCTTCTATATAGCTGTTTATAATCTCTGAAAAATCAATGGTTGTTATATCCGCATTTATAATAACAGTAGTATCGTTTACAGTTCTTGCAGAGTTTATTTTATAATCCATTTTGCTCAAGGTGGACAAAATCGCATCTCTGTATTCTTCTCCGCTGACCTCATCTATGTAGTTTGTGACTCCGCTGAAACTGTAATAGTTTTCTATCTCTTCGCTATTACATTCTTTAAAAGCGTTCATCATACCCTCAAAGGCCTTTTTCGCTCCCATTTCAGAAGCAATGCATCCGCTTAACAATAATGCCATTATAAGCACAACTGTCACTATAGCATATTTAAGCTTCTTCATACCCCATATCTCCTTTTATATATCCGTAGCGTCGTTACATAACATAACAAGCACCATACCGCTTTCAAATCTCACATCCGCCTGATGATCTGAAAATTCATTACTCACCGTTAAAGTGGAATTACATTTAAGGGTCATATCCTCGCCCTCATATTTAAGCCCCTTAACAGAAAAGCCTTTAACCTCTCCTCCATAAGGAAAGAATGAGACATATTTTTTATCTCCTTTTTCTAACTTAAAAGGCTTATTTTCCATCCATATTTCGTTATGCTTGTTTATAAGCTTAACCTTAACTCCCTTTTCACAAGCATATGCTAAAAGGCAGTAGTTTGAAAATTCGTGATCAAGCCTTCCTCCCAGGCCTCCGTATACATCTATTTCTGTATAGCCTTTTTCTATTGCATAGTCTATACATTTTTCTGTATCGGTATAATCCTTTATGGCAGGGCAGTTTATAACCTCTATTTCCTTTGGATATTCCCTTCCCCAGGAATCATTATCTCCGATTATAACATCAGGAGTTATCTTAAGGTTTTCCGCGTGGCGAAAGCCTCCGTCTGCACATATTACCAAAGCATCTTTTTCTATGCTTATATAAGAATAATCTTCTATTCTTCCTCCGCAAAATATTATGGCTTTCATCTTTTGTCAAAAGCCTCTTTTGCTATGGTGCGGATTTCCCTGATTTCGTCTTCCGCGTCCTCTGCGTTAAAGACAGCAGAGCCTGCAACCAAAATATTAGCTCCGCATCCTGCCGCGTGAGAAACGGTCTTTCGGCTTATTCCACCATCAACCTGAATATCAAGATTTGGATATTTTTCGTCTGCAAGACGAGATGCAAGCTTTATTTTATCTTCCATATCAGCCATATATGACTGGCCGCCAAATCCCGGCTCAACTGTCATAATAAGAAGCATATCAAAATCCTCAAAAACAGGAATTGCTTCTTCCACAGGTGTTTTTGGTTTTACAGAAACACCTGCTTTTATTCCCTTGTCGTGAAGATATTTTGCTATCCCCTTAAGCTTTTCTATATCAGGAACCGCCTCTATATGAACGGTTATCATATCTGCCCCTGCATCAATAAAATCATCAATATATTTTACAGGGTCCTCTATCATAAGATGAACATCAAAAAATATATCGCTTAATGGTCGGAGCGCCTTTGCAATCTGGGCTGAATAGCTTAAGTTAGGTACAAAATGCCCGTCCATAATATCAATATGAAGCCAGTCCGCTCCTCCATTTTCCACTCTTTTAAGCTCCTCACCAAGCTTTGCACAATTTGCCGCCAAAAGAGACGGAGCAATTAAAATTTCTCTGCTCATGAACATCTTCCTTTACTTATTCTTTTTGACCTCTTCGATCAGTTTAAGATAACTCTCATGCCTTGAAGGTGAAATCTTTCCCTCTTTCAAGGCTTCAAGTACAGCGCAACCGGGTTCAACCCTGTGGCTGCAGTCTAAAAACTTACACTTGCCTATATAATCTTCGAATTCCGGAAACAAGTCCGCACAGTTATCAGGGTTTAAGAGAGACATATCAAGGTTACCAAACCCCGGAGTATCAATTATATATGTTCCCTCTTCAATTTTCACAAGCTCGCTGTGGCGAGTTGTATGTTTGCCTCGTTCAACCCTTTCACTTACCTCGCCCGTTTCAAAGAGTTCTTCGCCCATTATTCTGTTTAATATACTGGACTTTCCTACCCCTGAATTCCCTGCAAAAACAGTAACATTATCCTTAAGGCACTCTTTTAAAACGTCTATATTGTCGTTTTCCTTTGCGCTCATCAGGATAACTGAAAATCCTGCTTTTTTGTATATATCTGCAATTTCATCAGCATTTTCAAGGTCTGTCTTGTTAATGCAGATTATAGCTTTTACATCAGCAAGGCAGGCTGATGCAATAACCTTATCCGTTAAATAAAGATTAGGTTTTGGGCTTGCGGCAGAAATAACTATTGCCATCTGGGTAACGTTAGCAACGGGCGGTCTTAAGAAAACGTTCTTTCTTTCTAAAAGAGAGTCAACCGCCCCTGTATTTGTTCCCGTGTCAATAGATATTTTAACTCTGTCGCCAACAAGGGGTTTCATATTATCGTGACGGATACTTCCCCTTGCTCTGCATTCAAATCTTCCGTCTTCGGTATCAACGTAATAAAATCCGCCGATACCTTTTACTATTACGCCTGTATATTCTTTTATTTCTGCCATACCGATTAGTTGCTTATACTTGGTGGCGGAGGTGTCTGTGTGCTTCCTGTCTGTGCATTTTCTTCCTGCGCAGGAGGAGGTGTTTGTGTGTTTCCGGTGCTACCTGAACTGTTATTTTCACTTGTGCCACCTGTGCCACCTGAAGGTGTGCTCTGGTTATTATTTTCGTTTGAAGGCTTGTCGTCTTCCTTTTCAGTATTGCTGTTCTTTGGTTCGCCCTTGCTTACGTAAATGGTAATAAGAGCGCCTTCAGTAGCAGAGCTTCCCTCTTCAGGAATCTGACTTATAACAACGTCCTTTTCAACTGAACTGCTGTCCTGCTCAACAACGTTTACCTTAAAGCCATCCTGCTCTATCTTCTTTTTAGCATCAGCAACCTTCATATCCGCATACTTTGGAACAACCTTGTTCTGTGTTCCTGCGCTTACTATAACGTTGATGATTATATCATCTCTCTTTGTTACATCGCTGTCAGCAGCAGGATCCTGCTCAAGAATAACTCCTGCTTCCTTATCGCTAACTCTCTCGCCCTTCTTAACAATGCTGAAGCCATCTGCCTTGTACTGTCTCTGCGCATCTACAAGCTTCATATCAATAAGGTTAGGTATTTCTACCTTTTCACTTCCCATAAAGATAGTCATCACATTTCCCCCTGACATAGCAGAAAATGCAAATCCTAATCCAACAATAACAAGAATAGCTGCAAGAATTGCCGCAATGGTAATTCTTCTTTCCTTTTTCTTTTGTTCTCTTATAGCTCGTTTTCTATCAAGACTTCTCAGCTTACTCTCCTCCATTTCCTTATCAACAAGGTCAGAATAATCGTCATAATCCTTCTTTTCTGACTTGTGCTTTCTCTCATACTCTTTTATCTCTTCGTCGCTTATTGCGTCTCTTTTTCTTGTCATTTCCAAATCGTCATTTTCAAGCTCTGTGTATGGGTCAGCTATGACCTTACGCAAATCGGCAAGAAGGCTTGCCGCACTTAAGTATCTTAAATCCTGCTCCTTGTTCATAGCCTTCATAACTATATATTCCATAGACTTTGGAATATCATTATTTAAAATTCTTGGGAGAACCGGCTTTTCCTGAATATGCTTTATTGCGATAGCAACCGCTGTACTGTCGTCAAAAGGTAGTCTTCCTGTAAGCATTTCATATAAAACAACGCCCAAAGAATATATGTCTGTTCTCTCGTTTGTAAAGCCGCCTCTTGCCTGTTCAGGAGAGAGATAATGAACTGTTCCTATTGTAGAGCTTGCATTTGTTGTAGTTGCCTGGGATGTGGCTCTTGCAATACCAAAGTCTGTTACCTTTAAGATATTGTCTGCTGTCATAATGATGTTATGAGGCTTTATATCTCTGTGTATAACTGACTGCTGATGAGCGGCATCCAAGCCTTCGCATATCTGTGCCGCAAATTCTGCCGCCTGCTTCCAGTTAAGAGCTCTCTTTTCTGATATGTATTCCTTAAGGGTGATACCCTCAATATATTCCATAACGATATAGTATAAGCCATTTTCAAAACCTACGTCGTATATTGATACAACGTGTGGGTTTGATATTCTTGCCGCAGCCTGCGCTTCTGTGTTAAAGCGGGTAACAAACTCCTTGTCATCGCTTAATTCTTCTTTTAAAACTTTAACTGCAACATATCTGTTTAAAAAGTGATCCTGAGCCTTATATACAAGGGCCATTCCGCCCTTTCCTACTTCTTCAAGCATTTCATAACGCCCAGCAAGCATTTTACCTGTTAAATCCATTAACCTTTCCTCCTATCAAAATCGGATACAAATCGCCGTAATATTATCTATTCCGCCTTTATCTTTCGCGGCCTCTATAAGCTTATTTACAGTATTTTCAGCTGTTTCCTCTGCTGTTACAATCCTTAATATCTCATTATCCTCAAGCATTGTACTTAACCCGTCGCTACACATTAAGAGAATATCTCCAGCCGAGAAGTTATATTCAAACACGTCAACCTTGACGTCCTCCTCCGTGCCAACAGCTCTTGTAATAATGTTTCTTTGCGGATGATTTCTTGCTTCTTCATAAGTAATCATACCACTCATCAAAAGCTCTGAAACAACAGAATGGTCTGTTGTTATCTGAACAATTTCATCCCCTCGTATTGCATATGCCCGACTGTCACCAACATTGGCAATATAAGCATTTCTCTCTGTTATATATGTGGCAACCACCGTTGTTCCCATACCGCTGTGGATACTGTTTTCGCAGGACATCTTATATATCCTCTGGTTAGCCGACACTATTGCCTCGTTAATCTTCTTGGGGATTTCATCCTCAGCAGAAAGCCTTTGCAAATCCTCTGCTATAAGCTTTACTGCGTTCTGACTGGCGACTTCACCTGCATTATGACCGCCCATTCCGTCGGCTAAAACGCAAAAGCCATTTCCGTCATTTTCTTTGAATCCGTGGATACAAAAGCTGTCTTCGTTAAGCTCTCTTACGCATCCAACATCACTTAATCCAAATGTATCTGCCAAGCATACCACCTCCTTATTTTTCGCTATGTCTTGCCCGAAGCTGACCGCAAGCGGCACTTATGTCCGAGCCCATTTCTCTTCTTACAGTAGCGGAAACACCGCCCTTTTCAAGTATCTGCCTGAACTTTTCAACCGATACCTTGTCCGTAGGTGAAAATCCGCTTTCCTCTACCTTATTTACAGGTATTAAATTTACGTGGCAGAGCATTCCCTTTATAAGTTTTAAAAGTGCCTCTGCCTCTTCCTTTGTATCATTCACCCCTTTTATCAGGGTATATTCAAAGGATATTCTTCTGCCTGTTTCTTTTATGTAATACTTACAGGCTGTGAGTAATTTTTCTATATTATATTTTCGGTTAACAGGCATAATCTGTGACCTTTTTTCGTCATTGGTTGCGTGAAGGGATATGGAAAGGGTAATCTGCAATTTCATATCCGCAAGCTCATAAATCCTGTCAACCAGGCCACAGGTAGATAAGGTTATATGCCTGTGCCCTATATTTAACCCTAACGGATTATTTACGTTTTCTAAAAACCTTAAAACATTATCGAAGTTATCAAGAGGCTCTCCCATAC
>JAZRQL010000052.1:0-56902 GCA_045649725.1 Clostridia bacterium | reverse complement strand
CATAAACCCTGACGGAAACAGCGGTTGCTCCGGTTCATGCAGCACCTGTTCAGGTTGCCATTAATATATTTTAAGGTGTAAGGGGGTGTCTGTCTGTGGTTATAGATAGAGAAAAGCTCACAGATATGATGAAGCAATACTTTGTTATAAAGGATCAGTATCCTGATATAATTTTAATGTATCGTCTCGGTGATTTTTACGAGATGTTCTTTGATGATGCAGAAATTGCTTCAAGAGTTTTAGATATCACCCTTACAGGACGTGCCTGCGGCTTGCCTGAAAGAGCACCTATGTGTGGTGTTCCTTTCCATGCCGCAAGCAGTTATATATCAAAGCTTGTCCTCTCCGGATACTCTGTTGCAGTATGCGAACAGGTTGAAGACCCGAAGAGCACAAAAGGAATAGTAAGGCGAGAGGTAAGTCGCGTTATCACACCCGGAACCATTATGGATTCGGGTGCTTTAGATGCAACAAAAAATAATTATCTCTGCTCTATCTGTATAGGAAAAGACGGTGGTGCGGCGGCTTTTGTGGATATAACAACAGGTGAATGCTCCGTTACCGAGTTTTACGGAAGGGACGTTAAGACACAGCTTTTTAATGAGCTTTGCAAGTACACCCCTGCGGAGAATATTATAAACCTTGAAGGCTTTGAAGACCCTGAAATAATGGAAGAAATTGCCGAGAAAACTCACGGAACAGCCAGAAACTATTATAACTGGGCGTTCGATGAAAATGAGGCAAGAAACAGAATATCAGGCAGATTCGGAAAGCTTGAGGCTGTTTTGCCTGAAGATAAGTCCTACTGCATTCGTGCTGTTGGGGCAATGCTTATCTTCCTTGAAGAAACACAGAAAACCGAAGTCAGAAACATCACAGGTATTGAACTTAACCGTGATGCAGAAAAGCTCCAGCTTGATATGTACAGCCTTAAAAACCTTGAGATAATGGAAACAATCAGGGACAGAAAGTCAAAGGGTTCACTTCTTAATACCCTTGATATGACGTCTACTGCTATGGGGGCAAGACTGCTTCGAAAGAGCCTTGCATCGCCCCTTTATAACTGCGCAGCTATCACAAACCGACATTTAGCTGTGGATGAACTTAAAAAAGACCCTATTATGAGGGCAGAGATTATAGATGCTCTTCGCGGGGTCAGGGACATTGAGCGAATGATAAACAGAATTGTTTATAAAAACGCAAACTGTTCCGATTTAACAGGGCTTAAAAACTCTATTGCACAGTTACCTAAACTCCTTCTTATTCTAAAGGGTACGGGGTCAAAGCTTTTGTCAAACTGTGCCGATAATTTAGACACTTTAGACGATATAAGATTATTAATTGATAAGTATATTGACGAGGAAGCTCCTGCATCCTTAAGAGGCGGTAAGCTTATTAAAAAGGGAGCAGACGAGGAGCTTGACAGAATAAGAAACCTTGTGGAAAACGGTCAGGCTGTTCTTCGCGATATTGTTGAAAAGGAAAAGGAAAAAACAGGCATAAAGATTATGAAGCTTGGCTTTAACAAGGTCTTTGGTTACTATGTTGAGGTCAGCAATTCATATGTAAGTCAGGTGCCTGACTATTATATAAGAAAGCAGACGCTTACAGGGGGAGAAAGATATGTAACCCCTGAACTTAAAGAGCTTGAAGAAGAAATTTTATCTGCAAGCGAAAAGAGCGTTGATATGGAATATGACCTTTTCTGTCAGGTAAGAGATAAGACGGGTGAGGCATTCCAGAGAATTTTAAAGGCGGCAGAGATTATTGCTCTTGTGGATATGATTTGCTCCTTTGCTCAGGCGGCTGAAAAGTATAACTATGTTATGCCAACGGTTAATATGTCTGATAAAATCATTATTAAAAATGGCAGACATCCCGTTGTTGAAAGACTTTTAAAGAATAATTCATTCATCGCAAACGATACTCTCCTTGATAAAAAGGAAAATCAGGTTTCTGTTATAACGGGACCGAATATGGCAGGTAAGTCAACATATATGAGGCAGACAGCTATAATCGTTCTTATGGCCCAGGCAGGATGCTTTGTTCCTGCTGAAAGCGCAGAAATCGGTATCGTTGACAAGATATTCACCCGAGTTGGTGCATCCGATGACTTATCGACCGGGCAGAGTACCTTTATGGTTGAGATGACCGAGGTTTCATATATATTGGATAATGCCACAGACAAGAGCCTTATTATCCTTGACGAAATAGGAAGAGGAACAAGTACATATGACGGGCTTGGTATTGCGTGGGCAGTTGTTGAATATATTGCAGATGTTAAAAAGTGCGGTGCAAAGACTATGTTTGCAACCCATTATCACGAGCTTACTTCCTTAGAAGATAAGATGCCAAACGTTAAAAACTATTGCATCGCTGTTAAAAAGCACGGTGAGAATATAAGCTTTTTGCGTAAGATTATAAGGGGCGGAGCAGACGAAAGCTACGGTGTTGACGTTGCCGCTTTGGCAGGGGTTAAAAAATCCGTTGTTAATCGTGCAAAGGAAATTGTTGCCACTTTGGAGAGCTTTGAAGAAAAGGAAGTTAAGACGGGAAAAGTAAACACAATAAAGAGAGAAGAGAAAGATACAAATCAGTTAGGATTTTTAGGCGGTGTAGGAGCGGATATTTGTCAGGAGCTTAAAGCCCTTGACCTAAACTCTATGACACCTATGCAGGCACTCACTACCCTTTATGACCTGCAGGCAAAAGCCAAACAGAATTGAGGTATAGCATATGGCTGAAATCAAAGTCCTGTCAAGAGATATAGCAGATAAAATCGCGGCAGGTGAGGTCTGCGAAAGACCATCATCTGTTGTAAAAGAGCTTATGGAAAACTCCATAGACGCAGGGGCTACTTCTATTGATGTGGAAATCAGAAAAGGCGGAATTGAATATATAAGGGTATCGGATAATGGCTGCGGTATAGACCCTGATCAGGTTGAAACAGCTTTCTTGCGCCATGCAACAAGTAAGTTATCTTCCATAGACGACCTTTACAGAATAGGCACAATGGGCTTCAGAGGTGAAGCCCTTTCAAGTATCTGTGCCGTTGCTGATGTTGAGGTTATCACCAAAACAGATGAAAACGAAGAAGGTGTTCTCCTTCGCTTAAAGCACGGAGAAGCCTCTGAAAGAGAAGAAATTGCCTGCCCACAGGGAACAACTATGGTTGTTAAAAACCTTTTTGAAAATATCCCTGCACGAATGAAGTTCCTTAAAAAGAACTCAACAGAAGCAGGATACGTAGCAGACCTTATGGGAAGAATTGCTTTATCTCACCCTGAAATTGCATTTTCTCTTATATCAGACGATAAGGAGATTATGTCAACTCCGGGGGATAATAACTTGAAGAACACGGTTCTCAAACTCTATGGCATAGACCACGCAAGAGCGGTTATTCCCGTTGACTATGAAGAGGATAATGTAAGGATAAAGGGCTTAATCGGTAAGAGCGAAATCGCAAGAGGCAACAGATCAAGACAGACTCTTTTCGTAAACGGAAGATATATAAAGAGTAACGTTTTGTCGAAGGTTATAAGCGAGGCATACAGAAACTCAATAATGGTTGGAAAGTTCCCATTCTTCGTTTTAGATATTGAAATTGCCCTTGACTGCGTTGATGTAAACGTTCACCCTGCCAAGACGGAAATTAAGTTTTCAAACGAGGGCAGAGTATATGAAATAATGTATCACGCGGTAAGCAATGCTCTCCTTGGGGGAAGGGAAGATAAGAAAAAGGAAGAGCCAATACAGAACATTCTTGATGAAAAGGTATATGTTCAGGAAAAGATAGTGGAAGTTAAAAAGGTTGAACCTTATATTCCTGAAACAAAGGCTCCTGAAGTTAGACCATATACTCCTGAAAGAAAGCCTTATATCCCTGAAGCAAAACCTTACAACCCTGAACCTTATACCCAAAAGGTAGAAAAAGAGGTTGTTAAGGAATTTATAGAAAGCACAACCTTTACCGAAAGCGAAAAGGCAAGGATAACTCCGCCTATGCAGATAAGGGAAGATATAAAGACAGAGGTTAAGGAAGAAGTAACAGAAGAAATAATAGATGCAACAGAAGAAGTTCCTGTTATAAAGGAAAGCTTAAAACCTGTGGCACAGGTCTTTGATACATACGTTTTATGTGAGGATAACGACATTCTGTATATTATAGACCAGCACGCAGCCCACGAAAGACACAGGTTTGAAGACCTTAAAAGCTCATATTATAAAAAGGAGAAAATGTCACAGTTGCTCCTTGTTCCAATGATTATAAAGCTTGACTATGCAGAAACAGAAACTGTTCTTTCAAACCTTGATGTTTACAAAGGCTTCGGCTTTGACATTGAGGACTTCGGGTCAGGAAGCATAATAGTAAATGCAACACCTGTTATAGCAAGCGAGGAGCAGGTAAGGGATTTGATTTTAGAGATTGTCGATGCAGTTTCGGACCTTGGAAAATGCACTCTTGCTGACTTTGAAGAAAAGGCTCTTGATATGATAGCCTGTAAGTATGCTATAAAGGCAAATAAGAAGCTAAACTATGCAGAAATGCAGGATATAGTTGATAAGGTATTGGACCTTGAGGCAAAGGGAATAAAAACCTGCCCTCACGGAAGACCAATAAAAGTGCAGATAACAAAAACAGAACTTGAAAAAATGTTTAAGCGCAGGGTATAGACTATGAAAAATGAAAATAAGACTTCTATTGTATGCGTTGTAGGACCTACTGCATCAGGGAAGACGGGATTTTCAATTGAATATGCAAAAAAACATAACGGAGAGATTATCTCCTGCGATTCTATGCAGATTTATAAGTATATGGATATAGGCACAGCAAAAGCAACCAAAGAGGAGCAAAAAGAAGTGCCTCATCATATGCTTGACTTTGTTGACCCAAACACAGATTATAGCGTTGCTGACTTTGTGGAAGGGGCAAGAAAGTGCATAGAGGATATAAGCAAAAGAGGGAAGCTCCCAGTCTTGTGTGGAGGAACAGGGCTTTATATTGACAGCATAATAAACAACCTTGAATTCTCCGAAGAAAAACGTGATGATGAATACAGAGAGTTTCTTCAGAAAATGGCAGAGGAAAAGGGAAACGAGGCAGTTCATAAATTACTTGTGGAGATTGACCCCATTGAAGCTGACAAGGTTCATTATAACAATGTAAAAAGGGTTATTCGTGCCCTTGAAATCTGCAAGACAACAGGGATGACAAAAACAGAGGCAGACAAGCTTGCCATAAAAGAGCCTTTATATGATGCAGAAATCTTTGGTATGTCTATGGACAGAGAAAGGCTTTATGAGAGAATAAACAAACGCGTTGACATAATGATGGAGGAAGGCCTTTTAGATGAAGTTAAAAGACTCTTGTCTATGGGAATAAGACGAAACTCCACCGCTATGCAGGCAATAGGCTATAAGGAAATTTTAGAGTATTTAGACGGTGAATGTGACCTTTCGTCTGCTGTTGATAAAATAAAGCAGGAATCAAGACGATATGCAAAAAGACAGATGACCTGGTTTAAAAGAAACAAAGACATCAAGTGGATAGAGGTGTAGGAGCGGGTTATGAATTGTACGTTGAAACCCCAATTATGCCTCCCTTGCCTAAAGGGGCGCTGGTTGCCGGTGGCAACCGTTTAGCGCTGACCGAAGCGGACAGCGGAGACGGGGACCGCTTGCGGTGGAGGGATTCAATAGCAAATCGGAATAGAGTTCGGCAACGCAACCAAAAATATATATTTTATCAAAACACTTGACAATAAGAAAAATATAATATATAATATATGAGTTATTTATGGAAATAACATTCCTTACTCCCTTTAGTGGGGGTCAAAAGTCCAGAAGGAGGTGAATATGATGGCAGAAAAGCTCAATAAGTACGAAACTATTTTCATTATTGATGCAACAAAGACCGAAGAAGAAGTTACTGCTTTGGTTGAGAAGTTCAAGGCTTTAATCGAAGCTAACGGCACCATCGAAAGTATTGATGATTGGGGTAAGCGCAGACTTGCATATCCTATCAATGACTTAAACGAAGGTTTTTACACTTTGATTAACTTTACTTCTGCTCCTGAGTTCCCAGCTGAGCTCGAGCGTGTCTACGGTATTACTGATGGTATTCTCAGAAATATCGTTATCAGATCTGAGGAGGCGTAATCATGATTAACAAAGCTATATTGATGGGCAGACTCACACGTGATCCTGAACTCCGTCATACGGGGACAGGAACTCCTGTTTGCAGTTTTTCAATAGCTATTGATAATGGCTACGGCGAAAACAGACAGACAGACTTCATTAATTGTGTTGCCTGGAATAAGACTGCTGAATTTGTCAGCAATTATTTCACAAAGGGCAGGATGATTATCGTTATTGGTCGTATTTCGACCAGAACATGGGAAGGTCAGGACGGAAAGAAGAATTATGTAACAGAAGTTGTTGCATCAGAAGTATCTTTTGGTGAAAGCAAAAATGCAGGCGGCGCTCCATCAAATCAGGGTGGATATTCTGCTCCTGTACCAAGTGCTGCTCCACAGATGCCTGAACTTGAAAGCGACGATTTCGCACCGTTACTTGATACCGATGACGATCTCCCTTTTTAATTTAAATAAGGAGGCGAATTTAAATGTCTGAAGAAAAGAGAATGGAAAGACCTCGCGTTAGACGTGCAAAGAAAAAGGTTTGTGCTTTCTGCGCAGATAAGGTTGAATACATTGATTATAAGGATGTTGCAAAGCTCAGAAGATATGTAACAGAAAGAGCTAAGATTCTTCCTAGAAGAATCAGTGGTTGCTGCGCAAAGCACCAGAGACAGCTTACAGTTGCTATTAAGAGAGCAAGACAGATTGCACTTTTACCTTATACAGCTGACTAATAAGTTATTTAAAAGGACTGCTTTTAAAAGCAGTCTTTTTTATTGTGTTTTATTGTAGGGGAGGGGCGCTCTGCTTAAAGGGGGCCCACGGGGGAGAATTGAAACTCCCCTCTTCGTTTTGCCACTTTTGCAATCAAAAGTAGGCCCGTCCGGCAGGATATTTAATATAAAACATAATGTTTTTATTTGCCGTAATATCATAATGAGAGGGGATAAAACTCTTTTATCATAAAAAACTTTCATAACTGTGATCGCCGCGGAACGTCGCACCGCAAAAAAATGTGTCTGTAACACATTTTTAGGTGGGCTTGAGCTGCGGCAGCACCGGTATGAAAAACAATATTATTGTTTTTTAACCGATAAGAACAGGTGCTCTGCGCCTGGACCCCCGTTTGTATGTGCTGATTTTAAATATCATGTTTTCCCATATAGTGTTTCCTGAACAAACCATTGACTTTTAATAAATATGATGATAAAATAATAATATAATCTGACGCCAAAATGCAGATTGAGGCAGAAGATACGGAAACTAATATAAATAATAGTGAATAAATAATAATTGTTGTAGAAAATCACTCTGTGATTTTCATAATAGCTCAAATGCGGAACGCATTTGTTCCAAATTTATTCTGTATTCTTTGATTTTGTCCGTGTCTTCTGACGCGGATTTTTTGATTTTAAAGAGGGAATTTTATGGAAAACAGAATTGCGGTTGTTGGGATTATTGTTGAGGATATGACCCAGACAGATGCCTTGAACAAAATCCTTCACGACTACGGAAACTATATTGTAGGGAGAATGGGTATCCCATACAGAGAAAAGGGAATCAGCGTTATAAGTATCGTTGTGGACGCGCCACAGACAGAGATAAGCGCTATGACAGGTAAGATAGGAAGGCTTAACGGAGTCAGCGTTAAGGCCGCATATTCACAGACAAAGTAAAGGAGGATTTCCATGTATAATCCAAAATCACATAAAGCAGAAGAATTTATAAACCACGAAGAGATATTAGACACTCTCCGCTATGCAGAGGAGAATAAAGATAACCTTGAGTTAATCGACAGTATTATAGATAAGGCAGAGGAGAGAAAGGGCCTTTCTCACAGAGAGGCATCTGTCCTTTTAGTTTGCGAAAATCAGGAAAGGATAAACAGAATATATGACCTTGCACAGCAGATAAAGAAAGACTTTTACGGAAACCGCATAGTTATGTTTGCCCCTCTCTATCTTTCAAACTACTGTGTAAACGGTTGTGTTTACTGCCCTTATCATGCCCAGAATAAGCATATTGCAAGAAAGAAGCTAACACAGGAAGAGGTAAAGGCAGAGGTTATTGCCCTTCAAGATATGGGTCATAAGCGCCTTGCAATAGAAGCGGGGGAAGACCCTGTAAATAACCCTCTTGAATATATTTTAGAGTGTATTAATACCATTTATTCGATAAAGCATAAAAACGGAGCTATCCGTAGAGTAAATGTAAATATTGCCGCAACATCTGTTGAAAACTACAGAAAGTTAAAGGATGCAGGGATAGGAACATATATTCTCTTCCAGGAAACCTATCATAAGGAAAGCTACGAAGCCCTTCACCCGACAGGCCCTAAGCATAATTACGCATATCATACAGAGGCAATGGACAGAGCAATGGAGGGCGGTATTGACGATGTTGGTCTTGGGGTATTGTTCGGCCTTGAACTTTATAAGTATGAGTTTGCAGGGCTTTTGATGCACGCGGAGCATTTAGAGGCGGCTTTTGGTGTTGGCCCTCATACCATATCCGTTCCAAGGATTAAAAAGGCAGACGATATTGACCCAACACAGTTCGATAACGGTATCTCTGACGAGGTTTTTGCAAAATTATGTGCCCTTATCCGTATTGCTGTTCCTTATACAGGTATGATTATCTCCACAAGAGAAAGTCAGGAAGTTAGAGAAAAGGTTATCCGTCTTGGTGTATCACAGATAAGCGGTGCTTCAAGAACATCTGTAGGTGGTTATACAGAAGAAGAGCGCCCTCACGATACAGAACAGTTTGATGTAAGCGATAACAGAACCTTAGATGAGGTTGTAAAATGGCTTATGGAAATGGACTATATTCCATCATTCTGTACCGCTTGCTACCGCGAGGGAAGAACAGGTGACAGATTTATGTCGCTCCTTAAGAACGGGCAGATACAAAACTGTTGTCACCCTAATGCCCTTATGACATTAAAGGAATTTTTAATGGACTATGCAAGTGAAGATACAAAGAAAATCGGTAACGAGCTTATAAAGGCAGAGCTTGACAATATTCCACTTGAAAAGGTGAGAAAGATTTGTGAAGAAAATCTTGATAAGATAGAAAACGGAATAAGAGATTTCAGATTTTAAAAGGAGGCAAAGCTATGAGCCTTAATGAAACACCATCAGGCAACAGACTTCATATAGGTTTTTTCGGTTGCAGAAATGCAGGGAAGTCAAGCCTTGTAAACAAGCTTACAAATCAGTTAATCTCTGTTGTGTCTGATGTTAAGGGCACAACAACTGACCCCGTTACAAAGGCGATGGAACTTTTGCCCCTTGGCCCTGTTGTGATTATCGATACCCCGGGCTTTGATGACGAGGGAGATTTAGGAAACCTTCGCATAAAGAGAACAAAGCAGATACTCAACAAAACAGATATTGCTGTTCTTGTTATAGACGGAACTGCGGGAGTTTCTGATTTTGATAAAGAGCTTGTTTCCGCCTTTGAGGAAAGGAACATTCCTTATATAAAAGTATATAATAAGTGTGATAACTTATCTCAAAAGGATACGGATAAGTTTTATGTCAGCGCAACCACAGGCGAGGGGATAGAAGAGCTTAAAAATAAACTTCCGGAGTTAGTGAAGAATAAAAAAACATTGCCTATTGTTTCTGATTTAATAGACGAGGGAGATGTGGTTTTACTTGTTGTGCCCATTGATGAATCTGCGCCAAAGGGCAGACTTATTCTTCCGCAACAACAGACCATCCGCGATATATTGGATAAGGGCAGTATGGCAATTGTTGTAAAAGATACAGAGCTTTCAGATGCAATTAATAAGTTTAAAGATAATATAAAGCTTGTTATAACTGATAGCCAGGTCTTTAAAAAGGTTGCAGAGATAATCCCCGAGGATATGCCCCTTACATCATTCTCAATCCTTATGGCAAGGCATAAAGGTTTTTTGGAATATGCCAAAGAGGGCGTTTATGCCATTGAGAAATTAAAGGACGGAGACAAGGTTTTAATTGTCGAAGGTTGCACCCACCACAGACAATGCGGTGATATAGGAAGCGTTAAAATCCCTGCTATGCTTAAAAAGAGAATAGGCAAGGATTTGGTTATTAAAACTGTTTCAGGAAGCGACTTTCCTGAAGATTTAGAAGAGTATGCCCTTATTATCCACTGCGGAGGCTGTATGTTAAACGAAAGAGAAATCCTTTACCGTATGAAGTGCGCAAAGGATAAAGGCGTTCCTGTCACTAATTATGGAACAGCCATTGCATACGCAAACGGGATCTTTGAAAGAAGCATAAAACCAATAAAAAACATATAAGAAAAGCCTTCTCACAGAGAAGGCTTTTTGTAATGAAAATAATTATTCTTCAATAAGAACTGTTCTGCCGCTGTCATTCCATTGTACATCAGCTCCAAAGGCTTCTGCAATTACACGGGCAGGAACCATTGTTCTGTCGTTTATCAGACGAGCAGGAACATCAGTTGGAATTGAGCTTCCGTTTTTGTAGATTTCGCTTGCGCCGATCTGAATTTCCACTTTAACATCATCGCGTGTTGCAATAGCTGTATTAGTAGCTTCGTTCCATTCTACATCTGATCCCATTGCTTCGAAGATAGAGCGAAGAGGAACAAGGGTACGACTTTCTATAAGTTCAGGGTTCTGACCATATGCGTGGAAAGAAATTCGTGTTCCGTTATATAAAACTGTGATACCGCTGTTTACAGAGTTATCAGTAAGATATGAAATCTTCTGCTCCTTGCATACCTTTGCAGCTGTTGAATCCTGTCCGCAGTAAATAATTGCATTCGGACAGTTTTCTGTAATATAAAAACCTATATTTTTCGCTGTATCAGGAATGTATACAGATTTTAAGTTATCACAGCCACTAAATGTATAGCTTGCTATATCGCGTGTGCCGTAAGGGATAACTACCTCTTCCAAGCTGTCACAATCTTTGAATGCTGAAAACTCATCTATTTTAGTCAATGAAACAGGAAGAATAATACTCTTTAAAGACTTACATCCCATAAAAGCATACCCTTCAATCAATGTGAGTCCTGCAGGCATATCAATACTTTCAAGTGATTCGCATCCTGAAAACATATACTTACTGATTTTTTTGGTGTTTTCGTTAAGCTTTACTGTTTTTAGCTTTTTGCAGTTCATAAAAGCACTTTCACCAAGGGTTGCTGCTGTACGACTTAAGTCGATATGCTCAATAGCAGTATCCTCAAATGGTGGCCATGCATGACTAGCGTTTATTGCTTCAAGGCTTGCGGGAAAGTTTATATCCTTTAATGATGTACAACCCTGAAATGCACTTACTTCTATTACCTTCAAGGTTTCCGGAAGGCGTATGCTTTCAAGACTTGTACAACCTCTGAAGGCATATTTACCAATAGTTTCTAAACCTTCAGACAAAATAACTGTTTCAAGCTTTCCGCAACCCTCAAATGTTGCATCGGATATAACCTTTACTGTATTCGGAACAGTTACGGAAACAAGGTTCTTTTTAACCTCTGAACTCATAATGCCGTAAGCCTTGATCTGTGTTACAGGTGCACCGTAAATAGTCTGTGGGATTACAAGCTCTGTGTCATCACCGAGATATTTTGTAATCTGAACTTCACTGTCAAGGAGCTGGAACTCCCAATCTCCATCTGTTAACGCAAAGGCGCTGATTGAACAACAAAGAATTACTGTGGAGACAACCATTGCCATTAATAATAGTAATCTGAATTTTTTCATTTTTGTTTTCCTTTCTTGTAGTGATTATTTTGACGTGTTTTCCGTTTGCAGAGATATTACCCTCCTTCCACAATGTTTCCAAACGGAATTCTTTTCATTTGATAATAAATTATATCATTAACTCCAAATATTTACAATAGTTTTTTTGTGTTTTTTAAAAGGATTTTATATGCTCAGGCAGATCTTATCCGCCCCTTGGATGACAAACAAGCCCTTTGTGGAATCTTGTTAAAAAATGGTTTTATGAAAATTTAATATACATAAGGCCTTCAGAACTTTCATATTTGTAAAAATAGATAAAAATTTTTTGCGAAAAAAATTTTTTCTTGCATAATTTTCTGCATGGTGATATAATATCACCATTAAAATTGTTATATTTTGTAACTATTTTACTCGGCAGACATAGTTTGTTGGTATATTTTTTAAGGAGGTTTTCCCTATGAATTATAGTGAAAAAGTTTTAGAAGAATTAAAGAAGAACCATCCGGGACAGACAGAATTCATTCAGGCTGTTACAGAAGTATTGGAAACAATTCAGCCAGTACTCGAAGCTCATCCTGAATACGAAGCTGCATCTCTCCTTGAGAGAATGGTTGAACCTGAAAGAGTTGTTATGTTCAGAGTTCCTTGGATAGACGACAATGGTAAGGTTCAGGTAAACAGAGGCTACAGAGTTCAGTTTAACAGCGCTATCGGTCCTTACAAGGGCGGTCTTCGTTTCCACCCATCTGTAAACTTAAGTATCATTAAGTTCTTAGGCTTTGAGCAGACATTCAAAAACTCTCTTACAACTCTCCCTATGGGCGGCGGTAAGGGTGGTTCTGACTTTGACCCAAGCGGTAAGTCAGACAGAGAAATTATGGCTTTCTGCCAGAGCTTTATGACAGAACTTTCGCGTCATATCGGTCCTGACACAGACGTTCCTGCCGGTGATATCGGTGTTGGCGCAAGAGAAGTTGGTTACCTCTTCGGTCAGTACAAGAGACTTAAGAACGAATATGTTGGCGTTCTCACAGGTAAGGGAAGAGCTTTCGGTGGTTCATTAATCCGTCCTGATGCTACAGGCTTTGGTGCTGTTTACTATGCAAACAATATGTTAGAACACTTCGGTGACAGCATTAAGGGTAAGACAATTGCTGTTTCTGGTTTCGGTAACGTTGCTTGGGGTACAGTTCTTAAGGCTACTGAACTCGGCGCAAAGGTTGTTACTATTTCAGGTCCTGACGGATATATCTATGACGAAGATGGCATTGCTACAGAAGAAAAGATTAACTTCATGTTAGAAATGCGTGCTTCAGGAAGAAACAAGGTTCAGGATTATGCTGATAAGTTCGGTGTTCCTTTCTTTGCAGGACTGAAGCCATGGGGTGTTAAGGCTGATATCTTAATGCCATGTGCTACACAGAACGAAGTTGATATGGCAGAGGCAAAGCAGATCGTAGAAAATGGCATTAAGTACTATGTAGAAGTTTCTAATATGCCTACTACAAACGAAGCTGCTGCGTACTTAAAGGAAAACAACATTATCATCGCTCCTTCAAAGGCTGTTAACGCAGGTGGCGTTGCAGTTTCAGGCTTAGAAATGAGCCAGAACTCAATGAGATACAGCTGGTCTTCAGAAGAAGTTGATGCAAAGCTTAAGGATATTATGAAGAATATCTTCGATAGCTCAATTGAAGCAGCTAAAGAATTCGGTTTAGGTGATGACTTGGTTGCAGGTGCTAATATTGCAGGCTTTAAGAAGGTTGCAGAAGCAATGATGCAGCAGGGTATTTGCTAAAGAATTACATAAAATAAGCTCGGCTATGCCGGGCTTATTTATTTAGTGAATAATGAATAGATAATAAAGAATAGTGAATAGTTTCGGAACAAATGCGTTCCGCATTTGAAATAATATGAAAATCCCAATGGGATTTTCTACAATAATTATTCAATAGTAATTATTAATTATTTATTTACATAAAATGTCGCTATTGACTTTTAAAATTGGCTGTGATATAATTTAAAAAAAACATATTTATGGAGGGATTAAAGATGGAACATATCAAGACAATAGAAACTCGTGATTTATGTGAAAGCGCTAAGAATGGCGGTTGCGGCGAATGCCAGACATCTTGCCAGTCAGCTTGTAAAACAAGCTGTGGTATAGCTAATCAGGAATGTGAAAACGAGAACAAATAGTTAAAATCAAAACGCCGCATAAAAGCGGCGTTTTTTATGATGAAATCAGGAGAATTAAGATGATACATAGATATAAGCAAGGCGGATTTAATATAGTTTTAGATGTTTTTTCAGGGGCAATTCATATTGTGGACGAGGTTGCATATGATTTAATAGGCATATTTGAGGATTTTTCCGAAGAAGAAGTATGTAATAAAATCCTTGAAATGCATAAAGAAACTGCTACATATGATGACATAAAAGAATGTTATAAGCAGGTTAATGCCCTTAAAGAAAATGGTAAGCTTTTCTCACCTGACACATTTATGGATATGGCAGATAAGCTTAAGGAAAAGACAGGAAGCGTGGTTAAGGCATTGTGCCTGCATGTTGCCCATACCTGTAACCTAAACTGTTCATACTGCTTTGCAAGTCAGGGAAAGTATTCAGGGGAAAGCGCAGTTATGTCCTTTGAAACAGGTAAACGCGCTCTTGATTTTCTTGTTGAAAATTCAGGAACCCGTCGAAATTTAGAGGTTGACTTTTTTGGTGGTGAGCCTTTAATGAACTGGCAGGTGGTAAAAGACCTTGTTAAATATGCAAGGGAAATCGAAAAGGCCGCAGGCAAGAACTTCCGTTTTACCCTGACCACAAATGGTGTATTGGTTGATGATGAGGTTATCGACTTTGCCAATCGCGAAATGAGTAATGTTGTTTTAAGTCTTGACGGAAGAAAAGAGGTTCACGACAGATTTCGCGTTGACTATGCAGGAAACGGTAGCTTTGATAGAATCGTGCCAAAATTTCAGGAATTCGTTAATAAAAGAGGGGGCAGAAACTATTATATGAGGGGAACTTTCACCCATCATAACCCTGACTTTTTAGAAGATATAAAAGAGATGCTTGATTTAGGCTTTACTGAACTTTCTATGGAGCCTGTTGTATGCTCTCCTGATTCCCCATCTGCTTTAAATGATGAGGATATAAAGATAGTTAAAGAACAGTATGAAAAGCTTGCGGAGTTAATGCTTGAAAAGAAGAAGGAAGGAAAGCCATTTACCTTCTATCACTATATGATAGATTTAACAGGTGGCCCTTGTATCTATAAAAGGGTTTCAGGCTGTGGCTCCGGTACAGAATATATGGCGGTTACTCCTGCAGGTGACCTGTATCCTTGCCATCAGTTTGTTGGCGAAGAAGAGTTTAAGCTTGGTGATATCTGGGCAGGAGTTACCAATACAGAAATTCAGAATAGGTTTAAAAAGTGTAACGTTTATGCTCATAAGGAATGTAAGGATTGTTGGGCAAAGCTTTATTGTTCAGGTGGCTGTGCCGCAAATGCATATCATGCAACAGGTGATATCCTTGGGGTATATGAAAGTGGATGTGAGCTTTTCAGAAAACGTATGGAGTGTGCTATTTTCCTTGAAATAGCAAAGAAATTGGGATAATGAATACGCCAATATGTGATTTTGTTAAAAAGTATATAGAATCTGATGTTGTAAGACTTCATATGCCGGGACATAAAGGAAATGGCGTTACAGAGGCATATGATATAACAGAGATAGACGGAGCAGATGTTCTCTATCACGAAGACGGAATAATAAAAGAGAGTCAGGAAAACGCAAGTGAAATCTTTGGCTCATATAAAACACTATACTCTGCAGAAGGTTCGTCTTTGTCTATTCGTGCTATAGTGTACCTTGTGAAAAAATATGCCATGGCAAATGGTAAATCTCCAAGGATTTTAGCAGGGAGAAATGCCCATAAAACCTTTGTAACTGCGGCGGCTTTAATGAACGTTGAGGTTGAATGGCTCTTTTCCGATGATGAGGGGCTAGCATCCTGCAAGATAAACCAAAACTATCTTGAAGAAGAGATAAAAAGGGTTCAGCCAACAGCTTTGTATATTACAAGCCCTGACTATTTAGGAAATATCTCCGATATAAAAGCTTTAAGTGAGGTTTGCCATAAATATAATACAATTCTTCTTGTGGATAATGCCCACGGAGGATACTTAAAGTTTCTTGGAAGCCATCCTGTTGATTTAGGGGCAGATATATGTTGCGATTCTGCTCATAAGACCCTTCCTTGTCTAACAGGGGCAGGATATCTTCATATAAGCGAAAGTGCACCGAAGATGTTTAAAGATGATGCAGAGAATGCAATGTCCATGTTTTCGTCAACAAGTCCGTCGTATTTAATCCTTCAGTCTCTTGATAAGTTCAATGGTATGACAGAAGAATTTAAAGACAGGCTTTTGTCTGTTGCAAAAAGCGTTAAAAACCTCAAGGCAGAATTATCATCATATACTTTCATAGGTGACGAGGATTTAAAGCTTACTATAGATGCAAAGGCGTATGGCTATACAGGGTATGAGGTTGCTGATTATCTTAAAGAAAAGGGAATAATATGCGAATTTTATGACCCTGACTTTGTTGTGATGATGTTCTCATCTGAAACAACAGATAAAGATGTTGAAAGATTAAAAGATGCCCTTCTTTCTCTTAAACAAAAAGAGAAGATAAGTATAAAGCCTCCAAGGATACTAAAGCCTTTAAGGGTTGTTTCTATGAATGACAGTATCTACGCACCTTGCGAAAGAGTTTCGATAGATAGGGCGGAGGGGAGAATACTTTCATCGGCTGAAGTTTCCTGTCCGCCTGCTATACCTGTTTTAGTCTGTGGCGAGAGGATAGATAAATGGGTAATAGAATGCTTTAAATATTACGGAATAGAGGAATGTTCGGTTTTGTTTGACAAAAGCTGAAAAATGTAGTAAAATAGTTTTGTGTTATATTGGTTTTGTGATAATAAAAGCATTTGTTTCATTGATGTTACGGAACCGGGCTTCGGGCAATAAAATCAAAACAAATGCTTTAATTAGCAATATTCAATATATTAAAACGTTATCACGTTTGGATATTGATACTTTTGTTTGTACAATGCCCTCCTTGCCTAAAGGAGGGGGGACCGCGATAGCGGTGGGAGGATTTATCCCTACAGAACCCCTCAGTCACCTATCGGTGACAGCTCCCCTTAGGCAGGGGCGCCTTAGTTGGGGATGACCCCAACACCCCATGTTTCGCGTCCGACAAAAAAATTAATTTTTTCATCCGAACAAGTTAGCGAAACGCAGTGGCAATTTATACTTTAGTGCACGCAAGATGCGGCTCGTGACGCTAGACAAATTATACCGATAAGCTTTACGGATAATTTGTATAACGAAAGTGCAGGCTTTGGAATAAAATACGAAAATGTATGCAGTGATTTTAAAATGAATGATATAGTATTAAACAATGCAAAGTTTGAGGGAATAAGGTCAGGCTTTGTAAGATGCGAAAAGTGTAACAGAACAATCTGCAGAATGGGAAGATATGTTAAAAGCTTTAAGCTTACATTTGTCTGCAGATGCGGTGAAATGGGAAAGGCAGAGTTTAACTCCCCAAAGAAAAAGTTCGTAGTGGGAAATATGGCTCTTATGAAAGAGAATATTCTCGTATGCCCTGTTTGTGGAGAAGAGCTCTGTATGTTTGTGCCTGATTCATATATGAGTATGGGCTTTCGAATCCGTTGTGACTGCGGTGCGGTATATGATAAATTCAAAGATTATTCCCTGATAAATAAAAGGCTTAAGGAGTATCAGAACACTTTAAAATAAAGGAGAAAAAATGGATATTTGTAAGGATATCAAAGGTGTAAACAACTTAAGATAAGTAAAAGAGGGGGAGACCTCTCTTTTTTGTTAAATAAATAACTATCTCATAACAGCAGATGACAAGGAGGTAAAATATGAAAACTTTTCCAAGAGGAATTCATCCCGGAGACAATAAAACAAATACAAATAAAAAAGAAATAGTTGTTCTTGCTCCTCCGAAAGAACTTGTGTTTCCTATGGCGCAGCATATAGGTGCGCCTGCAAAGCCTTGTGTGGCAGTTGGCGACAGGGTTCTTATGGGGCAGAAGATAGGTGAGGCAGATGGTTATATGTCTGCAAATATTCATTCTTCTGTATCGGGAACTGTAAAGGCAATTGAAAAAAGACTTCATCCTAACGGATATATGGTTAAGAGCATTGTTGTTGAAAATGATGGTCTTGACGAAGTTGCAGAGCCTATTGCAGGCTGCACAGAAAACTATCAGAATATGACAAAGGAAGAGCTTATCGAAATAATCCGTGAAGCCGGAATAGTAGGTATGGGTGGTGCCGCATTCCCGACCCACGTTAAGCTTTCTGTTCCGCCTGAAGCCAAGATAGATTATGTCATCATAAACGGAGCGGAGTGTGAGCCATACCTTACCTCTGACCACAGAGAAATGTTAGAAAGACCAAAACGAGTTATTGGCGGTCTTTTGGTTCTTATGAGGATATTTGGCCTTGATGAAGGATACATAGGCGTTGAAAACAACAAGATGGATGCCATAAAGGCTTTAAAAGAAGAGTGTGCTCGTGTAACCGACAAGAAGATACACGTTGTAACCCTTAAAACAAAGTACCCTCAGGGTTCTGAAAAACAGCTTATATATGCTGTTACCGGAAGAAAAATGCCATCAGGCTCTCTTCCATGGCAGGTTGGTTGTATAGTGAATAATATCGACACATGTTTCTCTATCTACAGAGCGGTTAACTACGGAAAGCCCGTTACAATGCGAGTTGTTACATTATCAGGTGATGCAGTTAAGGATCCGAATAACTTCCGTACAAGAATAGGAACACCTTTCTCATATCTTATCGAGCAGGCAGGGGGACTTACCTGTCAGCCTGGAAAGGTGCTTATGGGTGGTCCAATGATGGGTACTGCTGTGCCTAATGTTGATGTTCCTGTTATAAAGGCAACGTCAGGGGTAACTGTTTTAAGCGAAAGCCTTGCAGACCTTGACGAAGAAAGCCATTGCATAAGATGTTCAAAGTGTGTTTATGGTTGTCCTATGGGGCTTCAGCCTAACCTGTTGGATACTGCCGCAAGAAAGCACGATATAGATAAGCTTAATGAACTTAACATTATGGACTGTATCGAATGCGGAAGCTGTGCTTATGTCTGTCCGTCAAAGAGAAGGCAGATTCAGCAGATACGAATTGCAAAGGTTAAGCTTCGCGAGATAGCACAGCGTGCAAAAGGATAAGGAGGAAAGATTATGAGCGATATATTAAAGGTTTCCCATTCACCGCATATTGGGTGCAAGGATACCGTTACAAGAATAATGCTTGACGTTATTATTGCTCTTATGCCTGCTTTAATTGCAGGGATAATAATATTTGGCTTACGTGCATTGGCTGTTACAATGGTATGCGTTTTAAGCTGTCTTATTTCAGAGTATATATGGAACAAGCTACTCAAAAAGCCTGATACGGGCGGAGATTTAAGCGCAGTTGTTACCGGTATGATTCTTGCATTTAATATGCCTGCGTCAATTCCTTACTGGGCGGCAATAATCGGCTCTGTTTTTGCTATTATAATAGTAAAGCAGTTTTTCGGAGGGTTAGGCCATAACTTTATGAACCCTGCTTTATGTGCAAGAGCCTTTCTGTTGGCTTCCTGGCCTGTTTTAATGACAACATGGTACTCAGCAGATACAGTTTTGCCAATCTTTAATCAGGTTGATGCAATTACATCTGCAACACCTCTTGCCGCATACGCAAGCGGAAATGGTGGAGATTTTTCATACCTTACCTTGTTTTTAGGAAACCATGGCGGTTGTATTGGTGAAACATCGTTTATTGCCATTTTGATTGGTGCAGTTTATCTTATAGCAAGAAAGGTTATAAGAATACGCGTGCCTCTTATCTTTATCTTAACTGTTTTTGTTGGAACATGGTTATTTGCCAGTAAAGATGGCATCGGTTCAGGAGATGGGCTCTATCAGATTTTGTCAGGCGGGGTTATGTTTGGTGCCTGCTTTATGGCAACAGACTATACAACATCACCTACAACTCCTTTAGGTCAGATTATATTCGCTTTTGGATGCGGAATTATAACTGTTCTTATAAGAGTATGGGGCGGATATCCCGAGGGTGTTACATATGGTATTCTTCTTATGAATATTGCAACACCTTTAATTGATAAGCTCACCCCTCCAAGACAGTTCGGCTATGTTAAAAAGAAGGGGGCGGCATAATGAAGAATAAAAGCGAAATCCTTTCTCTTATGTGGAAGCTTGGGGTTATCTGCGTTGTTGTGGCAGGGCTTTTAGCTTTCGTTAATGGAATTACCGCTCCTGTTATAGAAGAAAATAATATTAAGAACGAAGAAATCGCTATGAGAGAGGTTCTTTCAGGAGCAGAAAATTTTGAAAAAATAGACCTTGATTTTACGCCAGGTGAAAGCGGTGTAGATGTTATCTCTGTTTATCAGGCAGAGGATAAAGGATATGTTGTTACATCTGTTTGTAAAGAGGGTTATGGCGGTGACATAACTGTTATCGTAGGCATAAACCCTGATATGACAGTGAATAAGGCAAAGATTATGACTATTGCCGAAACAGCAGGCCTTGGTATGAAAGCGGATTCAGAAGATTTTATGAATCAGTACGCAGGTCTTAAAAAGGGCATCGGTGTAGAGAAAAACAAGGGCGGAAACCCTGAAAATAATACAATTTCTGCTATATCAGGTGCAACAGTTACATCAAATGCGGTTACAAAGGCAATAAACTGCGCTTTGGAGGCGGCATATGCAGGGGGTGGAGCAAGTGAATAAGTTATCGTCAACTTTTTTTAACGGACTTTTAAAAGAAAACCCTACCTTTGTGCTTATGCTTGGTATGTGTCCAACCCTTGCTGTTACAACAGGAGTTATAAACGGTATAGGTATGGGCCTTTCAACTACATTGGTTTTAATCTGTTCAAATATCGTTATAGCTATGCTCCGTAAGTTTATACCAAACAAGATAAGAATTGCATCCTACATAGTTATAGTAGCAGGCTTTGTTACAATTGTTGAAATGCTTTTAAAGGCTTTTCTTCCTGATCTTTCAAAAAGCCTTGGTATCTATATTCCGCTTATAGTTGTAAACTGTATTATTTTAGGAAGAGCAGAAGCCTTTGCTTCTAAAAATAATGTGATATTATCTGCTGTTGACGGAATTGGTATGGGTCTTGGCTTTACATTGGCTCTTACCTTAATCGCAGCTGTCCGTGAGGTATTAGGAGCGGGCACATTTGCAGGAATAAGCCTTTTCGGCGAGAGCTTTCAGCCTGTCACAGTTATGATTTTACCACCGGGGGCATTTTTAACTTTAGGAATTTTGCTTGCGGTGATTACAGCTGTATCTAAAAAAGTGAGCAAGGGAGGGGCAAAGAATGATTAGTGAACTTTTAATCATAAGCATCGGTGCGATACTTATAAATAACTTTGTCCTTGTTCAGTTTTTAGGTATCTGTCCGTTTTTGGGGGTATCCCAAAAGGTTAAAACTGCAAGTGGTATGGGTATTGCTGTTACCTTTGTTATGCTTTGTGCATCAGCACTTACATGGCTTGTGCAGAATTACCTTTTAGTGCCTTTCAATATTGAATATATGCAGACAATTGCATTTATTTTAGTTATCGCTGTTCTTGTTCAGTTTGTTGAAATGTTTTTGCAGAAGTCTATCCCATCCCTTTATAATTCATTGGGTGTATACCTTCCGCTTATTACAACAAACTGTGCGGTTTTAGGTGTTGCTATTAACAATATCACAATGTTTGGCGGAGCTGAAATGAGCTTTATAAAGTCTATTGTCTACGGAACGTCAGCAGGTATAGGCTTTACCGTTGCCATTGTTTTGTTTGCAGGGGTAAGAGAGAGACTTGAGGATGCAGATATACCTGAATTCTTAAAGGGTATGCCTATTGTTCTTGTTTCTGCGGCTCTTTTGTCACTTGCGTTCTTAGGCTTTTCAGGATTAAGTTTTAAATAAATAATTACATAGGGTGTTTATATAAATATTTTTAAAATATATTGCCGAACCCTGTTTCGCTCGCCAGACCCGAGCGAAATCCTCTTCCCTTCGGGAAGAAGGATTTGGGGCTTTGCCCCAAGCCCCTTGAGAATGAAAACCTCATTTTTGGTCATCCTCAACTGCCGTTGGGCAGTCGGGATATCTTTTGGAGCGACGCGCTCGGTATATTGCGTGCAATAAAGGTGTAACTGCGTCTGCGACAACCAAACTTGCTTCGGATGAAATACAACATATGGGTTGGATCGGGAGCGATACGGGGGTGTTGGGGTTCGCCCCAACTGTGTTTTGGATACTTTTGCACAGACAAAAGTATCATAACCCAAAGGTGTTAACGTTTACGACGGAATGGGTTAATATTGGAAAAAGGAATGATTAATATGGAAATAAATATATCACAGATATTAACACCTGTCCTTATTATAGGTGGCCTTGGTATAATCTTTGGTATTCTTTTGGGCGTGGCATCAAAAATCTTTGCTGTTAAAACTGATGAAAGAGTTCCAAAGTTATTAGATGTTCTTCCCGGTGCCAACTGTGGTGGTTGTGGCTTTGCAGGATGCAGTGCCTATGCAAACGCATTGGTCAAGGGCGGAGTAAAGCCAAATATGTGCCCCGTAGGCGGCAATGACGTTGCCAAAAAGATAGGTGAAATATTGGGCGTTGAGGTTAATGAAAAAGAGAAGAAGGTTGCAAGAGTTATGTGTGCAGGCACACCTGATATCGCAGTACAGAAGTACATATATCAGGGGCCGAAGGACTGTCACAGTGCCGCAAGGTTAGGTGGCGGTGAAAAAATGTGTGCTTACGGTTGTTTAGGCTTTGGTACATGTGTGCCGGTTTGTAAGTTTGGTGCTATCTCGGTAGAGTCAGGGGTAGCTGTAGTGGATGAAGAAAAGTGTACAGGTTGTGGTGCTTGTGCAATAGAATGCCCAAAGAATATTATCAAGCTTGTGCCATCAAAATCAAAGTATGCAATAACCTGTAAATCAGTTGAAAAGGGTAAGATAACAAGGCGTGACTGTGCAGTTGGTTGTATCGGTTGTGGTATCTGTGCAAAGAACTGCCCTAAAGAAGCTATTGTTATAAATGATAACGTTGCAGTTATCGATACAAAAAAATGTGTGAGTTGTGGAATTTGTGCACAAAAATGCCCGCAAAAAGCAATAAATAAATTCTGATTTTTTTTGTTAAAAAACCCTTGACATTAAAGGAATTTTATATTATAATTAGCAACTGTAAAGTGATTATGCTTTACAGTTGCTTTTTTGGAGTGATAAATATGGAAAATCAGGTTCGTGTAGGGCTGCTTTTTTCTTTTTACAGAAATATGCTTACAGACAGACAGATAGAATGCGTTGACCTTTATTATAACGAGGATTTATCGTTAGCTGAAATAAGTGAGCATTTAGGGATTACAAGGCAGGGTGTTCGTGATAACATCAAACGTGCTGAACATATGATGATTGATATTGAAGAAAGGCTTGGTCTTGTTTCAAGGTTCTTGAAAATTCAGGACAGACTTTCAGAAATCGATGATATTATCAGAGAAATTGAAAAGTCACCTAATATCAGGTTTCTCTCCGATGACATAAAGCACAGTATAAATGATATACTTACTATCATAGGTGATATTAACGATAACGAGTAATTTTGACGAAAGGGGAATGGCTATGGCTTTTGAAAGTCTTTCGGATAAGCTTCAGAGTACCTTTAAAAAACTTAAAGGTAAGGGTAAGGTTGGCGAAAAGGACTTAAAGGACGCGATGCGTGAAGTTAAGCTTGCTTTGCTTGAGGCAGACGTAAGCTTTAAGGTTGTTAAGGATTTTGTCAAAAAGGTTACCGAACGTGCATCAGGGGCAGAGGTTATGGAATCTCTGACACCGGCACAGCAGGTTATTAAAATAGTTAATGAGGAATTAGTTTTCCTTATGGGTGAAAGTGAGGCAAAGCTTCAGATTTCATCAAAGCCACCAACAGTTATTATGATGGCAGGTCTTCAGGGTGCAGGTAAAACAACTACCGCCGCAAAGCTTGGCGGAATACTTAAAAAGCAAGGCAAGCGCCCACTTCTTTGTGCCTGTGACGTATACAGACCGGCGGCTGTTAAACAGCTTCAGGTTGTTGGCGGAAAGCTTGAAGTTCCCGTTTACGCAGAGGAAGGTTGCACTGATGCTGTAAAAATCGCAAAGGACGGTCATGCTCATGCAATTAAAAACGGAAACGATATCTTGATTATAGATACTGCAGGTCGACTTCACATAGATGAGGACCTTATGAATGAGCTTAAGGAAATCTGCAAGGAAGTTCAGCCTACTGAAATTCTTTTAACAGTTGACGCTATGACAGGTCAGGACGCGGTTAACGTTGCTGAAGCTTTTAATAACGAACTTGAGATAACAGGTGTTGTTCTTACAAAACTTGATGGTGACACAAGAGGCGGTGCGGCTCTTTCTGTAAGAGCGGTTACAAACAAGCCTATCAAATACTGCGGTATGGGTGAAAAGCTTACAGATCTTGAAGTCTTCCACCCTGACAGAATGGCATCAAGAATTCTTGGTATGGGTGATATGTTAAGCCTTATCGAAAAGGCAGAACAAGCCCTTGATATGAAAAAGGCGGAGGAGCTTGAAAAGAAGCTTCGCACACAGAGGTTTACATTCTCCGACTTTTTGGACCAGATGGCACAGATGAAGAATATGGGTTCTATGCAGGATATTTTGGGTATGATCCCCGGAATGAACTCACAGGCTCTTAAAAACGTTGATATAGACGAGAAAAAGCTTGCTCACATAGAGGCGATTATCACATCTATGACACCGGGTGAGAGAGAACTTACAGATAAGCTTACCCCATCCCGTAAGGAAAGAATAGCAAAGGGTAGCGGAACTTCCATAACAGAGGTTAATGCTCTTGTTAAGCAGTTTGAACAGATGCAGAAGATGATGAAGCAGTTGTCAGGCGGCTTTATGGGTAAGAAAGGCAAGCGCCGAGGAGGTCTTTTTGGAAAGTTCGGCGGCTTTATGTAAATTTGTAAAAATAATTAAATTCATATATTAAAATTTTTTGGAGGTATTTTAAAATGGCAGTAAAAATTCGTTTAAAGAGAATGGGTGCAAAGAGAGCTCCTTTTTACCGTGTGGTTGTAGCTGATTCAAGATTCCCACGTGACGGTAGATTCATCGAGCAGGTTGGTACTTACAATCCTATGACAGACCCTGCAACAACAGAGTTTGAAGCAGAAAAGGTTCAGAAGTGGATCAAGAATGGTGCGCAGCCTACTGATACAGTTAAGCGTTTACTCAAGGAAAAGGGCATTATCTAATTTTAGCTAAAGGGATGAGCATATAATGAAAGAATTATTGGAATTTATTGCGAAGTCTATGGTGAATAATCCTGATGCAGTAGAGATTACTACTGTTGAAAGAGATTCAGCAACCGTCTTAAAGCTCCACGTTGCGGAGGAAGATATGGGTAAGGTAATCGGAAAGCAGGGAAGAATTGCAAAGGCAATAAGAACTGTTATGAAGGCTGCCGCCAGCAACGAAAGCAAAAAAATAATAGTTGATATTATGTAAAACGGAGGGCAGTCCCGACAAGAGTTTATCTTTTATCGGGATATGCCCAAATCGTATTTTCGGAGAAAAGTATGAAAAACGAAATTTTAGAAATCGGACAGGTTGTCAACACCCACGGTGTTAAGGGCGAGATTAAGGTTCAGCCTTGGTGTGATGACCCTGAAATTTATGATGAACTTGAATACATTTACATCGGCGGCAAGAGATATGATATCTTACGTTCAAGGTTTCACAAAAACTGTGAAATTTTAGCTGTCGAGGGTATTGATAATATAAACGAGGCCGAGCTTTTGCGTAATAAAATCGTTACTGTTGAAAGAGAAATGCTTGGCGAGTTACCGGAAGGCAGATACTATATCGTTGATATTTTAGGACTTGAGGTAAGGATTAAGGACGGAGACGTTCTTGGTGTTATTGATGATGTTATCCATACAGGAAGTAACGATGTTTATCAGGTAAAAAGAGAAGGCAAAAAGCCTGTTTTAATCCCTGTTATACCTGATGTTATAAACGAGGTCAATATTGACGGTGGATACGTTATCATTACTCCTATGAAGGGGTTGATAGATGATGAGGTTTGATATACTCACATTGTTTCCTGAAATGATGGAAGCTGTTTTAGGTGACAGTATAATAGGCAGAGCGCGAAAGAACGGTCTTATAGAAGTGAATTACGTTCAGATACGAGACTTTGCCATAAACAAGCATGGTCAGGTTGACGACTATCCTTATGGCGGTGGTTTTGGTATGGTTATGCAGGCACAGCCTATATATGAGGCATATATGAGTGTTTGCAAAGACCTTGACTATAAGCCATATACTGTTTATCTTTCGCCACAAGGGAAGACCTTCAGGCAAAGCACCGCGAAAAAGCTTTCGAAAATGGAACATATCGTATTTCTTTGCGGTCATTATGAGGGCGTTGACCAGAGAGTTTTAGACGAAATAGTTGATGCAGAAATATCTATTGGTGACTATGTTTTAACAGGTGGCGAGATCGCCTGTATGGCTGTTGTTGATGCTGTTTCAAGGCTTGTTCCCGGGGTTTTAAAGGATGAGGAATCTTTTTCGGAAGAATCCCACTATAACGGGCTTTTGGAACATCCCCAGTATACAAGACCTGAAGTGTGGATGGACAGAAAAGTTCCTGACGTTTTGCTCAGTGGTCACCATAAAAACATCGGCATCTGGAAGAGAAGAATGTCTATAATAAACACCTTTAAAAAACGCAGAGGAATGCTTACTAAAGCCAAGCTTTCGAAGGATGAAGAAAAGCTTGTAGCAGAACTTAAAACAGGAAAAGTGACAGATTAAAAAATTGTTGTATTTTGTATAAATTTATGATAAAATAAATATATGTCCATACATATCATATGGAAAAGAAAAGAAAGGCTGTGAAATTGATGAAATGTCCAAAGTGCGGAATTAATTTATTGGATCATATAAGCGTATGTCCGTTTTGTAAAACCTCTATCCCTAAAAAAGAGGTAGAGACACCATCTGCAGATAAGACAACCGGTCAGAACACAGGAAGATTTGCATCTGTTGACCCTGGTAGAGAGAGTTATGATTTTGACTTACAATATACTCTCACTTTCAGAGATTCAGGTGAGATTAAGCAGGCAATTGCAGATATGGATGCAGGGGTAAGCCGCAATGCAGATAAAAAGGCTTCCCAGGATAAGAAGAAGTCCAGCGAGCCAAGATATACAAAAGAAGAAATGCAGGAGGCAGCTCTTCGTGCCCAGGCGCGCAGAGAGGGCAGAAAATCAGGTGGCAAGAAAAAGGCTTCAAGCGTTGAAAGACGTAAAAGGCACGCTATGCGCATAGCAAGACCTACAAAGGCATATGCAGACGAAAACGAAGTTAAGACACAGAAGTCACACAAGGGCCTTATTTTAGGGGCAGGAGTTTTAGCTTTAGTTGTTGTTCTTATTATCGGCATAGTTAATATATGCTCATACTTTGCCCATAAGGACCCTGAATATCCAACTGTTTACACAAAGGCTAACAGACTTTATTCTTACTATGAGGGTAAAGAGGTTGAGATAAGCTCAAGCTTTATCTCTATGGAATTTGATGCAAGATCAGAGAGCTCAAAGAATTCTTCAAACGATCCGAAGATTACCAAAAAGTCTGATCTTACAGAAAAGAAGCTTATAAAGATCTCTGAAAGCGGAGATTCTATGTTCTTCCTTGAAAACGTTAATATGAACACAGGAACAGGTAGCCTTGCATATTACGAAAGCGGAAAGAAGAAGAGCAAGAAGGAAGTTGCGCAGAATGTTTACTATGATATCGTTGTAGGTCAGGGTGGCAATTCTGTTCTCTTCGTTAAGAATGCAGACAAAGACGGAGCTCACGGTCAGCTTTGTTACTGGACAACTTCTATGAAAGAAGCTGTTACAATTGACACAGATATATGGGCAGGCAACTTTAAGCTTGCGCAGGATAATTCAAGCGTAACATATATCAAAAACTTTAACCCTGATGTTTACACAGGTGATTTGATGTTTGCAAGCCTCACATCATCTGTACAGCCAAAGAGGGTTGACGAAAGAGTTTCATTTGTATTTGGAACAACACCAAAGAGCAAGATTTATTTCTATGCTAAAGAATATGACACCAAAAAGGGTACTTATGACTTGTATATCCAGAGCGATACAGAAGGACCAAAGGTTATTGCAGAAAAGGGATACCTTGCACCTGTAATTTCCAAAAAGGTTGAAAGCGCATATGTATTCAGTAATTATGCAAACAAGCTCCAGACCCTTAACTGTGTTGACCTTTTAACAGGGGCAAACACAAAGCTTGCTGATGAGGTTACTGATATCGTTAAGGTCAGAAATGATGACGGTGCAGTTATCTATTCTAAAGTATATGACGAGAATAAGGCTGACTACTACTTTGTAAGTGCCAAGTCACCAAATCCACAGAAGGTTGCATCTGCTATCGATACAAAGGTTGTAAAGAGTGGTATATCTCTCTTTGATGCAAGTAATGACTTTTCAAGAATTGCATATGTTGGTGGCTATGATGACAGGGATATGAGTGGCGCACTTTATACAATGACAGTTATAAACGATTACGCAGGCTCTGAAATCAGAATTTCTGACGATGCATACTGTTGTGACGTTTCAGCTGACAGTGCTATCATAAGATTTGCTACAAGCTATAACAGAGATACTAATACTGTAAGCCTTGTTTCTTACTCAAATGCAAACACTCTTGCCTTAGCTGAAGAGGTTGCCGCAGGCGCATTTACATTTGACAAGACAGGTGAATATGCTATCTATGCAAGAGAGATAAGCAAGGATACAAAGACAGGTAAGATTGAATCTGTTAACAAAAAGGCAAAGATCAAGAAGCTTGATGAAGAAGTATCTGCTTACGGTCTTAAGAAAGACGGTTCTGTAATTCTTCTTAAGAGTTCTGAAGACGGACAGTCTACTGCTATCTGCAGAACAAAGTTAAAGGGCGGAAAAGTAAAGACTATTACTGAAGACGTTACAAAAGTTTTGTTCTACTAAAATGAATAATATGCTTAAAAAAATCGGGATAATGGGCGGGACGTTTGACCCGCCCCATCTCGGTCATTTAATTTCAGCGGAAAATGTAAAAAGAGGCTTAAACCTTGACAAGATAATTTTTATTCCAACGGGGAATATCTATTATAAGGATACAAGGGAAACCGCAGATGCAAAGGACCGTTTTAAGATGGTTGAACTTGCAGTTTTAAATAAGCCATATTTCGAGGTTTCGGATATAGAGATAAAGACAAAAGGTTATAGCTATACCTGTGAAACTTTAGGAAAGTTAAGGGTAATATATCCTGACTGTGAGCTTTATTTTATAGTTGGGGCAGATTCCCTTGATTATATGGAAAAGTGGAAGAATCCTGAAAGGATATTTGCTCTCTCTAAAATTATTGCAATAGGGAGAAAAGGCTTTTCCAAAAAAGAAAATGAGGATAAGGCTAAAAAGCTTAAGGCTTTGTTTAATGCAGATATTATCCTTTTTGATATGGAAAATATAGACGTTTCCTCTACCGAGATAAGAGATGCAGTTAAAAATGGAGCAGACTTTAAGGACAAGGTAGAAGATAAGGTTTATGATTATATTATAGCTAATAATTTGTATAAAAACGGTGATACAAATGATGGAAATTGATGCAATAAAAGATTTTCTTAAGGAAAACTTAAGCGAAAAAAGATATAAGCATTCATTGGGTGTTGCTGATGAAGCGGTTCTGCTTGCGGAAAGATACGGGGCAGAAAAGCTTAAGGCATACATTGCAGGCCTTGTCCATGACGTTGCAAAGGAAATAGGCAATGCCGAGGCAAAAATGCTCCTTAAAGAAAAATATGGTATGGAAATAGATGCTGTTGAGGAGGAAACTCATAAGCTTTTGCACGGGCCATTAGGGGCTTGTATGGCGCAGGATATCTTTGATATCGATGATGTTGAAATCCTTGATGCTGTGCGCTATCACACAACAGGAAAAGCAAATATGAGTGTTCTTACCAAGGTTTTGTATATAGCAGACTATGTTGAACCTAACCGAACCTTTGAGGGTGTTGATGACTTAAGGCATCTTGCCTACGAGGATATAGATAAGGCGATTATGGTTGGAATAAACTGGACCTTTGAAGAACTAATGGAAAAGAACAGTATGTTCCACCCGGACACAGTTCACGCGAGGAATTATTTATTACTGAAAAAGTAGTTAAATGAGGTGTTGTAATGCGAGAGGTAGGGAATGAAAAACGCCCTGAAAACATTAAGCGCCGCAATAAAAGACGCAGGATAAAATATCCCGGCAGATTTACGGTGTTTGTTGTTACGGCAATAATTTGTATATGGATGATTTACACCTTTATACTGGCCCTTGCATCAGGACAGAAGTTCAGTATGCTTGGCGTCAGCAGTGAGCCTGTGCGCACCTTTGTTGTTGCAGGGATTGACGAAGGCGGTTACAGAACCGACCTTATTATGCTGTGCCAGACAAACAGATACACAAACGAAACAAACATTATTCAGATTCCAAGAGATACAAGGGTTGAAAATAACAGAAACGATAAAAAGATAAACTCCGCTTATTATTCAGGGTTTGAATGTATGAGCAGCGAAATCTATAAGGTTACAGGTCTTAAACCAGACCATTATATTATGGTGGATTTTGAGGGGTTCAGCGATATTATCGATGCACTTGGTGGCGTAACAGTTGATGTTCCAATAAGAATGAACTATACTGACCCTGTTCAGGACCTTGTGATAGACTTAAAACCGGGAAAGCAAAGGCTAAACGGTGAGGAAACACAGATGTTTATGCGATTCCGCCAGAACAATGACGGAACAGGCTATGCAAACGGTGATATGGACAGAATAGAAGCCCAGAAATCTGTATATTCTGCTGTTACCAAAAAACTTATGTCACCTATAGGAATAATAAGGGCGCCATTTGTGTTTGGTGCAGTTGCTCTTAATACAGATACGGATATGAATTTATTTGAGTTAGCCGGAACATTAAAGGATGTGGCGGCAACTGTTCCGAATATAAACGTACATACCCTCCCCGGAGAGGGAAGATATATAGGTGGCGGCTCATACTATGTTCCTTATAAGAATCAGACACAGGAACTTGTGAGCGAAAACTTTGTTAGATAGGAGATAATTTATGGCAAGTGAAAATAAAATTGTTAATAAAATAGTTGAAGTTTTAGACAGCAAAAAGGGTGACGATATCGTTGTTTTAAACGTTGAATCATTAACAACTATAACCGACTATTTTGTTATAGCAACAGGTAATAACGAAAAGCTTGTTCAGGCACTATGCGATCACGTAGAAGAAGAACTTTCCAAAATCGGCGTAGACCATATAAACAAAGAGGGTTACAGAAGCGGAGACTGGATATTGATCGGTTATAATGACGTTATCGTTCATATATTCAAGCCGGAAGCCAGAGACTTCTATAATTTAGAACGTGTATGGCAGGATGCTATAAAGGTTGATGTTTCTGATTTATTAAAGTAAGACAGGAGGAATTAAGATGAAATACGATTATAATGAGGTTGAACTTAAATGGCAAAAGAAATGGGAAGAATCAGGGGAATTCTCTATTACAGAGGATGCAAGCAAGCCTAAATATTATGCCCTTGAAATGTTCCCATATCCATCAGGAAATCTCCATATGGGACATGTGCGTAACTATTCAATAGGTGACGTTGTTGCCCGTTATAAGAAGATGCAGGGCTTTAATGTGCTTCACCCAATGGGTTGGGATTCATTTGGTCTCCCTGCTGAAAATGCAGCTATAAAGAACGGTACACCACCTGCTGACTGGACATGGTCAAACATCGATAATATGCGCGACCAGCTTAAAAGACTTGGCTTTAGCTATGACTGGTCAAGAGAGGTTGCTACCGCTAAACCTGACTACTATAAGTTCACACAGTGGATGTTTGTTCAGCTTTACAAGAACGGACTTGCTTATAAGAAAAAGTCATATGTAAACTGGTGCCCATCTTGTCAGACAGTTCTTGCAAACGAACAGGTTGTTAATGGCAAGTGTGAAAGATGTAAGAGCGAAGTTGGTAAAAAGGATTTGGAACAGTGGTTCTTCAAAATCACAGACTATGCCCAGAGACTTTTAGATGATATAGACAAGCTTGATGGCTGGCCTGATAAGGTTAAGTCTATGCAGTCTAACTGGATAGGCAGATCAGAGGGCGCAGAGCTTCAGTTTGAGGTTGTTGGTGAGGATATGACTTTAACTGTCTTCACTACAAGACCTGATACTATTTACGGTACATCATATATGGTTATCGCACCTGAACACCCTGCAGTTGATAAGCTCATCACAGGCAAGGAACAGGAAGCAGAATGCCGCGAGTTTATCAAAAAGGTTCAGGGTCAGAGCGAAATCGTACGTTCTGCTACTGATACAGAAAAGGAAGGGGTATTCACAGGGGTTTACGTTAAAAACCCATTTACAGGTGAAGATATGCCTCTATACCTTGCAAACTATGTATTTTTAGACTATGGTACAGGTGTTGTTATGGGCGTTCCTGCTCATGACCAGAGAGACTTTGACTTTGCTAAAAAGTATAACTTACCTATTAAAATCGTTATCGAGCCTCAGGATGCAAATATCACAGCTGAAACAATGACAGAAGCATTTGCCGCAGAAGGCACAATGGTGAATTCAGGCCCATTTGACGGAATGAATAATGTTGAAGCATTAGCTAAAGCTATTGACTATGCAGAAGAAAAAGGTTTTGGTATAAGAAAGGTTAACTTCAGACTTCGTGACTGGCTTATTTCAAGACAGAGATACTGGGGTGCACCTATCCCTGTTGTTTACTGTGAAAAGTGCGGAACTGTTGAAGTTCCTGAAAGCGACTTACCTGTTATGCTCCCTGAAAACGTTAAGTTTACAGGTCAGGGCAAATCACCGCTCAGCGAATGTCCTGAATTTGTTAACACAACTTGTCCAAAGTGTGGCGCTCCTGCAAAGAGAGAAACAGATACAATGGATACATTCGTATGTTCATCATGGTACTTTATGAGATATTGTGATCCACACAATACTGAACTTCCTTTCTCAAAGGATAAGACAGACTACTGGATGAACGTTGACCAGTATATCGGTGGTGTTGAACACGCGATTTTACACCTTTTATATGCAAGATTCTTCACAAAGGCTCTTTATGACTTTGGTTATATCAACAGCGAAGAACCTTTCGATAACCTTTTAACACAGGGTATGGTATTAAAAGATGGCGCGAAGATGTCAAAGTCTATCGGTAATATCGTTAGCCCTGAAGAAATCATCAGCAAGTACGGTGCAGACACAGCAAGACTTTTCATTATGTTTGCAGCTCCTCCTGAACGTGACCTTGACTGGAACGATACAGCAGTTGAAGGTGCTTACAGATTCTTAAATCGTGTATGGCGCGTTGCCTGCGACTTAAGCGCTGCAGCAAAGGGCGAAATCGATAAGAGCGCTCTTACAGAAGAGGATAAGAAGCTTCGCCTCGCAGTAAACACAAGCATCAAAAAGGTGACAGAAGACTGTAACAGATTCAGCTTTAACACAGCTATAAGCTCTATTATGGAAATGGTTAACGCTATCTATAACTATAAGGATAAGGTAGCAGAATTAAACGGTGGTGTTGTTAAGGAAGCTCTTGACAGTCTCGTGCTCCTTCTCTTCCCATTCGTTCCACATATCACATCAGAGTTATGGGAAATCCTCGGTCATACTGAAGCGATTTCTACATACAAGTTCCCTGTATGTGATGAAACTGCTCTTGTGGTTAACGAAATCGAAGTTGTTGTACAGATAAACGGTAAGATCAGAGATAAGTTGGTTATCTCTCCTGATGCAACAAGAGACGAAATGACAGACCTTGCATTAAACAACGAAAAAATCCAGAAGTATATCGAAGGAAAAGAAGTTGTTAAGTGCATAGCAGTTCCTAAGAAGCTTATAAACATTGTTATAAAGTAATTTAAAAGGGTTGCCAAAAGGCAACCCTTTTTGTGTGCAATAATGCTGAATTAATTCAATTTAAATAAAAGCATTTGTGTCATTGCCGTCCGGGAGCGGCAGACGGAACCGGGCCTCGGGCGATAAAATAAAAAAACAAATGCTTTTATTAATAATATATAATATATTCATTAAAAACGTTATCATGTTTAATGCTGATACTTTTGCTTGTGCAAAAGTATCCAAAACACATTGGGAGTAACCCCCAAACCCCCATATTCCGCGTCCGACAAAAAGATTTAATTTAATCATCCGGACAAGTTAGCGAAACGCAGTGGCAATTTGTACTTTAGTGCACGCAAGATGCGGCTCGTGACGCTATACCCATTGTGCCGAGGGTCAAACGGTTAATTTGGATAACGGAAATGTAGGCTTTGGAATATAAAATCTTTTTGTAATAAAATTGTAAAAAACACGTGACAAATTAAAACTGTTAGGTTATAATATAAGATGAATAAAAAGGGCAGTCTGCCCGAAAACGAATGAGGAAGTAAAATGCATCTTAAAAACATTGAAATGCAAGGTTTTAAGTCCTTTGCGGATAAGATTTATCTTGATTTTAATTCCGGAATTACTGCTATTGTTGGCCCTAACGGTTCAGGTAAGAGTAACATCTCTGACGCTATCCGTTGGGTTATGGGTGAGCAAAGCATTAAGTCACTTCGCGGAAATAAAATGGAAGACGTTATCTTTTCCGGTACTGAAAAGAGAAAGGCTTTAGGCTTTGCAGAGGTTACTCTTACTCTTGATAATACTGATGGGTATTTCCCACTTGATTTCCCTGAAGTTACTGTTACCCGCAGGGTCTACAGAAGCGGTGAGGGTGAATATTATATAAATAAGACATTATGTCGCTTAAAAGACGTTCACGAACTTTTTATGGATACAGGTCTTGGTCGTGACGGATATTCTATTATCGGTCAGGGTAAAATTGACTCTATCCTTAGCACAAAGTCCGAGGACAGACGTCAGATTTTTGAAGAAGCGGCAGGAATATCAAAATATAAGTACAGAAAGATTGAAGCAGAGCGAAAGCTTAATCAGACAGTTGAAAATTTAACTCGTATCAACGATATTTTATCCGAGCTTGAAAGCCAGATAGGTCCTCTTGAAAGACAGTCTGAAAAAGCGAAGAAGTATTTAGTCCTCCGTGATGAAATGAGAGGGCTTGATATTAATGTGTCTATAATCAATATAGACAGGATTAAAGACGAGTTTAAAAAGTTAAATGCTGACCTTGATGTTCTTAATTCACAGATAGAACAGATTACAGCCGAGCTTTCAGGAACAGAAAAAGAAATTTCCGATATGTATGACGGAATGAGGGATATCGACGGTGAGATAGACGCCCTTTATGAAAAGGAAAGGGAAATCGCCTTAAAGCTTAATGAGGACGAGAAAAACGCAGTTATTCTTCATAACGATACAGAGCATAATAACAGTAATATCGAAAGATTAAATATCGAAATTGATGCTGTTTTAGAGAGCATAAAGCTTTCTGAAAAGGAGATAGATAGCCATAAGGAAAAGCTTGCTGAACTTAACCTTGAAATCGAAGAAAATAAAGCAGAGAGTGACGAGGTTACCCATCTTTTAGAGGGCGCAGGTGAAAAAGCAGGGGAAAAGAGTGGCGTTTTAGACGAGCTTAAGTCTAAAATTATCGACATTACATCAGAACTTAACTCATTCAGAGGCGCTGTGGATAACCTTAAAATCCTTACTGAAAGTTTTGGAAAAAGAAAAGAAGATATTTTAGCAGAACTTAAATCAAGAGAAGAAGAGGGAAAGGCTCTTAAAGAAAGCTTTGACGCGTCAAAGAGCGCAGAAGAAACTCTTAAAGCTTCCTGCGATAAGGCAAGAGAAGAGTTTGAAAAAGCAGAAAGCAAGATAAAAGCCGAAAAAGAAAAGGCAGAAAAGCTTACAAACGATAAAAATAAGGCACTCCTTGACCTTTCACAGAAACGTTCACGTCGTACTATGCTTATGGATATGGAACGTGAGTTTGAGGGTTACGGCAAGGGTGTTAAGAGCGTTATGACCGCCTACAATGAGGGAAAAATTTCTAAAGAAGGTATTTTCGGACCTCTTGTTCAGCTTATAAAAACAGAGAAGAAATATATCGTTGCTATCGAAACTGCTCTTGGTAACGCAGGGCAGAATATCGTAACCGAAACCGAAGAAGAAGCAAAAAAAGCGATTGCATACCTTAAGGAAAACCGCTTGGGAAGAGCAACATTCCTCCCTGTTTCAACAGTTAAGAGCAAGGACGTCGACAACGAAAAAGCAAAGGATAGCAAGGGCTATATCGCTGTCGCATCCGACCTTGTTGACTGCGATAAAAAGTATTCGGAAATCGTTAAAAACCTTTTAGGAACAACGGTTATCTGCGATAATTTAGATAACGCAGTTATAATGGGTAAAAAGAATAACCATAAGTTTAAAATCGTTACTTTAGAGGGTGACGTTGTTCAGGCAGGCGGTGCTATCACAGGTGGTAGCGTTGCAAAAACTGTTGGCTCACTTTCAAGATCAGGGGAAATAGATTCCCTGCAGAAAGAAATTGAAGACCTTAAAGTTAAGTCAGATACTTTGGAAAATGACCTTGAAAAGACAAATCAGGAATTAAAGAACCTGACAGAGATTATGGGAAAGGCGTTTTCTGAATACAACGAACTTAAGGATGAGCATGTTAAAGCCCAGGCAGACAGAGAACGTTTCTCTGCCCTTATAGATAGTTCGAATAAGTCAAACTCACAGCTTGAGGCAGAAGTATCTGATATAGATGCCCGTCTCGCTGAAATCGAAGCAGAATGCAGTGAAAAGAATGCCGAAATCGAAAAGATGCAGGCAGACAGAGATTCTGCACAGAACGATGCAGTAAAGGCGCAGGAAGAATACAGCAGAATTTCAGGTGAAAATGAAAGACTTAATGTAAGACTTACCGAGCTTAATATCAAGCGTTCAACCATCTTAAAGGATATGGAGCTTGAAAACGAGAGAATCGGAAGCCTTACCGACATAAAGGCAGGTCAGCTTGAATCTGTTAATGTAAAACGTGGTGGTATTGAAACTCTTAAAGAGAGAAACAAGGCTATCGAAGAAGAAATCGAAAAGATAAAGAGCGTAAGTGAAAACTTAAAGCTTGAGCAAAAGGAATGTAGAGACGGGGTTGATGCCCTTAACGAAAAGCGCCGCGGAACTGAAGAAAAAATCAGAGAAAAGCAGGAGCTTATCAAGGGTACACAGGAACAGAAGTTTAACCTTTCACAGACTGCTTCTAAGGCAGAGGCAAGGGTTGAAAAGCTTAATGAGGATAAGGACGCTATCATCAACAGAATCTGGGAGGATTATGAGCTTACATACAGCGATGCTTTAGAGCTTAAATCCGACAAAGACTTTGATTACAGAGAAGCATCCGAAAAGATTAAGAGTATCAAAAATCAGATTAAGGCATTAGGTAACATCAATATCGATTCTATCGAGGAATACAAAAACGTTAAGGAAAGATTTGACTTCCTTACTGTGCAGACAAAGGATTTGGAAAAGGCAAAGAGTGAGCTTGATTCTGTCATTGATGAAATGATGGGAATTATGAAGGTGAGATTTGCTGAACAGTTTAAGATTATCAACGCAAACTTCAGCAGAGTCTTCTCCGAATTATTCGGTGGCGGACGTGCAAACCTTTACCTTACCGAGCCTGATAACGTTTTGGAAAGCGGTATCGAAATTGAAGCACAGCCTCCGGGAAAGAGACTGCAGAGCCTTCTCTTGTTATCAGGTGGCGAAAGAGCCTTTACAGCTATTGCCCTCTTGTTTGCAATTTTAGATGTAAGACCTACACCGTTCTGCATTCTTGACGAAATCGAGGCGGCACTGGATGACGTAAACGTTTACAGATATGCCGACTACTTAAAGAAATACAGCAAGAAGACACAGTTTATCGTTGTTACCCACAGAAGAGGTACAATGGAGGCGGCAAATATCTTGTATGGTGTAACTATGCAGGAAAAGGGTATTTCAAAGCTTCTTGCTCTTAATATTGATGAGGTTAAAGACGTAAAATAAGGAGATAAGAAAATGGCATTTTTCAGTAAACTTAAGGAAAGCTTAAGCAGGACAAAAGATTCTATTAACAGCAAGTTAGAAAGTGTAATAAGCACCTTTAAAACCGTTGATGATGACCTATTTGACGAGCTTGAAGAGGTACTTATAACTGCAGATTTAGGTGTTAACACATCAGTTGATATTATAGAAAGACTTCGTGATGCGGCAGATGAAAAACACATAGTCGATGCAGAAAAGTTAAAGGGTGAGCTTGCGAATATTTTAGAAGAAATATTAACAGAGGGTAGCTCATCAAAGCTTAATGTTCACGGATTACCTGCGGTTATTATGGTTATAGGCGTAAACGGTGTTGGTAAAACAACATCTATCGGTAAGCTTGCAAATATGTATAAAAAGCAGGGAAAGAACGTTGTTATCGCAGCAGCAGATACCTTCCGTGCGGCAGCTATCGAACAGCTTGAAGTATGGGCAGACAGAGCAGATGTCAGAATAATTAAGCAGCAGGAAGGCTCCGACCCTGCGGCAGTTGTCTATGATGCAATAAACGCCTGCAAGGGTAAGTATGTTGATGTTTTATTATGCGATACTGCAGGCAGACTTCATAATAAGAAAAACTTAATGGAAGAGCTTAAAAAGATTTATAAGATACTCGAAAGAGAACTTCCTGACAGCGGAAGAGAGGTTCTTTTGGTTCTTGATGCAACAACAGGGCAGAACGCAGTTCAGCAGGCGAAGGAATTTAAAGAAGCCGCAGATATTACAGGTATAATCTTAACAAAGCTTGACGGAACAGCAAAGGGTGGTATTACATTTGCAATTAAGAACGAATACGATATCCCCGTAAAGCTTGTAGGTGTTGGCGAAGGAGCAGATGATATCGAGCTTTTCGACCCACACGAGTTTGTAAGCGGTATACTTGATATGGAAGAATAAGACGAAAAAGAAATTTTTTTCAAAAAAAGCTTGCATTTATAAAATATATGTGATATAATACACAGGTTGAATATGGGTAGTCCTCTGCTTTTTTAAAAAGTATGAATGCCTAAGAAGAAAGGAAAATGTAAAAATGGATATTTTACAGCAGATCACACAGGAGCAGATCAGAACAGATTTGCCAAACCTTCTCATCGGTGACACAGTTCGCGTGTATGTTAAGGTAAAGGAAGGTAACAGAGAAAGAGTTCAGATGTTCGAAGGAACTATTATCAAGAAGAACCACGGCGGAATTGCTGAAACATTTACTGTAAGACGTGTATCTTACGGCGTAGGTGTTGAAAGAACATTCCCTGTTAATTCTCCAAAGATTGACAAGATCGAAGTTGTTAGACACGGTCGTGTTCGTCGTGCTAAGCTCTACTATCTCCGTGATAGAGTTGGTAAGGCTGCTAAGGTTAAGGAGAAGCTCTAATACTTGAGCCTAAAGCGGTGGTTATTTATAATCACCGCTTTTACTTTTATCTGAAAGGAATTTTGCCTTATGAATTCAAATGAATTTAACGAAAACAACATGGAAAACCAGGACGTTGTCGAAGAGGTTGAAACAGAAGAAACAGAAACAGAAGAAACAGAAATAGAAGAAACAGAAATAGAAGAAACAGAAATAGAGGAAACAGGAGAACCTAAAAAAACAAATTGGGTAAAGGAACTTCGCGAATGGGCTGTTGCAATTATTGCGGCGGTTTTAATTGCTTTGTTCGTTCGTCAGTTTGTGTTCACCCTTGTAAACGTTAAGGGTGCATCTATGGAACCTAGTCTTCACGAGAACGACAGGCTCTACGTTAACAGACTTTTCTACACACCTGAAAAAGGCGATGTTGTTATATTCAGACCAAAGACAGACCCAAACAGACCTTATGTTAAGCGCGTTATCGCAACAGAGGGGGATACTGTTTATATTGATTTTAGAACAGGCGACGTGTATGTCAACGATGAGATTATCGATGAGCCATACATAAAGGCAAAGTCAAAAGCAATTCACGGATACATCTCAAAGCTGATGAGAGAAGACAGATATGCAAAAGATGACCCGATTTTGATTCAGCCGGGCTATGTGTGGTGTATGGGTGATAACAGAAACAACAGTTTAGACAGCAGAGAGTTAGGCCCTATTCCCGTTGATGAGATAATAGGCGGTGCGGTTTTCCGTTTCTGGCCTCTTGACAGCATCGGCGGAGTTAATTATGATGCAGAATATTAAAAGTATAGGGTAGGGCATTGCCCTGCCCTGTTATTGTATGGATATATGGCCTTCTCGCTTTACGGAGAAGGTGGGCGACGAAGTCGCTCGGATGAGGTGGATAATCAACATTTCAGATAATATTTATGTATTGATTATATAAAGAACAGGAGAGCTGAATTATATGGAGTTACAATGGTTTCCCGGGCATATGGCGAAAACAAGAAGACTTATATCCGAAAACTTAAAGCTTGTTGATGTTGTTATCGAGCTTTTGGATGCAAGGCTTCCTTTATCGTCACGTAACCCTGAAATAGATAATATCGTTGGAAAAAGGCCAAGAATTGTTGTGCTTAATAAGTGCGATATAGCAGATGAAAATGCAAATAAATTGTGGCTTGAATATTTTGAAAATAAGGGTATTCCCGCCTTCTTGGCAGACAGCCAGAGTGGTTATGGGTTTTCTTCCCTTTCCCCTTTAATCGACAAGGTCTTAAAGGAAAAGTTCGATAAGGATAAGGCAAGGGGAATAAAGCGCCATAGTGTTAAAATGATGATAGTTGGTATTCCTAACGTTGGCAAGTCATCTTTTATAAACAGATTATCATCAAGAAGCGCCGCAAAGACAGGCGACAGACCGGGTGTTACAACTGCAAAGCAATGGATAAGGATTGCCGATAAGTATGAGCTCCTTGATACCCCTGGTATCCTTTGGCCAAAGTTTGAAAGCGTTGAATGTGCAAGGCGCATTGCATTCACCGGTGGTATAAAAGACGAGATAATGGACGTTGAAGAGCTCGCCTTTTATCTTGTAGGATATCTTATGGAAGAATACCCCAAAATGCTTATGGAAAGATATAAGTTAACCGATGTCGATTTAGAAAATGAAACATGGGATTTGGTGGAGATAATCGGCAGAAAACGTGGTGCTATCATTTCAGGTGGCGAGGTTGATATGTTCCGTACCTCTATGCTTATTTTAGATGATTTCCGTAGTGCAAAGATAGGCAGAATTACCCTTGAGTTACCATAATACAGAGAATAAAATCGTGGTCTTTGGCCACGATTTTTTATTGCTCCAAAAATTGACTATTTATGCGCCTTATGATATAATGAACTTTAACCAAATGAGTGGATTTATGGTGGTAACTTCGCCCAAGTAAAGCCCTCCTTGCCTAAAGGGTGCTGGTTGCCGGTGGCAACCGTTTAGCACTGACCGGAGCGGACAGCGGAGACGGGACCGCTTTAGCGGTGGGAGGGATAGAAAAGAGAGATGTTGTTAATCGAAAAAACAATCCCCCAGTCTGCTTCGCAGACAGCCCCCTTTAGGCAAGGGGGCCTTAGTCGTATCTAAACCGTCTGTCTCGTTTAAATCGAAAAGTATTTGAAACAGAACACATAATTAAAAATATAGAGCATAAGAAAAGGAAGAAAAGATGAGTATTTTAAATGTTGAAAACGTAACCCATGGTTTTGGAGGCCGTGAAATTTTAGACAACGCATCGTTCCGTTTGCTTAAAGGAGAGCATATCGGGTTGGTCGGTGCAAATGGTGAGGGTAAATCTACCTTTCTCAACATTATTACAGGAAAGTTGACACCTGACTCGGGAACTGTTGAGTGGTGTAAGCATATAACAACAGGGTATCTTGACCAATATTCTACCCTGGAAAAAGGTAAAACGATTTACGATATCCTTCGTGATGCCTTTTGCTATCTCACTGAACTCGAGAATGAAATGCTTTCCCTTTACGAAAAAATGGGAGATGCGTCAGAGGAAGAACTGGCAGAAATGATGGAGGATGTCGGCGAAATTCAGGGGATTCTTGATACTGCAGGGTATTATGTTATTGACTCCAAAATCAAAGAGTGCGCTAATGGTCTTGGCCTTAATGAAATCGGACTTGACCGCGATGTAACAGAACTTTCTGGCGGTCAGCGTGCGAAAGTCTTACTTGCGAAGCTTTTGCTTGAAAATCCAATGATTCTTATCCTGGATGAGCCTACAAACTTTCTTGATGAGAACCATATTGTATGGCTGAAAAATTATCTCATAAACTATGAAAATGCGTTTATCCTTGTGTCTCATGATATTCCTTTTCTCAATGATGTAGTTAACGTTATATATCATATCGAAAATTGTATTCTTACAAGATATACAGGGGATTATCATAACTTTGAGCGTATGTATGACCTTAAGAAAAGACAGATAGAGCAGGCCTATAATAAGCAACAAAAAGAGATTGCTGATTTAGAGGACTTTGTTGCGAGAAACAAGGCGAGAGCCGCAACCGCAACCCTCGCCCGATCAAGACAACGTCAGCTTGATAAGATGGATATTATTACCCTTGCTCCTGAAAAGATTAAGCCTTCGTTCTCGTTTAAAATTGCAAGAACTCCGGGCAGAGTGGTGATTGAGGCTAAAAATCTTGTGCTTGGGTATACAGAACCTCTTACAAGCCCTATTAATCTTGTGATAGAGCGAAACAAGAAGATAGCGATTAAAGGTACAAATGGTATCGGAAAGTCTACGTTGATGAAGACCCTTTTGGGAATTATCCCACCATATGAAGGAGAGGTAACAAGAGATCAGTTTATTCAGGAAGGTTATTTTGAGCAGGAGGAAAATACAAGCGATAAAACTGCACTTCAGGAAATATGGGATGCATATCCGTCTATGACCAATGCCGAAGTACGAGGGGCTCTTGCAAGATGCGGTCTTACTACGCAACATATCACATCTCAAATGAAGGTGCTCTCCGGTGGTGAAAATGCAAAGGTGCGTTTGTGTCGTTTGATGCTTAAAGAAGTTAATCTTTTGGTTCTTGACGAACCTACCAACCACCTGGATGTTGCCGCAAAGGAAGAGCTTAAAAAAGCGGTTTCTGAATTTAAAGGAACAGTCATTCTTGTCAGCCACGAACCTGAATTTTATAATGGCGTGGTAGACGAGGTTATAAATCTTGAAAACGTGTCCAATAAATGCATATAAGCCTCCCTTGCCTAAAGGGGTGCTGGTTGCCGGTGGCAACCGTTTAGCACTGACCGGAGCGGACAGCGGAGACAGGACCACGTGATAAGTGGTGGAGAAAAGCGCCCCTTGCCTAAAGGGGAGAGGGCCACGAAGTGGCGAGGGGATTGAATATGAATAGAAAACATAACACAGATTTAACAACTAATGCAAGAACTTTGCGTAAGAATATGACCAAAGAAGAAAGGCATCTTTGGTATGATTTTCTGAAAACTTATTCTGTTAGATTTTTAAGACAAAAGGTAATCGATAATTATATAGTCGACTTTTATTGTAATAGCGCAAGGCTGATTATCGAACTTGACGGCTCACAACATTATGAAGAAAAGGGCTTGTTAAAAGATAAAATCAGGACAGAAAGAATTGAACAAAGAAACCTAACTGTTATTAGAATACCTAATAACGAAGTAAATAGAAACTTTGAGGGAGTTTGTCAGTATATTGACATTACTGTTAAAGAATCCCTCCGTCAGTCTGCGACTGACACCTCCCTTTAGGCAAGGGAGGCTTTGCGAGGGAAACAGGAGACTTTTTGCCGTGGTCTTGACACGGGTTTATAATGGATATCAAATATTTTTAAAGAGGAGAGTTACATATGCTAAATACAGCAAAGGAATATTATAAAAAAGGGTATAAGTTAATTGCAGGGGTTGACGAGGTAGGCAGAGGACCTCTTTCAGGCCCTGTCTGTGCCGCCGCAGTTATCCTCCCTGAAGATATGGTTATCGAAGGGGTAAATGACTCTAAAAAAATCAGCGAAAAAAAGCGAGAGGCTCTCTATGATGAGATTATAGAAAAGGCAGTTGCATACAGCGTCGCATTCGTTGAACCGGAGGTTATAGACGAAATAAATATAAGGCAGGCAACCCACTTTGCTATGCAAAAGGCTGTTGACGGTCTCGAACCAAAGGCGGACTTTTTGTTAATAGACGGAAACGATAAAATAGAGTTTGATGGTGCGCCTTGTGAGTATGTTGTAAAAGGCGATGCCACATATGAATGTATTGCCGCCGCATCTATCGTTGCAAAGGTAACAAGAGACAGATATATGGTTGAAATGGATAAGGAATATCCCGGATATGACTTTGCGAAAAACAAAGGCTATGGAACAAAAACCCATATGGAAGGCATAAGAGAAAAAGGCCTTACCCCTCTACACAGAAGGTCTTTTATAACCGATAAGGTTTTGGGGAAGGCTTAACCATGAAAAGATATAACAAAAATTTAGGTGATTTCGGAGAAAAGGCCGCGATGGGATACTTAAAAGAAAATGGATATGAAATATTATCCGAAAAGTATCTTGTAAAAGGCGGAGAGGTTGACCTTATCGCATATAAGGATAACATCCTTGTCTTTGTAGAAGTCAAAACAAGAAGCACAAATGCTTTTGGCAGTCCTGCAGAAGCGGTGGACAAAAGGAAGATTGAAAGGTTAAAGCTTGCGGCAGAGGCTTTCTACAGAGAAAATCCATATGATGCAGAAGTTCGTTTTGACGTTTTTGAAGTATACGCAGAATATGTTGAGAATGAGCCTTATGTAAAAGAGATAAATCATATAGAAAATATAGTTGTAGACTGACAAATTTTGTGCAAAAAATTTCGTATAAATATTGATTTTTTCCCCGTTTTATAGTAGAATAATAAAATAAGTATTTTTAGATTTATATTAAGTTTGGAGGCAGATTATGGAAATCAGAGTTTCAGAAAAAGCAAAGTCAATCAGCCCATCACCAACATTGGCTATTGACTCAAAATTTAAGATGATGAAAAAGCAGGGTATTCCCGTTGTAGGTTTTGGTGCGGGTGAACCTGATTTTAATACCCCTGACAATATCAAGCAGGCAGGTATTGATGCTATTAACAATAATATGACAAAGTACACACCTGCATCAGGTACAGTTGAAATCAAGCAGGCTGTTTGCAATAAGCTTTTAAGAGATACAGGCCTTTCATACGATATTTCAAATATCGTAGTAAGTAACGGTGGTAAGCACTCTCTTCAGAATGCTTTTATGGCTGTTTGTAACCCTGGGGATGAGGTTATTTTACCTGCTCCATATTGGGTTAGCTATCCTGAAATGATTAAAATGGCAGATGGTATCCCTGTATATATAAATACTACAGAGGAAACAGGCTTTAAGTTCACTATTGAACAGCTCAAAGCTGCTGTAACACCTAAAACAAAGGCTCTTGTTTTAAACACACCAAGTAACCCAACAGGTATGATTTACTCAAAGGAAGAGCTTGTTGAAATCGCAAAAATCGCTGTAGAGAATGAAATCTACGTTATCTTTGACGAGATTTATGAAAAGCTTGTTTACGAAGGTGAGCATACAAACATCGCAACACTTGGCGATGATATTAAGGACTTAACTATTATCGTAAACGGTATGGCAAAGACATATGCAATGACAGGCTGGAGAATAGGTTACGTTGCTGCACACGAAAAGCTTGCAAAGGCTATGGCAAATATCCAGAGTCACGCTGCATCAAACCCTAACTCAATAGCTCAGACTGCTGCAGTTGAAGCTTTAAACGGTGACCAGAGCTTTATTGCTGAAATGAAGAAGACTTATGTAGAACGCAGAAACTACATGGTTGAAAGAATCAACAGCATCGAAGGTTTAAGCTGTAAGACTCCAAACGGCGCTTTCTATATCTTTATGAACGTTAAGGACGTTTTAGGTAAGGAGCATTACGGAAAGGTTATAAACACAGCAGAAGAATTATGTACTGATATGTTAGACCGCGCTCTTGTTGCATTAGTTCCAAGTGAAGGCTTTGGTATTGACGGTTATGTTCGTCTTTCATATGCAACATCTATGGAAGTTATCAAGACAGGTCTTGACAGAATCGAAGATTACTTAAACGGTAAGTGTAAATAATAAACGGAGATGAGCGATATGAAAATTGGATTTATTGGCGGCGGAAATATGGGTTCTGCCATTATAGACGGGCTTATAGCATCAGGCTATAACATTGGTGACATTAATGTTTGCGAGCTTAATGAGGCAAAGCGACAGGAGTTTTTGGCTAAAGGCTTAAACGTTACCGATAGTGCAGTTCGTTTAGAGGATATGTCCGATATAGTTGTATTTTCAGTTAAGCCTAACGTGATAGACTTTGTTTTAAAGCAGATGATGGGTTCTGTAGATAAGATTTATATTTCTATTGCGGCAGGGGTTAGTATTGCTCATCTTGAAGATATTTTAGGTTCTGATAAAAAGATTGTCAGAACAATGCCTAACACTCCTGCACAGGTAGGGTGCGGTATGACAGTTGTTACTCCAAATGATAATATGTCCGATGAGGACACGAAAAAGGTTTTAAACGTTTTATCTGCCATAGGGGAAACAGAGATTTTACCTGAAAAGTTTATGAACATTGCAACCGCTCTCCACGGAAGCAGTCCTGCATATGTTTATATGATGATAGACGCTATGGCAGATGCAGGCGTTGCCTATGGTCTTACAAAGGACCAGGCAATCAAGCTTGCGGCAAAGGCGGTAGAGGGAAGTGCGAAGATGGTTTTGGAAACCGGCATTCACCCTGAAAAGCTTAAGGATAACGTTTGCTCTCCTGGAGGAACTACCATTGCGGCAGTTTGCGATTTGGAGAGAAACGGTTTTAAGGCAACAATGCAGAGTGCTGTTGATGCCTGCGTTCAAAGAGCAGAAGAAATGAGCAAGTAATATATTATATATATTAAATATTACAGGTGATTATATGAAAGTGGTTGCTGTAACAGGCGGAATAGGTTCAGGTAAAAGCGTTGTGGTAAATGCTTTTAAGGCTCTCGGAGCAGATATTGAGAGCGCTGATAAGATATCTCACCGCATTATGTTAAAGGGCGGAAAAGCATATGACGAAGTTTTAAAAGCTTTCTCGGAAGAAATCTTAAAGGATGATTTTGAGATTGACAGAAAAAAGCTTGCATCTATCGTTTTTTCGGATAAGGAAAAGCTTGCCCTTTTAAATTCCATTTCTCACCGCATAATATATAAAGAACTTTGTGATTTTGTTTTAAATTCAAAGGCGGAGGTTGTCTGCCTTGAAATTCCTCTTTTATTTTCTGCAGAATGCCCTTTAAACCTTGATTTAAAGATAGGTGTTTCTGCAAAAGAGGAGATACGTATTAACCGTATCATAAAAAGAGATAACTGTAAGCGGGAAGACGCTGTTGCCCGTATTAAAAATCAGATTTCCGATGAGGAGATACAGAAAAAGGCAGATGTAGTTATCTTTAATAATGGAAATATAGATGACGTTTGTAACAGAGTGAAAGAGATTTACTCGGCTCTTGTTGCTGACAGAATGGAGAATATATGAGAAGGCTTGATAAAAGCAACAAAGGGAGAAGCAAAGGAGGATGCATATCTGCGTTCATAAAGTTTCTCCTTTTTCTTTTATTTATAATTATTGTTGCTCTTGCTTTTATGGGTAAGTATAACGACTCGGACATTGCACAGAAAATAAGAAGAAAGCAATATCCCATAAAGTATGAGCATTTTGTTGATACCTATTCGGCAAAATATAATTTGGATAAGTATCTTGTTTTATCTGTTATAAGAACAGAAAGCAGATTTGATGTTTATGCAGTATCCTCTGTTGAGGCTAAAGGGCTTATGCAGATTACCGATGAAACGGGAGAGGAATGTGCGAAGAAAATCGGCATAGATGGATATACCAACGATATGCTTTTTGACCCTGAAACCAATATTCAGATAGGGTGCTATTACTTAAGCAGACTTATAAAACACTATGGCGATACGGATGTTGCCCTTGCCGCTTATAACGGTGGGCCGGGGAATGTGGATAAATGGATTGAAGAACAAAACGGAATTGACGTTGAGAATATTCCATTCCCTGAAACAAGGCAATATGTAAAAAAAGTTAATGAAGCATACAGAATGTATAAAAGCATATATTAATATTTAAAGGAGAGATAAAAATGTCAGAAAAGAACGAATTGGTTACAAAATTGTGTTATGAAAATAAAAATGCATTCACAGATGCAACAGATGCCGAAAAGGCAGAGATTTTTGAATTCTGTGAAGGTTACAAAAACTTTTTAAACGAAGCTAAAACAGAGAGGGAATGTTGTGACGTTATCTGCCGCGAATTATCAAATGCAGGCTTTAAAGCCTTTGACGGAAAGAGTAAATTAAAGGCAGGAGATAAAATTTATACTGTAAACAGAGGCAAGGGCGTAACTGCATTTGTTATAGGTAAAAAGGATATAACAGAGGGCGTTAACATTATCGGTTCTCACATTGATGCGCCACGTCTTGACTTAAAGCCAAACCCACTTTACGAAGATGGTGGCTTTGCATACTTTAAGACCCATTACTATGGGGGAATAAAGAAATATCAGTGGGCGGCTATCCCTCTTACAATCCACGGTGTTGCGGCTCTTTCTGACGGAACACAGATTAAAATCGTTATTGGTGAAGAAGAGGGCGATCCTGTATTCTGTATCACAGACCTGCTCCCTCACCTTGCGGCAAAGCAGATGGCTAAGAAACCGGGGGAAATCATCACAGGTGAAGGCTTAAACGTTATTTTAGGTAACATAGGCTGTGACGATGAAGACGCGAAAGAAGCGGTTAAGTTTAATATCTTAAAGCTTTTATATGAAAAGTATGATATTACAGAAGAAGACTTATTAAGCAGTGAAATCGAGGTTGTTCCTGCTTATCCTGCAAAGGATGTAGGCCTTGACAGAAGTATGGTTGGTGGCTATGCCCAGGACGACAGAGTTTGTGCTTACACATCTCTTAAGGCTATTATGGATGTTAAAAATCCTGAAAAGACAGTTGCTTGTCTTTTAGTTGATAAGGAAGAGGTTGGCTCTATGGGCGCAACCGGTATGCAGTCAAGAAACTTTGAAAACGTTCTTGCAAAGGTTTGCGCAGCTCTTAATGATAACTATTCAGACATTATCTTGCGCGATGCCATTTCAAATTCAACCTGTTTATCAGCAGACGTTGCGGCAGCATTTGACCCTAATTTCCCTGAAGTTACTGAAAGAAAGAATACACCTATATTTGGTGGTGGCCTGGTTCTTACAAAGTACACAGGTTCAAGAGGTAAGGGTGGCGCAAGTGATGCAAGCGCAGAACTTGTTGCCAAGATAAGAAAGATATTTAATGACGGAAACGTTAAATGGCAGATAGGTGAGCTTGGAAAGGTTGACGAAGGCGGCGGCGGAACAATCGCGCAGTTCGTGGCAAATCTTGATATGGATGTTATTGATGCAGGGGTTGCCCTTCTTTCAATGCATTCTCCATATGAGCTTGCAAGCAAGTTTGATGTTTATATGGCATATAAGGGTTACAAGGAATTTTATATTAACGCTTAAGGGGCTGTTAAAATGAAAAAGTTTATAGCAGTATTTGTGCTTTTGTGTATGGTGTGGGGGATGACTGCATTTGGCGTATCTCCTGCGGATATCACTCTGCCTGTTGAGGATATCTATGTGTCGGATATTATATATCTGACGCTTAATGTTGATGCCGATAAGCCTGTTTATGCCTTTGAGGCTAAAATTGAATATGATAAAGACGCTGTTTCCTTCAAAGAAACAGAAGAAGATGATTGCGTCAAAATAGCAGATGATGAAAAGGGTAAACTTATGTTTGCCCTTTCCTCAGTGGGAGAGGAAATTATCTCGGATAACGGAGAAGGCTTATACACATTCTCTTTTAAGACAAAGAAGAGCGGAAAGACAAGCTTTTGCCTTACTGATATAATCGTTGTATTTGACGATATGACATATTATGAAGAAGAGGATATTAACAAAAAGGTAAGCCTTAAAGTAAAATCCTTAAAAAGTAGCGGTGGATCATCAGGTGGTGGCGGTTCATCTGTCAGCATAAATAAGCCTGTCACATCGGTTGGAAGCGATATACCACCTGCTCCACAGATAACAGAGGAGAAAAAGCAGAGCTTTTTGGATGTAAGCCCTGATTATTGGGGATATGAGAGCATTCAAAGCCTTTTTGAAAAAGGTGTTATAAACGGCTATAAAGACGGAAGTTTCAAGCCTGAAAACTCTATAACAAGAGCAGAGTTTGCAAAGATATTATGCCTTGCCTTTTCTATAAATGAAAAGGATGAAAGCATCAGCTTTGACGATGTAAGTGAAGATAAGTGGTATTTTGAGTATATAGATATCCTTTCTTCTCTTGGAATTATAAAGGGCGAAGGTAAGAACTTTTACCCTGACAGAGAGATAACAAGAGAGGAAGCCGCAACCTTAATCCAAAGATGCGGAAAGCATATGAAAAAGGACTTTGATGCGGTAAGAGAAGGAATAAGCTTCTCAGACGATGCAGATATATCCGACTATGCAAAAGAGAGCATAGAAGAGCTTTATAAGGCGGGAATTATAGGCGGAAATGGCAACGGAAGCTTTATGCCAAAGGAAAAGCTTATAAGAGCAGAAGCCGCTAAAATGGTTGATAATCTCCTTTTGGGAGGTGAGGGTAAATGATTAAAAAGTTAATAGCTGTTTTGTGTATTTTATCCCTTATGATGATTGGGGTATATGCAGAAGATAATACATATGAATTAAAGCTTTTTGAACTGTCCCAGGCAACAGATAGCTTTAACATCGAGGGTTATACTGTTCTCGAAAGCGAAAAGGAAGAAATGCATAACGCAGACAAAATCCTCCGTCGTAACTACGAAGCAGGCATTGCGTGGATCGTTTTTGAAGTTCCATACATAACTGATTTTAAGGCGGTTGCTTATCATTATCCGCAGGATATCGAGAATATGAGCTACGAGGTTTCAAAAGACGGAGAAGCCTGGACAACAGTTGATGTAACGGAAGAAGTCTTTGAGTTTGATGGAAAGTGGACAAGATATGAATATACCGCTGAAAATATAGAGGGCGCAAGATATATAAAAGTTGTTTGGGGCGAGGAAGCCGAAACAAACCATTGGTGGACGCCATACTTTGAGGGCTTATATGTAAATATGGGCGAAGGCGTTCCAACAGAAATTATCTTTGAGGGAGATACAAATCTCCAAATCCCACAGTATGACAGCAAAAAGTATGATGTGGTCCCAAAGGTGATTGACCAGATAGGGTTAGAGGTAGATGTTGAAATTGAACTTTCTGTAACATCTTCGGATGAAAGAATTGCCCTTGATGAAGAAAATAAAATCGAGATTTTTTCGGATATGGCAGAGGGAACAGAGATTACAGTATCCGCTATCTGTGAAGAATTCAGCATTTCAAATGAGGTTGTATTAACTTTAACTCCAAGCCTTTTAGGTGACGCAGACGAAGATAATAAGCTGACAGAGGATGATGCAAAGCTTATAACAGACAATTACGGAAAGACAACCGAGATAGGTAACCGACTATGCGACATAAATAAGGACGGAAAGATAAATATAATCGATTTAGCATATGTGTTAAGATATATGGAATAATTTTAAATCCTGATTTGAGATGATCCTATAAAGGTTGTCGAATATTGTCAAAAAAAGTGGAGGAATATAAAATGTTTGAAAGAAAGAGTTTTAATAATCATTATGAGGGAGCAATTGAACCTTTTAAAATTATTGGGAACACGTATTTTACGGGAACTTTCCCTGCATCTTCACATTTGATAGACACTGGAGATGGGTTGATTTTAATTGATACCGGATACAGCGATACTTTGTTTCTGCTAATAAACTCAATATACAAATTGGGTTTTTCACCATACGATGTTAAATATATTATACATACACATTGGCATGGTGATCATACGGAAGCAACATCAGCTTTTGTTCACTTAACCGGTGCAAAGACCTATATAGGTAAAAAAGATGCGCAAAAAGTAAGAAAATATTTCGAACCTGACATTCTACTGTCGGAAGGAGACATTATTTCTCTTGGGAATACCAAAATAGAAGTAATAGAAACCCCCGGACACACCGAAGGTACCATATCCTTATTTTATGAAACTGAAGAAAATGGTGTAAAATATCAGGTTGGAACCTTTGGGGGAGCCGGAGCAAATACTCTTGCTAAAGGTAAATTTGATTATGATAATTGCAGAAGCGACTATTTGGAATCTCTTGATAAATTAAGAAAAAGAAAGGTAGATGTATTTATTGGAAATCATGTGTGGAATAATGACACAGAAAGAAAAGCTATTGCATTGAAAAATACGGGCGATAATCAATTTATAGATAAAGATATATGGTATAATTTTTTGGATTTTTGCGAGAAAAGATTATATGAAACAATCGATAAAGACTAATTTTTTATTTCTAAATTGACACGAAATCTTGCTAAAAAGCTTGGCATCTAGATTATACAGTCTTTATAGTAAGATTGTCGAAAAATGTAGAATAAGGAGAAACAATATGTTTTGGAAGAGAAAGAAAAAAACAAATGAAGAAAATTTAATTGGAAAGACCATTCTTGTCGGAATGACATTTTATAACAAAGACGATGAATTTGTAGAACAAAAACAGAGTTGGGGAGAAATAGTTGCGGTTACTGAAAATACTATTTATATAAAGAAAAAGGATGGAGAAGAATTTGATATTCCGAACGATCCATCAGCAATCGAACCTGCAAATCCAGGAGAATATAGATTAAGATCAACAGGTGAAGTTGTAGAAAACCCCGATTTTCTTTCAACATGGAATGTTACATTACCAGACTGATTTTTATCCTAACTTGATACGAACTTGCCACCTATAATGTTGGCATCCAGATTATACAGTCTTTATAGTAAGGGATGTTGAATGTTGCCGAAATAAAAAAGCCTCCACTGTGTAAGGGCGATGCTTGCCGGTGGCAAGCGGTTATCGCCGACCGGAGCGGACAGCGTAGACAGGTGGGTTTGCGAAGCAAACTCGGAGGGGTTGTAAATGAATAAGATAACAATCCCTCTGTCAACTTCGTTGACAGCTCCATTTACACAAGGGAGCCTTAGTTGCACCTAAACCTTATGTGTTGCAATATTCGCAAGCACAAATAAATTTTGGTACACCTATGGACTATGGAAATACAGTAAGATTAAGACAGGGAAACGTAGAACTTATTGTTGTGTCTGACAGATTCCAAACTTATGACGATCGCCCCTTTATTATGACGGGATGCGATATGTCGCAGTATAAGATATTAGGGCTTAAATCAATGATCCATTTCCGCGGATATTTCCAAAGCCGCGCTGATGCAATTGTAACTGCAGATCCGCCGGGACAATGCCCTATAAACTTAAAGCTGTATCAATATAAAAATCTGGAACACCCAATACTTCCGTTGGAAGAAGTTGATTCTATTTAAAAGGTATATATCAGGAACAAGAAAATCCGATATTTCTGCGGTTTCTAAATGGAATGAGTTCTGTATGAGTAAAATGACTGAAAGAAGAGGTATGATTTTATGAGAATGAGAAAGAAAAAACATCGTGACGAGCGTATTGAAAACTGCGGTGAAATCGTTATTAGAGCTCCGTTTCCTAAAGGTAAGTGGGCAACTGTTTTCGGAAACGATAACAAGATTTATCTTGAAATAGGTTGCGGAAAGGGAAGATTTATAACCGAAACCGCAAAAAATAATCCCGATGTCAATTTTATTGCTATCGAGAAGAATTTAGACGTTGCACTTCTTGCAATGGAAAAGGCACAGGAATTAGGCCTTACAAACATACGTTTCATCTGTGATACTGCGGATTTGCTTGAGGAAGTTATAGTGCCCGGCGAATGTAGCAGAATTTACATAAACTTCTGTGACCCATGGCATAAAACAAAACACGCGAAGCGTCGTTTAACCCACAGACGATATATTGAACTTTATAAAAGTCTGTTGCCGAAAAACGGTGAAATTCATTTCAAAACGGATAACAAAAACTTGTTCGAGTTTTCCCTTAATGAATTTTGTGATATGAATATAAAACTTAAGAATATCTCTCTTGATTTGCACGCAAAACCTTGCGAATGGAATGTTATGACAGAGTACGAAAAGCTGTTTTCGGAGCAGGGAATGCCGATATACAGACTTGAAGCGGTTTTCGAATAAAAACTTGCAGGTGGAGAAACCTCACTTGAAAGGAGTTTTAAGTATGAAGCTTAAAAGTTTTATATCATATTTTATTATAATGTGTATAGCCTTTACGGGTATTGTCTTTGCAGATGGAGATGCTCCCTCTGTTTATGACGATTGCACAGATTTTTTAAAGGCAAAGGAGTATAGCGAAAATCTTTTTGCTTATACTGTGCCTGAAGAGGACTATTATGCATATGACGAGGATTATACAATGTTCAGGCGTACCTCAAACACAAAGGAATGGCTTGTCTATGAGGTAGAGGATAATAAATATCCTGTGTTTTACACATATTTTAAGTACACAGACACAATTCCACACTTTGAGTTTATGACATCTTCTGACGGTGAAACCTGGGAAGATATAAGACCATCTATGAAGATAAGAAACGTTGAAAACTGGAAGTGGATACCTGTTGAATATTCCATTAAGAATATAGATGGAAAGTATGTAAAAGTTATATACAGTGACAAAAGTGAATACGACTGGTCACCTATGATATCAGCAGTTGACTTTAAAACAAAGACAGCAGAAGACGGTTTTATCGACTGTGAGAATACGTCATGGGAAGCATCTGTTAAAAAGCTTTATGGCCTTGGCTTTGTTAATGGCTATAACGAGCTTGAATTCCGCCCTGAAAACCATATTACAAGAGCGGAATTTGCAAAGATTAATGCAGGAATTTTAGACCTTTCAACAAGTGGCAGAGCAGAGAAAGTGTTTAATGATGTAGCGTCTGATTACTGGGCAGCGGCACCGATTGCGGCTCTTTACAGATTAGGAATTGTAAACGGAGACGAAGATGGCAACTTTAACCCTGAAGATACCATAACCTACAGAGAGGCAGAAAAGATGCTTGTGGTATCCCTTGGTTATAGCGTTTATGCTGAAAGTCAGGGCGGATATCCTGCCGGCTATCAGCTTGTTGCAAACAGGCTTAAGCTTGATAAAGGAATAAGCCAAAAAGATAAGGATGCACCTCTTACAAGGGGTGATATGGCTGTTATGACGGATAATGCTTTGTCAGCAGAGCTTATATATCAAACATCCTTCGGAAGCGACGGAGATTTTGAAAAATCTGACAAGACTATCCTTGACGTATACTTTGATATAAGAAAGGTAGAGGGCATACTATCCTCTGCAAATGGAAAGGGTATAACAGAGGGAATATTAAGAAAAGATAATATTGCCATTGTAGACGGAGAGGAATTTTATACCGATAAAGATATATCTCACCTTTTAGGTATGAATGTTAATGCCTATGTAAAGGAAGATAAGCTTATATATGCAGAGGGCATAAGGGATATAATCCGCTTTTCAGCAGACCATTTTATCTGTGTTGATGGTGACGAGTTTTTCTATTACGAAGAAGATATAGAAAAAAGCGTAAAAGTATCAAGTGATACAAGAGTTGTAGTAAACGGAGAATATAAGACAAGGCTTGGCTTAAACCCTGATTTATCAGGAATTTCAGGTTACTTTAATATTGTTGAAGAGGGAGAAACAATTTTAATAGAAAGTTATGAAAGCTACGTTTCAGCAGGAGATTTTGCTTTAACTGATGTTATAACCCTTAAAAATTCTGATACCCTAAAAATCGGATGTGAAAAGGCAGAGAATATTAAGGTCTTGCTTTATGGTGAGGAAGTCAGTTATAAAGATGCAAATATAAGGAAGAATGACGTTATACACCTTTTAAAGAGCGAAAGCGGAGATAACATTGAGGTAATCATCGAAAATAATATGGTATCGGGTGATGTTACATATAAAGACAGTGAGTATGTAACAGTAGGAGGCAGAGAATATAAGCTTTCTCATAACTACGAATCCTTCGGCGGTGAATTGAAAGCAGGGAGCAGAAGCATAATCTATACCGATATAAACGGAAACATTTTTGGGTCACAGTCGGATTCTTCTTTTGAATATGCGTATCTTTTAAATGTTGGCGAGGCTGACATATATACAGAGAAAGTCAAGGTAAGGCTCGTTAACAGACAGGGCGGAATAGAAGAGGTCTTTGCAGACGAAACAACTGCCTTAAACGGATATAAAAAGGCAACAGATAATATAGAAAATATTTCACCACAGCTTATCAGGGTGAAAAAGGAGAAGGACGGAAAGCTTAAAGCCATAGACACCGCAACCGAAAGTTTAGGTAGCGTTGGGGAAGATGACTTTTCGTTAAATTACCGAAACGAAAGCGGTAAATATTATGGCGGAAATATAAGTGCCTTTGGCTCAGTATATCAGTTAGGGATAAGCACACCTGTTTTTGTTATCCCTGAAGATAAAGACGATGTAAGTAAGTATAAGGTGGCAGACAGAGGTATCTTCTTAACAGACAGAGAATATTCTGTTGATATTTACGATATGTCCGATGAATATAAGGCAGGAGCAGTTGTTGTAAATATGGAAGACAGCAGTAAAAGATATGTTGAGTCATACGATAACATTGCTATAATAAGAAAAGTCGGAGGCCAAGCGG
>JAZRQL010000051.1:0-2187 GCA_045649725.1 Clostridia bacterium | reverse complement strand
AGCCATCGTGCCTCCAACACCTCAAGGCCCTTATTCATCAAAGTTGCACTATCAATAGTAATCTTTGCTCCCATACTCCAGTTAGGATGCTTTAATGCCTGCTCCTTTTTCATATTAACAAGTTCTTCCCTTGTCTTACCGAAGAAAGGCCCACCTGACGCGGTCAGCAAAATCTTTTTAAGTTCCTTTCTCTGTCCTCCGAGAAGGCTCTGGAATATAGCGCAATGCTCACTGTCAACAGGCAAAAGTCTTACCTTATATTTATCTATGGCATCCATAAAAAGTCTGCCTGCGGTAACTAAGGTTTCCTTATTGGCAAGGGCAATATCAGCACCTGCTTCTATTGCCTTCATTGTAGGCACAAGGCCTGCAAAACCAACGATAGAAGATAAGACCATATCTGCGCCACATTCTGCCGCTATGTAACAAAGGCCCTCTTCTCCGCTTAAAACTTTGCAATCAACATCCTTGACCGCTATTTCAAGCTCTTTTGCCTTGTTTTCATCGGAAACCGCCGCATACTTTGGCTTAAACTTTCTGATTTGCTCTTCTAAAAGCTTTATATTTGAATTTCCTGATATGGCTACAAGCTCTATATCCTTTATGCCTTTTAAGTCTTCTAAAACTTCTAAAGCCTGCGTTCCTATTGACCCTGTTGAACCAAGTATAGAAAGCTTCATATTATATCATCCTTTATATTCTATTCTGTCTTAAAAAATTTATTCTCTGCTTAATATCCTAAAGAACCGTCTAAAGAATCGTCATTTTCAACCCAGTCTGAAACAGGGATAACAGTATATTCTGTCTTTGTATTTCTTACAACGATTTTCTCTATACCTGCGTTTATAATCATTCTCTTACACATAGCACATGAGTTTGCATTTTCAACAAGCTCACCTGTCTTTACATCTCTGCCTACAAGGTAGAGTGTTGCGCCTATTGTTTCGTTTCTTGATGCAGATATAATGCAGTTTGCCTCTGCGTGAACGCTTCTGCAAAGCTCGTATCTTTCTCCTCTTGGAATGTTAAGCTTCTCTCTCATACAGAAGCCTAAATCAGAGCAGTTTTTTCTGCCTCTTGGCGCACCTGTATAACCTGTTGCAACAATTTCGTCATTCTTCACTATGATTGCACCGAAATTTCTGCGAAGACATGTACCTCTTTCTGTAACTGTGTCCGCAATATCAAGATAATAATTATGCTTGTCCACTCTTGCCATAATACTTTCCTCCTTTAATCAACGCGATTTTGTTTCTCGCCTTTTAAAAACTTTTCTATATTATCTTTTATTATTTCAAGGCATCTTACCCTTGCCTCATACGCTCCCCATGCATTATGAGGGGTTAAATATACGTTTGGCCTTCCCATTATCCTTGTAAACGGATGGTCATTCGGCATAGGCTCAACTGAATAAACATCTATACCAATGCCACCGAGCCTTTCTTCCTCTATGGCATCTACCAATGCTTCTTCGTCTGTCACAAGGCCTCTTGCCACATTTATAAGGATAGCATCTTTTTTCATCATAGCTATTCTTTCGCGGTTGATTAAATGCCTTGTTTCTTCATTAAGGGGTGTATGAACGGATATGATATCCGCTATTTTGCAAAGTGTGTCTAAATCGGCATACTCAAATTCACCGTCAGGTTTGCGCTTATTTACAATAACTTTGCAGCCTAAAGCCTCTGCCACACGAGCAACCTGCTTTCCTATATTGCCCGCTCCGACAATTCCCCACACCTTTCCGTGAATTTCGCGAAACGTTGGTGTCAGGCAGTTGGCAACTCCGCTTTTGGTATAGCTCCCGTCTTTAACGTAATCCACATATTCGCTCATATGGTTAAAGAGCATAAGGGCTAAGGATACAGTAAGCTGTGCAACGCTTTGAGTTGAGTATCCAACAACATTGCATACAGCAATATTATTCTCTCCGCACCACTTTACGTCAATGTTATCATATCCTGTTGCTGTTACGCAGATAAGCTTAAGATTTTTTGCATTTTTAAGGTTGCCTTCGTTAAGCTTTATCTTATTGAGAATAACAACGTCGCTATCTTTTATTGCTTCTTCAACTTCTTCTGCCTTTGTAGAAAGCCTTACGCAAAGCTCTCCAAACGGGGTAAATATTTCATCTATTTTTTCTCTTATATCAGCACCTAATGTTGCCGCATCCAAAAATGTAATCTT
>JAZRQL010000050.1:0-18945 GCA_045649725.1 Clostridia bacterium | reverse complement strand
GGATTGTCTTCCTAAGACGCTTGGCCTCCGACTTGTTGTTCTTCTTTATACCAAAGATGTTCTTCCTTTACAGAATACTTGTAAGGCTTTTGCTTTTGCCTTTTGTTGCAGGTATCTCTTATGAGGTTATCAAGTATGCAGGAAGACGGGATAACTGGTTTACACGTTTAATCAGTAAACCCGGTATGTGGTTTCAGCATATTACCACAAACGAGCCTGATGACAGTCAGATAGAGGTTGCTATTGCCGCTATAAAGGCAGTTGTTCCTGAAGATAAAAATGACGATAAATGGTAAGAGGTGTATCTTATGAAGGTCAGGGAGTTTAGACGAAAACTTGCAGAATGCTATAAAAATAGCAGCATTGTTGATGTTTCCCTTATCTTATGCGATACATTAAACCTTTCGAAGACGGAACTTTTATCAGGGGACAGAGAGGTTACAAAAGAAGAAGAGAAAGAGATTTTAAATAAGGTTTTAAGACTTGATGGCGGAGAGCCTGTAAGATACATAATAGGAGAATGTGAGTTTATGTCCCTTCCCTTTTATGTAAGAAATGGAATTTTAATTCCAAGGCAGGACACAGAGGTATTGGTTGAAGCCTTACTTGAAAGACTGAATAAGGAAAAACCTTTAAAGGTAATAGATATGTGCACGGGAAGCGGTTGCATAGGTATATGCCTTTCATATTATATGAAAAACGTAAGCCTTTCCATGTGTGATATATTGGATGTTGCTATTGAGGTTGCAAGCGAAAACGCGAAAAGGCATATTGATGGCAGGGAATATAAAATCTTTAAGATGAATCTCCTTGAGGATTTTCCTGACGAAGAATATGATTGCATAGTTTCAAACCCCCCATATATAAGAACAGATGTTATAGAGGGGCTTGAAAAAAAGGTTAAGGATTTTGAACCTACCCTTGCTTTAGACGGTGGAGATGATGGCCTCATCTTCTACCGCAGAATAGCAGAGATGGCAAAGCTAAAAAAAGGCGGAATATTAGCCTTTGAAATTGGGTTTGACCAGGGGGAAGAGGTTTTTAATATTTTAAATGAAAATGGTTATAAAGATATTCAGGTCATAAAAGATATCGAAAACCGTGACAGAGTTGTTTTAGGAATTAAAGAATGTTTTGAAGGATAAGTATTACTGCCATACCTGGAAGCCCTAAAACTCCTGATATCATTGATGTAAGAGGATTTAGCGGGAAGGAAATCCCTATGGGTAGCTTGTTTAAAACAAGCATAACCAAAATCCCTGAAAGACAGCTTAAAAGAAAGCCTAAAAGCCATTTTACAGGCTTTATAAAAATTCTGCAGATTATATATAGCAGAAAAAGTGATAAAATGCATATCATTACAGGTGCTTTCATAAACATTCTCCTTGTCCGTAAGTATACTAATTTATATTTTGGGCAGAGAAATAATATGACAATGATTTGATTATAATTAAACTTTTATATATGATGTAAATATTTTGTCGATATTTTCGACGTGGAGGTTTTATAATGGGATTATTTTTTGGAAGAAGAAAAAATGAAGAGGAACTCCCTGAAGATTTCGTTCTTTATAATGAGGACGATTTTGATGACGAGGAAGACTACGAAAATTATACTTATGAGGAAGCCTACGATATGCTTCAGGACACTGCTAAAATCGACGTAAGCGAGGTTGAAGCAATGCTTGGAGAAGAGTATGATGAAGATGAAGATGAAGACGAAGACGAAGAAGTTGAATATGGTTTCTTCGGCGCTCTTTTACATAATCGTGTATTTATGATTGTTGCAGGATGCGTTCTTGCGGCTTTGATTTTAGGGTTTGCCGCTATGGGCGTGGTTAACTACTTAAATCCTCTCCGTAATTACGCGCAGGCTCTTGCAAGTAAGGAAAACGTTCTTCGTACTATGGATGTTGAAGGTACTTTGGAATCAGGCAATAAGTATAATATTACATCATTGGTTTCAGGTAAGATTATCACATCAAAGTTTGAGGTTGGGGATAAGGTTAAAGCAGGCGATGTTATCTATAAGATAGATGATACAGAAGCAAAGCTTTCATTAGAGAGAGCAAAGAACGAGCTTGAAAGAGCAAGTGACCCTAAATCAGGAAACGAAAATGCTTCTGCAAGAATCATTGCGACAGAAGCAGGTGTTATAAAATCCCTTTCAATAAAGGCAGGTAGCTCTGTAACCGCAGGAAGCCCTATTGGTACAGTTTTAAAGAGTGATGGTACAGTTGCACCTCTTATTTCTTACGTGTCAGGTAAGGTTTCTGTTTTGAGCGTTAACGTTGGCAGATCAGTTACAATAGGTCAGGTTATTGCAAGCCTTGGCCCTGTAGATGTTAGCGAAACTGATGCGAAGTATAACAAAAAAGCAGGGGAAATTGATGTTCAGGCAGCACAGAGACATCTTGAGAATTATTCTATAAAGTCACCTGTTACTGGTGTTATCGCTGAAAAGTACAGCAGAGTTGGTGACAATATAGGAATTACAGATAGCGACCATCCTATGATGGTTATTATAGATACAAGCGCTCTTACATTTAAGTTCCGCGTTGATGAAGTTAAGTCACGTGAACTTAAGAAGGGGCTTGAGGTTGTTATCACATCAGAGTCATTACCTGAAGAAACGTTTTTAGGAAAAGTTTCATATGTTTCAACAGAGGGTATTTTAGGAGATGACGGAAGCCTTTTATATGAGGCGGCAGTTGAAATAGATGAACCAGGAAACTTAAGAGCAGGTATGAAGGTTCAGGCAAAGGTTGTTTTAGCGTCAGCTAAAAAGGTTGTTGCTGTACCTGAAAAGGCGCTTCTTAAGTCTGATGGCAAGGAAGCTTTAGTTCTTGTTAAGAATGATGAGTTCTCTGAAAATGCTGATGATTTAATTGAAGAGTCACTTGAAAATAGTCTTGAACACCCTGAAATCAAGATTCCAAAGGGTTGCTCACTTCTTAAGGTAAGATATGGTATATCTGATGGTTTGATTACAGAAATCAAGAGCGGTATAAAGGTTGGAGACGTAATAGTTTATGACCCTGAAGCAGAAAACAATTTTGTTGTTGCATCAGGAAAGACGGAAACAAAAAAGTCTTCTGAAGAAGACGATTCCGGCCGCGTGCTCGGCGGAGAAGGAGAGAATGATGGCTTGGCCGACAGAGAAAGAGCAAACGAGAAAATAGATGAAAAGCTTAAGGCGGCTATCGGTGAAGATTTGGGCAACGATATGGAAGAAGGTCTTACAGACTACGTGGTTGTTGAATAGTGTTATTAAAGAGCTGAACGGAAGTTCAGCTCTTTTTTATTGGGCGGATTTCTTTGCATAATAAACACAGTTTAAGGCAAACTTTATATGAGGTGAAGAAATTGGAAAAAACAGCAGATAAGATTATAAACTTTGTTGGCGGAAAGAATAATATCTCGTACTTTGCAAGGTGTATGTCAAGGCTTCGGTTTGAGTTTAAGGATTTAATGAAGGTTGACCTGACAGAACTTAAAAAGATGCGTGAAATTTTAAGTATAGTCAGGTGCGGTGAGGAAGTCTGCTTTGTTATAAAGAAGGGGCTTCCTTATTTGTATACGTCAATATCCGAGAAGATTGAAAAGGGCAAAGAGGGAAAACAGAAAAAAGGGTTTTTAAGATATATAAAATGCTATGGATACATTCTTCTCCTGTCAGGAATTCTGTGTGTGGCAAGCTTTCTTATGGGAATCAAGAGCATAGTGGTTGTATCTTTTTTTATAACGTCAATCCTGTCTTTTTCGGCAGGGGTGACAGCAGATGTTCTTCTTGGATTTATTAAGTGGAAGGATGATATGGAAGGTGATTCGGGGATAGACATTATTTCTCCTTTGAAAGGAAGAATTATTTCAGAAAACGGAAAGGGTTTTATAAGGATATATCCTCATATAAATATAGCAGTAGCGCCCGTTGACGGAGTGGTTGAAGATATAATGGAGCACGCCTTTTTAATAAGGTCATTTATGGGCTTTGGGGTGTTTGTTCATATAGGTATAGATACAATAAATATGGGAAGATGCTTTAAGGTCTATGCAAAAAGAGGGGATATGGTTAAAAGGGGAGATATTATAGTTGAGTTCGATGGGGAAAAGCTTACAAAAGAGGGGTATAGCTTACTGTCTTATGCAGAGGTTTTGGACTATGATGAAAGGTGGAAATTATCGGTTTTAAATGGTTATGCCACAGGAGGAAGAGGGTTTGCAAAACTTTCGGAAAAATAATGAATAAACAGATGTTTGCGAATGCTTTTTTATTGACAAATAAAGACAAGTGTAGTATATTTGTAAGTGCAAACGGAGGTATGTGGTATGGATAAAATTATAAGACATTTAAATCTTTCTGCCGATGCGGAAAAGATTATAAAAGATATATATTCAAACCATTGCGATGATGATGAATTTATCGCTCTTTCCAGAGAATTAAGAGAGGGTAAAACCCTTGATGAAGAATACGGAAAGAAATATACCGGGTTTGCTGAAAAAATAAACGTATGTAAGTTTGAACTTGCTATGACCTTGGTAGTTGCAAATGCATACTGGTCAAGAGATGCTTTCCTTAAAAAAGGTTATGATGAACAGCTTTTCTGGGACATTATTTTGGATGCAAAATATAAGATAGATGAATGCTATGAAAAAAATGGCATATGGGGAATAGAACCTCTCGGTTGGTACACAAGGGTTTTTAATGCTGACCTTTTTCAGCTTGGCAGACTTCAGTTTGAAGAAAAGCCTTTAAAAGACGGAGGAAAGGTAATAGGAATGCATATTCCGTCAGGAGCGCCTCTTACATATGAAAGCGTTATTGATGCATACAAAAAAGCCTATGACTTCTTCCCTAAAACCCATGGCGACTTAATGGCGTTTACCTGTTATTCCTATCTTTTGTTGCCTGAATATCAGGGAGCTGTTTTTAAAGAGGGAAGCAATATATATAACTATGCAAAGGATTTCTGTATTACAGGGGTTGCATATGAAGAAGTTTTCCATGACGGTTGGCGTATATTCGGCCCTGACTTTGATGCTGATGCACCAAAGCTTCCGAGGAACACGTCACTCCAGAGAGCCTTTGCGGAATATTTCGAAAAAGGCGGCAAGGCAGGAGAGGCAAGGGGCGTCTTCTTCTTTGATGGGGAAAATGTTCTTAAGGAAAAGGGTATGGAGTTAAAAGGTTTGATATAAGGAGATGCAGAAATGAAAGCTCTTAAGCGTTGTGCCTTTGTGCTTAAAAGAACAGGGGCGATACATATTTTCTGGGCATACCTGCTTATACTTGTTGTATCTGCAGTTGTGTTATGGAGAATTGAACCGGGTGTCGAAACAATCGGTGACGGACTTTGGTATTGTTTTATAGCATCAACAACTGTTGGTTTTGGTGATATATATGCGGTGACGATGATTGGAAGAATTGTTACTGTTTTTGTTACCGTTTGCGGAATTTTAACAGTTGCAATGGTTCCGGGAGTTGTCCTTGCCTATTATCTTGAATTTATAAAAGCGGCAGAACGTGAAACAGCTTCTGTATTTTTGGAAAAGCTTGAAACTCTTCCTGAATTATCAAAGGAAGAACTTAAAGAAATATCAGAACGTGTAAAAGAAGTTAAAAAGAAAATAAAGTAAATCAGGAGGCAGTATTATGTTGAACAAGAAAATTAAAGGTCTTTTTGCGCTGATACTGTCTCTTTTTATGCTTTTATCCTGTTTGCAGATATTCGGAAAGACTGAATATACCTTAACCGATGCGGCATCAAAGAGAAGACTCAGCATTTATATGGTTCACGATAAGGTTTTGCCTGCAGGCGGAGTTACAGAGGACAAGGTCTTTGTATCAGGAGGAAGCAAAGAAGAGGCTTTAAAGCTTTTTGACGAGGATATAAACACAAGACCTCAAAATAATGAAGAAATGTCGGTTACTCTTGATATGGGTATAAATATTCTCTTCTCTCAAATCCGTTATTACACAGGAAAGATAGAAGGAAATAATTATTTCGGCACAAGATTTTATGCCTCAAAGGATAACAAAAACTTTAACGAGCTTACTGTTTTAGAGGGAACTGCTCCAACAGAAAACGGTTGGGGTGAGATAGAGTTCAGCGGTTTTGGTGAATACAGATATTTTAAGGCTGTTATTCCTGCAAATTCAAGCATAACAGAGGTTGAATGGATGGGAACATCAGGCTATAAGAAAAGCGGTTCATCCATATTTTTAAGTCTTTGCGGTTATAACGAGGGAAAAGAGCTTGAAACAACAGTTCTTGCCTGCGTCTTTAACAAAGACGGAATAATGAAAAGCGGACAGATATATAGCCAGACCTTTGCGGAAAAAACAGATACAAAGTTTGATGTAAACATAAAGAATAATCGGGAAGAGGTTGGGGATAGCTACAGAATAGCTGTGTTTGATAAAAACGGAGCATCACCTATTCCGTCGCCTCTTACCTATCGTATAAACAATGCCACAAAGGAATTTTCTGTGGCTTCGGTTTTTGGAAACAATATGCTCCTTCAGGCAGACAAGCCTCTTATAATATGGGGTAAGGGCCCTGAAAATGTTACTGTTGAGGTAAAGATAAAGAATTCCTTAGGCGGAGAAATTGTTAAAAAGGCGAAGGTTTCCAAAAACTCTGACTGGGAAGTTAATATGGGCGAATTTTCATCAGGAGGAAACTATACTATCCTTGTTAAAGCCGAGGGAAAGAGCGTTCAGTTTAAGAATATAACGTTTGGTGATGTTTGGTTGCTTACCGGTCAGTCAAATATGGAATATTATATGGCAACGGGAGAGGAAACTGCCCAGGAGCTTAAAAACAGAGCGGACGTTAAAAACAGCAATATAAGAATATATAATCTCTGGGACAAGGGTAAGGATGGTGCGGCAATGCCGGTTGATAATCCTCCTTGCGACAATGTTATCTGGCGCGAGGCAGATGTTGATACAATAGCCTATTGTTCTGCTGTTGGCTACTATTTTGCAAGAAGACTTCAGGCGGAAACAAACGAGCCCGTGGGAATTATAAACGTTGCTGTAGGTGATACAGAGATAAACAGATGGGCAGAAAAAGGCCTTAAAAACGGAAGCTTTTCAGGTACAGACGGAGATCTGTTTAATAACAGAGTTCATCCATTTAAAAAGCTTAACATAAAAGGTATTCTTATGTATCAGGGTGAGGCTGACCAGTACAGAACGAATATGACAGCGCTACAATACAGAGATGCCCTTACAGGAGTGGTTGACAGCTACCGTAAGATATGGGGAAGTGACCTTCCGTTTTACTGGGCACAGCTCACAAGATACAAGGTTGATGAATCTGAAATAAGAGAGGGACAAAGACTTGCCCTTGAGACAGTTGCCAATAAGGAAAATGTTGGTATGGTTGTTCTTACCGATATCTTCGGAAACTATAAAGGTGGAATAGGAAATGCAAGAGAAGATATTCATCCGTGGGGCAAGAAAATCGTGGGTGAAAGATTTGCATCTTTAGTTCTTCGTGACTGTTACGGAAAAGAGATGAATGCATCAGGGCCTGCCTATAAGTCATCAGTTCAAAATGGCAATAAGCTTGAACTTACCTTTGAATGCACAGGTGTTCTTCGTATTATGCCTAAAGAAAAGTATGCCGATAAGGTGACAATGGATAAGATTAAAAAAGGAAAGCTTGATGCAAACCGTATATCAGAGTTTGAGGTAGCAGGAGCGGATAAGAAGTTCTATCCCGCTAATGCGCAGACAGAGGGAAATAAGGTTATCTTAACATCGGCATCTGTAAAAGAGCCGATATATGCAAGATATGCATGGGGGGCATACCCTGAAATGCCGAATCTCACAGATGATTCAGGGCTTCCTGTGGCAACATTCACCACTGAATACGATAAGTAAAATTACTGTTTTGTGACAATTTTGTTTCGGTTTACCGACAATTCTGCCTGTTCGTTGACATGAAAAATATTTTAAGTTAAAATATATGTATTAAAATGTATGAATTGGTTTTAAATATAAAAAACAGGCAGAGGAGTGTGGCAGAGTGCGTTGTTTATACTGCGGTAATTTAGAAAGTAAAGTTGTTGATTCACGTTCAGCCGAAGACGGAATGGCTATAAGAAGAAGACGTGAATGTTTAGAATGCGGTAAGAGATTTACAACATATGAAAAAATCGAAAGTATGCCTATTATTGTTATTAAAAAGGGCGGCTCCCGTGAACCTTACGACAGAGAAAAGCTCCAGAGAGGTATTATGAATGCCTGCGCAAGCCGACCTGTTTCCATTGATATGATAGATGCACTTTTAGACGAGGTTGAAGCAACAATCAGAAACTCTTTGGAAAGAGAAGTTAAGAGTGTTAAAATCGGCGAAATGGTTATGGACAGACTCCGTAAAATAGACGAGGTTTCATATGTTAGATTTGCTTCTGTTTATAAGCAGTTTAAGGATATCGAAACATTCAGAAAAGAACTTGAAGAGATGAGCAAAAGAGACTAAAAAACCCTTGACATATGGGGATTTATGTGCTATAATCCAAATGTAAACTAAATGATGTGACTTAAGAGTGAGGAAACCCCTCGCTCTTTCTATTTTGTAAGGGGTGAAATATATGTATTCAAAGACAGAAAGCATTGCATTGGAACTTGCAAAGCCTATCGCAGAAGAAAGCGGATGTTTTATCTACGATGTGGAATTTGTTAAGGAGGGCGGAATATATATTCTTCGTGTCTATATTGACAGAGAAGAAGGAGTTGACCTTGATGTATGCGAGGTTGTAAGCAGAGCGTTGAGCGAACAGCTTGACAAGAAAGACCCTGTTAAGCAGAACTATTACTTGGAGGTTTCTTCTCCCGGTATAGAGAGAAAGCTCCGTCTGCCTGAACATTTTGAAAGATATATGGGCGAAAAGGTTGACGTTGGCTTTTATAAAGCAGTAAACGGAAGCAAGCAGATAACTGCTTACCTTGAAGGGTATGAAGAGGACGAGATTTCTCTTAAACTCGATAACGAGGAAATAATTAAATTTAACATAAAAGAAACTACATTTATAAAGCTTCACTTTGATTTTTAATTAAACATTTTATTATAGAAAGGATTGGATTAGAAAAATGAGTTCAGAATTTTTTGAGTCACTTAACATTATTGAGGAGGAAAAGGGCATAAGCCGTGACGTTGTATTAGATGCTTTAGAAAGCGCATTAATTTCTGCTTATAAAAAGCATTTTGGTACAGTTCAGGATATTGGTGTTGTTTTTGACGAAGAGTCAGGCGATATCAAGATTATTGCCCGCAAGGTTGTTGCAGAAGAAGTTGAAAACAAGGAAACAGAAATTTCTATTGACGAAGCAAAGGCAATAGACGAAAAGTATGGTATCGGTGATATCGTTGAAAAGGAAGTTACTCCTGCATCATTCGGCAGAATTGCAGCACAGACAGCTCGTCAGGTTGTACTCCAGAGAATCCATGAAGCAGAACGCGAAAAGATTGTTAACGAGTATTCCGACAGAGAAAACGAAATCGTTACAGGTGTTGTTCGTAAGATAGAAAAGCGTAACGTTATGCTTGAAATTGAGAACACAGAATCTGTTCTTATGCCAAATGAACAGGTAAGAAACGATAACTATAAGGTTGGCGAAAGATACAAGGTTTACGTTGTTGAAGTTGCTGACTCTGTTAAGGGTTTACACCTTATTGTTTCGCGTTCACATCCAGGTTTAGTTCGCAGACTTTTCGAGCTTGAAGTTCCTGAAATCGGTCAGGGTCTTATCGAAGTTAAGGCTCTTTCCCGTGAGGCAGGTTCAAGAAGTAAGATTGCGGTTCACTCTACAAAGGATAATTTAGATGCAGTTGGTACTTGTATCGGTCCAAAGGGTATCAGAGTTTCTAACGTAATTGATGAATTACGTGGTGAAAAAATTGATATTATTAAGTATAGCGACAACCCTGCTGAATATGTTGCAAACGCATTAAGCCCTGCAGAAGTTTTATCTATTGACGTAGATGATGACAAGAAGATGTGCAGTGTTGTTGTTCCTGAAGACCAGTTATCACTTGCTATCGGTAAGGAAGGTCAGAACGTTCGTCTTGCGGCAAGACTTACAGGCTGGAAGATAGACATTGCTGTTGGTAACAAGGAAGAAGCAGGCGAAGAATAAATGGCTGTTTTGAGAATGTGTGCTGTCTGCAGAAACAGATACGAAAAGGAAAAGCTTATTCGTATTGTAAAGTTTAAAGATGGCGATATTAAAATTGATAAAAGCGGCAAGATGCAGGGCAGAGGAATGTATATCTGTAAAAACAAGGAATGCCTTGCGGTAGCTGAAAAACGCAAAGTTATAGAAAGAGCGTTTTCATGCAAAGCCAATGTATATAATGAGCTTACAGAAATGAGTGATGATAATGAATGATAACCAAAGACTTTTAGGTATGATTTCAATATCAAAAAAAGCAGGGGCTTTAGTCACAGGTGAAAGCCGAACAGAAGAAGCAGTTCGAGGTGATAAGGCGCACCTTATTATATTAACAGAGGATGCATCCGATAACACAAAGAAGAAGTTTTCGGATATGTCTGCTTACAGAAACGTGCCTCTTATCTATCTTCCCGACAGAGTGGCTTTTGGCAGAATAATCGGCAAAAAGTTCGCTGTATCAGGGGCGATACTTGATAAAGGTCTTGCAGAGAGTATTTTAAAACTGTATTAAGTAAGCTTAAAAATGTATTACTTAGAAAGGATATGATTGTATATGGAAAAAATTAGAGCATATGAACTTTCAAAATCTTTTGGATTTCCAAGCAAGGAGATTGTAAAGGTTCTTCACGATTATAACGTATCAGACAAAAACCATATGAGTGCTCTTACAGAGTATGAACTTGACGTTATCTTCGAATACTATACACAGAAAAATCAGGTTTCAGATTTTTCATTATTTGATGAAAAGAAGGTTGAAGAAAAGCCTGTAGCAGAAGAAGTTACTCCTGAAGAAGCTCAGGAAGAGGTTGCGGTTGAGGTTGTTCGTAAGGTCAGAACAGTTGACACAAGAGCAAACACAGTTGACCTTGACAGACTTGATGATGAAAAGCTTGAAGAGTTCATTCCTGACAACGTAAGGGAAGAAAGCAAAAAGCAGAAGATAAATCAGAAAAAGAAGAACAAGCAGAACAAGCAGATGGGCACAAAGCAGAATAAGGGTCCGTCTTTGGAAGATGCATTAAAGCCAAAAGAAAAGAAAAAGAAGGAAGAAAAGGTTCACGTTTTAATTCCTGATGAAATCACAGTTGGTGAATTGGCTGAAAGAATGAAGCTTCCTGCAACTGAAATTATTAAGAAGCTTATGGTGCTTGGTATTATGGCATCTGTTAACGAAAATATCGACTTTGATACAGCTTCTTTAATAGTTGAAGAACTTGGCGGAACATTTGAAAAAGAAATAATTTTAACAGAAGAGGATAAACTCTTTAATGATGTTCCTGACCTTCCAGAACAGTTAAAGCCACGTTCACCTGTTGTAGTTGTTATGGGTCACGTTGACCATGGTAAGACATCACTCCTTGATGCTATCAGAAATACAAACGTAACATCAGGGGAATTTGGTGGAATCACACAGCACATCGGTGCTCACAGAGTAAGAGTTGACGATAAGAAGATAACATTCTTGGATACCCCTGGTCACGAAGCCTTTACAGCTATGCGTGCAAGAGGTGCTATGGTTACTGATATTGCGATTTTGGTTGTTGCGGCAGACGATGGTATTATGCCACAGACAATAGAGGCTATTAACCACGCAAAAGCGGCAGAGGTTGCTATAATCGTTGCTATCAACAAGATAGATAAGGAAAGCGCTAACCCTGACAGAGTTAAGCAGGAGCTTACTGAACACGGTCTTGTTCCTGAAGAATGGGGTGGCGACACTATCTGTGTTGAGGTTTCAGCAAAGCAGAACACTAATATCGACGGACTTTTAGATATGGTTTTACTCGTTGCTGAAATGAGAGAACTTAAAGCTAACCCTGACAGAGCGGCAAAGGGTACTGTTATTGAATCAAAGCTTGATAAGGGCAGAGGTCCTGTTGCAACTATCCTCGTTCAGAATGGTACTTTAAAGATTGGTGATATTATTGTTGCGGGCACAGCTGTTGGTCGTGTACGTGCTATGAACGATGACAAAGGTAAGCCGGTTAAGAAGGCGGGCCCATCTATCCCTGTTGAGATTTTAGGTCTTTCAGAAGTTCCTGAAGGCGGCGATATCTTCTATGTGGTAGATGATGAACGTAAAGCCCGTGAAGTTGTTGAAGCAAGAAAGTTTAACGAAAAACAGCTTAAACAGCAGAAGGCTAATGCTATTTCTCTTGATAACCTCTTTGAACATATCGAAGCAGGTAAGATGAAAGACCTAAACATCATCGTTAAGGCTGACGTTCAGGGTAGCGTTGAGGCGGTTTCACAGTCACTTTCACGTATCTCAAACGAAGAAGTTCGTGTTAACGTTATTCACGGTGCAGTTGGTGCTGTTACTGAATCTGACGTTATGCTTGCAAGTGCATCAAATGCAATTATTGTTGGCTTTAACGTAAGACCTATGCCTGGCGCTACTGTTGCCGCTGAAAACGCAGAAGTTGATATCAGACTCTACAGAGTTATCTATGACGCTATCGAGGATATCGAAAAGGCTCTTAAGGGTATGCTTGAGCCTACATTCCGCGAAGCTGTTACAGGCCACATTGAGATCAGAACAACATTCCGTGTATCAGGCGTTGGTACTATCGGTGGTGCTTATGTAACAGATGGTAAGGTAACAAGAAACAGTAAGGTTCGTGTTGTTCGTGACGGTATAGTTATCTACGAGGGCGAACTTGGTTCACTTAAGAGATTTAAGGATGACGTTAAGGAAGTTAACTCCGGCTACGAATGTGGTGTAAGCATTGAAGGCTTTAACGATATCAAGGAAGGCGACGTTGTAGAAGCATACGTTATGGAACAGGTAGAGGTATAATCCGGAGGTAATTATATGGCAGGATATAGCAGAACAGACAGAATCTCCGAAGAGGTTAAACGAGAATTAAGCGCGGTTATCCGTGAACTTAAGGACCCACGCATTCCGGTTATGACCTCGGTTATTGCAGTTCGCGTAACAAAGGATTTAAAGTTTGCAAAGGCACACATAAGCATAATGGGTGACGATAAGGCAAAGAATGATGCCATAGCGGCACTTAAGAGTGCGGCAGGCTTTATCCGCAGAGAAATCGGACACAGACTTAACTTAAGAAACACACCAGAGTTTACCTTTGTGTCTGATGATTCTATTGAATACGGTGCTCATATAAATGAGATTTTAAGAGAACTGTAACATCGGAGTTGAAAGTATGTTTGAAAAGATAATTGAAAAACTGAATAAAGCAGAAAAAGTCGGGATTTTCACTCACGTAAATCCCGACGGAGATGCTTTGGGAAGCTCCTATTCCTTAAAAAATGTATTGGAAGGAATGGGTAAGCAGGCATGTGTGTATATTGCAGGGAACATTGAACCAAAGCTTTTAAAGGTTATCGAAGCAGGAGAGGATAATGAAATTGAAATCTCTGATTGTGACCTTTTTGTAGCTCTTGACTCTGCAGATATACAAAGGCTTGATAAGTGGCAGGAGGTCTTTAAGGCGCACGAGAATACAATAGCCATTGACCATCATATAACCCATAAGAAGTACGCTGATATAACAATAGTTGATGATATATCGTCTACCTGTGAAGTTATGTGGAAGCTATACAATGAAATGGGTGTTAAGCTTTCAAAAACTGCGGCAACAAACCTTTATATAGGGCTTACTACTGATACAGGAAACTTTAAATATTCATCCGTAACGGGAGATACCCATAGGGTTGCGGCAGACTTGATTGACTGTGGTATTGAATTTTCGGATATAGCAAAAATCTTATTTGATACTGCAACAAAAGACTATCTCTCACTTAAAAGCCTTGCAACCGAAAAAATAGAGTATTTAAGCAATGACAGAATCGCATTACTTTATTTAACCGATGAGGATTTTAATAAGTTTAATGTTGATGAAGCAACTGCATCACCTTTAGTTGTTCTTCCAAGCAGTATAGAAGGCGTTGAGGTGGGCATATATGTAAGACAGAGAGGAAGCGACGAGCTTAAGGTTAGCCTTCGCTCTGTGAAGTATGTTGATGTGTCGGCTATTGCTTTAAAATTCGGCGGCGGAGGACATATCCGCGCTGCAGGATATTCTATTGATGCAAAAGATTATAAAGACAATATGAAAAAACTTATAGCTGAAATTGAAAATCAGCTTTAATATCCGGAGAAAATATGAATGGTGTTATAAACATAAACAAGCCCTTAGGCATCACATCTCACGATGTTGTTTACAGATTAAGAAAGATTTTATCTGTGAAGAAAATCGGGCATACGGGAACATTGGACCCTGATGCAAGTGGTGTGCTTCCTATGTGCGTAGGGAGAGCCACAAAGACAGCTGATATGCTTACCGCTAAAGATAAGCAGTATATAGCAGAGGTCACATTAGGTTCAAGAACAGATACCCTTGACAAAACGGGAACTGTTTTAGAAACAGCCGAGGTAAATGTTTCTGAAGAAGACATAAAAGAAGTAATTAATAAGTTTATAGGGGATATAGAACAAGTTCCGCCTATGTACTCAGCCATTAAGGTTAACGGAAAAAAGCTTTATGAGCTTGCAAGAAAAGGCGAGGAAATAGAGAGAAAGCCAAGACCCGTCAGAATTGATAAAATTGAGCTTCTTGATATCGATTTACCTGAAAAAAAGCTTTCCATTCTTGTTGACTGTTCAAAGGGAACATATATAAGAACCCTTTGCGACGATATAGGAAAAGAGCTTGGATGCTTTGCTCATATGTCAGGGCTTATCAGAACCAGATCAGGCAGATTTGACATAAAGGAAAGCTATACATTAGAACAGATTGAAGAAATGTTCAAAGCAGGGGATTTAAGCTTTATCACAAGCATAGATAAGGTGTTTGAGGAGTTTGAAAGCATTACTATCCCTGACAAGCTTGCACAAAAAATGTGCAACGGAACACAGGTGTTCTACAAAGGAACAGTTGAAGGCAAAACTTACCGTGTCTATGACGAAAGAGGGAAGTTTTTAACTGTTTCCAGAGTGGAAAATGGGCTTTTTAAGATTTTAAAAACTTTTTATCAGACCGAAGAATAAGGGGGTAGAAAAAGATGAAGATATACCATTTAGATGATAGCCTTTGTCTTAAAAATACTGCCGTCGCCCTTGGTGAGTTTGATTCTCTTCATAAGGGGCATAAGGAGATTATTGATAAAACAGTTTCATATGCAAAGGAAAACGGACTTTTATCCTTTGTGATTATGTTCGAGAATAATCCTGTGAACTTTATCTTTAATAAATCGGTTTTGCCTGTTAATACCCTGAAAAACAGATATGGGATTTTAGAAAGTCTGGGCGTAGACGCTGTTTTATCCTTAAGGTTTGACAAGAACATAATGGATATGCCTCATATGGATTTCTTTGAGGATATCGTATGTAAAATGCTTGATGCAAAATTTTTATCCGTTGGCTTTAACTATCGTTTCGGAAAAGATGGAAAAGGCAACGTGGCATACTTAAATGAAGCCTGCAGAGAAAAGGGGATAACCTTAAACGTTACCGAAGAGGTTAAGGTTTTGGGTGATGCTGTTTCAAGCACAAGAATAAGAAACCTTTTAGAAGAGGGAAAAACAGAAGATGCAAACGAGCTTTTAGGAAGACCTTTTTCCATAGAGGGCATTATAGTTAAGGGAAATCAATTAGGAAGCACCCTCTTTGGATTTCCAACTGCAAACTTAAAATTGCCTGAAGATATTATTATTCCAAAATATGGGGTATATGTAGTTGAGGCAGAACTTTTGGGAAAGAGATATAAGGGATTTACCAATATAGGAGAAAGACCTACAGTTAACAAAAAAGAGGCAGTTATTGAAACTCATATATTTGATGAGGATTTTGGTCCTCTTTATGATGAAGAAATAAAAATATATTTTTATAAATACATAAGAGAGGTTGAGGCTTTTAAAAGTCCTGAAGAGCTTTTGGAAAGGCTTAAAATGGATAAGAAAATCGCAATCGAATATTTTAAAGGAGTGTAGAAGATGAGAAATTTTAAAAAGGTGTTATGTCTTGTGCTTGCTATGGCTTTATGTATGGCTTTCGTTTCAGGATGCAACAGAAATACTATTGAACGTCTTGACGTAATAGAATCTCTTAAGCCAAATGATACGATTGAAGCTATTGATTTCGGTGATGGCAATATTATTGCAAAGGGTAAGTTAATTGATATACCTGCTGATACTTATGGATACTATATTTATCAGTGCGCTTTAACAGAGGCTATGAAGGATGACCCAACCTTAACAGATATTGCAAACTATGATTGGGACAAGGAAGATGAAAGCGGAAATAAGGTTGCTGACAAGATAAAGAAAAACGCTGTAAATGCGCTTATCAAAAGATCTGTTGTGGTTGACTATGGCGTAAACAATGGCATTAAGGCGGACAGCGAAGACTATAATAATGTTAAAGCATCAATGGAAAGATACAAAAAGAATCAGGGCGAAGAACTGTTTAATGCACAGATAAATTCATTAGGCCTGAATGATGTTGAAGCATATATGGAACTTTACAAGACAGAAACAATTTACAATAAGATAAAAGACGATTTTGACGCTAACCGAGATAAGTATATCAAGGACGAGGAAGAAATGGAAAAATATATGGATGATGAAAACGTATGCGTTAAGCACATCCTTATAAAGAACGACAGCACAAAGTACGAAAATCCAAAGGCAACAGCGGAAGAAGTTTTACAAAAGGCAAAAGCAGGGGAAGACTTTGACAAGCTTGTAGCTGAATACAACGAAGACCCGGGCGCTAAAGAATCAGGATATAGCTTTGGCCACGGTGAAATGGTTCCTGAATTTGAGGCGGCATCATTCGACCTTGATTATGGCGAAATAAGTGATATCGTTGAAACTTCTTACGGTTACCATATCATCAAGAGATATGTTGGCCTTGCTGAATTTGAAAACTATATTGTAGACCAGAAAAATATAGTTAAAAATATGGAATATATAGATAATCTTTCAATAAAGGAAGTTTTATCAAAGATAAGTGAAGCAAACAAGCTTTTGGCAGAACAGAATAAATAGGGGGAAACAGAAATGGCTAATACAAAAGTAAAAGTAGAAATGGAAAGATTTGGCGAGTTCGTTATTGAACTTTTGCCTGAATACGCACCTGAAACTGCGGCTAATTTTGAAGGATTAGTTAAGGAAGGTTTTTATGACGGCGTTGTTTTTCACAGAGTTATAGATAACTTTATGGCACAGGGCGGTGACCCAACAGGAACAGGTATGGGCGGAAGCGGAAAGAATATTAAGGGTGAGTTCTTAATGAACGGATTCGCACAGAACAGCCTTTCACACGAAAGAGGTGTTGTTTCTATGGCAAGATCAATGGACCCAAACTCTGCCAGCTCACAGTTCTTTATCTGCTATGACGACTGCGCATTTTTAGACGGTCAGTATGCAGCCTTCGGCAGAGTAGTAGAAGGTATGGAAACAGTTGACAGCTTTTTAGAAGTAGAAAGAACAGGCCCTGAAGGTGGCACACCAACAGAGGATATCCGCATCAAAAAGATGTCGATTTTATAAGCCTTTTGCCTTATAATAAAAACCTTTGTCGTCACAAAATACCTTGACATTTATTTACAAATATGCTATAATTTACGATGTGATTGGGGATTGTATTTGATGATGCTCAATCTACAATACGTACCACTTGCTTACGGTGGAAGGCGCGTAACATATTTTTTGTGAGCAGAAAGGCAATGGATTTTTATGCAAGGTAAGGTAAAATGGTTTAACGCAGAAAAGGGTTTCGGTTTTATCGAAACTGAAGAAGGAACAGACGTATTTGTTCATTTCTCTGCAATCTCAATGGAAGGTTACAAGACTCTCGAAGAGGGTGCAGCAGTTGAGTTTGACGTTGTTGATGGCGCTAAGGGACCACAGGCTACAGATGTTAAGCGTGTGTAATTCTTTTTAAATATCAAGTAACTTTAATAAAACTGACAGACGGACGGTGATGTAAATCACCGTCTTTTTGTATGTTCCAAAGACATAAGGTCGGGTTTGATGTCTTCCAACGGGAGAGCGCGGAGACCCTCCCCTGCATTTTTTGATGAAAAACTATTGACAAATACATCATCCGGATGATATAATCTATAAAAACCGATGAGGCAGAAAAAAGTCAGATAACAGTTTTTAAAGCGAGCGGATTATGGTGAGAGTTCCGCAAAACTGCCTGAGTAATATGGACTGCCGAGGGCGGCGTTAAATGCGCTGACGTAAGACCTGCGTTATGGGTCAGGGATATGTTGGTATCTCACAGAGGGGTTTTATACCTGAAGCAAGGTGGCACCGCGGAAATGTTTTCGCCCTTGATATGCACAGATGCATTTCAAGGGATTTTTTTGTTTTTCCGGAGGTTTTTTATGAAGTACAGAATAAAACTTGATTTCCGATGGCGATGCTTTGCCTGACTTAAAATATAATATAAAGGAGATATAAAAATGAATAAATACAGAGATTTTGATGATTATTTAAAAAACTTTCCTGATGAAAACGGTTATTTCGGGGAATATGGCGGTTCATATATAGATGATAAGCTTCAGAAGGCTTTTAAAGAGGCTGATGATGCATACGAGGCAATTTGTCATTCAGCACAGTTTATAAACGAGCTTCGCAGAATCAGAAAAGAATTTCAGGGCAGACCAACCCCTGTATATCATTGTGAAAGACTTTCTAAAATCTTCGGCAACTGTCAGATTTACTTGAAGAGAGAAGATTTAAACCATACAGGCGCTCATAAGCTTAATCACTGTATGG
>JAZRQL010000049.1:0-1883 GCA_045649725.1 Clostridia bacterium | reverse complement strand
GAGACTTTTCTGACATAGCAGCCATTATAAGCTTTGCCTCTTTTTCGGAAATTAAATCATAGTCAACGCAATTTCTTATAATAGCAACAGAGTCGCCAAAAGATAAATACTTTCCTATCATATTCACAACATGCATAAGATGGTTTCCCTGCTTTGGAGTAACACGTGTAATCTTGATATATCCACCACCGCCGCGTCTGCTTTCAACTATATATCCTCTCTCAGGAGAAAACCTTGTTGATATAACATAATTTATCTGTGACGGAACACAGCCAAAATGGGTTGCAAGCTCATTTCGTTTAAGCTCTATTGCACCGTCTTCTTCGGTCATCAGCTTTTTTATAAATTCTTCGATTAAATTACTGAGCCTCATTTTCCATTCACCTTCTTTTTTGATAGTCAGAAAATCAAATTTGACTTTGACTTTCTTTGACCTTTAAGATTATTATATCAGCTTTTTTGATTTTGTCAATAGTTTTTTAAAAATAATATCAAATTCCACAAAAATAAATTTTTGGGAATAAAGCATGCATTTTTGAGGTTGACGTATAAGATAAGTGACGAGATTATAGAATAGAAAAGTAATAAGAATTTATTTTAATAGCTTGCACCATTTGCTCTATATCTGTTATATTATCGGAAAAGGTAAGAAAAGAGGTAGCAAAGATTTAAGAGGTTCCATATGAGAATATTATGATAACCTGTACCCATACTCATTCGGGGGCATCTCTTGCCGGTTCTGCCGGATGGGGAAATGCAGATATGGATTACTTTGAAAAAATTCTTCTCCCAAAGGTGCTTAAGGCGGTTGCTACTGCTATGAAGAAAAAGACCTCTGTCAAGGGTGGTGTTGGCACAACCGAAAGCAAGGGAGGTATCAACAGAATGACATGTGACATTGATGATAATATTACATTAGGCCGGTGTCCATACGAGCATACACTATCTCTTTGTAATTCAAATGGTGCTGTTGCATATCTTCCATTATAAAAGGATATATGCAGAGCGGGATATGAAATATTTCGGTTTAAGACTTTTGGAATTCAGCCTCTTGCTGATGACGCAGACAAAAACTTAATTAAAGAAAATATAAAAATAATGAAAAGTTTAATAAAAAAGACACGGATAAACCGTGCCTTTAATTAACTATGAAAATTAGTTAAGGATAGCTGCTTCTGTTTCCTTGTCGAATAAGTGAATCTTATTAGGATCAAGAGCAATTGTAATCTTCTGACCGAGTTCAGCCTTTGTACGTGGGTTAACTCTAGCTGTGAAGTTAACACCTTCAACTGCGAAGTAGAGATATGTTTCAGCACCCATCATTTCTGTGAGTTCGATTTCTACATCTGTTGTAGCTTCTGGAGCTTCTGTGATATGAAGCTGATCATCATAGATATCTTCAGGTCTGATACCCATAACAACTTCCTTACCGTTGTATGATTCAAGACCCTTTGCCTTACCTTCAGGAAGCTTAACTGAGAAGTTTCCGTTTGTGAGGTATGTACCTTCAGCCTTAACGCTCAAAGTAACGTCGATGAAGTTCATCTGTGGGCTTCCGATAAAGCCAGCAACGAACATGTTGCAAGGATTTGAGTAAAGGTTAGCAGGAGTATCAACCTGCTGAACGATACCGTCCTTCATAACAACGATTCTTGTACCCATTGTCATAGCTTCTGTCTGGTCATGAGTAACGTAGATAAATGTTGTAGCAAGCTTCTTGTGGAGCTTACCGATTTCTGTTCTCATCAGAACGCGGAGCTTAGCATCAAGGTTAGAGAGAGGTTCGTCCATAAGGAACACCTTTGGTTCACGAACGATAGCACGACCGAGAGCAACACGCTGTCTCTGACCACCAGATAAAGCCTTTGGCTTTCTGTCGAGTA
>JAZRQL010000048.1:0-36064 GCA_045649725.1 Clostridia bacterium | reverse complement strand
CTCACGAACTATCTGCATAACCTGTTCCTGATACACGATACATCCGTATGTTACATCTAAAATATGTTCAAGCATAGGATCTTTATAGGTAACTGCAGACGGATTATTCTTATTCTTAACGTATGTTGGAATAGAATCCATCGGCCCCGGTCTGTATAAAGATATTCCCGCAATAACATCTTCTAAAGAGCTTGGCTTAAGCTCCTTCATAAACTGCTTCATACCTGAACTTTCAAGCTGGAATACTCCGTCGGTTTCGCCCTTTGATATCATTTCGTAGACTTCAGCATCGTCCATATCCATTTTATCAAAGTTAACCTCTATACCATATCCGTCTTTTATAAACTTTAATGCATCGCGGATAACAGTTAAAGTACGAAGTCCTAAAAAGTCCATCTTCAAAAGACCAAGACGTTCAATAGTCGTCATGGTAAACTGTGTTGTTATTATATCATCGTTTTTCTGAAGAGGAACATAGTTGTCTATGCCTCCGCTTGTGATAACAACACCTGCCGCGTGGGTAGATGTGTGTCTTGGAAGACCTTCAAGCTCGATAGCTGTATCAATAAGTTTTTTAATCTGTTCGTTACCGTCATATAATTCACGAAGCTTATAGTTAACCTCAAGAGCCTTTTTTATTGTCATTTTAAGCTCCATTGGTATCTGCTTTGCAACCTCGTCAACAACACTGTAAGGAACATTTAAAGCACGCCCAACATCCCTTACAGCAAGTCTTGCCGCCATTGTACCAAATGTAACTATCTGCGCAACGTTATCCACACCATATTTTCTGTTAACATATCCAATAACCTCTCCTCGTCTTTCGTAGCAGAAGTCAATATCAATATCCGGCATACTTACACGTTCAGGGTTTAAAAATCTTTCGAAAATAAGACTATACTTAACAGGATCAACATTGGTAATGTGCAGACAGTATGCAACAACACTTCCTGCCGCACTACCTCTTCCCGGGCCAACCATAATATTATTCTGCCTTGCATAGTTGATAAAATCCCATACGATAAGAAAATAGTCAACATATCCCATAGAACGAATGGTTTCAAGCTCATATTCCATTCTTTCGCGGATCTTCCCGTCATCATCAGGATATCTCTCTGCCATTCCCTCTTCAGTAAGCTTACGGAGATATTCATAAGCTGTCATATTATCAGGGATTTCAAATTTAGGAAGATGCAGTGTTCCAAACTCAATATCAACGTTACATCTGTCAGCTATTTTCTGACTGTTTTCTATTGCTTCGGGAATATATGAAAACAATTCCATCATCTCTTCCTCGGATTTAAGGTAGAGCTGATCTGTTTCCATCTTCATTCTGTCTTCATCATCAACAGTTTTACCCATCTGGATACACATTAGGATATCCTGAAACTCTGCATCTTTTTCTTCAACATAGTGGATATCATTTGTAGCAACAACCTGAAGTTCTAATTCCTCTGCCAAAGCAATAAGGTCACGGTTTAACTTTTTCTGTTCCATTATCCCGTGATCCTGAATTTCAACAAAAAATCTGTCACGACCAAAAATATCGATAAACTCAAGAGCTTTTCTTCTTGCCTCATCAATGTTTCCTGAAAGAATAGGTCTGGAGAGAACGCCGCCCATACAAGCACTCATAGCGATAATACCCTCGTTATACTCTTTAAGGATTTCCATATCTATTCTTGGTCTGTAATAAAATCCGTCAACAAAGCCTGCTGAAACAAGCTTCATAAGGTTATTATACCCTGTATTATTTTCTGCAAGGAGAATTAAATGACAGCTTTGAGAATCAAGCTCGTGAATTTTATCAAACCTTGTTCTTGCCGCAACATATACCTCACAGCCAAGAATTGGCTTGATACCATTATTTTTCGCACATTCATAAAAATCTACAATACCATACATATTACCATGGTCAGTTAAGGCAAGAGATGTTTGTCCGACCTCTTTTGCACGATTAACAAGTTTTTCAATTGTGCCCTCACCGTCTAATAAACTATATGCACAGTGTGTGTGAAGATGTGTAAAAGACATTTAATTCACCTCTCTTTCCTTTTATCTTTTTTATAAATACTTTGCCATTTCATCAAAGGCAAAATCCAAATTGTTCATATGGTGACAATCCGATGATAATATAAGCCTTCCATTATTCTTTTTGATATATTCTATTAATGCAGGCATTGGATATAAGGCATCTTTATGACCTCGCGCCAAAGCACCTGTGTTTATCTCAAAGATATCGCATTTTTTAAGAAGACAATCAATAGCCTCTTTAGCAGATTTTAAATACTTAGGATTAGTTTCATCAAAAAACCTATTTTCTGCATTGAACTTTCTGATAATGTCAAAATGACCTATGATATCAACATTAAACCTGTTTACAATATTTGAAATCATTTTAAAATATGCATCAGTAAATGAATAAACATCATTATCAAAAGCTTGAATGATTTCTTCAAACTTTTCGGGGCTATGGTCGATAGAATAATACACTCCATTCTTTTCGATATAATGGCAGGAGCCAATCAAAAAATCGAATCCGTCAGTATTGATTTCCGAATAATAGTCAAGTTCCAATCCGCAATATATCTTTATATCATTTCTGTAAAGGTTTTTTAAGCGGTTAACTTCTTCAACATATGCCTTTGTATCTTCTATCTTCATACAACTTGCTAAATCCATAGGTGCATATGCATGCTCCGAAAAACCAAGGTGGGTAAATCCTGAACTAATTGCTTTTTTTACTATTTCTTCAGGAGTATTTTTCCCGTCCGAAAAAATCGTATGGGTATGAAAGTTCATTTTTTCGAAAACTAACACTATAACTCACCTTTTTCTATTTTTTCTGCAAGCTCCATAATCTTTTTAAGTCTGTGGTTTACCCCTGACTTACCAAGGGGTGGGTCTAAAAGCTTTCCAAGGTCCTGAAGGCTTAAATCCTTATACTTAACTCTTAAATCGCATATTTCTTTAAGTTCAGGAGATAAAAACTCCATTTTATCGTTTTCTTTTATAATGTTAATTGCCTGAATCTGCATTACAGATGCCTGAATTGTTTTATCATAGTTTGCATTAACACTGTTTATAGTTCTGTTATTACTGTTTCTTACTTCCTTCTCGATTTTCACATTAATAAGGCTCATCTGTGCTGAAAAAGCACCCATATAAGTGAGAAAATCCTCAATTTCCTCGCTCTTCTTTGTATATATAACATACTTTGATCTTCTTATAACTGTTTTAAAATCAAAACCCTCATTTTTAAGAAGCTCAACCATATCATTACAAAGCCCAAGATAGGGAGTGATAACCTCTATATTATAGTTTTTGTTAGGGTCAATAACTGTGCCGCCGCCCATAAAAGCACCACGAACAAATGCCCTTCTGCAACAATCCCTATCAATAATAAAAGGCGATATTCTATAGCGCACAAGGTTGGTTGAATAATCAATAAGCTCAAACTTTTCAGAAATATCGTCTATATTGTTTATGGTGGAAACAAAACGAACAGTTTTGGCAGAGGTTTTACTCTCTGTTGTTTTAATTCCGCACTTATTTGCAAGAAAGACGTATCTTTTAAGTACGTCTTCGTTCTCTGTAACAAATTTAATTGTATTATTCTTAAAATCACTTCCAAAAAGCAACATTCCCGCAAACTCCGAAAAATCACAACAGACATTGTCATTAACTTTTTTTGAAAGCTCATTTTTAGTTGTAACTGAATAAGACTTCATATCTTACCTCATTTTAAAACTCACCTATAAACCTAACTTCAGGCTCAAGCATAACTCCGTATTTATCATATACTTTATCCTGAACGTCTTTAATCAGGGTTTTAACATCTTCTGCAGTAGCATCACCAACGTTTACCACAAAGCCTGCGTGCTTTTCAGATACCTCTGCGCCTCCAACTCTGTAACCCTTAAGACCTGTATCCTGAATAAGCGTTCCTGCAAAGTATCCTTCAGGTCTTTTAAATGTGCTTCCTGCACTTGGCTTATCAACGGGCTGCTTCTCGTTTCTGCGCTTTGCAAGTTCAGCCATTTCGCCTTTTATAGCTTCATAACTACCCTCTTTTAAGTTAATAACTGCAGAAAGTATGATTTTGTCACCTTTTGAGAATAAACTCTTTCTGTATCCGAATTCACACTTTTCACAAGGAATTGTAACAACCTCTTCCTTTATAACATCAAAGTATGTTACGCTTTCAACAATATCCTTCATTTCTCCGCCATAAGCCCCTGCATTCATATAAAGAGCGCCACCTAAAGTTCCGGGGATGCCTGATGCAAACTCAAGGCCTGAAAGATTAGCGTTTAAGGCAACGTTTGAAAGACCCCCAAGCTTAATTCCGCATTCGGCAGTAATTCTTGTTCCATCAACAGCATATCCTGCCATTTCGGATGAAATCTCTATTACAATGCCTCTTATTCCCTTATCAGAAACAAGGATATTTGAACCGTTACCTAATACAAAATAAGGGAGATCAAACTGTTTGATAAGCTTTATAACCGTCATAAGCTGATTAACGTTTGATGGTTTTATAATCATATCGGCACATCCGCCTATTTTAAAGGTAGTGTGCTTTTTCATAGGTTCATCAAATAAAACTGCCGACTGGCCAACTGTTTCTGTTAATAGTCTGATTGCAATATCGTTCATATATATCTCCTTTAGGCTGTCTATTTAAAACTGTTTATATGTTCTGAAAGTCTTCTGTTTAACTCCTCTGCCGCATTATACCCCATTTTCTTTTGTCTGTTGTTCATTGCGGCAACCTCAAATATAACCGCAAGGTTTCTACCCGGTCTTACAGGAATAGTAAGAGATGGAATATCAAGGCCTAAAATATTTGTATATTCATCAACAAGACCAAGTCTGTCGTACTGCTTTCCCTGTTCCCATGTTTCGAGTTTAATTATAAGGTCAATCTTTTCTGATTCCTTAACAGCACCCATACCAAAAATATTCTTAACGTCTACTATACCAATACCTCGTATCTCGATAAAGTGGCGGATGATATCAGGTGCATAACCAACCAAAGAGATGGATGAAACCTTTTTGATTTCAACTGCATCATCGGCAACAAGACGGTGACCTCTTTTAATAAGTTCAACAGCCGCCTCGCTCTTACCTACGCCGCTTTCACCCATAATAAATACACCCTGACCGTAGATTTCAACCAAAACCCCGTGTCTCGTAATTCTTGGAGCAAGCTCAACGTTTAAAAATGCATGAAGTGCACTTGTAAAATCAGATGTAGGAATAGCTGTTCTTAAAACAGGCGTGTTATATTCCTCTGCAAGCATCATCATTTCAGGGCTTGCATTTGAGTTACGTGTAAGAACAACTGCTACAACACGCTTTTCAAAAAACTTTTTAAGGGCTTTATATCTTTCCTCTGATGTAAGAGTTGCAAGATATGTGTTTTCAACCATTCCGAAAACCTGAATTCGATTTGTGTCAAAATAGTCGAAAAAGCCTGTCATCTGAAGACCTGGGCGGTTTAAATCCGCAGTAGATACAAAGATCTCCTCTTCAGGGCAGAAAAGCTTATCAAGTTTCATAAAATCAATAATTTTTGATAGGGATACAGTGAAGTTTTCCATTACATCAGACCTCATTTGTAAATTTATTTTCAATATAATTTATACTTATATAATATTATACTATTTAGAAAATTATTTTGCAATAGTTTTTATAATAAAAGAAACGGACTTTTGTCCGTTTCTTTGTAATTTATCCGCAATATGTAACAACATCAAAAGCCGGAACCATAAAACTATCCTTCTTGAAAGAAAGAACCTTAATATATCCGTCTTCCGGTATTTCAATATTATCAAAGTTAATACTTTGTTCTTTACCTGTATCTACATCAAGAAATTCAGCATCCGAAAAATGAACAAGAAGATTATTTTTGTCATAAACAGCAAGTCTTATCTCTACATTTTCTTCTTTTGTTTCTTTGGCGTTATAATAAGAAATAGATGCTATGTTATTTAAATCATCATAGCCTATATTTTTTATATACACATTATCCATAGTCTGAAGCGCCAATTTAACAAGTTTTTCAATATTAAGGATTCCCCAACCGTAATGAATATCATAGCCTGTGTCCCCTGCATCCTTTGAAGAAAGTTTAAGCATTGTTTCAAATACATCGTGATCTATCTCGGGATTAATCCCTTTTACAATAGCCGCCGCGCCTGCTACATAAGGGGATGCAAAGGATGTTCCGTTTACATATCCATAAGAGTTCTCTACTGTTGTATATACCATATAACCTGGAGCTGAAACATCAACCATATTATTGTATTGAGAGAAATATGTATATTCTTCATCCTCATCTATGGCGGCAACAGATATAACATTATCAAGTCCTGCAGGGTATAACATTGGGTTACCTTTATCTGCAGTATTACCTGCAGCGGCAACAACAATTACACCACCATCTGTTGCTTTTTCTATAGCAGCCTTGAGGATTTTCATATCTTCAGATAAATCATTGCCGTTTACTGACTCAACTCCTAAACTCATATTTACCACTTGGCATCCATCATCATTAACAGCGGCAGAAAACCCTTTGATAATATTAGAAACTGATGTTTTTGAATTCCTGAAAACTTTATACATATAAATATCAGCCTGCGAGACACCTGAAACACCGATATTATTATTTATTTCTGCTCCTATAATTCCCGCAACACTTGTTCCATGAGGAGTATCATCATAAATCGTTCCTGTATTTAATACATCAACCGCTTTGACTATATTATTCTTTAAATCAGGATGATTATTATATACTCCTGAATCTATTATTCCAACCTTAACGTTTTCCCCAAAAAAGTTGTATTTCCACGCGTATGGAAGATTGATAATATCAGAAAATGGTTTTTGGTATAAATATTTAGGATCACTTGGTATATAATCTAAAAGATTGACGACAATATCTTCTTCGATATACTGAACCTTGCTCATATCTATCTTAGAAAGATCATCCTCCGATACTGTATATATATCCCATTCTTCCGAAACAGGTTCTAATGCAACAGATGCCCCTCTTGTCATAATGGCATCTCTTTTGAGCATAACAATATATTCCTTTGCATTCTCTGCATAGGAAGTGAGATTAAACAGTAATACGAAAAATGCCAAACATAAGAATATCTTTCTTTTCATTCAATTCATCCATTCTATTTTCTTAAGTTGCTTTCTTTATCAGGATTTTTTCCGTCTTTTTTGAATACAAGTTTTGCGTATAAGAATTCAGTAACGCTAAAACGTGTAAGTCCAACCTTATACCCTAAAAAGATAATAGCAGGAAGTATAAACATAACGATGAAGTATGCAACAGGATTACTGTCAGGAATAAAGCTTACAATAGGGAAATACCATGCACGGAAAAGCATATCAGGAGTTCCGTAAACCCTGCATCCTGCCACAAAAAAGTCATATTCACCGTTTATAAACGGATAGTCAAGCTTCCATATATCAGGAAAGGCAAATCTTATTATATATAATATAACAGGAATGATTAAAGTCGTAAGTCCCAACCATAAAGGAAGCTTCATATCAGGATAGTATCCCGGAATCTTTCTTGAATCGGCAACCCCTGCTTTCCATGCGGCAGAGTACATAACCGCAAAATAAATAAGCACTGTAATCAAAGAAAACAGATGGGGATTACTCTGGCTGATACCATAAAAAAATATAAAGCATGTTACAGACAACAATATAAGTGCTATCTGACATACAAAAAACCTCATTGATAATTTAAAAATCTTCATATTCTGTCACCTCTGTTATATATTTAAAACAAAATCATCAGGAACGGGTGCGGCTAAGGTTATCATCTCTTCTCTTACAGGATGATAAAAAGTAAGCTCACCGCAATGGAGCCTTGTTCTCTCTCCCTCAACCTCTTCCCCATAGATAAAGTCACCGAAAAGAGGATGGCCTATATGGGCCATATGAACTCTTATCTGGTGAGTTCTTCCTGTTTTCGGCGTAAGTTTTACAAGAGAAAGACCATTTTCCGACTTTATAACCTCATAATCTGTTTTCGCATACTGTCCGTCATCTGCCACAATTCTTGTGATAACGCTGTCTTCTTTTCTTTTTATAGGAGCTTCAATAACTCCTTTTGAATTTTCAGGAACGCCTTTTACAATAGCGAAATATGTCTTTTGTATATCTCCGTTTCTTATCTGTCTGCAGAAAAGTTCGGACGAATATCTGTTTTTGGCTATTAATACAATCCCTGTTGTATCTCTGTCAAGTCTGTTAACCGCCCTGAAAACAAAATCCATATCCTTATAATAATTCATAACCCCATTTGCAAGGGTTCCCTCATAGTGATTTAGTGAGGGGTGCGTAGGCATATTATAAGGCTTGTTCACCGCAAGAATATCCTCATCCTCATATATAACATCAAGAGGAATATCGTTTGGAACAATATTTAAAGATCCTCCGTCCCTTATATTAAGCAAAAGAACATCTCCCGCTAAAACCTTTTCCCTCACAGTTGCCTTTTTATTATTAAGCATTATTCCGTCATCATAGGTTTTAAGCTTTCTTATAAGCTTTGATGACAGAGCAAGGTTCTTATATAAAATATATTTAATTTCTGTTCCTTCTAAATCTTTCGTAACCGTAAATTCTATCCTTCTCAAAACAAACCTCTCGCACAATCCAAACTTTACTTTGATATTATATAATGTTATAAAAATAATGTCAACCTATGCAGAAATAAATTAGACTAAAACTCTTGAATTACTTACATAAATATGATATTATAAGCAAAGGTTATGCGCCTGTAGCACAGTTGGATAGAGTGTCAGACTCCGACTCTGAAGGTCGTGCGTTCGAATCGCATCAGGCGCACCATAAAAGCACTTCTTTAAGAAGTGCTTTTTAACTTTACTCTTGCATATTTTATTACAATAATTTATAATATAGTAAACTACTATAAAGCAGGTGAAATTATGGGAAATTATATTTTAAGTTGTTGCTCCACTATTGATTTAACAAAGGAGCAGGTTGAAAAAAGAGACATTAAAGTAATATTCGGACATTACAGTATTGACGAAAAGGATTATCGAGATGACTTCGGAAATACCATCTCATATGCTGATTTCTATCAGGCTATGCGTGATGGCAGTGACACAAAAACATGGCAGTTAAACTCAACAGAGTTTTCAGAACACTTTGCTCAATTTTTAGATGAAGGCTATGATGTAGTTCACTTAAGTTTATCAAGCGGATTATCCGGAACATTTAACTCTGCTTCATATGCTGCAGAACAACTTACAGAGAAATATCCTGACCGCAAAATATACGTCATAGATTCTCTCGGTGCATCATCAGGCTATGGCCTTTTAGTTGACAAGATGGCTGATCTGCGTGACGATGGTATGTCTGCAGATGATTTGGTGAAATGGGTTGAAGAAAACCGCCTCAAAATGCGTTATGAATTCTTCTCAACCGACCTTACATTCTATATTAAAGGAGGAAGAGTTTCCAAGGCTTCAGGTATGGTTGGTACTCTTTTAGGCATTTGCCCTCTTCTTGATATGGATAATAACGGTAAACTTATTCCGCGAAAAAAAGTTCGTACAAAGAAAAAGGTAATTTCGGAGATTGTTAAAGTTATGGAAGAAAGAGCCATAGACGGATACGATTATTCAGATAAATGTTACATATGCCATTCCGACTGTTTAGAAGATGCAGAAACAGTTAAGTCACTTATAAAAGAAAAGTTCCCTAAACTCAATGGTGATGTAGAAATATACAACATCGGCACATCTATCGGAAGCCATACAGGCCCCGGAACAGTAGCAATATTCTACTGGGGAACAGAAAGAACAGAATAACAAAAAAGGGTAAATCTGTATAATCAGATTTACCCTTTAATTTTACTCGTCATCCTCTTCTTCGTCGTCTTCCTTTGGAATAACCGTTACTTCGGCTTTTTCAATTCTATGGTCAACAACAGAGGTAACCTTTATCTTCATAACGTTGGTTTCAAGTTCTAAAACCTCACCGTCTGCAGGAATAGTCTGGAGCTCACTTAAGACATAACCTGCAAATGTGTTATAGTCACCATCTTCTATATTAATACAGAGAGCCTCTTCAACGTCTTCGATTTCCGCAGATCCGTCTACAATCCACTGATTTTCACCTATATTTTTAATATAGTCATCTTCGATTATTTCAGGTTCATCATATTCGCTGTAAAGCTCACCTATTATCTCTTCGATAAGGTCTTCTTGTGTAACAATACCCTGAAATCCGCCATATTCGTCCATAACAACACCCATATGTTCATTTTCTGTCTGCATACGGGATAAAAGTTCATCCGCTTTAATGGTATCAGGGATAAAGAAAACATCTCTCATAATAGAGCTTACATCTGTGCTTCCGCTAAGCAAGAGACGATAAAAATCTCTGCTGTTTATAACTCCCACAACATCATCAACACTTTCGTTACAAACAGGATATCTTGTATGGTTGGTTTCGTCTATAAACTTTTTCCAATCTTCAATGCTATCCTCCGTCCAGAGAATGTCTGCTTCTTTTCTGTGGGTCATAATCTCATCAACGGGCTTGTCGCTCATTTCAAAGATATTGTGTATCATCTGCTTTTCATCATCATCGATAGCGCCACTTTCAGAGCCGATATCAACCATCATACGTATCTCTTCTTCTGTAACTTCTTCACCGACATCCGAATCCTTAACACCGAACACTCTTGATATGCCTTTTCCTAAAAGAACGAAAACAAACAAAAATGGTTTCATTATGCTTGTTATCATTCTTGAGTATCCGCAAAGGGATAAGGATAACTTCTCTGATGATTTAGCGGCAATGCGCTTTGGCACATACACAATAAACACACTGTGTATAAGCCATACAACAACAGCAGTAATAAGAAGGGCAGATATTCCGCCTTTAAGACCCTTACTAAAGCTTTCGTATAAAGGAGCAAAAAGGGCAAATACAAGAGATACAGATAAAGCAATATTTAAAAATATAGAGAAAAGCTCTAATCCGTCAATAACATTTGACGAACTCTTTTCCAATAACTTTATAAGCTTTTTAGCCTTCTTGTTTCCGTCTTCTGCTGTCTGTTTAAGCCAGGCATCACTAACAGCAACGCTGGCTGTCCTTGCCATCATATTGATAACTGCCAATATGTAGATAACAACTGCAACTATCAACATAGGTTTCGGGGGCAATGGTTCCAAAATAAATCAATTCCTTTCAAAATATAATTATATTAAACTTTAAAATTTTATTCTAAATAATCCTTAAGCTTTCTGCTTCTGCTTGGATGACGCAACTTACGAAGAGCCTTTGCTTCGATCTGACGGATACGTTCTCTTGTAACGTCAAACTCTTTACCAACTTCTTCTAATGTTCTTGCTCTTCCGTCTTCTAAACCGAAACGAAGCTTTAATACCTTTTCTTCTCTTGGTGTAAGTGTTCCTAAAATATTAACAAGCTGTTCCTTAAGAAGAATTGCTGTTGCTGCATCTGATGGTGCAGGAGCATCCTCGTCCTGAATAAAGTCACCTAAATGGCTGTCTTCCTCTTCGCCGATAGGTGTTTCAAAAGAAACAGGTTCCTGCGCTATCTTCATTATTTCGCCAACCTTATCAACAGGCATATTAACTTCCTTTGCGATTTCTTCAGGAAGTGGGTCACGGCCGAGTTCCTGAACCAACTGTCTTGATGCACGAACAAGCTTATTGATAGTTTCTACCATATGAACAGGGATACGGATAGTTCTCGCCTGATCTGCAATAGCTCTTGTAATAGCCTGTCTGATCCACCATGTTGCATATGTTGAGAACTTATAACCCTTTGTATAGTCAAACTTATCAACCGCTTTAATAAGACCTAAGTTACCCTCCTGAATCAAATCAAGGAAAAGCATACCTCTGCCCACATAACGTTTAGCAATACTTACAACAAGACGAAGGTTTGCCTCAACAAGCTTTTTCTTCGCTTCTCTGTCCCCGTCTGCCATCTTCTGTGCAAGTTCAGCTTCTTCTTCACCTGTTAAAAGGTTAACCTTACCGATTTCCTTTAAGTACATACGAACAGGGTCATCAATACTGATGTTTCCCGGCACAGATAAATCCTCAAGCTCTTCCTGAGTGATTTCCATATCCTCATCGCTTAAGTCAATGTCATCATCGTCTTCAAGCCCACCTGAAATTTCAACACCGTGCTTTTCAAGGTACTCAAACATTTTTTCAATCTGGTCAACATCAAGCTCTAATTCTTCAAGCTTTTCACTAACCTCCTGATATGTGAGCATACCCTTCTTTTTTCCTTCTTCAAGCAAAGCATGAATGATCTGCTTTCTGGTTGCCTTCTTCTGATTCTTCTTTTCTTCCATTTGCACAAATTCCTTTCTATCTTATCTATTTCTTAAGTTTACCTTTTAAAAGTTTATCGAGGGCTTCTAAATCACCTTTTTCCAAAAGTTCTTGTTGGGATGCCATATCTGCTTCTCCCAAAAGAGTTTTAAGAGGCATTTCCGCCGCCTTCTTTTTATCCATTGTATTCTTGTCATCAAGAAGGATTTTTGCAATCCTGCCCCGGTTTTCGTCTCCAAAAGCATCAAATATAACGTTTATATCAACTAAACCTGAATCCTCATACTGTTTAAATATACTTTCCGCAAGTTTATGATGAAATTCATCCGAAAAACTGTCTGCGGTAAGGCCTTTTTCTTTTGCTGTTTTATAAACATCCTTATCGCACAAAAGATTAAGCATAAGCGCCTCTGCATTAAACACACGAGGGTCTGCTTTAGAATCAGGTCCACTTGCACGGGCAAGCCTTCTCTCCCTTTGTTCCTCTCTTCTTTCTTCTGTACGAAGTTTTACGTTTTTAATACCTGATACGTGACTATTAAGAGCATCTGTTGAAATTCCGGTGGTCTGTGATATCTTTTTAGAATATACTTCATATTCCACAGGATTTTTAATCTCTGCTAAAACTTCAGCAACTTTTTCAGAAAACTCTATCATCTTTTCAGTATCAAGGCTTTCTATACCTTCATCTTCTGCAAAATAACTGTTTTTTATTTCATCAATACGATATTCTATAAGAGGTTTAGCGCTCTCAACCAAAACGTTGAACATATCTCCGCCCTTTGTTCTAACAAATTCGTCAGGGTCTTTTCCGTCTGTAACTGTTAAAACTCTGGTTCGGATATCATTATTTGTTAATATCTCGCCTGCGCGAAGGGTTGCCTTCTTTCCTGCCTCGTCCGAGTCATAACAAAGAACAGCTTTTCCGCCATACCTTTTAACAAGCTTTGCCTGTTCATCTGTAAAAGCAGTTCCCAAGGATGCAACTGCGTTTGTTATCCCTGCCTGATGAAGAGAAATAACATCCATATACCCTTCCATTAACAGAAGAGTTCCTGAATTGTTTTTAGCAAGGTTTAAACCGAATAAATTTTCCTTCTTTTTAAACACAAGAGTTTCAGGGGAGTTTAAATACTTTCCCGTATTACTCTTCTCTGTCATAATTCTTCCACCGAAGCCGATTATATTACCCTGAACATTTATAATAGGAAACATAACTCTGCCATCGTAAAAGGAATCATAGTATGTGCCATTATCACGCATTTTAGCAAGACCGGCTTCGTATATATCGTGCTCCTTATATCCCTTTTCCTTAAGGTAATCTATAAGGCTTGTCCATCCTTCAGGGGCATATCCTAAACCGAACATTTTAATGGTACTGTTCTTTATGCCTCGATTCTGAAGATACTCAAGTGCCTTTTTGCCCTTTTCCCCTGCGAGATTTGAATAAAAATATCTTGCCGCATCGGCATTTATCTTATATATAAGCTGTTTTTTATCGGTGGTTTCTTTTGCTTTTTCACTATTTCCTGAAAATTCAGGAACGGGAACCCCTGCTCTGTCGGCAAGGAGCTTTACCGCATCCATAAAATCAAGATGCTCTGCCGCCATAACAAAGTGGATAACATTACCACCTGCACCACAGCCAAAGCAATGAAAAACCTGCTTGTCAGGCGAAATAGATAACGATGGTGACTTCTTATCATTATGAAGAGGACAGAGAGCCGCATATCTGCTACCCATTCTTTTAGGTTTTGCATATTCAGAAATTAAGTCAACAATATCATTTTTCTGTATAACTTCATCAATAAAATCCTGAAATTCTACCTTTGCCATCTATCTCACCACCTATCAATTATTACGTTTTATTCTCTGATTATTACTATTTCGACACAAATGCATTATTTCCTTTTTTTCGTTGACAAATTCTATGTTTTATTATAAAGTATTACATATATAAAAAAGAAAGGCTTATTTTTAATGAACAAACTACCTCTTTCGCCAAGACTTAAAACTTTATATGATATTACACCCGTATGCAACTGTTTTGCAGATATAGGAACAGACCATGCGTATCTTCCCGTTTATCTTTGCAAAAACAATAAATGCAAAACCGCTATTGCATCGGATATAGTAAAAGGTCCCCTTGAGCGCGCCACAGCCACCATTAAAAAGCATAATATGGAAGGCAGAATTTCTGTCCGTCTTGGCGGTGGAGTTTCTACAATAGAGAAAAACGAAGCTGATGTTGTTTTAATTGCAGGAATGGGCGGTCTTATTATCGCCGACATTTTAAGAGATGGGAAAGACGTTTTAAAAACCGTCAAAGAGATTATTCTTCAGCCTATGACAGCAGTATCTGATCTTCGTGAATGCTTATATAATAACAACTGGAAAATAGATAAGGAATATCTTGTAAAGGATAACGGAAAGTTATATAACATTATGACAGTTTCCTATACAGAAGATAAGCTTGATTATACTGAAACGGACATCTGCGTAGGAAGGCATCTAATTGACGAAAAGCCTGAATTGTTTGAAGAGTATTTAGACAGAAAGATTTTAAAGCTTAATAAGAAGATAAGCGGGCTTTCTCTTTCTACATCCGATGATGCAGAAGAAAGTTTAAGAAAAGCAAAGGATATGCTTGAAAAAATAACAGAGATTAAGGAGAGTTTATAAAATGGCATATAAAGTAAAAGATATTGCTGAATATATTGAAATTCTTGCCCCAAAAACCCTTGCAGAATCATGGGACAACGTTGGCCTTATGGTTGGGGATTTTGAAAAGGATGTTAAGTCTGTTTTTATATGTCTTGATATCACATCCGAAAATGTTCAAAAAGCAGCCTCCATTGGCGCAGATATGATTATTTCACATCATCCTCTTATTTTCTCACCTATTAAAAGGGTTATAGAAAGCGATGTATCAGGAAGCATAATTCATTCTCTTATAAAAAATGATATATCAGCATACTCTGCCCATACAAATTTGGATAATGCATCAGGTGGCACAAACGATGCCCTTGCTGATAAGTTAGGTCTTGAGAACGTTAGACGCTTTACTGACGAAGAAGGTCTTGACGAGATGGGTAACCCTGTTGACAACATTGGAAGAATAGGCGTTCTTCCTACTCCTATTCCCATTGAGGATTTTGTCAGCCTTACAAAGAGCGTTCTCGGTTGCACATCTGTTAAATATGTTGGAACACCTGGGGATTATGTTAAAAAGGTTGCCCTTTGTTCAGGGGCAGGTGGCGACGGAATATATACTGCATACCGCGCAGGTGCAGATGTGTATGTTACTGCAGATGTTCGTCATCACGAGGCACAGCTTGCACACGAGCTTGGAATGAATTTAATTGATGCAGGTCACTTTGAAACAGAAAATACTATCTGCGAGTTTATGAAAGAATATTTACAAAAAGGTTTTCCTGACCTTAAAATAATTTCATCGGATGCAGAACCATATTTAAAATAATGACATCAAAAAGGCGTGTTTTAAACACGCCTTTTTTGATTATAAATTTTTATGGTGAACTGTCCAAATAAAACTTACAGCCCCATTCTTATCCGTTATTCAGGTATATACTCCTTCGTCAGGTCAATAACTATGCTGTTATCCTCTTCGTCCCAAATCACCGCAAAGCCCATTATCTGAGCTATGTCACGAAGCTTGAAATAGTTATTGTCGTTAATATTATATACAGTAAAATCGGTCTTTACGCCGTCAACATAGATATCAGAAGATGTCGGCACTGCCTTTTGTGCACCATCGGGTCTCTTATAATTGACAGACCCCCAACTATCAAGCTCAACATCGTAACCGCCACATTCACCACCCACAGGGGTATAGTTCAAGCCTTTGACAAGATTTACGCCATTCTTCTCGCCATCCCAGATAACATCAAATGTTTTTACATCATTATTCCATGACATCAAAAATGCTATATCGCGAAGCTTGAAGTAGTTGTTATCGTTAATGTTGTATGCATCCAGATCCCATGCCCCGTTGCCAAGAATAATACGACTATCTGACACATTTGCATATAGTGAACCATCATCCGTATTACCCGTGCGAACTACCTCATACGCCACAAGGCTATTGAGAACATATTCTTTTGGCTGTCGTCCCGAATAAATCCAATGGTTCTTATCACAAACCTCAACAGTAAGATTATACTCACTGTTAAACCAGATTGAATATCTGCCGACCTTGTTAAAGGTAAATTTCACACCTTCAGGCAGATTTTGCTGAGCTTCGGTCCACCATTTATCTTCATATCCATCAGGATAAACCTCGCCTCTCTCGCCTGTGTCGACATTGACATAAGAAACTTTAAGATATTTCATATCCTGAGTTGTAGTAACTACCGCAGAGCCTTCGCAAAGCATTTCCTTTGATTCGGGTTTGTTTATATGAAGCACTGTATTTGTTACGGTACAAAATTCCTCTCCGCCATCGGCGAAAGTAGTTGTGTAAGGTGTAAAATAAAATGTAGTTTCAGGGCTGTCTACATGCCTGTAACCTACTATGTCATCAGTTGCAAAAACAACATTTGAGGACATAATCAATACTACTGATAAAACAAAACCTAATATTCTTTTCATTCTCCCACTCCTTTTATAATCTTTATATAAGTTATATCATTATTTTAAAGATTTTGCAATAGTAAATTTATGTTGTAGTGTCGATTTGATTTTAAATATATAAAAATCAGTCGGATAATATCCGCCCCTACATACTCTTTTATTCTATCTCTATTTCGCTGATTGAATTTAATGGTATCACTGTTTTATCGGCAAAGATAAACTTCTTTTCATATTCATCAATCTTTATAAGCCTTTCTTTAAACGAAAGATATGCCCCGCCTGATTTTTTATCATCAGGCTTAAAATACGTTACTGTTACAAGAGGTTTTCTGTCTATTACTGACATTAACGTTTTAAGCTTTTCATCCAATTCATTTATAGCATCTTCCAACAGAACAAGCTTTTCTTCTGTATATCTCGCGGTTTCAAACACCGCCTCCTCATATCCCGTCAAGGCACGGAAAGCGCCAAACTGTGCTGCTCTGCTTTCCATTGATGCAGGCTTTCGGTTTATGAGTTCAGGCCTTTTTTCGTTAATAATATCATCGTATCTACTCACTGTGACCTCCTATTTGCCTGTTTCTGTCTTTTGTTGTTGCCCCCTCTTCAAAGTTCATCCCTTTTAAAACAGCATTCTTTCCAAACTGATTTTTTATCTTTATAATTGCTTTTTGAATTTTCCTCTCTTTTTCAAGGCTTTTAGCTTCCAGCTCTTCCTTTTTTATAACATCGTTATAATCGGTAAACAAATCCATTTGAGAATATTCATTTATCCCCTTGAGTTCTCCCTCATATATAACGTTATTAGCCGAAATATTAACACGTCTTACAAGAAGATTTTTATCCACAATATTATCGTACAAATCCATAACCGCCTTTGTAATAACCTTTGTGGAGCTTGAATATCTCTTTAGGTTTGCTGTTCCATGGGCATGCTTTGGAACCTTTCTTCCATAGTAATCTGTTGTTACTTCCCCTTTATATGAATTGTTTACATTTTCAATATCATAGCCAACGGTTATAACAAGCTGATTTGTCACAAGGCATTTAGAAACTAAATCAAGAGTTAAAAGCTCTGTCATTTCCTTTAGAATAAGACGCGCCTTATTAAAATCATAGGGGCAATGCAAAACCTGACCTGCACCTATAGACTTTGACGTTGGTTTATAATTTCTTACATCTTCTATTGTGCAAGGTTCGTATCCCCAGGCGTGATCGATTAAAAACTCCGCATTAACACCAAACATCTTAAAAAGCTTATCCTGACCATACTTTGAAAGGGAAGCCCTTGCAATATCTCCCATAGTGAAAAGTCTTGCATCCTGAAGCTTTTTGCCATATCCTCTTCCCACCCGCCAAAAGTCTGTAATAGGCGTATGTTCCCAAAGTTCCTTTCTGTATGACATTTCATCAAGCTCGGCTATTCTCACTCCGTCTTTATCGGCTTTTGTCCGCTTTGCAACAATATCCATAGCCACTTTTGCAAGATACATATTTGTACCTATCCCTGCAGTTGCGGTTATTCCCGTTTCTTTTAAAACGTCTTTTATAACTGTTATAGCAAGCTCTCTCGGTGTCATATCATATGTTTTTAAATATTTTGTTATATCAATAAAAACCTCGTCAATGGAATAGACGTGAATATCTTCAGGGGCGAAATATTTAAGATACACATTATAAATCTGTGTACTGTATTCCATATATTTTGCCATTCTTGGCGGAGCTACAAGGTAGTCTACTGCCATATTGGGATTATTCCTGATTTCATTAAAATCATATGACTTACCCACAAGCTTTTTCGCCTTGAACTTTCTCTCTGCATTTACCTCTTTCACCTTTTGAACAACCTCAAAAAGTCGTGGTCTGCTTGGAATTCCAAAGGATTTAAGGGAAGGAGAAACCGCAAGACAAATTGTTTTTTCTGTACGACTTTTGTCAGCAACAACTAAATTTGTTGTCATTGCATCAAGACCTCTGTCTCTGCACTCCACCGAGGCATAAAAAGACTTTAAATCAATACATAAATATGTTCTGTTCATTTTTATACCTCCTTTGGATATTTTATAATCAATATACATCTTTATTATATCACTAACACATCACAATATCAACACAAAGAAATATAAGGCATAAAAAAACTGTCACAACTGTGACAGTTAAGACATTTTATTTAGATATGTTATTTTTAGCTGTATTGATAGATGAGATGAGGATCTTTTTTAACTCAATACAATTTTCAAGAATTTTATTATCATCATAATAACCGCTTTCTATAAGAAGTTCTATCCAATATTCGCTTTCAGAACATTCTTTTAACGCAATTTGAAGTTTAGCAATAAAATCATTCTTCCCGTGTCCGTAAAATGCCTCCCTTATGTTTGCACCAATACTAGTCCCACTTCGAATAAGCTGGTTTGAAAGTACACTTTCTCTTTTTTCACTTCTAACTTTGTTGCATATCTTAATTATATCTAACGCAAATTGTTTTGATTTTATAAGCAACGGACTATCCATAAACATTCTCCTCTTTTAAAACAAACTCGCTTCCTCGAGTTTGAACCGCACTTCTTCCTTATTCACTATTACTTATTACTTTCCAAAATCGACAAGTGTTTTTTAAGGAAAAGTGAATAGTGAATAGTGAATAGGTAATAAGTAAAATCGACAAGACTCTTTCGAATCTTGTCGATTTTGGTAGCGGTAATCGGATTTGAACCAATGACACTGCGGGTATGAACCGCATGCTCTAGCCAGCTGAGCTATACCGCCATATATTATGTGCTCTCTTGAGCACGAATAATATATTAACAGAATTTTACCTTTTTGTCAAGGCTTTTTTCAAATAAATTGAAAATATTTTTAATTTACAAAGTCAAATTCAAAACCGTAAATATCAACGGTGTCACCTTCCTGAACTCCTGACTTTTCAAGAAGCTTTATAGCTCCGCATTTTATCAGGGCTCTCTGGAAGTATTGCATTGATTCATAATCATCAAAGTTGGTAGAACCGGCAATTCTGCGAACTCTCTCGCCTGTGACATAATATACGCCATCTATCTTTTCTACCTTCATCTCTTCTTCTTTTTGTCTTAAGTCTTCGATATCAACAAAATCAGTTATATCGTCAACCTCTTCAGGTAATTCAGACAAGAACTGAAGTGTGTAATTCAAAACATCCTGAACGCCTTGTTTTGTTGCAGCAGATATTTTAAACACCTTATAGCCTCTGTCTTCCATTTCTTCTTTAAAAGCTTCAAAATTATCCTCAAACTGCGGAATATCAGCCTTGTTGGCAACAACTACCTGTGGCTTTTCAGCAAGCTTTTCGCTGTACATTTTAAGCTCATTATTGATTGTATCAAGGTCTTCAACTGGGTTTCTGCCCTCGATGCCTGAAACGTCAACAAAGTGAAGTAAAATTCTTGTTCTTTCAACGTGCCTTAAAAACTCGTGACCAAGCCCAACACCTTCATGTGCACCCTCGATTATACCCGGGATATCAGCAATAACAAAGCTTGCATCACCCATTTTTACAACACCTAAATTAGGCTCAAGAGTTGTAAAGTGATAGTTAGCTATCTTTGGTCTTGCATCTGATACCATAGACAAAAATGTTGACTTACCAACATTTGGGAAGCCTAAAAGACCAACATCAGCAATAAGCTTAAGCTCTAATGTAACGTCTCTTTCATCCCCGGGGATACCTGACTTTGCAAACTTAGGAGTCTGTCTTGTGGCTGTTGCAAAGTGAGAGTTACCCCAACCGCCACTACCGCCTTTTGCGATAACAAACTTCTGACCCTCTTCCTTTAAGTCACAAATAGCCATACCTGACTCGGTATCCTTAACTATTGTTCCAACAGGAACTTTAATCTCTAAATCGGAGCCGTTTTTTCCGTTTCTGCGCTCATCCTTACCGTTTCCACCGTCTTCTGCCACATACTTCTTTTTATAACGGAAATCAATAAGGGTATTTACACCCTTATCCGCAACAAAAACAACATCGCCGCCTCTTCCGCCGTCACCGCCGTCAGGACCGCCCGCTGCAACATATTTTTCACGGTGAAAGGTAACAGCACCGTTTCCGCCGTTGCCAGCCTTAATATGAATTTTCGCTACATCTGAAAACATAGTTACGCCTCCTTTGTACTTAAAAAAACAGGACAGACATAAGTCTGTCCTTAAATGTTTAATTTACTGAGCGATTTCGTAAACAGAAACCTGCTTTCTGCTCTTACCCATACGCTCGAACTTAACCTTACCGTCGATCAATGCAAAAAGTGTATCATCGCTACCCTTTCCTACATTGGTACCTGGGTGGATCTTTGTACCACGCTGACGAACTAAAATGTTACCAGCGAGAACGTTCTGACCGTCGCCCTTCTTAACGCCAAGACGTTTGGACTCTGAATCTCTACCGTTTTTGGTACTACCCATACCTTTCTTATGAGCCATTTTATATCACTCCTTTAAAATCAATGTTCATCATAACTTAAAAGTTATGCGTTAATAGCAGTAATTTCTACCTTTGTGTAAGGCTGTCTGTGACCCTGCTTCTTGTGATAGCCCTTCTTTGGCTTATACTTGTAAACAATGATCTTCTTGTCCTTACCATTCTTAACAACGTTAGCTGTAACTGTAGCACCTTCTACATAAGGAGCACCGATCTTAACATCGTCACCACCTACAACTAAAACCTTATCAAATGTAACAGCTTCGCCTTCCTGAGCGCCGAGCTTTTCGATGAAAACAAAATCACCCTGCTCAACCTTGTACTGCTTGCCGCCAGTTTCAATAATTGCGTACATTCTCGTAATCCCTCCTATTACCCAAGACTCGCCATTGAGGTAAACTAATGTTTTTTTCAGACCTCTTCAGAGCGGTTACCGATATAGTATATCACAAAAAAAATCCTATGTCAAGGATTTTTTTCTAAAGTTTACAGCAGGACGTAAGCCGGGTTCTGTCGTGGATGATCATCTATCTGGGTCATATGTCACCATATGCCTCAAGCCACCTTTTTAAGAGTTGTCGGGCAAACTTAATCTCTTGGTCAGGTGTTGCTCCGAATGGGGTTTACAGCGAGCCTATGTCACCATAGGCCCGGGTGAGCTCTTACCTCGCCTTTTCACCCTTACTTGAAAAATCAAGCGGTATCTTTCTGTTGCACTATCCCTGAAGTCGCCTTCGCAAGCCGTGAACTTGCATCCTGCCCTGTGTAGCCCGGACTTTCCTCGCGCACAGGATTGCTCCTTGTGCCCGCGATCATCTGTCCTACTGTAGCACTTTTTGCATAATATTAAAGTAAAGTAACCTTTATAACATCAGTCATCTTTTCAAGTTCTTCTATAATAGCACTGTCACACTTACCGTCGATATCTATCATAGTGTAAGCATTGTCGCCCTTGCTCTTATTTAACATATTTGAAATGTTAACACTTGAAAATGCATCAGTTATATTCTTAAGCATACTTGGAACGTTCTTATGAAGAACAGTAACTCTGTCACCGTGTGCAACACCCATATCACAGTTAGGGAAGTTAACACTGTTTTTGATGTTACCGTTTTCTAAAAAGTCCTTAATTTCTGCAGCGGCCATAACCGCACAGTTTTCTTCACTCTCTGGTGTTGATGCACCAAGGTGTGGCATACATACAACGTTTTCCTTGCCGATTAAATCTTCTGAACCAAAGTCTGTGATATATGTAGCTAAATCACCATTATCGAGAGCAGCTAATAAATCCTTTTCGTCAACAAGCTCGCCTCTTGAGAAATTTAAGAGTCTTGCGCCCTTCTTCATCTTTGCGAAAGCTTCTGAATTGAACATACCCTTTGTAGCAGGTGTAGCAGGTACGTGAATTGTGATATAATCAGAGGCCTCTAAAACCTCATCTAAAGAATTTGCCTTATGAGCATATCTTGTAAGGCTCCAAGCAGCATCAACTGATAAGAATGGGTCATAACCTACAACGTTCATACCCAAGTGATGAGCATCGTTTGCAACACGAACACCGATAGCACCAAGACCAATAACACCTAAAGTCTTACCTGAAATTTCAGGACCTTCAAAGTTTGACTTACCCTTTTCTACTAAAGAAGAGATGTTGTCACCTTCGCCCTTTAATGTGTTAACCCATTCGATACCGCTGACAATTTTTCTTGAAGCTAAGAATAAACCTGCTAAAACAAGTTCCTTAACAGCGTTTGCGTTAGCACCTGGAGTATTGAATACAACAACACCCTTTTCAGTACACTTTTCAATAGGAATATTATTAACACCTGCACCTGCACGGGCAACTGCTCTTAAAGAGTCAGGAAGCTCCATATCGTGCATCTTAAAGCTTCTGAGTATAATACCATCAGGATTTTCCATTTCGTCTGCAATGTTATAGTTTGCATCAAGAACAGATAAACCCTTCTTGGAAATCTTATTTAAAGTCTGAATATTAAACATTTTAAATCTCCGTTCTAAAAAATTAGTTATTCATTTCAAAGTCTTTCATAAATGCAACAAGCTTTTCAACACCTTCAATTGGCATAGCATTATAGATACTTGCTCTCATACCGCCAACTGATCTGTGACCCTTAAGGTTAACAAAGCCTGCTTCTGTTGCTTCCTTGCAGAACTTCTTGTCAAGTTCAGCATCACCTGTAACAAAGCAAACATTCATAATTGAACGGCTCTTTTTCTCAGCAGTAGCTTTGAAAAGTTTTGATGAATCAAGGAAATCATAAAGAAGAGCAGCCTTCTTTTCGTTACGCTCTTTCATAGCTTCAAGACCGCCGTTTTGGAGAGCCCACTTGTAAACAAGACCTGCTATATAAATTGCATAGCAAGGAGGTGTGTTATACATTGAGTCGTTGTCAGCCATAATCTTATAATCGAGCATTGTTGGAATATCCTCACGGGCATTTCCCATAAGGTCTTCACGGATAATAACAACAGTCAAGCCTGCAGGAGCCATATTCTTCTGTGCACCTGCGTAGATAACTCCAAACTTTGTAACGTCAACAGGCTCACTGGTAATGCAAGATGACATATCAGCAACCAAAACTCTGTCGCCAACATTCGGAACCTCAGGGAACTTTGTACCAAATATTGTGTTGTTATAGCAAACATGAACATAATCACAGTCAGGACGAACCATATCAGGTGTAACCTCAGGTATGTAGCTAAATGTTTTGTCCTCGGATGTAGCTATGCACTTTGCATCTCCGTACTTCTTTGCTTCTTTATACGCCTTACCTGAGAACTGACCTGATACAACATAGTCAGCCTTGCCGGTTTTCATCAGGTTAAGAGGAATGGCTGCAAACTGAGTTGATGCACCACCCTGAATAAAGAGCACCTTGTAATTATCAGGTATATTCATAAGCTTTCTAAAGTCAGCCTCAGTCTGTTTTATAATTTCATCATAAACAGGTGAACGGTGGCTCATCTCCATTACTGACTGACCGCTACCATTGTAATCGATCATTTCTTTCTGTGCACGTTCCAAAACTTCTAAAGGAAGCATTGAAGGACCTGCAGAAAAATTGTAAACTCTACTCATTTTAAAACCTCCAAATTTTATTAATAATCGGACTATCCCGACATATTTAACGATATACTTCGCCAATTTAAATTTATATCAAATAATTATATACCTAATTAATTAAAAGGTCAATAATTTTTTTAAAATATTTCCATAGAATATTGACGAAAAAAGGCAATTTCAATTCAAAAAAACTGTGCATATATTTTCACTATATACAAAAACTATATATCATACATAAAAGGAGGCTTTTAAACTATGGCATATTTTATTCTTAAACCTGAAAGTAAAATTGGCGGCGAGGTAGATATAAGCGGTTCAAAAAACTCATCTCTCCCCATTCTTGCCGCATCGCTTTTAGCCGATGGCAAAACAACTTTATACAATATTCCCGACTTATCAGACACTAAAAATATGAAAGAAATATTGACCTTTGCAGGTGCTGATATTTCAGGCACAGAAGACAATGGGATAATCATATCTCCAAAGGAAATAGTTTCTAAAAAGCTTCCCTTTGAGCTTGTTAACAAGCTTCGTGCTTCTTTTTTAATCATTGCGCCTTTGCTTGCAAGATGCAATAAGGTGCACATTCCTCTCCCGGGAGGTTGTCAGATAGGAGCAAGGCCCATTGACCTTCACTTAAAAGGTTTTTCTGCTATGGGCGTAAAGATAAAACAAGGCCACGGATATGTGGAATTAAAATGCGACAAGCTGATACCCGCAAAGATATACCTTGATTTCCCCAGCGTGGGGGCGACTGAAAACTTAATGATTGCCGCCGCAACCATAGACGGAGAAACAGTTATAGAAAACGCGGCAAACGAGCCTGAAATCGTTGATCTTTCATCATTTCTCTGCGAAATGGGTGCGGAGATTTTCGGGGCAGGAACTGATACAATCCGAATAAAAGGAAGCACAAGTTTAAAATCGGTTGCACATCGGATAATTCCTGACAGAATCGAAGCAGGAACATTTATGACAATGGCAGCAATCTCCAAAAGCAGACTTAAAATAAACAACATAATCCCTGACCACTTAAAACCTGTTACCGCAAAACTTAAAGAGATGGGCTTTTCCATCAAAGAAACTCCATCTTCCATTGAGATAATTCCTTGCGAGAAAATTAAAACCGTAGATATAAAAACTCTTCCTTATCCCGGCTTTCCGACCGATATGCAGTCACAGTTTATGTCCCTTTTATCTGTTGCAGAAGGCACTGGAATAGTTATTGAAACAATATTTGAAAACAGATTTATGCAGGTTCCTGAACTTTTAAGAATGGGTGCAAAAATTAAGGTTGACGGACGAACAGCTGTTATTGACGGAACAAAAAAATTAAGCGGTGCAAAAGTTTTTGCAACAGACCTTCGCGCAGGGGCGGCTTTGGTTACTGCCGCCCTTGCGGCACAAGGAGAAACAGAAATACACGGTATAGAGCATATAGAGAGAGGCTATGAAAACTTCGAAGAAAAGCTTTCAAAAATCGGCGTTAATATAAAGCGCCTTGAGTAAATCAGACGTATCTGTCTATATCTTTAAGTGTAATACCTTTATGAAGAGATATATTAATTCCATTGGCTATTACCGAGGAAATATCCGTTACTATACTTTCCACGTCTTTTGGTGTAACTATCATATTCCCGAAGCGGTTTTGATATGCCTCTCTTATTTTTCCTTCGTCAAACTCTTTATCTGCAACTGTTTCAATTCCTGCAATAGCAATGGTTGCCGCATCCACAACAGTAGGCACTCCAATCGCCACAACAGGCACCCCTAATGTGCTTTCGTCAATAGTCTTTCTTTTATTACCAACTCCTGCACCTGGGGTTATTCCTGTATCGGTTATCTGAATAGTTGTGTTTATTCTTTTCACATCTCCCGAGCAAAGAGCATCAATAGCAATTACAAGGGATGGCTTTATCTTATCGGTAAGGCTTTTTATTATTTCCTCTGTCTCTATCCCTGTTGTTCCTAAAACTCCCGGGGATATAGCACAAACTGGTCTTATTCCTTCATCAATTTCCTCGGGAATATAGTTTTTAAGATGCCTTGTTATCATTAAGGATTCAACAACTTTAGGGCCTAATGCATCCGCAGTCATTTTACTGTTTCCAAGACCAACAACTAAAACAATATCTTCATCAGATTCAAGCTTTTTACTGACTATCCCCTTTATTTCTTTTGCACAACGTTTACACATTCTTTCATAAATCTCCTGCTGTCCGTAAAACCTTTCAGGCATACCAATAGTCACATACCTTCCTATCGGCTTTTTAAGTGTGTTTGCGCCTTTTTCGTTATCAACAGACACTCTTGTTATCTCGATATACTCTCCGTCACTTTCATTTTCAACAGAAATTCCTTCAGGGAAATAATTTTCTTTCTGCTCCGCAACAAGCATTTCGTGTTCTTCTATTGCTAAATCACAGCCAATAAGCCTTGTTTTTTCATACATTTTGCTCATTCCTCCACTATTTTTTATAATTATTTTAAATAAATTGAAAAAAATTATGTAAATTTCAAAAAAAGTCTTGCATTTTACAAAAAATAGTGATACAATAACTTGTACTGATGTAAAATCAAGATTTATTGTTTGGAGGTGAAATTATGCCTAATATCAAATCAGCAAAGAAAAGAGTTAAGGTTATCAAGACAAAGACTCTTAGAAATCAGATTCTTAAATCACAGCTTAAGACTGCAATCAAAAAGTTTGAAGCTTCATTAAAAGATGGTAAGGCAGCTGCCTCCGAAGCTTACACATACGTTGTTAAAAAGACTGACCAGGCTGTTGCAAAGGGTATTCTTCACAAGAATACTGCTGCTAGAAGAAAGAGTCAGTATGCAGCAATGATGAATAAGGTTGCGTAAAACCTGTTTGATTATTTAAACTAAGATAAATTTAAAAAATTCTACACTAAAAAAGCATAGCCGATGGCTATGCTTTTTAATTTTTCATTATTTCTTTATGTTATCCCAATACTCCTTTGCAGCCTGTTCTGTTTTATTGTTCCCCGGATTGTAATATACTTTATCCTTTATCTTATCAGGGAGATACTGCTGCTTAACGTAATTATTAGGATAGTCATGAGGATAGAGATAGTTCTGTCCTTTTTGAACGTTTCCCTCTCCGTCATAATGTTTATTCTGAAGTTGTCTTGGGATTTCCCCTGTATCCATACTTTCCAGATCAGCCATCGCAGCTGCTAATGCTAAATATGCAGAATTTGATTTAGGCGCAGTTGCCAAAAGAATTGTAGCTTCTGCAAGAGGAATTCTTGCTTCAGGCAAGCCAAGCATCAAAGCACTGTCAACACAGGCTTTTACAACAGATATTGCCATTGGATAGGCAAGACCGATATCTTCGCAGGCAATAACCATAAGCCTTCTGCAGATAGACTGCATATCATCGGCTTCTATAAGCCTTGCAAGATAATGAACTGCGGCATCAGGGTCACTTCCCCTAATAGACTTTTGAAATGCGCTTAAAATGTCATAGTGGCTGTCACCCATTTTATCATACTTAATAACCTTTTTCTGGGTGCACTGTTCTGCAACATCTTTTGTAAGATGAAGCTTTCCATCTTCATTTAAAGATGTATACCTTACCGCAAGCTCAAGGGAATTAAGTGCCTTACGCACATCTCCTCCTGACTTATCCGCAAGATGATTTAAGAAATCATCCTCTGCTACTATATAGTCGCCACCGAAATCCTCTTTATCAAGTATATCAACCGCACGAGCGAGAGCATTCTTAACCGCCTTTGTGTCAAGGGGTTTAAATTCAAAAACCGTACTTCTTGACAAAATCGCATTATAAACATAAAAATATGGATTTTCGGTTGTGCTTGCAATTAAAGTGATTTTTCCGTTTTCGGTATATTCAAGAAGAGATTGTTGTTGCTTTTTATTAAAGTTCTGTATCTCATCAAGATACAAAAGGACCCCTTCCTGACCGAAAATTCCTTCACTTTCTTTAACAATGGCCTTTATATCCGAAACAGATGCATTTGTAGCATTTAACTTATACAAAGGTCTATTCGATGTTTTAGCGACAATATTGGCAACAGTAGTCTTACCTGTGCCTGACGGCCCATAAAATATCATACAGGGAATATTTCCGCTTTCGATTATATTACGAAGAATACACCCCTCACCTAAAATATGACTCTGTCCGAAAACATCATCAAGATGAGCAGGGCGTATTCTGTCAGCCAATGGCTTATTCATATAAAGGATGCTTCTTGCAGAGTGCCTCAACGCGCTTTGTTACCTCGTCACGTGTGCCTTCAAAGTCATTAATAACCATAGCGATAAGGTCAGCAACCTCTACCATATCTTCTTCTTTAAAGCCTCTTGATGTAACAGCAGGTGTACCAAGTCTGATACCGCTTGTTACGAATGGACTCTGTGGGTCGTTAGGAATAGTATTCTTGTTACAAGTAATACCAACTTCGTCAAGGTTATGTTCAACCTCTTTACCTGTCTTACCCTGCTTGATTAAGCTAACTAACATAAGGTGGTTATCTGTACCGCCTGAAACGATATCGATACCCTTCTTCATAAGCTCTTCGGCTAAAACAGCGGCATTCTTCTTAACCTGTGTCTGATATTCTTTAAATTCAGGAGATAAAGCTTCCTTTAAGCATACAGCCTTACCTGCAATAACGTGCATCAAAGGACCACCCTGAATTCCAGGGAAAATAGCCTTGTTAATCATAGCAGCGTACTTTTCCTTACATAAAATCAAACCGCCTCTTGGACCGCGGAGTGTCTTATGAGTAGTAGTTGTAACAAAGTCTGCATATGGAACTGGGCTTGGATGTAAGCCTGCGGCAACTAAACCTGCAATATGAGCCATATCAACCATAAGATATGCACCAACCTCGTCAGCAATCTCACGGAACTTTGCAAAGTCAATTTCACGTGCATATGCACTTGCGCCTGCTAAAATAAGCTTTGGCTTATGTTCGAGGGCAAGCTTTCTAACTTCGTCATAATTAATGCGGTGTGTAACATCATCAACACCATAAGGAACAACATTGAAGTACTTACCTGAAATATTAACAGGAGAACCATGGCTTAAGTGTCCACCGTGAGCTAAGTTCATACCAAGGTAAGTATCCCCAGGTTCCATTGCAGCAAAGAATACTGCAAGGTTTGCAGATGCACCTGAATGAGGCTGAACATTTGCAAATTCAGCACCGAACACTTCCTTTGCTCTTTCTCTTGCTAAATCCTCAACAATATCAACATATTCACAACCGCCATAGTAACGCTTTCCAGGGTAACCCTCTGCATACTTATTTGTAAGAGGTGAACCCATAGCCTCCATAACAGCAGGACTAACAAAGTTTTCAGAAGCAATAAGCTCTATCTTGCTCTGCTGTCTGTTGATTTCTTTAAGCATGGCGTCCCTGAGTTCAGGGTCTGTGCTTTTAACATACTCGAGATCAAACATTTTAAATCTTCCTTTCTTATCTTAAGCAACTGAAATATTGCAATTTTCCACAGAATATATTATAATATAATAAACAGTATTTTGCAAGACTTATTTTGAATAAAAAGGAGTACATTTATTATGAAAGAAAGTCTTTTATCAAAAAAAGAACGTGCGGCAGAAATATACAAAATTTTCTGTCATATATACGATGAGGCGGAATGCACATTAAACTATGATAACGCCCTCGAACTTTTAATTGCCACACAGCTTGCGGCACAGTGTACTGACGCAAGAGTAAATCTTGTTACCCCTGCTCTTTTCAAAAAATATCCTGACGTTTATGCTTTTGCATATGCAGATGAACTCGAATTACAGGAAGCAATTCATTCAACAGGGTTTTACCGCAATAAAGCAAAGAATATTATTGCCTGCTGTCAGATGCTTATAAACGAATATAACGGAGAAGTTCCCGGGAATATGGATGACCTTTTAAAGCTTCCGGGGGTAGGACGAAAGACTGCCAATTTAGTCCTTGGTGACTTTTTCGGTATTCCGGGAATAGTTGTTGACACCCACGCCACAAGGTTATCTAACAGAATGGGGTTTACAAAGGAAAGTACACCTTATAAAATAGAGCTTGACCTTCAAAAAATTTTACCACCTGAAATATGGGCAGAATTTTGTCATTGCCTTGTTCACCACGGACGAGCATACTGTGATGCAAGACGGCCAAAGTGCGACACATGTCCAATTGAGCATTTATGCCCGAAGAAAATATAGTAATATAAGAAAACGCGGACGAAATCGTCCGCGTTTTTAATTAACTTAAAAATTATTTAAGTAAATTTACAACTGCCTCTACGCCTTCACCAAATGTATAGAGACCGTCTGTTGATACAACAAATGGTACAGCAACGATAGTTGTGTCATAAGCAGCTGCTGGAATACCAACTAAGTCTGCCGCGAATGTCTTGCCGTTTTCAATTGCCTTATTACCATTTACAGTAACACGTTCGCTATTGTCAGAACGGAGATCAAATGGAACGATGTAAGCACCAAAATCTGTGATTTCATCAGTAAAGCTTGGTGTGAAGTAGAAACGGAGAGTTTCTACGCCATTAGCTTCGCCAAATTCAGCGCTACCTTCGAATGTAGCTTCGATTGGTTCTGGGTCTGGAACTTCCACTTCTTCAATTACTTTACCATAAATTCTTATTTCAGAAATCGCTGAAGGAGTAGAACTACTTCCCTGATGTATTTTTAAGTATCTGTAAGCAGTTGTGTCGCCTTCGGTGTAATTCCAGGTTCTTGTACCACCTTTCACTGCTGAATCAATGATTTTAATACCACCTGAAGTACCACTTACGGTGTCATTTGCAAGATATACATGGTTGTTAACCTTATTTACTTCTGTTGCTGCTTCACAGTTCAAACTGTTACTTGTGATAAATGCAGCTACCTCATCTACTGTTGGATAATCAATTTCAACCTTTGTGATAACATATGGAACACCTAAATCTACGATCAAAGGATTGCCATATCCGTCAGCAATAGCAAAAGTAGAATCATCACCATCAATTGCATTTAACGGAGCATTTACAGCATTTTTAATTGTGTCTGCCTTAAAAGTTGCATTTACAGGCTTAAGCTGCTTAATAGTTTCCTCATAGCTATCTACCTCAACATCTGCCAGAACTCTGATTTCAGATAATGCTACACCATACGAATATGGACAATACACACCAACATATCGATATGTTTCATTTCCGCTTGCCAAAGTTGTATTATTTAAAACAGTATATGCACTAGTCATTGCACTGGCACTAATTGTAGGTTCAACATTTGATACAAACTTTACTGCACTTGTATTCATCTGAGTTGTTGTAGCGGTACCACCTAAAGCAGCTCTTGCCGCTAAATACTGTGCAGTAGTCGCTGCAGTGATGTCAACATTTGTAAGATTGTATGACTCTCCTAAATCAAGATATATTATGTTACCCGAACTATGACCTGACTTATTATTATTAAACTCTGCACCATAAGCTATGGTAAATAAGCTACCATCTATTGCCTTATCTGCAGAATAGCCACTGTAACCTGTACCAAGAGTCCCGCCATTCTTCATATAATATGCAGTCGCGTTAGAAGTAATATCCTTAGTGATTACGGTGCCGGCTGATACAGGCATAACCAAAAGTGTGCTGATTATACACACTGCGAGGATGATTGATAAAATCTTTTTCATTAGTTTGACTCCTCCAATCCCATTTTATTTGTCCAGGTTGTCTTCCAACTTGCAGCTGTTAAAACTTCATCTGCTGTCTGCAAAGAAGATAATCCTGATGTGCATACTATGTCCTCATTTTTAAATGCCATAACCTCTGCTGCAGGACACAAATATGCAAACTTTGTGTCTTTCATTTAAAAGACCTCCTTTGAAAAAATTTTAATTTATTTAATTTACTTTTTTTCACATTAAAGACAGATTTGGTTACACAAATCCCATTTTAATATATACATTACACATTCTACACCTATGTTCGAGAAATGTCAATGATATTTTTTATATTTTATAATATTTTTATTTCTTATTATATTTTATGCTGTTTTATCATCTCGCAACAAACAAAAACGCGGACGATTTTGTCCGCGTTTTTACTTATCCCTGGTTTGCCATTTCTTCTGCCTGCTTTAAAAATTCTTCAAGCTCTTTTCTAAGTTCTTCTTTTCTTTCAGGGTCTTCTGTTGTGTTAAATTCATTCACCTTATCTTCAAGCTCATTTGCAGATGTCTGTGGTAAGACTTTTGTCTCAGCGCTTGAATCAGCCTCGCCTTTTGTTTCTGCTTTAGCCTCATCCTCATTTGCAGTTTCTGACTGAACTGTATCAGGGCCACTCTTTGTTTCAGTCTTCTTTCCACAAGCAACAACCGACATTGCTAACATTACGCATAAAATTATACTTATAAGTTTTTTCATCTTTAAACCCTCCAGATTATTTTTGTAAATTATATATGAGTATTATCATTTTGTCAATCCAGACATTATATACTCTCTGTTGCGATATATTTTGTGTTACTTTTAACTTGTATACCCCATAATTTATTCAGGAATTATTGCATTATGTTTTCTCAATACAGCATAAATTTCATCAACAGAAACATCTTCAACATCCACACTGTTTTTGACAGCCAATGCAGCAATAGCTCCTGCCGCCTGACCTGTTGCCATACATGTTGCTTCAACCCTCAGGGCAGAATTAGCAGCTTTGTCGGATGATATACATCTTCCCGCAACAATTATATTTTTACTGTTTTCGGGCAACATAGCACCTCGCGGAATTGTTGGAACAATATCATCTTCATGATAAATCCGTTTAAGCCCGTTTGCAACTTTAGTGTGAAGATCAATGGGATAAAACGAATAACACACATCGTCCCCATAGCGTTTGCCCGAAAGATAATCTTCCTGTGTTATTGTTTTTTTACCTTTTATTCGTACCGTTTCCCTTATACCACATTCAGGTGATATATAATCCAGCCTTATATTTTCCAATCCCTCTTGTTTGCGGCAAAAACGTAATAAATTTAAAATCGTAAGACGGGCTTTAAGAGATAATGCACTTTTTTCTTCACTTGTTCTTCCTGTCTTTCCATTAATGTAGACGTGATTAGCATTTTCACCATATTTTCTCAACCAAAGAGGTTCAAAGCGATCAACAGTCCACCCAATATCGGAATAACTAAATTTTCCTTTTTTTACCTCTTTGTCAAATTCTTTTTCAATTTTTTCAAATTCAAGTTCATTATAATCATAGCCGGCTAATCTGCAAGAATACGTTGCAGGTTGGAAATCTTCACCTGTTTCCAATTCATACCCTGCAAGGCTCACCGCATTTGCATCACCTGTGCAATCAATCAATACCTTGACAGTAATTTCTTTAAGGCCTGTTTTCGTGCATAGGATTATGTGCTTACAATTATTCTTTTCCTCAACCTTAGCACACATAGCTCCAAAAAGCACTTCTACCCCTGCATTCACTACCGCTTCATCACAAATCAAAGCATAATAAGCACCATTGATGCTAATTTGATGTTTCCAATATTCAAGATTATTTTGTTTTGAAAAATCAGGATATGGCCTTTTTTCTTCATCCATACATTTACAGATAAGCTCCCAGCCTATGCCCGAAATAATCTGTTTCTTCCAAGCATGAAAAAGACCCGGTACAGTAACACCTGCATTTACAATGCTGCCACCTAATATTTCACTTTTTTCAACAAGAAGTGTTTTTACCCCTTCTCTTCCGGCTTGCACAGCAGCAATAACTCCTGCTGTGCCGCCGCCAACTACTACCACATCATAATTCATAAAATTCCCGCCCTCTTAATTTCGTGGTCAATATATGTTGTATCATTCCCAAAAGCAGTATACATAAAATTTCCTCTTTCGTGCTCCGAAAGTTTTTCTATAGGGATTTCTACTTTGTCAATTATATATAAGTTTTATTATTGTGTCAAGTTTTTCTTTCTCTTTATTCTCTGTTACAACAATAATTCTGACTCTTCCGCCTTCGTCTGATGACTTATCGTAATACGCAGTAATACTATAGTTTCCCTTGTTTTCGATAATCTCGTTCAACGAAATCATTGAATATTCATTGGAAATACTTGAATTCATTTTATAGCAAGAGACTCTGTCACTGATGAGATATGTCTTTCCGCCTGTTACAAGTCTGTCTGCAGTAAAGTTGCTTATAGCTCCCGTAACCTGATTTATCTTATATAGACCGTCAGGCTTTGAAATACTTCCGCTTATTTTAACTGCACTTCCGCGGTTTACGTTATAGTTACCTGATACTGATGTTGAGTATCTTTCTCCGTTTGCCAAATAGGTATATGAAGAATTTACCCTCATATCACTTCCATCAACAGTTGCGCTCATTACAAGACCGTAAGAAAATGCATCTCCTGTAACATCATATAAGATAAGGTCGGTTATCTCTCCTGATGGATTCTTCCCTGCATATAAAACTTTTGAAGAACCTATGTTTACGCCATCAAGTCTTTGCCCGTAAATCTTTTTATAAAGGGTGCTTTCGTTTGAATAAACAGAACCAACATCTATTATATTTACGTTAGCTGATACCTTATCACTTCCAAATCTTTTAGCTGTCCAGTTAAATTCTCCGCTTACTGTCTGCTTATTTACATAACTTAATCTTGCCATTCCGTTTGTGAAAGATGCTTCAGCAACAGAATTTAACCATTCTTTATAGTCCTTGTCGGTTATATATTCATATTCAATTCCGTCAGGAGCTAAAAGCTTTACATAGTAGTTCTTGAATGTATTTACATCTCCGCCTGAATATTCCTTAACTCCTGTGCCGATTACATATCCCACAGTTCTTTCTGCATTGGCTGACGGTGATACAACATCTGCTACCTCTCCGTCCTTGCCTAAAAGAAGAGTTATTGTATCTCCGTATCCAAAGCTGCCCCCTGACACAACCTTATTAAAGGCGTTTCCGCTTTCAAGACCATAACTCTTACCTGAAACAGTAATTGATACAGGCGCATCTCTGTTAGGGCTTGCCGCTTCGAAGATACCTGTTACCTTATTATTATACGCCATAATCATATTCATATCAGAAATATAATATAAGACATCGTTATTCTTGATTTCTGCAGTAGTTACAGATGCACCGTTTCTTGTAACCTTAACATCACCTGAAACATTCCATAAGCCCTGCCAGTTTCCGTTATAGGCAGTAACAGGACCCGAAAGATTGCCCTCGGAGCAGATTATATAATCAATATCTCCTGCATTAAGTCTTTTTACGTTAACCTTATCACCAAGCTTTAAGCTGTTTTTTACCTGACTGAATGTAGTTGTGCTTGTGCCTTTATATACTGTTGTATTATCTGAAATATTGATTTGTGATATGCTTCCGTTTCTGTATGCTAAAATCTTATCATCAAGAACAGAATAAACTATATATTCTTCCGATGCAGAGGCTGATTCTTCAGGAACAAAGCCAATAAGCTTTTTGTTATCCTTAACCGCGATATCACCTTTCATTCCTACATAACTACTCTTAAAATCAAAGTCCAGC
>JAZRQL010000047.1:0-7519 GCA_045649725.1 Clostridia bacterium | reverse complement strand
TTGCCTACTTATTCTTAGCACCCGTAAACGGGTCTATATATTCCTTTATATTTATTTGATCGGAAGAAAAATCTTCTTCTATTTAAACAATTCTTTAATTTGTTTAGCTGTAACATCTTCTATATCAGTAATCTCATATTTTTCTTCTAAATAATTAAATAGGTATAAACTGTTATTCTTATATCCTTTAATTGTTTTAGGACTATAATTTTTCACCTCACAATCAAATATAAATTCCTTTAACACATTGGTTAACTTCAACAAAAAAACCTCCTTTGATATATGTGATGACATACATCAAAGAAGGTCGATATACAAACCTATTAAATTTTAAATTTTGTGGGTATGTACGCCGTAGAAAAGGCACGTATACCATCATTCAAGAGAAATTTTAAAATTCTAAAATCTCTGAAAACCTTGATATACCTGACTAAACTTATTCTTCCTCTGGCATTTCCCATGTATGATATACGTTCTGTACATCATCGTTTTCTTCAAGCATATCAATAAGCTTTTCCATCTTCTTGATATCATCTTCGCTTTCTAAAACAGTTGTTGTCTGTGGAATGTAGTTTATTTCAGCCTGAACGAAGCTGTAACCTGAAGCCTCTAAATTATCACGAACCTCACTGAAGCTTTCAGGTGCTGTCATAATTTCATAGCATTCATCTTCTACGTTAAAGTCATCAGCGCCTGCTTCAAGAACTTCCATCATAAGAGTATCTTCATCTATTCCGTCAGCCTTTTCAATAACTATCATACCCTTACGGTCAAACATAAAGCCTACGCAACCGTTCTGACCTAAGTTACCACCGTTTTTATCAAAGTAATGACGTAAATCTCCTGCAGTTCTGTTCTTGTTATCTGTAAGAGTTTCAACCATTACTGCGATACCTGAAGGACCATAACCTTCATAAATCATTTCAAAATATTCATTTGTACTGCCTTCACCTGATGCCTTTTTAATACTTCTCTGAATATTATCGTTTGGCATATTGTTTGCCTTTGCCTTTGCAATAGCGTCACGAAGCTTTGAGTTACTGTCCGGGTCCGGTCCTCCCTCTTTTACTGCAACCATAAGCTCACGGCCGATTTTAGTAAAAACCTTACCACGCGCCGCATCGTTCGCTCCCTTTTTTCTTTTAATTGTCGCCCATTTTGAATGTCCTGACATAAGTACCTCCTAGAAATCTCCTATGTTATTATAGGGCATCTGCCCATTACACAGGGCGGACAATGTCCGCCCTGAAATTTACTGTTCTTTATCGCCTGCTGTAACTTCCTTGATAGATGTAACAAGGCCTGCAAGGCTTTGTATCTCTGATGGAATAATTATCTTTGTTGCTTTTCCATCTGCGGCTGCCATAAATGCTTCAAATCCTTTTATTGTAAGAACTGCATCGGTAGGGCAAGCCTCATTTAACATTTTAATACCGTCAGCAGTAGCCTTTTGAACCTCGAGTATAGCCTGTGCTTCACCCTCTGCCACACGGATAGCCGCCTCCTTATCGGCTTCTGCCTTTAATATCTGCGACTGCTTTTCAGCTTCTGCCTGAAGGATTCTTGATTCCTTTTCACCTTCAGCCACCAAAATAGCTGATTTCTTTTCACCCTCTGCACGAAGGATAGATTCACGTCTTTCACGTTCTGCCTTCATCTGCTTTTCCATTGCTTCACGGATGCCGGCAGGCGGAATAATATTCTTAAGCTCAACTCGGTTAATTTTAATACCCCAAGGATCTGTCGCCTCATCAAGGATAGCACGCATCTTTGTGTTTATAACATCTCTTGATGTTAAGCTTTCGTCAAGCTCCATATCACCGATAATATTACCCGGCGTTGTAGCTGTAAGATTTTCAATAGCAGACATAGGAAGCTCTACACCGTAAGTATAAAGTCTTGGATCTGTAATCTGAAAATACACAACTGTATCTATCTGCATTGTTACATTATCTTTTGTGATAACCGGCTGTGGCGGAAAGTCAACAACCTGTTCCTTAAGGCTGACCCTTTTAACAATCTTTTCGATTACAGGGATTTTAAAGTGAAGACCAACACCCCAGCTTGCATGGAAAGCGCCAAGTCTTTCAACTATATAAGAATGAGCCTGAGGCACAATCTTAATATTCCCAATTAATACAATAATCAATAAAATCAAAATGCCAATTACTAATTCCATTACTCTCCCTCACTTTCTTTTATTAAAGAAGCAACAATATGAGCACCTTCAATATCTTCAACCTTAACAGTGTCTCCGACCTTTGCCTTACCGTCGCCTCGAAGCTGAACCGACCAACGTTGTCCGCGGACTTTAATTTCACCTGTCCCGGCAACAGGGTCAACATCCTCGGTCACAAGACCAATCTCGCCGATTAACCTGTCTGCATTAGTAGGGCTTTTATGGTTATTTCTGAATTTTTTGCACAATGGCAAAGTGACAAGAATAAGTAAAACTGATATTATCAAAAATGTTATCACCTGCGCAGCAATGCTGAACCCCATACCTGCACCGATAGCGGCACACACAGCTCCAACACAGAACCAGACAGAAACTAAAGATGCTGTCTCCGCTTCTATCACTCCTGCAACAAATGCCAGAATAAGCCATATAGCAATATTCATATTCTTTCACACCCTTTCTTTAAAAAAGGCAACTTAATATGAGCGTTTGTATCCCCCGCTCCTCTTTGACTCATTACTTCTCTTTAAGTCCTGAAATTTCTCATCGCTGTCCTGCTTAAACTTCTGAAGCATATCATCAAAGCTCATTTCTCCTGTACTTGCAAATGAAAACTCTTCCGGTGGGCGACGCATTCCTGTCTCGACTGGCCTTCTTTTAGCTTTAGGGCCGCTCTTTCTTCTTTCCTTTGCGGCTTCCCTGCTTTCAAGCATTACCTGCTTTATAGAAAGACTTATTTTGTCATTCTCTGTGCTTAAAACCTTAACCTTTACTTCTTGTCCTTCTTTAAGGTGGTCTTTAACATCGTTTACATATTCAGTAGATACCTCTGAAATATGCACAAGCCCTGTCTTACCGTTTTCAAGTTCAACAAAGGCTCCGAATGCCGCTATGCCACTAACCTTACCCTCCAAAATCGTTCCTGCTTTAACCTGCATATTATGTTTTTATCCTTCCCGGGAGATTACTTAAGACATAATCACCAAAGATAGCTTTAGTGTTATCTGTCTCAAAGAACTCCTCTTATGTAAAATGTTTATTAATTTCCGTTATTATTTTCGCTCTTGTTAGAGTCAACAAAAACCCTTTCATTAGGTTTAACATAGCCAAGTTTATCCCTGGCAATTTTTTCTATATATTCAGGGTCCTGTAAGTTGTTAATTTCTTCTTCAAGTCTTTTTGCCTCATCTCTCGCAGTCTGCGCCTGACTTTCCAAAGCCTTTATCTCATCATTTTTCTTGTTCAGGGAAATCTGCTGTGATATAAGGGTGTATACAAAATAGAAAGCAATTAACCCTAAAACAACGATTACAACAAGCTTTTTTATATCAGGTTTACGATGAGAAGCCCCCTTCTTATTTTTGGTTCTCTGCATCTTAAACACCTCTTTAACGTATTATAAATACAACTATCGCATCGTATAACATTATATAACAAGATGTTTTGTTTGTCAATTACTCCACACATATTTTATTGAGCTTTTTTTATGTTTATTTTACTATAAATTCTGTCTTTTATACAAAGGATATTCCCATAGGTTTTTCTGAAAATTTTTATAACTGTTTTTATTGGAATAATTAAAAACCTTGCAGTTTTTTCTATCCCCTTAAACAAGGTTTTTATAAACCTCCCAAATATTAAAGCCAGTAAATTTCCCATTATCAACCGATACAACAGAAAAGAAAGGCCTGCACATAAAACACTATATATCCTGAACTCTCCGTTATTTACCCAGTATGCCTCAATTATCATTAAAAATCCGCATACCAAAAGAAGAAGCATATCAATAATATTTATAAGCACGTCAGGGGTTTTTAAAACCTTTCGTAAAGACCTTATAAAATCATAAACCACAGCAAATATAAACCCCGTTCCCACCGACCATAAAAAATAAGTTATATCAGCGCCGAATTTAATCTTCATACAGTTCCACCTCTACCGAAACAGCTTGCCAAAAAATCCGCCCTCTTTTTTATCATATGCTCTGTCGCTGTACTGAATTTCATCAACCTCTCCTTCTATTATAAGTTCTCCGTCATCAACGTTAAGCTTATTGATTTTAAAATCCGCACCCGTTACGGTCATTGTTCCCATATCGCAAATGATAACAATCTTCTCATCATCAAAGCTTTCAACATCTTCAACTGCGGTTACTAAGAGCCTCTTTCTTCCGTCAATACAAACCTTATGTTCTCTTATAATTTCTTCCATAATAACTTTCCTTTCCTGTTTTATATTTCATTTATATTCAACAGAATAGAAAAAAAGCACCCTGAAAGCATATGCTTTCAGGGTGCATCATAATTAACATTTACAAAAATATTCAGCCAGCACATTAACTGCATTATTTTCTATCATTACCTTGCCGTATTCATTAAGTCTTCCGTGGAGATACTGTCCGTTTTTCTGTTTTATAGCAAATTCAGATAAAACAGTATCTGCCTCGCAAAGAGAGATTGGGTCATCAGGTATAAGATAGAGATAAAAATATCCATCACATTTATATAAGGTACTTACACCGAAATATCTTTTTTCAAGCTGACCTGCTCCACTGCACACCGCATCAAAGCTTTCAAATCTGAATATGTATTTTCTCTGTCTGCTGTCAGAATTTTTAAGAGGCTTGAGTTCTGAACGCTTAACCTTCCCTTTATATGAACAATTTTTAACAGCCTCGTCAATATCCTCTTCTGTGCAAACCTTGGTAATCATCATACCAATACCATCCTCGCAGGAGGGTATCGTTTCGATAAAAAGCTTTGCACCGCCTACAGAAAAGTTAATATTTTCTTCAGCAAGGCGAAGGACCTGCCAGAACATCTTCTGTGCAACCTGAGTATTGTCTGTGATGTCTTTAACAGTCAGGTTATTAGCCATAGCTTCGTCAGCATCGATTAAGACCTTTATTCTGTTTTCGTTAATCCTTTCGATTCGCATTTTCTTTCCTCCTGCCATTTTATATACATAACAGAATATGTAAAAAAATAAGGCAATATTCTTAAACTGTAATTTCATTATAACTATACAAATTCATATTTCAATGGGAATTTAACAAAAAACTCAAATTGTAAACCCCTTGTAAAGCTTACGAAACCATTTGTAACAAATTTGAAACATACAAGTATTTTTTCTTTCATTTCTTCATATACTTTTAACATATTTTTAAAGAAAAGTATATTGAAACCCATTTTAATCTATGATATACTTTGTACTGTAAAACAATTGAATACTTCCCTGCCGTGCACGTAATATCGGCCATAATGTAAAACCAACAAATTTTTAAAGGGATTTTGTCTCCGAGGGTGGCGCAAATGCCTTATATCGTAAGATATCCGGAGGACTTGTAAAGCAATCGGGCGTTATCCCACCTGGATTCCAGGTTTTTACTTTAGGCCATCTACGACATAGCGGGGTTTTTTATTTTTATTCAAAAATCCCCTTGACAAATCTACTGTTTTACGTTATAAATATTAGAGTAGTATAAATATGTGTGGGAGGATTTTCTTTGCGAGTTATTTCGGGTATCCGCAGAGGCTTAAAGCTTAAAGCTCCTGATGGTATAAACACTAGACCTACAACCGACAGAGTTAAAGAATCTGTCTTCAACATTATACAGGCTCATCTCCCTGCAGATAAGGTTTTAGACCTTTTTTCAGGTTCGGGTGCTCTGGGTATAGAGGCATTAAGCCGAGGCTCAGAAAGCTGTGTTTTTGTTGAAAGTGGCAGAGAGGCATATTCCATTACGGAGTATAACCTTAATCTTTCAAAGCTTTCTGATAAAGCGCGTCTTCTGTTTATGGATTCTGTGAGTTATTTAAAATCTGCCTGTGAGTCTTTTGATATTATATTTTTAGACCCACCCTACAACAAAGGCTATATTTCAACCGTTCTTCAGCTTATAAGCGAAAGAAATTTATTATCTGACGACGGTATCATTGTTGTAGAAACAGAAAAAGGCGGAGAAGCGGCAACACATCCCGATTTTAAGACTATCCGCGAAGCCACATACGGCAAAACCGTAATTAATGTCCTCATAAGAGGTGAAGAGAAATGATTACAGCTGTTTATCCGGGCAGTTTCGACCCTTGCACCAATGGTCATCTTGACATTATCGATCGTTCAGCAAAGCTATTTGACCGAGTTATCGTTGCTGTTCTCACCAACAGTGCAAAAAAGCCAACCTTTACAACCGACGAAAGAGTTGAGTTTTTGAACCAGGTTCTTTCCGGCTATGATAATGTTTCTGTATGTTCATTTTCAGGCTTGTTGGTTGACTTTATGCGAGAGGCAAATGCTGATGTACTTATTAAAGGTATCCGCGCAGTTTCCGACTACGAGTATGAGTTCCAGATGGCGCTCACCAACAAAGAGCTTTATTCCGAGGCAGAAACTCTTTTTATGCCAACCAATAAGGAATATATGTTCTTAAGTTCAAGCATAGTCAAGGAAATCGCAAAATACGGTGGTTCACTTAAGGGCCTTGTTCCTGACCAGCTTATACCTGTAATAAATGACCGGTGCTACATTAACGGTGCTGATAAAAACTAACTACAACTACACAAATTAGGAGGATACAATAATGGATGGATTAGAATTATTGGATGAATTGGAAGACATAGTTGACAAAGGTGCCAGCGTACCGTTTTCAGGTCGTTGTATTTTAGAACGCGACGAACTTATGGATGTTATTCAGGAGCTCAAGCTTAAGCTTCCTGATGACTTAAAGCAGGCAAAATGGATTAAGGAAGAAAGACAGCGCATACTTCAGGAAGCACAGGCAGAAGCTGATGACATCATCAAAACTGCTAACGAAAAGGGTATCTCTATGATTAATGAACACGAAATCACCCAGCAGGCTATGGAGCAGGCTCGTCAGATTATCGAAAAGGCAAACGCTGAAGCTGACGAAATCAAAATTTCTGCTTACAACTTCTCTGATAACTTATTAGAATCAGTTGAAAAGGCAAATGTTTCTTCACTTAAGGAACTTGAACAGTGCATCACTATCGTAAGAAGCACACGTTCAGAACTCCGTTCAAACATTGCTGCAAACGTTTCTGTTGTTGCTGAAGAAGAATAATTTTTGACATAAGAATTTAAGACCGCAGTTAAAACTGCGGTCTTTTTTTGCATTTGTAGGGGAAGATATCATCTTACCGCGGACCGTCGAGGACGCCGGTCCCTACAATATAAAATAAACCATTTGTTTCATTGCCGTCCGGGAGCGGCAGACGGAACAGGGCTTCGGGCAATATAATAAAAACAAATAATTTATTTAATGTATCAACCGACAATTTGTGAATATCATCTGCAACTTTACATAATTATAATTGTAATGAC
>JAZRQL010000046.1:0-34476 GCA_045649725.1 Clostridia bacterium | reverse complement strand
ATTCGTCTGAACTCCCTGACCTTCATTGGATACACCTCTTACCATTTATCGTCATTTTTATCCTCAGGAATAACCGCCTTTATAGCAGCAATAGCAACCTCTATCTGACTATCATCAGGCTCATTTGTAGTAATATGCTGAAACCACATGCCTGGCTTGCTGATAACACGGGTAAACCAATTATCATGCCTTCCTGCATACTTAATTATCTCATATGATATGCCCGCAACAACAGGCAAAAGCAAAAGTCTTATAAGTATTCTGTAAAGGAAGAACATCTTTGGTATAAAGAAGAACAACAGCATACTTACAACCATAACGATAAGCAAAAAGCTTGTACCGCATCTTGGGTGAAGTCTTGACTGTGTTTTAACGTTTTCAACAGTAAGCTCAAGACCGCTTTCATAACAGAAAATAGATTTATGTTCTGCTCCGTGATACATAAACACGCGCTTTATATCCTTCATCTGTGACACAAGGGCCAGGTATATGATAAAGATACCCATTCTTATTATACCCTCCGAAAGAGTAACTATAAATGGGTTTTCAGTATAGTTTCTGATAAATTCACCTATAAATCCAGGAAGAAGAATAAAAAGACCAATGCTGAAAATCATAGAAATGATAACCGAAAAATAGATTACCGCATTCATAGTCTTTTCAGAACCTAATTTTTCTTCAAGCCATTTTTCAAACTTTGATGGCTCCTGTTGAATTTCGTTTCCGTCCTCATCAACGTCAAAGAACTTTGCAGAATACATAAGCGCTTTAACGCCGATAATCAATGAATCAAAGAAGTTCACACATCCACGGATAACAGGAAACTTTAAAAACTTATTCTTTCTTACCTTCCCTATATCCGAAACATCACAAACAATTTCACCGTCAGGCTTTCTGACTGCCGTAGCGATTTTGTGAGGACCTCTCATCATAACCCCTTCTATAACAGCCTGACCGCCGATAGACGTTTTATGTGGACAGTTGTTTTTTTCTGCCATAATATTTACGCCTCTCTTTTCAATAGTCAATACTTTTATATAAGTACATAACAATACAAAGTATACTATATCACAAAGCTCAATAAATTTCAAGATGTATTTAAAAAAGTTTACAATTTTATAAAATTTCATTATTTTAAAATTCTTCATTAAAAACTCTTGAACTTTTTAAAGTTTTGAGTTATACTGTTTAGGTAAATATTTTAAGAAAGGACTTTTTATATTATGGCACAGATAACAAAGGATACTATTATATTGGATGTTTTAACTTTAGACCCTGGTACTGCTGAATTCTTCTTTGAAATTGGAATGCACTGTCTTGGTTGCCCTTCAGCATCAGGAGAAAGCATTGCACAGGCAGCTGAAGTTCACGGTGTTGACGCTGATGAATTGGTTGCAAAAATCAATGCTTATTTAGCATCTAAATAATTTTTTAAAAATTTAATGCAAAACCCTTGACAAAACGACGGTAATAAAGTATAATAATTGCCGTCTGTTTGTTATTTTATTTCCGAAACGGAGGCTACTTATGGAAATCAATTTACTGTCCGTTTTAAACTATGACGGCAAGAAGTTAAGCCTTTCCGAAGATGTCAGCATTTCGGCAGCAACAGGCGACAGTTTTAGCCTTTTAACTCCTGTTCACTTTGAGGGTTATGTGGTTAACATCGGTGGAACTATTGAGCTTCATGGCTCTGCTTCCGCTACTGTTTCTTTAGTATGTGACCGCTGTACAGAGGAATTTGAATACCCTCTTACCTTTGAAATTAACGAGAGCTACAAAAAGGATGACGGTTATACACAGGTTGACGAGGATTCAGACATTATTCTGCTCGAAGGCTCTGTTATTGATTTGGATGAACTTTTATATATGGGTGTTATCTTAAATCTTCCGTCTAAATCATTATGTTCAGAGGATTGCAAAGGACTGTGTTTAGTCTGTGGCACGAACTTAAACCACGGTGAATGTTCTTGCGAAAATGAGAACACAGACCCGAGATTTGACATTTTGGATAAATTGTTGTAAAATAATATTTTAGTAGAATATGCAAAGATTTTCTTTGTTCTAAGGGTTATCCCGAATACAAATAAGTATCTAACAGAAAGAGGTGTATATAAAATGGCAGTTCCAAAGAGAAAAACTTCAAAGGCAAGAAGAGATAAGAGAAGAGCTAACTGGAAGCTTGTTATCCCAGGTATGGTTCAGTGTCCAGCTTGCGGCGAATTCAAGATGCCTCACAGAGCTTGCAAGGCTTGCGGTTCTTACAAGGGCAAAGAGGTTATCAAAGCAGAAGCGTAACTTTAAAAACCAAAAAGACTGTAACGATAAGTTACAGTCTTTTTTATTGCGCAGAATTATATGGTCACCTTGCCTGAAGGGGCTTCGCATTTGTAGGGAACAGTTCCAAACTGTTTCTTGTTTTTTCGGAATGGTTATAAACAATTCCCTACACATATACTTGCATTTTCATTATGTGAAATTATGCAAATAAGATAATTTAATTACTTTCAACCTCTACAAGCTTAAAATCCTTTTTCGAAAACATAAGCCCCTCTTCTGTACCAAGCACGTAGAGCTTATCCTTTTCTTTGATATCATATAAATCTCTATACTTTTTTGGTATAACTACCCTGCCTAATTCATCAACAACACATTCTATTCCTATAATCATTTTAATATACCCTCCATATTTTTTATTATATTTTTTTGGCACTTTTTACCTCATATCCCCGGGATATATATTACATATGAAAATAAAAAATGCGCAGCACAGAGCTACGCACGAAAAACGTGTAGCTCCAAATCCTGCGACAGATTTGATAACCAAATAATTGCTATAAGAACGCAATAAGAGTCCATCAACGGAGTACACATTTTTACCGAAATAAAAATGAACACTCATTACGTTAACAATATAGCCCTATTCAATTATTTGGTTTAAAACCTGTCGCAAGTATTATACTACCACATAATGTAACATTTGTCAATAGATTTTTCCATAAATTTATACATAAAAGGAAAATTATGACATTTATGTGCAAAAATTATCCCAAACGTGGCAAATTGCAAAAACCAAAATTTTTGTTATTCATATTAACCGTTGGTTCTCTCGACATAATATTTGGAGCGTCACGCTCAGCATCTTGCGTGCAATAAAGTTGTAACTGCCACTGCGTTATGCTAGCTTGTTCGGACGAAATAAATGCTATCTATGTCGGACGCGACTTATAGGGGGTGTTGGGGTCTTCCCCAACTGTGTTTTGGATACTTTTGCACAAGCAAAAGTATCAATAATAGAATATTAATTTTCTTACAATATTTTCTTGTAAAAATCAAAGTTTTGTGATACAATAATTATGTATAATTATCTGAAACGGAGAATGGTTATGGCGGCAAAGGTTGCATCTGTTGTACCCGGAAGTTTAGCTGAAGAAGCTGGCATTAAATCAGGGGATATGCTAACCCAAATAAACGGGGTAGAAATCAATGATTATCTAGATTATATGTATGCCTCCTGCAATGAGGATTTAACCCTTTTGGTAAACAACAGCGAAATTAAAATCACAAATGAAGATTATGAGCCACTTGGAATATGCTTTGAAACTCTTTTAATTGACGAGCCGAAAGGTTGTCATAATAAGTGTGTGTTCTGCTTTATCGATCAGCTTCCAAAGGGTATGAGGGAGAGTTGTTACTTTAAAGATGATGACTATCGCCTATCCTTCCTTCAGGGTAACTATGTTACAATGACAAATATGAAAGATGCTGACGTTGACAGAATCCTTAAATATAATCTGCCGAGAATAAACATTTCTGTCCATACCACAAACCCAGAGCTTCGATGCAAAATGCTCAGCAACAAGAACGCAGGTAAGATAAACGAATATTTAATAAAACTTGCCGAAGGCGGTCTTAACATAAATGCCCAAATTGTTTTATGCCCGGGATATAACGATAAGGAAGAGCTTGACAGAACCTTATCCGATATAGAAAAAATAGCTTACGGGGTTGAAAGCTTATCCGTTGTGCCTGTTGGTCTTTCCGACCACAGAGAAGGCCTTGCTCACATAGAGCCTTTTACAAAGGAATCTGCAAATGAAGTTATAGACCAGATTGAGAAATGGCAGAAAAAATTCAAAGAAGAATATGGCACGAATTTAGTCTATGCCGCAGATGAATTTTATATCACAGCAGAGAGAGACTTCCCGCCTTACGATGAATACGAGGGCTTTCCACAGATAGAAAATGGTGTGGGCTTGTGCGCATCGTTAATTGACGAGTTTGAATCTGCGTTAAAGCTTAAAAAGAAGCTTAAGCCAAAGCACAAAAAGACAGTTGTTACAGGCTATTGCTCCTACAAAGTAATATCAGACCTTGTATCAAAATTAGATGGTGATATGATAAACGTTATCCCTGTTAAGAATAACTTCTTCGGTGAAAAGATTACAGTTACAGGTCTTTTAACAGGTGGGGACATTATAAATCAGCTAAAGGATAAGGATTTAGGAGAAAGCCTCTTACTCTCTTCTTCTATGCTCCGCCACGGAGAAGAAATTCTTTTAGACAACGTTACCTGTGACGATATAGAAAGAGAGTTAAAGATTAAAACAGAAATTATTTCCAATGACGGATTTGAGTTGCTTGATGCGCTCTTAAGATAGAACGGAGGATAAATATGAAACCAATGGTTGCAATAGTAGGCAGACCTAATGTTGGAAAGTCTACCCTTTTTAATAAAATCGCCGGCAGGCGTATCTCCATTGTTGAAGATACACCCGGCATCACCCGTGACAGAATTTATGCAGATGCAGAATGGTCAGGGCGAGAGTTTACTCTTATTGACACAGGCGGTATCGAGCCTAAAGCCACAGACATAATTCTTTCACAGATGAGAAATCAGGCAAACCTTGCCATTGATATGGCAGATGTTATCATCTTTATGGTTAACTTAAAAGATGGCGTAACTGCCGCAGATAATGAGGTTGCCGCAATGCTTCGAAAGTGCGGAAAGCCGGTTATCCCTGTTTGTAATAAGGTTGACGCACCGGGCGAACCACCTCTTGAAATGTATGAATTTTATAATTTAGGTATTGGGGAATTATTCCCTGTTTCCTCTATCCACGGTCTTGGCGTGGGTGACCTTTTAGACGAGGTTATTTCCTACTTCCCTGAAGATGACGGAACGGGCGAAGAAGATAATTCTATAAAGGTTGCTATTATAGGTAAGCCGAATGCAGGAAAATCTTCCCTTATTAACAGAATTTTAGGTGAAGAAAGAGCCATCGTCAGCAACATTGCAGGCACAACAAGAGATGCAATAGACAGCACCTTTGAAAAAGACGGAAAGAAATATATCTTTATTGACACCGCAGGAATGAGAAAGCGCGGAAAGATTTCTGACGATATTGAACGTTACAGTGTTGTTCGTGCCTTAAACGCAGTTGACAGAGCAGACGTTTGTATAATCTTAGTTGATGCAGAGGAAAACATAACCGAGCAGGATACAAAGATTGCAGGTTATGCCCACGATAACGGAAAGGCAAGTATTATTGCTGTTAATAAGTGGGATTTAATCGAAAAAGAAACCAACACAATGAACAACTTTAAAAACAGTATAAAAGACGGTTTCAACTTTATGATGTATGCCCCATCTGTTTTTATATCAGCAAAGACAGGGCAGAGAGTTGACTCTCTCTTTGATATGATAGATTCAGTTCTTGCAGAAAACGAAAAGAGAATTTCAACAGGTCTTTTAAATGACGTTATAAACGAGGCAATTGCTATGGTTCAGCCACCATCTGACAAGGGTAAGCGCCTTAAGATTTATTACGCAACACAGGCATCAACAAAGCCACCTACATTTGTTATATTTGTCAACAATGCAGAGCTTGCTCACTATTCTTATATCAGATATCTTGAAAATCAGCTTCGTGCAAAGTTTGGCTTTGAAGGAACACCTATAAAGTTTATTATCCGCGAAAAAACAAAGGTATAAAGGAGACATACAATGAACGCATTTATTTTAATTTTGATTTTTATCGGTTCGTATTTAATCGGCAGTATTAATTCCGCCATCGTTGTTGGCAGAATTGTATCAGGTGATGATATTAGAAATCACGGAAGCGGAAATGCAGGCGCTACCAATGTCCTCCGTACCTACGGAAAGTTATGTACTGTCTTCGTTGTATTAGGTGACTGTTTAAAATCCGTTATAAGCTGTCTTTTAGCTATGCTTGTGGCACATATCACTCCTCTTGGTGCTGATAACATAAAGCTTGCTATTTATGCCGCAGCTATCGGCTCTGCAGTAGGTCATAACTACCCTGTATTCTTTAATTTCCGAGGCGGAAAGGGTATTTTAGTTTCAATCACAGCATATTACTTTGCTGACTGGAAGATAGCTTTAGCAGTTACCATTATCGGAATTCTTCTGATTATTATAACAAAGTATGTATCATTAGGTAGTGTTGTAGGTGCGGCATTATTCATCGTCTTCGCATTTATCTTTAAGCTTGATGATCTCCCATATATTATATTTGCAATCATATTAAGTGGTCTTGCTATCTTCCGTCACAAAGAGAATATTAAGAGACTGTTTAAAGGCACAGAAAGCAAAATAACCGACAAGAAAAAGAAAGCAGATACTCCTGCTTAAATAACAGAAAGGCATAGATTATTATGGCAAAGATTAATATAATTGGTTCAGGAGGCTGGGGCACAGCTGTTGCCATTATGCTGGCTAAAAACGGTCACGACGTCCTCCTTTGGTCCTATCTTAAAGAAGAGAGCGAAGATCTTAAAAAATATCGCGAAAACAAGCCATTTCTCCCGGGGATAACTCTCCCTGATAACATAAGCTTTACTTCTGATATATCAGAGTGTTGTGAGGCAGACCTTATTATTACTGCCACTCCTTCTCACGCTATCCGCTCTACCGCAAAGGCATTAGCGCCATATGTTAAGGAAGGTCAGCTTGTTTTAAATATCTCAAAAGGGCTTGAAGACAAGACATATGCGACTCTTTCACAGGTGCTTAAAGAAGAACTTCCTATGTGCAAAATTGCTGTTATGTCAGGCCCAAGCCACGCAGAAGAGGTGTCCCGTGGTATCCCTACAACAAACGTTGTTGCGGCACCAACCGAGGTTATCGCAAATGAAATCCAGGATATTATGTCAGGCCCTGCTTTCCGTGTTTACATCAACACAGATATGACAGGGGTTGAGCTTGGTGGTTCACTTAAAAACGTTATTGCATTAAGTGCAGGTATTTTAGACGGAATGAATTTAGGCGACAACACAAAGGCGGCTTTAATGACAAGAGGTATCGTTGAAATGTCACGTCTTGGTGTTGCTATGGGTGCAAAACCTGAAACCTTTAACGGTCTTTCAGGCATAGGCGATTTAATCGTTACATGCACAAGTATGCATTCAAGAAACCGTCGCGCAGGCATCTTAATCGGTCAAGGTATGTCTTGCGAGGAAGCAACCAAGGAAGTTAAAATGGTTGTTGAGGGCGTAAAAACTTGTAAAGCGGCAAAGGAGCTTGCTGATAAATTAGGGGTTGAAATGCCTATCGTAAACGAAACCTATAAGGTGTTATTTGAGAATATGAAACCACAGGAAGCTATTCCAAACCTTATGGCAAGACAGAAAAAACACGAAACAGAGCAAGCATTTTTAAATATATAAAGAAACACCCTCTGCTACAGAGGGTGTTTTTATTGTATGCAAAAATTTTTATATATGTAGGGAACGATCTGCGTGTCGTTCCTCGGTGCGACACACAGGTCGCACCCTACGAATTTGTATTTATGTTCATACAACAAAAGGTGGGACACAAGCTCCCACCCTACATTTTTTATAACTTAAGTCCTACTTTATCTAAAAGCTCTTTATAAGTATTTTTATTTTCATCTGTCTGAACTTTCATATCCTCATTTATCTTTTTAAGTCTGTTGCTTCCTGAAAAGGCTCTGTCTAAAAGCCTCCATATCCAAAAAACAGGGAGCAAAACAGGTGCTTTTTTAAGAACAGGATATAATCTGCACATAGATGTGTATCTTGGGAAGAATGCACGGAAGTACGTGTTTGCTTTTGAAGTATCCCCCTGCTCTTCTTCCTTTCTTATTGCTCTTGATACTGCATTGTTTTCCGATGTTCCATATACTCCGCTTTCAAATATCCACTGAGTAATAAGTTCAGTTTCAGGTGTTTCTTCTCCACCTTCAAACCATACAGAGAGGGTCTTTTTTATATTCACATAAAAATCATAAAGAGAAAGCTTTTTAAGTTCGCCCTCAACATATGCCATATCAAGATTGCAATTCTTAAGGCAAACCCAAATATCAACTATATGCCTTATACCAATACCGCTGTCACGATAATGCTTTGAAAAATGCAAAAACATATAGATAAAAAAGTCTTCGTCGGACATATAATAATGGGTTCCCTCGCACCTTGTTGCAGTCTTCCATCCGTTTCCGTAGTATTCATAAAAATCCTTGTTATATGTAGGTACAAGATATTTATGAAGTTCTAAACATAAGGTGCTCTTCTTCCAGACTAATTCGTGGTCACTTTCCACTTCGTATTCATATCCGCTTTCCTTAAGGATTTCCACTATTTTATCATACTGCTCTTCCTTGATAAGAACGTCAACATCGCTCATAAGCCTCATATCAGGGGTAGGATAGAGCTTCTTCATAATAGCGCCTTTAAGGGGCAAAAATTCAATATTTTTATCTTCAAGCTTTTTAAAGATGTCTTCCATTTCCGCCTGCTGACGCATAGAAAATGCAGTTTCTGAAAAAGCTCTGCCTTTTACAAGGTTTATAACCTCATCAGGAACCGGAAAACCGCCCTTTAATAAGCCATAATAGAGCATCATATGTATCTTATGGGCGTGGGTAATTGCATAGATATTTCTCCAGTCAAATAAGGCAGAAGTATCTTCTGCCTTATCTCCTGTTATTCCGCACTTTATAACCGATAAAAAATCTTTATATAACTGCTCCATAACTTCTCCTGTTTAGAATTCTGCCTTTAAGTAATTTCCGTTTAAGATTTCTTCCCACCATTCCTTATTGTCAAGGTACCAGTTAATTGTCTTTACTATACCCTCGTCAAAAAGTGTTTCAGGAAGCCATCCAAGTTCTGTATGAATCTTTTCAGGGTCGATAGCATAACGTCTGTCGTGACCCTTTCTGTCTTCAACATAAGTGATTAAATCTTCACTCTTTTTGAGCGCCTTTATAATAAGCTTTACAACATCAATGTTTGCCTTTTCGTTATGACCGCCGATGTTATAAACCTCGCCTACCTTACCATTATGGATGATTAAGTCGATAGCTTTACAATGGTCTTCAACATAGAGCCAGTCTCTGACATTCAAACCGTTTCCGTAAACAGGAAGTGGTTCTTCTGCCAATGTCTTGCTTATCATAACAGGGATAAGCTTTTCAGGGAACTGATAAGGGCCATAGTTGTTTGAACATCTTGAAATTGTAACAGGCATATTATATGTTCTGTGATATGCCATAACGAGTAAGTCTGCAGATGCCTTTGATGCAGAATATGGGCTTGATGTGTGAAGTGGTGTGCTTTCTGTAAAGAATAAGTCAGGTCTGTCAAGTGGTAAATCACCATAAACCTCGTCAGTAGATACCTGATGATATCTCTTAACATCATACTTCATGGATGCATCCATCAATACCTGTGTACCTAAAATATTTGTCTTTAAGAAAATTTCAGGATTTTCGATAGAGCGGTCAACGTGGCTTTCTGCGGCAAAGTTTACAACAATATCAAATCTTTCCTTTTCGAAAAGATCAAATATGAATTCTCTATCACAGATATCACCCTTATAGAACTTGAATTTAGGGTTATCCTTAAGTGGCTTTATAGTGTTAATGTTACCTGCATATGTAAGAGCATCAAGACATACGATATCATAATCAGGATGCTTATCAAGCATAAGATAAACAAAGTTACTTCCTATAAAACCTGCTCCGCCTGTTACTAATATTTTCATTTAATTCACCTTCCAAAATTATTCTTCTATTAAAGATAAGATATACTGACCGTAGTCTGTCATCTTAAGTTCTTCACCTAAAGCCTTAAGCTGTTTATCGTCTATAAAGCCTCTTCTCCATGCGATTTCTTCAAGACAGGAAATATAGAAGCCCTGCATTTCCTGAACTGTCTGAACGAATTCCGATGCCTTAATCATACCTGTTGGTGTGCCTGTGTCAAGCCAAGCCATACCGCGTGCCATAAGCTCAACCTTAAGCTTGCCTCTGTTTAAGTATTCGTTATTAACTGCTGTGATTTCAAGCTCACCTCTTGCTGATGGCTTTATGTTCTTTGAAATCTCAACAACATCGTTATCATAGAAGTAGAGCCCAGGTACTGCATAGTCAGACTTTGGTTCTGCAGGCTTTTCTTCGATAGAAACAACGTTCTTATTCTCGTCAAACTCAACAACGCCGAAAGATGTTGGGTCCTTTACAGAATAGCCGAAGATAACTGCACCCTCTAAATTTGCCTTTGCGTTATCTAATGTCTTTGTAAGGCCTTTACCATAGAAGATATTATCCCCAAGGATAAGGCATACGCTATCATCACCGATAAATTCTTCACCGATAATAAACGCCTGTGCAAGCCCCTTTGGTTCTTCCTGAACCTTATATGAAATTTCAAGACCAAGATTATGTCCGTCACCTAAAAGCTGTTCATAAAGTGGTAAGTCCACAGGTGTTGATATAATCAAAACCTCTCTTATTCCTGCAAGCATAAGTGTAGATAGTGGATAATAAATCATCGGCTTGTCATAAATCGGAAGAAGCTGTTTTGAAACAACCTTTGTCATAGGATAAAGTCTTGTGCCTTTACCCCCTGCTAAAATAATACCTTTCATAATTTCTCACCTTTCAATTTTTACATTAGAATAGCATCGTAATGTAGTTTGATATTTTTGCATTTTTAATAATATTTATATAATGCAACGCTTTTATACCTCATATCTTTAAATTAATTCTGGGTCAAGCAAAGATACAATCATATTATTCCCGCAATCATCATATACCTTAATTGTTTTGAAAACGCGCTGAACTGCAGTTTTTAGCTTCTCTGCATCATCTGCAACAACAATAATATGTGCATAGCGCTGGTGGGTATTCCCTGTAGGCGAAATTTCTGAACCGGGTTTATGATATTTAGCAACATACCCCACCTCAGGCATCTCCTGAATTGTATCAAACCCTTCTTCTGATGAAACAACCCCTGCACGAACATTAATTTGCAGGCGAATTGTAGTCTTTCCATTCAACAAATAGCTGTCAGCCTTAAAACTATTTTCTGATGGATATGTACCGGTCAACGCATAATGAATCATCAATTTAGGCACATCAATGCCCGTAAGGCGCTTGAAAGCACGCTCATATTCACCTCCGGCAAATCTCCTACCCGGGTCAAAATATACTACATCATCGTCTGTGAAGAAACCTTGTGCAACAAAAGGTCCGTCTGTTACCCCAATACTTTTCAGCATAGATATCAATCTTCCATCTTCCTTCTGCAAATACTCTTCACTTCTAACAGACGGTGAACGGTAAGCAACTGCAACTTTTCCCAGGCCAACACTTTCATCTCCAAAATAAGCATCGGATAATTGCTCCAGATATGCTTCTCCATTAATAAATACATAAGAAACACAAAAAGCATCTTTGTGATCAATATACTGTTCAATAACATACTGACCGTCGTACGAAGCCTCTATTGCAACCTCAACTGCTTTTATTACTTCTTCCTTTGTATTACAGATTGTGGCGCCTCGTGAACCGCGACTGTTAGAGGGCTTTACGATAACTTGGAATGGAAGAACATCTTCGATTTCATCTAGCACAAGGCGTGCCGGCACCCCTACATTATGGGTAATACAACATTCTTTAAAGTCTTTTTTTCTTGTCAGAATATCAAAATGTTCTTTTGTTCCATAGCATCTGAGCCCTGTTTTTTCACATAATCGCTGGTAGTGTGGCTGCACAAAATCAAACCACCCACTAATAATTCCGTCTATCCCTTCCTTAGAACATAATTCTGCCAATTTTTCTGTTTCTGTTACATTAATCAAATACGAATAATCTGCAATTCTTTTTGCAGGAGAATCTTCTATGTTATCTACCACATAGGTAATAACGCCCATTTCTTTGGCTGCCTCAACAACCTTATTATGTTGAGATCCTCCTCCCATAACAAGTAATTTTTTCCCGCACAATGAATCATAACTCATCAAATATCATCCTTTCTTTAATATAATATCACAGATTCTGTCAACCTCATCTGCTTTTAAATCTGCATACATTGGCAGACACAAAATATTTTCTGAAATATTCTTTGCAACAGGTGTTTCGTTTATTTCAAAAACACCTTTATAACATTCAAACTCGCTTGTTAAAGGATAGAAATACTTTCTTGCAAAGATGTTGTTCTCCCCTAAAACATCGGCAACCTCGTCGCGGTTTTTCCCGAAAGCATCTTTATCGAAAACAACAGGGAAGTAAGCATAGTTGTGTGTTACCCCTTCCTGCTCTTTCCAAACCTTTAAGCCTTTAACACCTTCTAATCTTTCCATATAACGTTTAGCTGCAGCTTTTCTCTTTGCTATCTCGCCATCAACTAAAGGTAAGTTGCAAAGTCCCATTGCCGCCTGAAACTCGTTCATTTTTGCGTTTCCGGCAATTTCAGGATAACTTTCCTGATTTTCCATACCGAAGTTTTTCTGGATCTGAAGCTTTTCGGTTAAGCTGTCATCCTTATATGTAACGCATCCGCCTTCAATTGTGTTATACACCTTTGTTGCGTGGAAGCTGAACATTGAACCATCACCAAAGTCGCCTATTCCTCTTCCGTCATATCTGACGCCGAAAACATGTGCCGCATCGTAGATAACCTTTAAGTTATGCTTTTTAGCTATTCTTTCTATCTCATAAACATCACAGATGTTTCCGTAAACGTGAACTGGCACAATAGCACAGGTCTTATCTGTTATAAGTTCCTCTATCTTGCTTGTGTCGATAGTATAATCATCTTCCTTAACATCACAGAAAACAGGAGTTAAACCACATCTCACTATTGCCTGTGTTGTTGATGCAAAGGTAAATGGTGTTGTAATAACTTCACCTTTCATCTTAAGTGATGCAAGAATTGCCTCCAATGCTAAATGTCCGTTAGTAAACAAAGAAACGTTATTTACTGACATATATTCTTTTAATTCATCCTGCAACTGATTATGCAAAGGCCCCATATTTGTAAGATGCTTTCTTTCAAATATTCCTCTTATCTTCTGGACATAATCATCAAATTCAGGCATAGATGATTGAGTTACATTTATTCTATCCTGCATTTTATCTCCTCTTTTCTATCAGCTCTTCTTTTTCTTCAAAAAGCCTTTTAATATATTTAAAACGTAATAGAAACTGTCAACCTTAAATATAAGTGATAAAGCGATATATACAACCGCACCAACTATTATCTGCAAAATCATCATTGGCAGATAAGGTATTTTTAAGAATGATACGCTGTATGCCGCAACAAACATAACCATACCTAAAATAACAGGTGGTAAAATATCCTTAAGCTGTGTTGAAATCTTATACTTTAAGTGCTTTCTGTAGAAGAAAGAACCGATTATGTATGAAATAAGAGATACTGAAATGTTACCTATAATCATAACCTTTACGCTGATTTTGTATGTTAAAAGAAGAACTATTACAGTTATAACCTTTGTTATCATATTAAGCTTTAATGATATTCCGCTCTTACCTAATGAGTTTAAAGCATGTCTTTGCGCAGTAAGTGGCCAGAAAAGACACATCATACAAATAAGTCTTAAATACTCAACACAAGGAAGCCACTTTTCTGTAAGAAGCAAAGCTATCATAGGCTCTGCTACTGCGCTTAAGCCAAAGAGCAACGGTGCGCACACATAAAGGCTTGTTTTCATAGCACGTCTTAATGCGCTCAAACCGCTGCCTTCCCAGTCAGACTGATATTTGGATAAGGCCGAGAACAATACAGTTGTTGTAGCTCCGTCAACCTGATTCATAATAAGTGTTGGGAACTGATGAGCCTTATTATAAAAAGCTAAATCCTGCCTTGAATACTGTCTGCCGATTATCAATCCTTTTATATTATTAAAAACCGCATTTAATAACTCTGAACCCAATACCTTACCGCTAAACGAGAATATATATTTAGCAGATTCTTTAGAGAACATATTTTTAGGTCTCCATTTAACAACACACCAATATACTATACAACAAGCGAAATAGTTAGATACTGTAGATATAGCAAGTGCCCACGGGCCAAAGCCCGCTAATGCAAGAACTATACCAACTATACCATGGGTAAATACACCTACCATACTTATCATAAAGCTCTTTTTAAACTCAAGTCTTCTTGAAATCAAAGATTGATGAACAGAGTAGAGTCCACCAAACACTATGATAAGGCTTTCAAATCTCAAAAGAGCGCAAAGCTTTTCTTCATGATAAAAGTCCGCTATAAAAGGAGCTGCGAAAAACAGGATTCCGTATATCACAGCAACTGACATAAGACCTGTATAGAAAACAGTATTTGTATCCATTTCGGTTAAATCCTTCTTCTGCACAACAGTTGATGAGAAGCCGACATTTATAAACACCATTGCGATATTGGTAAACACGGTTATCATGGCAATTAAACCATAGTCATCCGGCGACAAAATTCTTGCCAAAAGAATTGATACTACAAAGTTAATAACCTGCGCACCGGCATTCTGAAAGAATCTCCATATAAATCCTGCTACTGATTTTTCCTTAACTGAAGCCAAAATCTACTCCTACCTTTCTATCTTTTTCTTCCCTGAAATCTTCCTCTTTAAAACGCTTAAAAGCTTACCGTTTTCATAAAGCATTTTAGCCATTTTAAGTTTAGCAATTAGTTTTCCCACCGGTCCTTTTTTGTCATGGTCCAAAAGCTTATCATACATATTTGAATAATTCTTATCATCTATCACATACTTTGGATGTCTTAAGGGGAAGTCAAGCTCATAGGTTTCAACTCCCATATAAGATGGTGCATTCGATGCCTTTTTATAATTAGAATGTTCCCCTTCATATCCTATGTTTTTAATTAAGTTTTTTATAGGAACAATACTCAGTCTGTGAAAAAGTGCACTGTTTGCTGCATTGAAATATTCGCTCCCGGGAACATGACCGTCAACAAGTTCACCCTTTATATATCCTTCTGCTTTTTTATACCAGAAGTCTGTTAAATTCGCCTTTAAGCAACTTTTAATATATTCATCCTCTGCGTATAAAAGCGGAAATTCTCTGTCCTCTGCTGAACGCTTCCACATAGCAGTGCCCCATATAGACCATCCGTTTTCGGTAAAAAAGTAATCCTGGTCTTTTGGAGCATCGTATGTACCAAATGGATTGTTACCCGTAATCATATGGATTCTCTCATCATCCTTATACTTTTCCAAAAGCTCTGCGCAGAACTTAAAATAAGAAACAGAAGGCACATAATCATCTTCTAAAAATATACATCTGTCAACTGTATTCCAGATAAGTATTCTTGATTCTTTCATTGTTTTATACATGCCTTGATTTTCATCAAAATAAAGTTTGTGAACTGTACAATCCCAGTCTATTTCATCATATATTTTTCTGCTTTCTTCTATTTTAGCTTTTTCTTTTTCGTTACGTCCACCATCTGATATCAGAAATAAAACAGAAGGTGCAGCTTTTTTTATAATCTCAAACTGCTGTCTCAAACAGTCAGGTCTTGTCCAGAGCATTACTCTTACAGGAACATCTACCTCATAAGGTCTCATTTATATCTCCCCTTTAACACACTACTTTTTAATTAATGCACGAATCTTTTTCCCAACTTTTCTTACCGTTCTGTAAATATTACTATATACTCTCTCTTTAAATGGGACAATTAATTTGCTTATCTGTCCGGGGCTGATTTCCTTTTTACCCTCAAACCTCTTATGAAGAGTCATAAGTTCTTCCTCACTCATAGTAAACAAGTACTTATAGCAAGCAAAATCAACCGTGCTTCCATGATCAGAAGAAACTACAGGGAATGAGCATATCCCACTATTATTCTCAACATATTTATGCTGTAAAATATCATTCTCACATCTGCTTGGATAAAAATAAAATCCTTTTTTTACTATTCCCGACAAATCATAATACTTAAACTTATCAGGATTTTTTGCTTCTTCCTTTAATACAACAAGTTTTTCTATCTGCTCCACAATAGAAAACTGACCCGAAAAACTGAAAATCTTTTCGGCTTTTAAAAGTGTTCCGCAAATCATAGAAAGATATCCACCCGCAGAATTACCGCATGTAGTTATTTCATATCCTTCTGTTAACCCTTTTAAAAGTTCAACAACCTTGTCAAGGGTATTTATCTCTTTATTTATGCCATTAACACACCACTTTTTATAGATATCTCTGACAAAAATAATTTTACTGTAATAATCAGTTATTTTTTCATCCTTTGAAACCTTTAACCATTCATATCTGTCCTTCTCTATAACAGTAGCTTTGAAAGTTTCTTCATTATCAGGAAAGTAAAGACCATTACTTGCAAAAAAGATAATGGCTTTTTTACTGTTCGCTCCTGTTTCTATAACTTTATAATTATCCTTTTTATATTGCTCTTTAACTATTTCTGAATTATACGGGAATGTATCAGGATACATAATATTTCTCCTTATTTTATACAAGACTTTCTTAACTCTATATCATCTTCAGATTTCTCATCTATTATTTCTATATCTTCATTCTGTGTATTTAGATACACAAGTTTTCCTGCTGCAGAAAAGAAAATAGCAATTACAGATATACTATTTACATAACCGCCCACAGGGTTAATTATATACGAAATCGCAAAAATCAATGCAGCAATAACCACATAGAAAGTATCTTTCTTTAAAACATATGAAACTGATGCCTTAAACATATTTATAAGATATCCAAGATAAACTGTTATACCTATAAGTCCCCAGTTACTCATAATATCAATGATTGTAGAATGTCCTGATGTCTTTTTGCTGTCAAGAATAATATTACCTATAATCGGTGACTGTAAAAATCCTTCCAGACCTTTTATATATCCACTAGTTCTTGAACTTAACGCATCACCCTGTGAGCCGAACTCTAAAAGGTTATACAAGTCACTTAGTCTTTGCTTAACTGAAGGGTTTGTAATCTTACTTCCTACAAACAGAATTACCTGTGCCCAGTCAATAATAAGGACAAGGAAAAGCACAACAATAACGAACATAAGTTTGACCGCAGGCTTTTTCGAAATACTGTTTGAAAGCAAGAGGAACATGGCAATTGCCATAATGGTCATAGCCATGGTAAATCCCGCATTAACAACCGCAACAATCAACGTAAGAAGGATTGCTATCATTATCAGCTTTAATACAGTGGACTTTTGGTTTATTATAAGAATAAACATAATAGGAATACAGGTTATGTATGAGAAGATGTGGTTTACATTTGCAACACCAAGCATCACTATTTCTTCATCTACCATACCATCTTTACCCATACTAGCTTCTCTTAAAGCCTGGTCATCTATCTGTACTGCCTGCAAAGTTGTGATTGCATCCATTAAGATTATAATCAAAAAGGTGATAATTATTGCTCTGCAGAAATTCTTGTTTCCGCTTTTTAATATATAGCAACCTATAAAGAGCGCCGCAAGTTTTTGCATACCGTTGGCAACACCCATAGATATTCCTAATGCCAATCTGTTTTCTGATGAAAACACCTGATGCTGAAGGATTAAAAGCATACCGTATGCAAACAAAAACATCCACTCAAGCTGAATATGCTTTCCCATAAGCTTGTTTTCTGTTTCAGGCTTTGCTGCCGTTAAAACTGTAAGACATATTATCAGTATGGTAATCCCATACTTAAGCAAGCTTGAAAACATTGTTTCAATCGTATATGAATACTTTGCAGAAACAGTTGCAAGCAAAAAAAGTATGCTTAATATTAAAATCGAATTGTTTTTTATTTTATGCATTTTTATATCGCCACCATTATATATTTTCAGTATAAAGTTCTAAATATTCCTTATATTTATTGTTCATATCAAAATCGAAGGATACATCAACAGATTTAACATCTTTTAATGCGCCATTTTCACAAACATCAATTATGGCTTTTTTCATTCCTTCTGTGTCATTTACATCTACCACAATACCCGTTTCATCGGAGAGCATTTCCTTGCATCCCCCTGTGTTAAAGGTCACAACAGGAGTTCCGCAAGCTATTGCCTCCATATGTACTGTTGGGTAATTCTCTTCTCTTGTTGGGTTTATAAACACATCTGCCGCAGAATAAATTTCAGAAAGTTCTTCCTGACTATTGGTTCTGTGAACAGAAATTATATTTTCAGGAAGCTTTTCATCAACCTGACTATCTGTTCCCACAAGAACAATTTTATATTTATCGTCAAGGGTTTTTGAAAGTTCCTTTACTATATCAAGGCCTTTATAATATTGCCACTTAAAAGCAACACCCAAAACCATAAACTTGTCTTCTATATTATGTTTCTTCTTAAAATCACTTTCTTTTTTCTTAAATATAGAAAGGTCAATACCGTTATTTATAACCTTTACAGGATAATCTTTAAAGAATGACTCACGAACTAACCCTGCCATCCATTCAGACGGAGTTATAATCGTTAAATCAATGTCCTTTATAACATTCTTCTTCCGCTTCCACATAGTTTTGCTTCTGTCAAGGAAAAAGCTGTTTCCTTTAAGCTGTGAGCATTTATAACAGCCTGTCTTCCATTTATAACAGTTAGCAGTTACAAAGAAAGGACAGTAAGCTGTAAATGCCCATTCATCGTGGAACGTCCAGTAGGTTTTAATTTTATGCTTTCTTATATAATTAAAAAGCATAGCTAAATTTACTGCATGGCTGTGAATATTATGAAGGTGTATAATATCAGGCTTAATTCTGTTAAGCTCGCCTATAAGCTTTTTTGTCGCAAGGCGGGAATTAAAGCCATTGTTGGCATAAAGTCTTGAATATAAAGCCTGAAACTTATAATATCTTTTACCAAGGCCAAACTTTATCCCCTTTTCATAACCTGTGGAGCCATGGGAATACAATATGTAATTTTCAATTCCTTTTTCGCTTAAAAGCTTGCTTACCGCAACGCATATTCTGCCTATGCTTCCTATACCGTTGTCGGTGCTTATCTGTACTACCCTCATATTATCTCCTCTTATTTTTTATACTTTAATTCATACGCCTTTTTCTGTAAGGACTTAGGCAAAATATTTTTTATATCTGTTCTGATTACGCTCTTGAGCTCCTGATAATATATCTTCGCTTTAGAGCCTCTGTTATGCTGAAGTTTCATTCTGCTTCTTTCCTTAAACCATACCCAACGATACTTAAATAAGTCAGAAGCACCGCCCTCTCTCATATGGTTAAAGACCTCATTGCAAAGAACATATTTAACTTCTTCATCCTCGTGGGCTCTGTACTGCCAGTCACCGTCACCTGCCCAACGATAACTCTCGTCATAGCCACCAATCTTATCATAAACAGCCTTTGCCGCAAACATAGACGGATGACCGAAACATTGCTTTTTATCAACCATATCCTGAGTAAATCTGTAACGGTGAACAACCTCACCCTCATCGTTTACTCTTTCCATATCACCATTTATAACTATCATCTCATATGCTTCTTCTTCATACTTTTTTGAGACAAGCTCTAAAGTATTTTCTGAATAATAGTCATCACTGTTTAAGATACCGATAAGGGCTCCTGTGCACTTTTCTATTCCCTTGTTTATGGCATTATACATACCTGTATCCTTTTCCTGATAGATTTTGAGCTTGCCATTAAACTGTGGCTCATACTGTTTAACTATATCAATAGTTTTATCTTTTGAGCAACCGTCACAGATAATATATTCATAATTATCATATGTCTGCGAAAGCATACTCTTTAAAGTTCCCTCAATAGTTGCTTCGCTGTTTAAGCAAACCGTTATAACTGAAATCAATGGATTTTTAAACATTTATATGTACCGTCCTTCTATCTTTCAATAAGTTCACGAACTTCTCTCTTTTCCCCTGATGCCTCTCTTAAAATGCCTATTATGTTTCCTGTGCCTGTGTCCTTGGTTAAATTCTTTAAGATATAATCTCTTCCGTTTTCGCCAAGGATATGTAAGCTTTCTCTGTTTTCGAAGCAGCCAAGTATTGCTTCTTTTAACAATTCCTTATCGTCAGCATCTACACAGATACCGCAGTTATTTTCGGTGATAATCTGATCAAGTTCACTGCCCTTGTCAAAGGATGCAAGAACAGGTCGTTTAGCACTCATTACGCTCCATGTTTTTGATGGAACAGAGTTTGTGCCAACACCTTTTTTGGAGATAATAAGCCCCATATCACCAAGGCTGAATACATAGGATATATCCTTATAATCCTGGAAAGGTAAAAGGGTAATATTCTTTATATCCTTTTCCTTTAAAAGTTCTTCAAGCTTTGGCTTAAATGCTCCGTCACCTACGATAACAAAGCCAATTTCCGTATTATCCTCTATTTCTTTTGCAAGGTCTGTAAGCATTTCCATATTCTGTGTATAGCCAACGTTTCCGCTATAGCAGATGTAGAATTTATCTCTGTCTAAATTGTACTTGTCAAAGAGAGGATTATCTTCCCTCGCAACATCAACAACTGCGTTTTCGTCAACCCAGTTATAAACAATCTCTATCTTTTCTTCAGGAACGCCCTTTTCCATAATATTCTTTTTAAAATCTTCGGATATAACAATAATTTTATCTGCATACTTATATGTAATCTTTTCAACAATAGCACCAATTTTAAAGAGAATTGAACCCTTTTTTGTCATTCCCGTATTAACTAAAGAATCAGGGAAAATATCCTGAAGATTATATACTATCTTAAAGTTTTTAAACCATTTAAAGAAGGGGAACATAAGTCCGTTAATAGGAGGTGTGCTCCCTATATAAAGCACATCGATATCCTTTGCAAAAAGTCCGCAGAATAACTGCATAACTATACTGCATGCATACCTGAAAGCACGGAGAAGTGAGTTCTTTCCTTCTTTAAATAAAGGAAATCTGTGGATTTCAACCTTTCCATCGTTTAAAATCTCGTGCTTCTTATTCTTTATGTAATCCTTTCGTACTTCTTCAGTAATTCCACGAGTAGGATAAGGAGTATATATCTTTAAGTTTATATTATCATCCGCCATATAAGCATCCATCAAGTCCTTTGACAAATGGGAGCTTGAAACGTTTTCAGGATAATAATAAGGTGAAAGCTTTAAAATATTCATATCAATTCCTCTTATTTTGTTCTGTCTAAATCAAAAACTAATACATTCATTCTGTTTCCATTTTCGTCTTTAACAACCAAAACTTCGTTTATCTTTCTTACTGTGTCGTATAACTCTTCCTTTGTATCTGCAACAAGGGTCATACGGGCAAAGTGCTGACCTAATGTTCCGATATTCTTTTCATAAATAGTATCGCCCACATTGTAATACTGGATAATATCAGTAATGCAAGGAAGCTTTTTAACTTCATCAAGGCCCTCAATTGAGCCTATTGTTCCAACAGATAATGGTGCCATAAGCTGTGCACCGAACTTGCTTATTGAAGTAACATCCATAGCCTTAAGCTTTTCGTCACTTGCCATCTCTTCTCCTAAAGCAAATCTAATCATCATCTGCATATCATTTACATTCATCAAAGGTTCAGTAAGCTTAAATATCATACCACCGCTTAAACGGTAACCCATTTCGTGAATGTAGATTTTGCCATTATAAGGAAGAGCCTGAAAGAAAGCAGTTCCGTTTTTAAGACCCATCTTCTTAAACATTTCTCTGACATTCTTGTCCATATTCTTCATATAATAATCAGAATGTTTAGATGGCGCATATGTAAAATGACTGATAAGGCTCTTCTTCTCAACAGGATCTGCTACATATGTATCTATTAAAAGATAAGGATAAGCTTCTCCGTCCTTTAATATATATCTTGCGCCGAAAAGTTCTCCACCGTTGTCTATATACTTTTCTACAACGATTCGCTTGCAGGTTGACTTTTCCATAGCATATCTGCAAGCTTCACGGATTGTGCTTTTATCCATACAGGTTGTAATACCGGCTGAACTACTGCCATCTACCGGCTTTACTATAACGGGATAATCAACCTTATCAAGCTCTTCATCAGTAGAATTTTCATCTACATAATATCTCTGTGGGCAGTCAACTCCGCTGTCTATACAAAACTGCTTAAACTCATCTTTGTTTGCGCAATTATCCCATGTTTCCATATTTGTATAGCAAGGAAGCCCTGCCTTTTCGCAAAGACGAATTAAGTTTCGGATATTAAATTCACTTGGTCCGCAGAAGGCACCATCGATGTTTCTCTCTTTAACCAACTCAACAAGCCCGTCTATATCTGTTGTGCTTACATTTGCAACTTCATCAGCAAGCTCTTTTGCAACGCCGCCCTCTGAAAAGTCAGTAACAATAGTATAAACGCCCATACTCTTTGCATTTTTAACCAAATCAAGAGTTGCGCTTGTTCCGCCTAAAACCAATAATCTTTTTCCTTCTACTCCCACTTTATATCCCTTCCTTTTCTATGCAACCTTAATCTCTATTATATTTATGGCTTTTTCGCAGATTTCTATTGCATCTTCCACTGTGTCTGCCTGGGCTATAACAAAACCTGCTCTGTCGGTGCTGCTACCTATCTCACCTGTGGTATCTCCCACATTCTTGACAAATGAAATCTCTTTCACACCCTCTATTTTTTGGGCATCAGCTACACCATCAATACGTTTAATCACACCACAAGGCACTCTGAAGTATCTGATAGCAGAACATTTATCAATTTTCTTTTCAATATCTGCATCTAATCCACAGGCAATGTTTATAGTAGCCTTTACCATATCTATACCTGTAGATAATGGTACCAAGTGAGTTGTGATACAGTCGCCACCCATTCTTGCACCGATTTCAACCATTTTAGGTCCATTTTCAGTTAAGATGATCTCTGCGTGGGCAGGTCCGTTTTTAACACCAACTGCTAAAGCCGCCTTGCCGGCAAGCTCTTTTATAGCTTCAACGTCAGTCTTTGGAAGTCGTGACGGCTGACTGTGTCCCATTTCAACAAAGTGTGGCGCACCTGTGGTTAGCTTATCTGTAACCTGAAGAATATGAGGAACAGAATCTATAACCATTATTTCAACGCTGACTTCAGGTCCCTGCATATATTCTTCTACGATTACGCTTCCGCTTCTGCCGTTTTCGGAACTATATGCAATAGCTTCTTTAAGCTCTTCTTCGTTATGAACAAGCATAACTCCTCGGCTTCCTGAATTGTCAGTTGGTTTTGTTATACAAGGATATGTAATATCCTTTAACTCATCGCTATCACCATCAACTATCTTATACCAAGGGTGATTTACACCGCATTCTTCAAAGGCTTTTATCATTTCACCCTTGTCTGTTGCCTTGACAGAACCTTCGTATGAAATCCCTATAAGGCCTAATCTTTCACAAGCATAAGCTAAAGAGCGCATAGGCATGTCGGTGGCAAGAGTCATAATCCCCTCTGCTCCAAATTTCTTTGCCGCCTCATAAACGCCCTTTTCGTCTATGGTGCTTACGTTAAAATATTCATCAGCATAAGGGATGCCTATTGCATTTGGGTCATAGTCCGCAACAGCTACATACATTCCCATTTCCTTTGCTTTTTTAATAGCCGGCAACTGAAGAATAGATGCACCAATAATCAAAACTCGTTTCATTTACCAACTTCCACCTTTTCTTCGGTTTTTGTAACGGTGTTTATATTCTCTCTTTTTAAAACAGATAACGCTGTCTTAAAAATAATCTTTACATCCATTATAAAAGACACGTTTTCCGCATAATAACAGTCATACTTAAACTTTTCCTGTTGAGTGATTGAGTTTCTGTAATAAGCCTGACTGTAACCTGTTATACCGGGGCGAACTTTGTATCTTCCGATAGTTTCAGGGTCTACCTCGCTAAAAGGCTTTAAGGCAAGAGTTGGTCTTGGACCTATCAAGCTCATATCACCCTTTAAAACGTTAATGAACTGTGGAAGCTCGTCAACGCTTGTCTTTCTCATTATTTTTCCGATTTTTGTAACACGTGGATCATCGTCGCTGTTATATGTAGAACCGTCAGGGTTTTTAAGATTTGGCGAATTCACATACATAGAACGAAACTTATACATCTTAAAGGTCTTTCCATCCTTACCGCGTCTGTCTGCTGTATAAAAGACAGGCCCCTTATCTGTAAAATAAATAATTGGTGCAACAAAGATAAAGGCAACTAAAAAGCCAATACAACCAACTAATCCAACAAGAATATCAATAAATCTTTTTATGTAGTTCTTATACACCTTTATATCCTCCTACTTATATATCTTTCTTATGTTTTCGATTACGTATTCAACGTCTTCCTCTGTCATCTTTGTGTTAAGTGGAAGTGTAACCTCGTTTCTGTAATGATCATAAGCATTTGGATAATCCTTAATATCAAAACCTAAATTCTTATATGCAGTAAGGAGTGGTAATGGCTTATAATGTACGTTTGTAGAAATTCCTTCTTCTGCAAGCTTTATAATAAACTGATTTCTGTATTCTTCGTCTTTACCCAAAAGTCTTGCCAAATACAAGTGACCTGATGACTTATGTGTATCTGAATAGTGGTTTAAAACTTCTATATCAAGATCCTTTAAGCCTTCGTCATACATCTTTATGAACTTTTCTCTCTTGGCCAAAATTTCAGGATATCTTTCAAACTGCGCAAGTCCGATAGCCGCATGAACATCTGTCATATTGCACTTATAGTTAGGTGCAACAATATCATATTCCCAGGCGCCAATCTGTGATTTTGCAAGGGCATCCTTTGACTGACCATGAAGAGATAAAAGCATATACTGCTTATAGATTTCTTCATTGTCGATACCCTCAATATTTCTCCAGACAGCCGCACCACCCTCTGCAGTAGTTAAATTCTTAACTGCGTGGAATGAAAAGTTTGTAAAGTCGGCAACAGAGCCTGCTCTCTTGCCATCCTTTTCTGCGCCAAAGCTATGTGCACCGTCTGCAACAACAGCAACTCTGCCCATTGCTTCCTGAATCTTATTCTTTGGGTTAAAGATATTCTTCTTTGCATTAACTATCTCAAAAATTCTGTCATAGTCACACATAATACCTGCTAAATCAACAGGGATAATAGCCTTTGTATTTTCATTTATAAGGCTTTCAAGCTTATCATAGTCCATCTCGAAGCTGTCCTTCTGTGTGTCACAGATAACAAGCTTTGCACCAACGTGACAGATAACACTTGCAGATGCAGTATATGTATAGGCTGTTGTAATAACCTCGTCGCCCTCGCCTATTCCCAAAATATGAAGTGACATTTCAGCGCAGGCTGTCTGTGAATTTAAGCAAACACCCTTTTCTGTGCCACAATATTCTGCAACGTTTTTTTCCAAAAGCTTTGTTTTAGGTCCTGTTGTAATCCAACCTGACTTTAAAGCCTCTACCACCAAACCAATTTCCTTTTCTGAAATATCAGGAGGTGAAAATGGTATATTTCTTTTTGTACTCATATGGTTACTCCCCTTATTTTAAATTAAAACACAAATTCTGCATCCCAGACGTCAATACCGGTATCTCGGAAGACGCTCTTGATTCTCTCACGGAGTTCTTCCTTGGTAACACCTTTTTTAAGGATAACCTGTAAGAAACCGCCACCGCCCGCTCCTGCAATGAAGCGACCGTCAATCAAGTCTTCAATTGACTTAAACATCTGTTCGATACAAGTGTTTGTACAGCCTTCGTCTATCTTCTTGGCAATATCCCATTGCTCATTTAATAATTTTGCAAAGTTATCAATATTGCCCTTTTCAAGTTCAAACTTCATTAAAGCGGCAATTCTCTGTATCTTAAAGAGAATTTTGATTATATCCTCTCTTCCGCCAACATATCTGCCTACAACCTCTCTTAAAAGGTTTCTTGCTAAGCGTCTCTGACCTGTGTAAATAAGGGCAAATCTTTCTGAAAGTTCTTCCTTTGTCTTATCTGAAAGTTCAACCTTTTCGATAACAAGCTCCTGAGAAATACCAGGCTCAGATGTAATAAACTTTATTCCGTCGTCTATTCCGCCAACCTGATCCTGCCAGTCACCGCCTGAGGACATAATCTGTTCCATACAAAGTGCGCCTGCGCAAATCTGTGCAGAGGTAAGTGGCTTTCCGAAGAATTCTGCCAATCCCTTAATACAAGCCGCAGATAATATACTGCTTGTACCAAGACCTGAGCCTCTTGGGATACCAACAACTCTTGTTGAAAGGTAGAAACCGCCACCCATCTTCTTAAGGATTTCTTCAAGTGAAACCTCTCCTGTGTAAGGCACAACGCCATAGGCAATAAGAGCCGCCTTATGAAGAGCAAACGGGTCAAAAGGATTTCCGCAAGCCTGAATATCAGCCGCATCTGTTATAACCTCAAAATCTCTTGAATCCTTACTTTCAAGTTCAATATGATATTCCTTAAGGCGTCTTACCTCAACCATAACAGGATTAATTCCGTTAAGCTTTACTGCGGCATTTATAACCGCACCACCGTTTTCGTTACAGAATGGTGGTGTATCGGACCAACCGCCACCCCAGTTTACACGGATAGGAAGATTAACGTTAACCTCATCTTTAGCTATCTTCATAGCCTCATCGTACCTTATCTTACTGAGCGATCCCTCTAAAATTGTCTGTCTTATACTGTCAAAGCAGAGGCCTTCTAACTGCTCCTTTGTCATAGAGCAAAGGCTTGTTATATTAGGAACTCTTGATAAATAGAAATAAATTCTGTTCTTTACTTCAAAGGATTGACTTTCTGCTATATCAAGTATAGCTTTTACTTCGGCTTCATTCATACCCTTTTCGCCAAAGTTTAATAAAGCCTTGTCTACATTTATATGCTCCTTAATATCTATTAAGAAGTTATGAACTCTTATTTTTTCGTTTAAAGCATTCTGGCTCTTTAAGATATAGTCAACATCTGCCTTGTTAAAGCTTTCGCAAAGGCTCATCTTCTCATTGCCTTCACCCTTTAATGAAGCTTCAAAACTGTCAGCCACAGTAAATGCCTTTTCGTTCCAGAAATCATTTTCCTTTGGATTTGTATCTGTTTTATACTGTCTTACAATATATCTTCCGTCTTTAAGCTTAAGTCCGTGAAGAACAGTATTATCAGGTACAACAGTATCTTTAAGCACCATATTTGAGATAACACAATGCTCACCGATTTTACAGTTTCCGATAATCTCACTATCCTCTATGTAACAGTTATCAGAAACCTCTGCAGCGGCATCAATAAAGCTATTGCTTACTGCACACTTACCCTTAAAGTCCTTATTGCAGATAACTCTGTCGGACCAGTCAAGGAATTCAAAGTCTGAAATATCTTCTGTCATAAGAGCCAGCAACTCTCTTGTTGTTCCAAAGTGAATGAACTGCGCAGGAGATAAGCTTATCATAGTTAAACGATACTTACGCATTGCCTCCCATATCTTATCGCGACACGCCTTAAGTTCAGGTGTAAAGTCACCTTCAGGAGCTTCCTTATAATATGCCTCTAATGTTGAGTTTTCAGCAAGAGGATACAAAAGGTCAGCATAAAAGCTAATCCTTGCTTTTTCGTTTACAAATTCATCAAACTTTTCATCGGTATTTATAAGACTATATAAATCTTCAAGCATCTTGCTGTTCATAAGGATTGCGCCTGTGTCTAAATCCACATTGCCATAGCTATCCACAGCGTTTTCGCTCTTTAATTTTTCAATAGTGTTTTTATGTAAGAACTTTGTGACTTTTCCGTTTTCATCTGTAACAAAAACGCCGTGATCTTTACCTGTGTCTACATCTTCTTTTATGGATATAGCCGCCGCATCGTCACAATAAAAATCTATCTGTAAGAAGTTAAACAGGAGTAAAACGTCTCCGGATAAAACGAGCATACCCTCTTTTATTCTCGGAGCAACCCCGCTCATAGAAATAATAAATTCATCAAAAAGAGTTGATCTTCTGCCATCAGGCAAAAGTCTTGGTACAGGAGAGAATAACTTTCCACAGGCAGAATACTGGGGAACACGTTTAGAATCCCCTCCTGAATGGATAACAAGAATTCTCTTGTTCTTAAAGTCTTCTCCACCTGATACTGACTTGATATACTTAAGAACGTTAAATGTTGCACCACCTGAACCAACTCTCTTTCCGTCCGGGTCAGGAAGAACAGCATAATGGGTCTCCTTTGGAAGATACCCCTTTTCGATTCTGTCTTCTATCTGCATTCTGTAAGCATTTGCCTGCTCCTCATTAGATGCAGTAAGTATAAAATAATCCCACTTAATCATAGATGCTTTTTCCAATGAACGTCTGTATTCAGTCCACGCATCCTGATAGCTTTGTCTTAAAAATAAGTTTTTAATTTTATCCATTTTCATCACTCTTATCTTTTAATTTTTGGCATAGTTATGCCTAATATACCTTATTATATATAATATCATATATAACAAGGTTAGTCAAGCACCAAAAACCACCAAAACATCGCCTCAGAAAATAGTATAAATACACACAAAAAAGGAAGGCATCCGAAGATACCCTCCCTTATGTAACAAAACTGTTTCTAAGCCTTACCCTTATTCATCCAATATTTAACAGGATTAACCCATTTTGCTTCACCCTTTAAGTAGATAAGCAAGAAGCATAAAAGAGTTGTTACTGTTGATATTTTAATAATGCATCCGTAAAACACCTTGTAAATCCATTCACAGATTGCGACAGCAGTATCTCCTCCCGCACAGAAAGCAACTGCATATCCGATAATCCCAAGTCCTCCGCCAAAGAGACATACAACAAGAGCTATACCAATAATGATTTCTAACACAGAGGCTACTTTTTTACAAAATTCTTTAAACATTTCTTGAACCTCCTATAATCCTAAAATCGGAAGCCAGCCAAGTAATACAACAACTTCAAGTATGTACTGAGCCGCAACCCACCATAAATCGTTCTTTATAGTCTTTTCGGGGTCAGATTCCGCAATAGACATACCTGCATACATTCCGAGAGCAAGTGGTGGTGTGATACCGCACATAACTCCACAGAAACAAGGAAGCATCGCCGCAACCAAAACAGGATCAACACCCTCTGCATAGAAAAGACTGATAAAGAGTGCACCAAAAATAGATACAAGTGATGAGCCAGGAATAATCATACCCATAAAGCATGTGATAAGAGGAATAATAAAGGCAAGTCCAACCTTACCCATATTCAAGCTTTCAAGAAATACTCCAAGTTCATCTGTTGCTTTAATATCATTAAAAAGCGAACCTATCATATAACCAAATAAGCATGTACCAACTGTACTTGCAATACCCTTATAGCTTCCGCTTAACATCTTTGTTATATTTTTAGGCGAAACTACTTCTTTGTTCTTAAATAACATAACAATAACAGCAAAGAATGCCGCAACACCTGCAACAAAGAATAAAAGCGAGCTTGAGTAGTATTTCGCTCCATCCTTACCTAATCTTTCAACAAAAATAGCTAAATCAGGCATAGCTGTTGCGTTGTTGAAGAAAAAGTCAACCATAAAAGGAAGTAATATGATTACAGGGAGCAAAAGCCCCTGCCAGTTTGTCTTAAAGGTTTCTTTTATGCTTGGAATCTTATCAGGCTCCATAGGTCTGATTTTGTATGTCTTACAAAAAATAAAAACCATAACAAGTTTTGAGAGAACAAACCATATAGAACATCCCCAACATACAACCCAGAATGAACCTATTGATATACCGTCCTCTATTCCCATAGATGCCCAGAACGCAGTAAGAGCACCAAGAGCCGCAACTATATTTGATGATGGCGGAATCATATTCCCAAGGTAACTTGCATTACTTTCAACGTTTGCCGCAAGTTCAGCAGGGAAACCTGAATCCTTCATAGTTTTAATTGTAATAATACCTGTTGACATAACGTTCCCCGGTCCGCTACCTGATAAAGCACCCATAAATGCAGATGCAACAACCGCCGCATAGCCTGCACCGCCAGGAATCCTACCTAAAATAGCAAGAATAAAATTAACTGCACCATCGATAATCTTTGTCTTTGTCATTATTGCCGACATTGCAATAAACACAATCATCGAGTAAAGCAACGATGTAGACATTCCGTCTTCAAAATAAACCCAGAAATTCTTCCATGTTCCTGTAATCGCTACAAGAATAAGAAATGATACGCCCAAGGATTCCCATATAGGTCTTTTGAATAAAATAAACCATACACAGATAACCACGAGCATAACAATTAAATAAATAATTGACAATGGCATAATTATATACCCTCCCCTTCTTTTATCGAAACTATTATATAACGGAATAAATAAAAAAACAAGACGTATATTAGTTATAGCAATTTTACCATAAGTAACACACGTTATAAAACTTAATACAATCTCTTTGCCGCTTCAATAAAATCTTCTTCTACTTTATTTAAAGTCTTGTTCTGTCGCCAGAACACTCCTACCATTCGACTGTCCTCTACGTTGTTATTCGTCTTTATCTTTTCAGGAAGTTCAACAAAGCATACGTTTTCATATTGATTATTCCCAATTACATATGATGGAACAAGACCTATTCCCATATCGCTGTTAATAAGGGCAAGAACCGATTCAATGGATTTCGCTTCCATAACAGGCTCATCCATTTCGTATTCAAACAGAATATTCATAAGAAGTTCGTAAAGATAACCTCCCGCTCCTGTGCTTATAAAAGGACATTCCTTAAAAATCTTCTTTATATCATATTTTTCATACTTTAAAGGAATAGCAATCATTGTTCTTTCATTAGATAATGGAACACAATCAAAATATTTTGTATCCTCGCTCTTAATTGAGATAATTAAATCAAGTTCTTCTCTTAAAAGCTTTTCATTAAGCTCGGAAATAGTATATTCCTCTATTATTATTTTAGCAGAAAAATTTATCTCCTTAAACTTCTTTATAAGTTCAGGTAAAATAAAATGAGCTCGGGTAGGACTTATTCCTATTCTGACAGTATCGTTTATTCCCGCCTTAATCATTTCAAGGTCATCTTTGAGCTTGCTGTAGGTTTTTAAAATTCTATCCCCTGCCGCAAGATATCTTCTTCCTGCTTCTGTAAGCTTTAATGGGATAGTCGTTCTGTCAAAAAGTTCAAGACCTATCTCTTCTTCAAGATTTGCAATATATTTAGACAGCGTCGGCTGTGATAAGTTCAAATATCTTGCCGCCTTTGAAACAGACCCACACCTGGCTATTTCCATTACAAATTCAAACTGCCTTAACTTTCTCATAACTATCACTCCTTCGTTATAGCAATTTTACTATAACTTATTGAAAATTTCAAGTATAAAATTAGAGCACATAAAAATATGCACCTCCAAAAGTGTCTAACTTTTGGGGTGCATATCAGAAAGTTCTGCTTTTTTATTAAAGTATAATGCAAATAAGTCCGCCTGAACCCTCGTTGATTATTCTCGTGAGAGTTTCCTGAATTTTAAGTCTTGCATCTTCGGGCATACGATAGAGCTTATTATTAAGGCCCTCGTTTACAAGCTCGTGAAGTGACTTTCCAAATATGTTAGACTCCCATATCTTTTTCGGGTCTTCTTCAAACTCATTTAGAAGATAGTGAACAAGCTCTTCTGACTGCTTCTCTGTTCCCACAACGGGAGAAACCTCTGTTTCAATGTCCGCTCTTATCATATGTATTGCCCGCTACAAACAGAAGTTCTTAATTGGTATTCATTGTATGATGTGTATTTTACCGTATTTTTCAACAAATTACAAGGCTTTTTTATTTAATAATAAATTTCTTTTTAGAAAATTTAAGGTTGCAAATTGACACTATGTGTCAACCTATGTAAAATATTAATTAAGCAAGTGCACATGCTCGAATTATTATTGGAGGTCAGTTTTATGAACGGATTAAAATATATAAGAACAAGATGCAATTACAGTCAAAGGGCTTTGGCGGAAGTATTAGGCGTAAGCAGACAAGCGGTAAATATGTGGGAGAATTCTAAAAAGATTCCATCAAAAGAACGAAAAGAGGATTTAAGTCTTATATTTGGCATTGACAATCCCGAATATTTAGGAGAACTTACAGATGAACTACAACAAGAACTAAAAGAACTTCCTATTTATAAAGTTCCTTTTGATGGTGATAGCGAAAGATTCGCATTTAAACCAATAAAGTCAGAAGATTTACGTTATAAATGCAAACATTTAATGAAATACTGTGATGAGCAATTATCATTAGATGAGCAATGCACATTAAAAAGGTCAGAGTTAAAAATGCTTCTTGATGACATTAATAATTATGCGATTGAAGGAAATACGAAAAATTCTTTCAATAACTTATCTGGAATGAACCGTGCTTTGCAAATATTTGGGCGAACATTGGATGCAGCGCAAGAAGCACGTAACAAACATCCTGAATATGTAATGGTTTATTTCCATACAATTTTAGCGATTTTAGATGCTATGAACATTTCTTTTGGGACTGTCGATGAAAATGATGTTTTAAATCAAAATATTATTGAAGAATCTAAGAAGTGGTATGATTATAGAGCGTTTTCTGTTGAATTGTCTAAGTTTATTACTAATCATATTGACTCCATTTGTAATGATATTCCTACCAAGAGAAAAAATCCTCATGACAATTACAGAAGACGCATAAAAAAAGACTAATTGAATCTAACAATAACAAAGCGAACAAAGAACCATCAGGAAACTTTGTTCGCTTTGTGTTGAATTATTCAAGATGATAACTGCATCTATAAAACTGTGGCAATACACAAAATTTTGGAAAGCAAAAAAATAAAGCGGTATAGAGAATGTGTAGTAAGCATTCTCTATACCATAATAATTATTCCAGACGATAACATAATTCATAGTTGAAAGTTAAATTATACGCTTTCAACGACCTTGTATTACCGCCTCTGGTTTGTACTATCTGTCCGCTACCAAAAATTAAAATGTGTGAGTCCTCCGTAAAGTTCTGTGGGCTAGTTGGAAGAAGTTTTAAAAAGATTTTGAGATCAATCTGGTTTTCAACTTCGCTCTTATACACTACAATCTTATCTACGAAACTATCAACAACATTTTTACCGAGGTCTTCTGTGAAATCAAGTTCATTTGCAATGGATGAGCGAAGACCTTCAATCGATTCCTTTAAATCAAGACTTTTCTGTTCCTCTTCCTCAAGTTCAGATAGTCTTGCTCGCAGTTCACTAACCTGAGCATTAAAACTGTTGTTTCTCTGCTGAAACTCTTCATTAGATAATCTGCCATCCGTTGCTAGGTCTAAGAGCTTGTCTTTTTTAGCAAGAATATCATTGATGTCAGCTTGAATTTTGTGCTTTGATTTTGCAATCGCCTTTGTGCTGCCGCTTTCTTTGTACAGTTCAATGAGTTCGTTTATGATACTTGTCTTTTCGCAGATAATCTGATTATAGACCTCTCTCATAACTGCATCCATCTCGGTTGTATATACTAACGGGTTTCTGCATTTGTTACCATTACCATATTCTTTACAAGCCCAAAGCTCTTTGTTTCCTAAATTCTTATATTTATAGATTGTATGATGATAGCAAGTGCCATGCTCACCGCAAACAATCTTTCCCGAATATAAGTATTTGTTCTGATAACTTGTCTTATCGCTACTTGACATCTTTTCACTTCGCTCTTTGAGCTTGCGATTAGCCTTGTCCCAAAGTTCAGCAGATACAATTGGCGGAACTTTTTCGTGGTCTTCATACACAACCCATTCATCTTTCGGCACGTACGCTATCTCATTGCTTAAAAAATGAACCTTGTGTGTCTTGTTTCCACAGTAGAAGCCTTTGTATTTAGGATTAACTAAAATTCCTTTAATAGTAGAAAAAGAAAACGGATTGCCATTTGTATTGCGGAGACCGGAGTCGCTTAACATCTTAGCAATTGCCCTGACACCTAAATTGCCATTGGCGTATAAATCAAAGATTGTTCTTACCATTTCCGCCTCTTCTTCAACAATAACCAGTTTGCCTTTTTCTTTTCTGTATCCCCAAATGCTATCATTTCCAAGTACAGTTCCTTTTTCAACAGATTGCCTAAAACCGAATTTTAATCTCTCTGATGTTTTTCTTGACTCTTCCTGTGCCAAACTCGCCATAGTAGTAAGTCTGAAATCACTATCTTCATCAATGGTGTTAAGATTATCATTCTCAAACAGAACTGCAACGCCGTAGGTCAGAAGTTCTCTTGTACAGCTT
>JAZRQL010000045.1:0-51328 GCA_045649725.1 Clostridia bacterium | reverse complement strand
TGTTTCAACTGCGTGAGTCCCCTCAGGGAAGGTAAGTCCCATAAAATCCTTAATCTGACCTATAACGATGGTTACTGCAATACCTGATGTAAAGCCCGTAGTAATTGTATACGGTATGTACTTAATAAGTGAGCCTACCTTGCAAAGTCCCATTATGATAAGGATAAGACCTGCCATAATGGTTGCAACAACTAATCCGTTAACAGAGAACTCTGCAACAATCCCTGCAACAATAGTTGCAAATGCCGCAGTAGGCCCTGAAATATTTACTCTGCTACCCCCTAAAAATGAGATAACAAAGCCTGCAACTATCGCAGTATATAACCCCTTTTCAGGAGATACTCCTGATGCTATTGCCAGGGCAATAGACAAAGGAAGGGCAATTATAGCAACGATTATACCTGCTATTATATCATTAATAAGTTGTTTTCTGTTGTATCCTTTTAAAACCTGAAAAAGTTTTGGTTCAAATGTTTTCATAAAATCCGCAGAAAAATCTGCTTATCCCTCCAATTATTCGGCTTTATCTTTTTTGTGGTGAAGTTTTAAAGCTTCAAGTTTTAAATGACGACGCTTTTTAACGTCTTCAGGCATAGGTTTTATATCTCCTGCCGCTGTCAGCGCCTGTCTTGTAAGGATAGGACCTACAAGTTCATAAATCAAAACTGCAAAAAGAGTTATATTTCTGATTAATGCGCCTTCTGTACCCATATCAGGTGATGCGGCAACGATTGCACACATACCAAGGGCAACACCTGCCTGTGGGAAAAGTGTGATACCTAAATACTTACAGGTTGAATCATCGCACTTTGTTGCTTTTGCGCTGAAGTATGTTCCAACGTACTTACCAATGCAACGGAAAACAATATAAACAAGACCAATAACAACTATTGCCCAGTCAGCAAAAACATTGAGCTCAAGCTCTGCACCGCTTATAACAAAGAAAATCGCAAGAAGCGGTGATGTCCACTTATCTGATTTTTCCATTAAATCGTGTGACAAAGGACAGATGTTACAGAAGATAGTTCCAAGCATCATACAAACAAGAAGTGATGAAAAGCTGATATGTACAGGACCTATATGGAAATCAAGCATTGAAAGAGCAACTGTCAAAAGAACAAAGGCAATAGTCATATTAAGACGGTTTGTGTTTGAGTTAAACATCTTTTCAAGCTGTGTCAAAACCCAACCCATTATTGCACCCAATGTAAGCGAACAAAGGATTTCAACAAGTGGATTTACAATAATAGATATAAGGTCAAGGCTTCCTGACAGCATTGTCTTTGCTACACCGAATGACACAGCAAACACAATAAGACCAACTGCATCGTCAAGGGCAACAATAGGAAGCAAAAGTTTTGTAAGCGGACCTTCTGCTTTATACTGACGAACAACCATCAATGTTGCCGCAGGAGCAGTAGCTGTGGCAATTGCACCTAAAACGATTGCCTGTGGAACAGAAATCTTTCCCGGAAGCAACCACACCATAAGGATAAGTACAACATCAACTAAAAATGCTGCAACAAATGCCTGAAATACACCTATAACAAACGCCTGCTTGCCTGTCTTTTTAAGCTCGGATAACTCAAACTCACTGCCAATTGAAAAGGCTATAAAGCCAAGAGCAACATCCGAAACGAGGCCTAACGCTTCAACCGCCTGATGAGAGCTGAATCCAAGACCGCTTAACCCAAGACGGCCGATAAAATAAGGACCGATTAAGATACCTGCTATTAAATACGCTGTAACAGATGGCAACTTAAAAGGCTTGAACACTCTTGTCATTAAAAGACCCGCAAGGAGTGCGACAGAAACTGATAATAATGTACTCATAAAAAACCCCTCTTTATTAATTAATATAATATTCAAATTAAAGCATTGTTGCTATTCCGACTATAAACGGCATAGTGATAACCGACAAAAGAGTCGTAACAGAAACCATTGCCGATGCCATACCTGTATCTCCTCCGAACTTTTCGGAGAACATTGTGGTATTTGCCGCCGCAGGCGCTGATGCCGCAATAACGCAAGCCACCAAAACCGCACCTCTTACACCTATGAAATATAATCCAAAAAGAACTAAAACCGGCGTAATAATAAGACGGAGGATTATAGACATCCAGGCATCTATACCTTTTATATTAAGCTTTGCATCTGCAAGCCTGTACCCTACAATCAACATAGGAAGTGGTGTATTAAGCGCCGCAAAATAACCTATAGGCTCTTTTATAACGACAGGAACATTAATTGAAAACAAGAATATTATAAGTCCTGCTATTGTTCCTATCACTCCTGGGTTTATAATTATCTTTTTAAGGGAAATGTTTTTAAAATCTCTTGTCATCTCCACTATCCCATATGTCCAGACTATAACCTGAAACACAGCGATATATGCCGCACCGTAAAAGACACCTGTATCCCCCAACAGCGCCTGCTGAAGAGGCAATGACATATATCCGCAGTTAGAAAAAACGGATGCGAATATAAGTGTTTTTTCTCTTAATTCATTTTTATCACGGGTATGGATAAACAAATGTGCCAGAAGGATAGTTATAATGTGTGTTGCAAAAGCTACACACACTGTGATTCCTAACCCCACAAGCATAGTCTTGTCAAATTCTCTCTGGAATGAATTTACAAGAGTACAGGGAGTTACAACATATAAAACAAATGTAGTTAAATCTTTTATACCCTTTGACGAAAATATTTTAGTTTTATTGGATAAAAATCCAATTCCTATTATAACAAAAAGAATAATAACATTGGTTCCTACTGTCAAAATATTTTCAAACATAATACCCTCCTGATAAATTATTTCATCTATGATTATCTGCAATATTTAAAAGATTACACATACAAAAACGGACAATTTACTAACCAATGACCAAAGCCCAAACTTTCCCATTGTACCCTATATTATAGCACACATAAAAAAACCCGTCAATGTGATTTTGCACTATCTTGACGGGATTTTAAACTTATTTTTCACACATTAGTATATAATCTTATTTTATTCTGCACTTCTTGTTCTGAATCATATATACAGTTTTTGAAAGAACCTTATCAGAAAGTATTCTGCGAAGGAAAACTGCTACCTTCATTATTCCCCCGGGAATAATAACTTCCTTTCTTTTAAACATTTTCTTAATAGCATATTCTGCCACATCTCTGCTTTTTAAAACAACAAGGCTTCCTGCCTTTTCTGTTCCGTCACCAAAGCTAACCTTTGCAACCTCACCGAATTCAGTATGAACCGGTCCCGGACACAAAACAGATACAGAAACATTACTCTTATTTCTGCGAAGTTCTTCTGACAGGGCCTGAGAAAGCCTTAAAACATAAGCCTTTGATGCATAATATGCACCAAATATAGGGCCGGGGAAGAATGCCGCAAGAGACGCAACGTTTAAAATATAACCCTTGTTCTTCTCCTTAAACTTTGTTGCAAAAAGCTTTGTAAGTATATGTACAGCCTTGATATTTGTATCTATCATAGAAAGTTCTTTATCTAAATCAGTAGAACAAAGCTCCCCAAAAACGCCAAACCCTGCATTATTTATAAAAACATCTACCTCGTCTGCCCATTGTGAAAGACCCATACATGCATTTATATCTGTAACATCACAGCATACAACCTCTACCTCTGTTTTAAGCTCTTCTTTAAGCTTTAAAAGGCGGTCTTCTCGTCTTGCAACCGCAACAATATCATATCCCATTTCGGATAAGATATGTGCCATATCCCATCCAAGACCTGAACTTGCTCCTGTAATAAGTGCTTTCATAATAATTATCATTCCTTTCAAATTTACAAAATGCTCGCGGGAGGGCACAGAGACCCTCCCCTACATCATTAAAATACATAATATTAACATCCGTAGGGGCGGGTTTCCACGCCCGCCCGGACATAATCATACTTTTCGCGAGGGACACTACCCTACAAAAAATCATACTTAACTTCAACCAAGGCAAGCCCTCTTGCAGGGAATGTTGTTCCTGCAAACTCGCGGCTCTTACTCTCCAATGCTTTTTTAATATCCTCTATATCTTTCTTCCCTGTTCCAATATCATAAAGAGTTCCTGCAATAATCCTCACCATATTATATAAAAACCCACTTCCGTTAATGCGGATTTTTATAACTCCAAAGTCATCCTCTATATCAATAAAGTTTATTGTTCTGATGGTAGATTTTTTTGTTCTCCCTAATGAAGAAAAACCTTTGAAATCATATGTACCCGTAAGGATTTCTGCTCCCTTTTTCATTAAATCAATGTCAGGCTTTTTCTCCACAGTATATATATACTTTCTTTTAAAAACGTCAGGTTTTTTATAAGTCATCCTGTATTCATATGTTTTGGAAGTTGCATTCAGTCTGCTGTGAAATCTATCCTCTGCCTTCTCAACCGAGATAACAGCAATATCTTCAGGCAGATAATTATTCAGATATTCAAAAACCTCATCACAGGGCATATCACAATCGATTTTAAAGTTTGCAACCTGTCCCCATGCGTGAACCCCGGCATCAGTTCTCCCTGATGCAAAAATCTCGGTTTTTTTATCTGTCATTTTAAAAAGAATATCTTCAAACTTTTCCTGAATGGTGTTTTTTGTATTCCCCTGCTTTTGCCAGCCATTATATCTTGTTCCGTCATACTGAACAACTATTTTATAATTAGTCATAAGCTACTTTCCTATCAATAAATTTCTATGAAAATTCTATCACTTAGGGGCAAAAAAGTCAATATAGGGTTAAACATTAAAAATTTCTCAACTTTTTTTGCAAAATACCCTTGTTTATTGGCAAAATAAGGTGTATAATATAGAATGAATGAAATTTAATATGGAGGATTTACAATGAGTAAGTTTTTAGAAACAATTAAAGAACGTGCAAGATCAGACAAAAAGACAATCGTTCTTCCTGAGTCTATGGATCCAAGAACATTTGAAGCTGCTGAAAAGGTATTAAAAGAAGGAATTGCGGATATTATAATTATCGGTACTCCTGAAGAAGTTGCTGAAAACAGCAAGGGTTTTGATATCACAGGCGCTACTATTATCGATCCATTTACATACGAAAAGACAGAAGAATATTTAAATCTCTTTGTTGAACTTCGTAAGAGCAAGGGTCTTACATACGAGGAAGCTAAAAAGACTGCGCTTTCTGACTATATGTACTATGCATGCCTTATGGTTAAGGCAGGAGATGCAGATGGTGTTGTATCAGGTGCTTGTCACTCTACAGCAAACACTTTACGTCCTAGCCTTCAGATTATCAAGACAAAGCCAGGTATAAAGCTTGTATCTGCATTCTTCCTTATGGTTGTTCCTGACTGTGAATTCGGGTCAAACGGAACATTCGTTTTCGCAGACAGCGGTCTTGAACAGAATCCTGATGTAGAAAAGCTTGCCGCTATCGCTGCATGCTCTGCTGAATCTTTTGAACTTCTCGTTCAGGAAGAAGCAAAGGTTGCTATGCTTTCACACTCTACAAAGGGTAGCGCAAAGCACGATGACGTTACAAAGGTTGTTGAAGCTACAAAGCTTTGTAAGGAATTAAACCCTGACTTATGCGTTGATGGTGAGCTTCAATTAGATGCCGCTATCGTTCCATCTGTTGGTGAATCAAAGGCGCCAGGAAGCCCTGTTGCAGGTAAGGCAAACGTTCTTGTATTCCCTGACCTTGATGCAGGTAACATCGGTTACAAGCTTGTTCAAAGACTTGCAAAAGCTGAAGCATATGGTCCTGTTACTCAGGGTATTGCAAAGCCTATCAATGACTTATCAAGAGGTTGTAGCGCAGACGATATCGTTGGTGTTGTTGCAATTACTTGTGTTCAGGCACAGGCTGAATAATTTAATATAATAGAAAGAAGGATATTAATTATGAAGATTTTAGTTATCAATGCAGGAAGCTCATCTCTTAAGTATCAGCTTATTGATATGGAAACAGAGGCAGTTTTAGCAAAAGGTCTTTGTGAGAGAATCGGCATTGCCGGTTCAAAGCTTAACCACACACCGCAGGGCGGAGATAAGGTTGTTATCGAAAAGGATATGAAGGATCATTCAGATGCAATTGCTATGGTTCTTGATGCACTCGTTAGCAAGGAACACGGTGTTATCGCTGATATGAGCGAAATTTCAGCTGTTGGTCACCGTCTCGTTCACGGTGGTGAATTATTCAGCAAGTCTGCTATCATCAATGATGAAGTTAAGGCTGCTGTTAAGGAATGTATTCCTCTTGCACCTCTTCACAACCCTGCAAACTTAATCGGTGTTGATGCTTGCGAAAAAGCAATGCCTGGCGTTCCACAGGCAGGCGTATTTGATACAGCATTCCATCAGACAATGCCTAAAGAAGTATTTATGTACGGTCTTCCATATGAATTATATACAGAAAACAAAATCAGACGTTACGGTTTCCACGGTACATCACACAAGTTTGTATCATCAAAAGCTGCTGAAATTTTAGGCAAGGATGCTGCTGACTTAAAGATTATCACATGTCATTTAGGTAACGGTTCAAGTATCACAGCAGTAGATGGCGGTAAGTCAGTTGCTACATCAATGGGTCTTACTCCTCTTGCAGGTACAGTTATGGGTACACGTTGTGGAAGCATCGACCCTGCTATCATCAAGTTTATTGCTGATAACAAAGGTATGACACTCGAACAGGTTGATAACCTTGTTAACAAGGAATCAGGTGTTGCCGGTATTTCAGGCGTATCAAGTGACTTCAGAGATCTTGATGCTGCTGCAAAGAACGGTAACGAACGCGCACAGCTTGCCCTTGATATGTTTGTTTACAGTGTACGTAAATATATCGGTCAGTACATTGTACAGATGGGTGGCGTTGATGCTATCGTATTTACAGCAGGCGTTGGTGAAAACGATGCTAATATGCGTGCTGAAATCACAAAGGGTCTTGAATTCCTCGGTATCGAAATCGATAAGGATGTAAATGCAGCTACACGCGGCAAGGAAGCTTTCATCAGCACAGCTGACAGCAAGGTTAAGGTTTTAGTTATCCCTACAAACGAAGAACTTATGATCGCACGCGAAACTGCTGACTTACTCAAATAAATTATAGTGCATTCACAAAAGGGACCGTGGCAAAACAAGATCCACAGTCCCTTTTTTATAACCCATAAAGAATGGAGTTTTAAAATGTATAATTCTGAATTCGAATATGACAAGCTCTCCGATGAGGAGCTTGTTGAACTCTCTGCAGGCGGTGACAGACGCGCCACCGAGATGATACTTAACCGCTATAAAAACCTTGTAAAGACCAAGGCGGCAACATATTATCTCCCCGGAGCAGACAGAGATGATATTATTCAGGAGGGAATGATAGGCTTATTTAAGGCAATACGCGACTTTGATATTACCAAACAGCCTTCCTTTAAAGGCTTTGCGGAGCTTTGTATAAAACGAAATATGATTAGCGCAGTCAGAGCATCTACAAGGAAAAAGCATCTTCCTCTTAACTCTTATGTTTCCTTAAGCGAGCCTGTTTTTGACGATAACGAAGAGAGGACTTTTTTTGAGCTTTTTGCTCAAAGTGACATTTCCGATCCTGAAGAAATGTTTTTACAAAGAGAAAAAACAGAGCTTTTGAATAAGACAATAGAAAGCGCATTAAGCAAGCTTGAGAAAACAGTTTTATCTCTTCACCTTGCGGGCCTTACCTATACGGATATTGCCACAGAGCTTGGCAGAAGCCCAAAATCAATAGACAACGCCCTGCAAAGAATAAAAAGAAAATTAGATGTTGCAGGGAAAAACGATATTGTGTAAATGATGTTAATTTAATTTACGGAACGGTTTAGAACCGTTCCCTACTTCTATCTGCCTCCCTTGTCTAAAGGGGCGCTGGTTGCCGGTGGCAACCGTTTAGCGCTGACCGGAGCGGACAGCGGAGACAGTGACCGCTTGCGGTGGAGGAATTCAATAGCGAGCGGAACATGGTTCGGCAATACATATTATTAATAAACATAAATGGTGATAAAATGAACTTCTTTTTCGAACAACGACAAAACCGAATAACCGTTCTGCGTGATGCTCTTGAATTTGGCGCACATCTTCATAGTCAGGCAGAAATTATGTTTATGCGGCAAGGTAAATGCGACGCATACATTGACGGTGTTTGCTATAATTTAGAAAAAGGCGACTGCTTTATTATCTTCCCTAACAGAATACACAGCTTTAAAAAAGGCGATGACGATATTGCCGACGTTTTTATTGTTGATGTAGAACAGCTCCCCGAATATAAGAAAATATTTGAGAAGAAGTTGCCTGTTTGCCCTCATATAAAAAACGTTTCTGCTAATATAGAAAACGTTTTTTCTGCCATACACGATTGCGACGGAGAATATCAGGAACCAATAAGATGGGGAAGCCTTATGGCGCTTATAGGTATGCTTTTTAGCGAGATGACCTTCAGGAATATAAGCAATACCGATAATTCTTCTTTCCAGAAGTTGCTTGACTATTGTAATAACAACTATAAGAGGGATATCACAACAAAAGGTGCTGCAAACGATTTAGGTCTTTGCACTTCATATATCTCCCATCTTTTTAAAGATAAGCTTTTTATCGGTTTCAGACAATACATAAATTCATTGAGAATAAACGAAGCATTAAGACTTATTGACACAAAGAAAATGAGCCTTACCGAAGTTGCTTATGAGGTGGGTTTCTCATCCATCAGAACATTTAACCGAGTGTTTTTGCAGAGCACAGGCTTTAGTCCGAGCGATTACAAAAAAGCAATGCATAATGAGGTGTAAAAATATACTTATTTATAACGTAGGGAACAACCTATTATGTCGCTCTTACATCTGCGAATTAAATTACGTATTCGAAATATTTATCAAACAAAAAAAGACCTTGCTTTTCGCAAGGTCTTTTAAAATTCTTATACGTAATGGATTTTTTCTTCCATATCAACGCTATCTTTATCTATTTTATATTTTGCGGCTTGACGCTGTTTAAAGAAGTCAACAGCAACCTGATCAAAGAGAGCGTATGACAATACGTCTTCTTCCTGTTCTGTCCACTGTGCGCATTCCTTCTTAAGTCTGTCAAGTTCAGGCTGAATCAAATCAGCAGGACGACAGTCAATAGCTTTATCGTCGCCGATAATCTGCTTTCTGAACTCATCGTCAATTGGAACAGGAGTGCGGCCATATTCACCCTTACAGATACCCTTTGTTTCTTTTGTAACCATCTTGTATCTCTCGCCCATCAAAACATTTAAAACAGCCTGAGTACCAACAATCTGACTTGTAGGTGTAACAAGTGGAAGGAAGCCTAAATCCTTACGAACTCTTGGGATTTCCTTTAACACTTCTTCAAACTTATCTTCTGCGTTCTGCTGCTTTAACTGTGACACAAGGTTTGAAAGCATACCACCCGGAACCTGATACTTAAGAGTGTTAATATCAACGCCCATAACCTTTGTGTTAAGGAGTCCGCTTTCTAAATACTTTTCGCGGAGTGGTTTAAAGTAATCAGCGATTTCAGTAAGAGCTTCTAAGTTAATACCTGTATCATATTCTGAACCCTGAAGAGTTGCAACAAGAGGTTCTGTTGGTGGCTGTGAAGTGCCGAGTGACATAGGTGATAAAGCACAGTCAACAACGTCAACTCCTGCTTCGATAGCCTTTAAATATGTCATTGAACCAACACCGCTTGTATAGTGGGTATGAAGCTGAACAGGGATTTTAACTGCGCCCTTGATACCCTTAACCAATTCATATGCATTATAAGGTGTGAGAAGACCTGCCATATCTTTGATACAGATAGAGTCTGCACCGCAGTCTTCATATTCCTTTGCAAGCTTAACGAAAAAGTCATTATCGTGAACAGGGCTTATTGTGTATGAAATAGCTGCCTGAACGTGACCTTTTTCTTTCTTTGTTGCATTGATAGCTGTCTGAAGGTTACGAACATCGTTTAATGCATCGAATATTCTGATAATATCGATACCGTTTGCAATTGACTTCTGAACAAAATATTCAACAACGTCATCTGCGTAGTGACGATATCCTAAAACGTTCTGACCTCGAAAGAGCATCTGTAACTTTGTGTTAGGAGCAGCCGCTCTTATCTTACGTAATCTCTCCCATGGGTCTTCATTTAAAAATCTTAAACATGCGTCGAAAGTAGCTCCGCCCCATACTTCTAAAGAATGGTATCCAACCTTATCTAAAAGTGGGAGGGCAGGAAGAATTTCATCAGTAGTCATTCTTGTAGCGATTAACGACTGATGAGCATCACGACACACGGTTTCTGTAATTCCGACTTTCCTCATAATATTTCCTCCTTTATATATCGGTGAAAATTCACCTCGTAAATTCTTATTTAGCAAACATTGAAAGGAATACACCCGCCGCAACAGCAGAGCCTATTACACCTGCAACGTTTGGTCCCATAGCGTGCATCAAAAGGAAGTTTGAAGGGTTTTCCTTTTGACCTACCATCTGTGAAACTCTTGCCGCCATAGGTACAGCAGATACACCAGCTGAACCGATGAGCGGATTTATCTTTCCGCCTGTCATCTTGCACATAATCTTACCCAAGACAAGACCACCTGCTGTTGAGAAGCAGAAAGCAATAAGACCGAGTGCAACGATACCAATTGTTTCAACTGTTAAGAATGTATCCGCCTTGGCTGTTGCACCAACTGTTATGCCTAAGAATATAGTAATAATATTCATAAGTGCGTTCTGCGCTGTGTCAACCAAACGGTCAACAATTCCTGATTCTTTTGCAAGGTTACCAAGCATAAGCATACCAACCAAAGATACTGCATCAGGAACAATAAGGGCTACAACTATTGTAACGATAATAGGGAACACAATCTTTTCTGTCTTGCTGACAGGTCTTAACTGTTCCATAACTATCTGGCGTTCTTCCTTTGTTGTAAGAGCCTTCATAATAGGAGGCTGAATAACAGGAATAAGAGCCATATAAGAATATGCCGCAATAGCAATAGCAGGTAAAAGTGCAGGTGCCAATGTCTTTGTAACGTATATAGCTGTAGGTCCGTCAGCACCACCAATGATACCGATAGAAGCCGCCTCGTTTACGCCAAAGTTTATACCTGGAATTGTAGCACCTAAAACAAGAGCACCTAAAAATGTTAAAAATACACCAAGCTGTGCCGCAGCACCTAAAACAATACTCTTCGGATTTGCAATAAGGGGACCAAAGTCGGTCATAGCACCGATTCCCAAGAATATAAGCGGTGGGTAAATACCAAGCTTAACACCTAAATACAAAAGGTCTAAGAGTCCACCGTGCTTGATAATCTCTCCCATTTGTAATCCTTCTGCACCGTTAAAGAATTCAGGGTGCATCATTATAGCGCTTGAATCTGCAAGCATAGGAAGGTTTGAAAGCAACATACCAAAGGCAATAGGCAAAAGCAAAAGCGGTTCAAACTGCTTTACTATGGCAAGATATAAAAGCACGCATGCAATTATAATCATAAGTGGTGTGCCTATTACAGCGATTATGTTTTCAAAACCTGAACCTCCGGATGCGAGCGCAATCTTTACGTTTTCAATATACGCCGCTACACCGGTGCTTTGCAAAAAGCTTAAAAGTCCATCTATCATAACTATCGTCCTTTCATTTTAATCCAAAGGATTAGCCTATTGAAACAATTGCATCGCCTGTGTTAACAGAATCACCGTTTGATACGCTTACTGCAACAATCTTACCGGAACACGGAGCCATAATTTCGTTTTCCATCTTCATAGCTTCAAGAACGCAAACAACATCGCCTTCGTTTACTGCCTGACCAACTGATACCTTAACTGAAACAATCTTACCAGGCATAGGAGCTGAAACAGCAGTTCCGCCGGCTGGAGCAGCAGGAGCTGGAGCTGCTGCAGGAGCTGGAGCTGCCGCAGGAGCAGCCGCAGTAGCAGGAGCAGAAGCAACTGCGCCGCCTACTTCTTCAACCTCTACATCATAAAAATTTCCATTTACATTTATTCTGAACTTTCTCATTTTATTTTCTTCCTTTCTATAATCTTGAATCAATAATATCTCTTACGCCCGCTTTGTTCCAAGCGCCAACCTTCTTGTAAGACTTAATATTAATTGAGCTTACAGGAACGTCCATACAAGCCGCAACAGCTGCAGAAATAACTGCGATTAACTCGCTGTCATCAGTTGCCTGCACAACGGGAGCAGGTTTTTCTACCTTAACTTCAGGCTTTTTCTCGACAGGCTTATCTTCCTTATAGAAAACAAGCTTCATTGCCATCATTACAAGCATCAATATAATAAGAACCGAAAATACGATTATAAGACCGATACCTGTAACCTGCAAGCCTTCTGCCAAAGCTTCACTAAGTGTCATTTTTGGCATTAACTATTCCCCCTTTATCCTACATAGGTATATTGCCATGCTTTTTAGCTAAACGTTCTTCACGTTTGCTCATAAGCATTTCAAGGGCAGAAATAAGTCTTGGACGTGTTAAAGCAGGTTCTATTACATCATCAACATATCCCTTTGCCGCCGCAATATAAGGACTTGCATACTTTTCTTTATATTCAGCAATCTTTTCGTTTCTTGTATTAACAGGGTTATCAGAATTTGCAATTTCGTCATCAAACACGATGTTTGCGGCACCCTCTGCACCCATAACAGAAATTTCAGCCTGTGGCCAAGCAAATACCATATCCGCACCGATGTGCTTACTGTTCATAGCAACGTAAGCGCTACCGTACGCCTTGCCTATGATAACATTAATCTTTGGAACAGATGCTTCAGCAAATGCATAAAGGAGTTTAGCCCCACGTCTTACAAGACCTGCATATTCTTCTTCCTTATCTACTGTGTAGCCTTTAGCATCTGTAAATGTTACAACAGGAATTGAGAAGCAGTCACAGAAGCGGATAAATCTTGCCGCCTTTTCTGACGCCTTGCTGTCAAGCTCTGCACCCTCTTTATTTGCAACGATACCAACACCGATGCCATCAAGACGGGCAAAACCTGTGATCATATTTTCAGCATAGCCTGAAAGGGCTTCTAAGAATGCACCATCGTCTACCACTTCAGCTATAACGTTCTTCATAGCATATGCACTCTCTGTTTCGTTAAGTGCGGCTGAAACTCTGTTAACATCGTCTGCCGCTTCATACATAGGTGCACCGTCTAAATTATTAGATGGCAAATATGAAAGAAGGTTTTTTACCTGCATAAAGCATTCTTCTTCGTTTGCTGCTGTGAAGCTCGCTATACCGCTCTTTGTAGCGTGGGCTTCTGCTCCGCCTAAAGAATCAGCAGTAATATCTTCGTTTAATGAACCCTTAACAACAGAAGGTCCATTTACATACATATGGCTGATTTTATCAACCATAAATGTAAAGTCTGCCATAGCAGGCGCAAATGCTGCACCCCCTGCGCACTGACCTAAAACAATTGCTATCTGTGGGATAACGCCTGATAAGTTAGCCGCCTTTTTAAAGATTTCACCATAGCCCTTAAGAGCATCGAGTCCTTCTTTAATTCTTGCACCGGCAGAATCTAAAATGCTTACAAGAGGAGCACCCATCTTAAGTGCCATATCCATAATCTTTACGATTTTAGCCGCATGCATTTCACCAACAGAACCGTTTAAAACTGTATAATCCTGCGCATAAGCATATACTGGGCGACCTTCAACTAATCCGTAGCCGATAACAACGCCTTCTGCAGGAACTTCTTTAAATCCGTCTGTATTATCAAATCTCTGTGTTACAAATGCGTCCAGTTCTACAAAGCTTCCTTCATCAAAAAGCATAGCCATTCTTTCTCTGGCTGTCTTTTTCCCGCTGTCGTGCAAAGCCTTAATCTTGTCTTCGCCACCGCCTTGTAAAATGGTCTGGCGCATCTGCTGTAAATCGTTTAATTTACTCATTTTCAAGTTGCCTCCTTGACCCATATTTATATGTTTTAATTTATTTACCTTTGTTTGGTTTTCCCTTTCGGGAATACATTTTTCTGCTCATTTCCGCAGATGACTTTTTTCCTGTTCCTATCTTCTTGAGCATATTTATTTCAGGTTCAGTAAGCTTTCTCCATCTTCCGAGAGGAATATGGCCAAGCTTAAGTCCTGCTTCTTCCGTTCTTTTAAGCCTTTTAACGGTACATCCCACCGCTTCAAACATTCGTCTTACCTGACGGTTTCTTCCCTCGTGAATAGTGATGCGAACCTTTGTTCCAAGAGCTGTTGCACCAATAACTTCAACACGGGCAGGGCTTGTCTTCTTTCCATCTATATAAACACCTGTGCGAAGAGATGTCAGCGCTTCCATATCCATATTGCCTGATACCTCTGCCTCATAGGTCTTTTTAACATTATTTTTCGGATGAGTGATTTTATATGTCAGGTCTCCGTCATTAGTCATAAGCAAAAGACCCTCTGTATCATAGTCAAGTCTTCCAACAGGATAAATTCTTGCAGGGATATCTGCAACAAGCTCCATAACAGTTTCTCTGCCCTTATCATCTGATACTGTTGTAACAAAACCTTCAGGCTTGTTGAGCATAATATATATCATTTTGCTCTGAGCTTTCAGTCTTTGCCCCTGAAACTCTACTATATCATTTTCCTCGTCGATTTTGATACCCATTTCACGAACAACTTCACCGTTAACTTTTATCTTTCCGTCTGCAATAAGCTTTTCCGCACCACGTCTTGACGCAACACCGCAATCAGCCAAAAATTTCTGTAATCTAAGCACAAAATCCGCCTTCTTTCATAACGAAAAACTTCTTTATCAAACTATAGTAACCGAATTCTTCCCATTTAACCATATTATACATCAAGCAAATTTTTATTGCAAGCTATTTTTTCCGAAATTTTTACCAAAAAACAAGGAATGGTTTTAAACCATTCCTTGTTTGTATCGGTGAGGGTTTCCCTACCTCATAATAGATGCCCATGCAGAGAAAAAGGCTTTTATGCTTTCGGCTAACCTTTCACCAAGCTTTTTCGTTATTGGTATGGCTTCAATATCTTCATAAACCACAAGAGGTATCTCTGCCTTTCTTCCGTTTACATTAACCATTATTCTTCCTGCCTGCTCTCCTTTTTTCAAAGGAGCCGAAAGCCCCGGATATATATCCGTTTCAATATCGTATTTTTCACCTTCCAGCACAGGATAATGAACATCGCTGCCTGCGTAAAGGTTCACTTCTTCTTTCTCGCTTCCGTTAACCCTTGCTGAACATATTGGAACTTCGCTGCTTACAAGCTTTTTATATTTATAGTTACTGTATCCGTAATCATATAAGCTCATATGGTCATTCCAGTCATCAGGGGCGTTTAATGTAACGCATATCAGGTGCATATTCTCTCTTATAGCAGAACTTACAAGGCATCTCCCTGCTGCCTTTGTAAACCCTGTCTTTACTCCAACACAACCCTCATACATATTTAAAAGCTTATTATGATTTGTAAGGGTTCTTGGATATGCTTTTCCCTCTCCCTCTATTTTAAAGGATTTTGTTTTTACGATTTCGCAAAACTCTTTATTTGACATTGCATAGCTTGTTATTTTTGCCATATCCCTTGCTGTTGAATAATGCTCGTCATCAGGCAAACCGTTTGGGTTTGTGAGATTTGTATTCTTCGTTCCTATCTCTCTTACCTTTTCGTTCATACATTTAACAAACTCTTCCACGCTCCCCGACACACCTTCGGATAATGCCACAGCCGCGTCATTACCTGACTGCAACATAAGCCCATACAAAAGCTCTCTTATGGTCAGTTTTTCTCCCTTTTCAAGATACATGCTTGATCCCTCGGTGTTTGCAGCAGACTCCGAAACTTCAATAACTTTTTCAAGGTCCACCTCTTCATTTTCAAGAACAGTTATGGCTGTTATAATCTTTGTTGTGCTTGCCATAGGCAATCTTTTATCAGGATTTTTTTCATATAAAACCCTGGCAGAATTCTTTTCTATAAGAATTGCTGATTCTGCCGACACATATGTCATACCACTGCATTCTATATTCATCAGTAAAATCAACGTACACAAAAGCATACTTATCCATTTTTTCACATAATCACCCCTGAAACAACTGTCAGTTGTTTATATCTTGTGCAGATTTTTCTTTCATATTCCAACGAATTAACTTCCTTATAAATTCCACAGGGAAAATCGAAAGAGCCAAAGATAACACCAATATCCACTCCTTAACATTAAGCCCTGCCGTGCGAAGCATTGCACCGCCATAATATGTCATAAAAAACTGTACCAATGCTATTCCGCCCATCACAAACAAAAATGGCTTATTTAAGGAAAGATTCTGGATAAGGTTTATTCCATCACATCTTGCATTAAAGGCATTGAATATACTTATCATAATAAAAAACGTGAAATATCCTGTATAAAAATATATGTTTGAATCGGAGGGCCTGAAAACATCTTTGATAAATGGCGCAATAAAGAACAAGAGACTTAAAGCGCATATATAAAGCCCATCAACTATAATCCCGCTCCACATATTTTTATCTATAATATCCTCTGTCTTTTTTCTCGGTCTTTCTTTCATATATTTTTTAAGGGCAGGCTCACCGCCAAATGCTATTGCGCCTAAACTGTCTATCATCAGATTCGTCCATATCATCTGTGATATATTAAGAGGCTTTTCTATCCCAACAACCGGCCCAAGCATAGAAACAGCCACAGCCGCCACGTTAATCGTCAGCTGATACCTGATAAACTTTTTTATACTTTTATATATAGTTCTGCCATATAGAACAGCGTTTCTTACCGACCTGAAATTATCATCAAGGATAACTATGTCCGATGCGGCAGCAGCAGCCTCTGTTCCTCCACCCATAGAAAAACCCACATCCGAAAGTTTAAGAGCAGGGGCATCATTTACCCCGTCACCTGTCATACCAACTACCAGGTTCATACTTTTTGATATTCTCACAAGCCTGCTTTTATCCGAAGGCAATGCCCTTGCCACAACCTTAAGCTTTGGCAGAATTCTCTTTACCTCATCATCTGTAAGGCCTGATAACTCTTTTGACGTAAGCATTATATCTCCGTCTCCTAAAAGCCCCGTTTCTCTGGCAATTGCCATAGCGGTTTCTGCCTTATCCCCCGTTATCATAACCACTTGTATCCCTGCATCCATAACCTCTTTTATGGCAAGCTTTGCCTCGGGGCGTATGTCATCTCGAATAACTGCTATCCCCAAAAGCGTCATATTATCAGGTATTTTGTCATTCTTGATTTTTCCCTCTGCAATAGCTATGGCTAAAAGCCTCATCGAACTATATTCTTTCATCTTTTTGTCTATGTACGAAGGCTCTCTCTTATCTCCCTTCTGCCCTAAACAGTTTTTGCATCTCGGCAATATTATTTCAGGAGCACCTTTTACTAAAACAAGGCTTTTTCCATCATATATTTCAGCCATAGAGAACTTATTCTCTGATGAAAACGGAATACTTTTAACAAGCTTTGTCTTCGTATCTTTTATCTCTCCCATAAACTCAAAGAGAGCCTTTTCTGTTGAATTTCCGCCTATAATCTTATTCCCTGAAAACCTTGCAGCTGAGCTCATTAATATGGCTTTTCCCAACGTACCTGAAAATTCTTTGCCAAGCTTTTTAAAGCTTTCGTATTCTTTTCCGTCACCACATAAAAACATTTTAACCTGTGGCTTTCCCATAGTTATAGTTCCCGTCTTATCCGTAAAAAGAATATTTATCTCCCCTGCAGTTTCAATTCCTATAAGCTTTCTGACAAGAACGTTTGCCTTTAGCATTTTCTTCATATTAAGGGAGCATACAATGGCTATCATCAAAGGAAGTCCGTCAGGCACAGCAACAACCATAACGATTATTCCGACTATTAAAGAACTAACCAAATCAGAAATTACCTGTGCGCTATCAGAAAAATATCCTGAAATCATAACGGGGTTTAAGCCATTTGCAAAAAAGGCATTGTTAAAAAAGCTTATTATAATAATTAAAACAGCGCTGACCGCCCCGAACTTGCTTATACTCTCTGCAATACCTTTAAGTTTTAAAGAAAGAGGGCTTTCTCCGCTTTCTTCCTGAGCCTCCTGAGTCATTTTTCCGTAAACAGTTCCATCCCCAACCGTTAAAACCTCCATAACTGCCTCACCGGAACATACAACGCATCCGCGAAACACACTTCTCTTGTCCCAGAAATCTTTATTGTTTTCTCCATCCGCTTTCTTTTCCACCTCAACGCTTTCACCATTTAATGATGACTGGTCTGTCATAATACTTCCTGATATAATTTTTCCGTCTGCAGGAATTATGTCCCCTGCCTGAAGAAGAATATTATCTCTTGTCACAACCTCGGAAGTTTTTATTTCACATAGCTTTTTATCACGCCAAGCCTTACATTTTGTGTCTGCGGCTTCTTCCTGAAGCTTTTTGAAGGTGTTTTCATTATTATATTCTGATATAGAAGAAACAAAGGTCGATATTAAAACCGAAAGAAGAATGCCTAAACATTCATACCAGTCAACCTTTCCGAAAAAAGTGAAGATAACATTTACGGAAAGCGCAACCAGTAAAACTTTTATTATTGGGTCTTTATATTTATCCCAGTAAACATCCGAAAACCCTCTTTGCTTTTTAGGTGTTAATTTGTTTGTTCCATATTCCCTGCGGGATTTTTCAACCTGCTCCCCCGTTAATCCATAAGCCTTGTTCATTCCGTACCTCCTGCGCACTCTTTTGCTCTTTAGATTTTATTCGGGTTTTGTCCTTAATATACATAATGTTTGACCCAAAGGAGATTATGTGATATAATGATTTAAAATTCAGATTATGAACGTTTTATGCATTATCAATGTAGGGGAGGGTCTCCGCGCCCTCCCGAAAAATATGATTTTATTATACATCCGGGCGGGCATGGAAACCCGCCCCTACGATTTGGGTTACTAATTCATTTATTACGAAAGGACATTTATCTATGAGCAAAAATGTAGTTGTAATAGGCGGTGGCGCTGCAGGAATGATGGCTGCAGGAACTGCGGCTGAAAGAGGGTTGAATGTCACACTTATTGAAAAGAATCCCCGTCTTGGCAGAAAGCTTATGATTACAGGGAAGGGAAGGTGCAACCTTACCAACGCCTGCGAGGACGTAAACACCCTTATAAAAAATGTTGTCACAAACGGAAAGTTTTTATATAGCGCCTTTTATGGTTTTGACAATATGCAAACTATTGATTTTTTCAATAAGCTTGGTGTTGAAACTAAAATTGAGCGGGGCAACAGAGTTTTCCCCGTATCAGATAAAAGCTCTGATATAGTAGATGCTCTTCGCGATTTTGTTGTAAACAATAATGTTAAGATAATAAACGATACAGTAAACGATATCCTTGAAGAAAACGGAAATGTATCTGCAGTAATATGCGAAAACAACAAATTCATCCCTGCAGATTCTGTTATTCTGGCTACGGGAGGAATATCATATCCAACCACAGGCTCAACAGGTGACGGATATACCTTTGCCGAAAATTTAGGCCATACCATAACAGACCTTCGCCCATCCCTTGTTCCCCTTGTGGTTGAAGAAGAATGGGTTACATCTCTTTCAGGGCTTTCCCTCAAAAACGTTGCAGTAACCGTTACTAACAGCAAAGGCAAAAAGGTATACTCTGACTTTGGGGAAATGATGTTCAGCCATAGCGGAATTACTGGGCCTGTTATATTAAGCGCAAGTGCATATATGAAGAATATGCGCACCGATAAATATAAAATCACTCTTGACTTAAAGCCTGCTCTTTCGGAAAAACAGCTTGACGAGAGAGTTTTAAGAGATTTTTCACAGAACATAAACAAGGATTTTATAAACTCCCTTGACGCACTTTTACCAAAGGCTTTAATCCCTGTTCTCATAGACCTTGCGGGAATTTCTCCGCGCAAAAAAACAAACTCCGTAACCCACGAAGAAAGAACGTGCTTTACGAAGCTTATTAAAAATATCGAATTGAATGTTTTAGATTTTTGTCCGCCTGAAACTGCTATTATTACATCAGGCGGTGTCAGCATAAAAGAAATAAATCCCTCCACTATGGAATCAAAGCTCGTATCAGGGCTTTTCTTCGCGGGAGAGATTATAGATGTTGATGCACTCACCGGTGGTTTTAACTTACAGATAGCGTTTTCTACGGGCCGCCTTGCGGGCATTTTCTGCTGATCTGCGTCTGTGCTTCATTCTTATGTTGTTCTGAACTGTTGACTCGATAACGCAGAACACAATGGAAAACGTATATGTAATACCTGCAGATATCCAGAACTTTGTCATTGTTCCGCCTATGTCTGCTTTATTCATAAAATAATAACACAGAAAAATCACAAGACAATGTATCAGGTATATATCATACGAAGCATTTGCTATGCTTGACAAAAATCCTTTACCTCTGCTTTCAAGTGTGATGGTAAGGTTGTTGACATAGATGTAAAAACCAAGTATTGAGAAAATACAGAAAAGCACAACAATAACCGGTTCATATGTGTATAAGGTCACACCGCATAACTTAAGGTATGACAATATACAATGGGCAACTGCAAGCAAAAGCCAACCGATATATAAAACGCCTTTTGCTGATGATATTTCTTCGGAGAACTTTTCATAGTTCATACCGATATACATTCCGCCTATCCAGAACACAAGGTAGGATGTGAAAAACTTATTTGTGTATGCAGTAATCTCCACAATATATTTTGTTGAGTCAAAGCCTGCCATAGGATTTCCGAAGAACAGTTTAATTGACCCGAGCCAGTCTAAAAACGGACCGGCTATATGTGGGAAGTACATTCTTGAAATTATGGTCAGAACCAATGAAACTGCAAGGAGAGATATTCCGAAAATCTTTGACTTAATCTTTCCTATTGCAACCCACAAAGGCATAAGTATGTAAAACTGAACTATAAGAATTACAAAATAGAACTGGGCAGAAATTTCACCTGTTAAGATAAAGTTCCCTAACTGCTTTATGTCAAACTTTTCAAAGCCCTCAAGTTTAAGCCCATATACATACACAACATAGTATATGATAACAGCTATCATATAAGGAAGATATACCTTTAAAAATCTCCCAAGCAGAAACTTAAAGTAATTAAGCTTTCTGTCGCCTAAATTATAGAAAAGCTTTATGGCGCTTGTAAAAACAAAACCCGGAACAGCAAATGTAATGAGCTTTGTTATTGTCATAAAAGCAATCGAAGAAGCGCTCCACCTTGTAAACTGGTCAACGCCTTCGGACATTAAGTGTATCGTTATAACAAACATACACATAAAGAATTCATATATTGATATTTCGGTAATCTTTCTCTTCATATCTTTCTCACTTTACTATATAATCATAAATCATAGGGCATGGTTTTCCATTCCCTGTAATTAATTCCATTACATTTTACATTAAATCAACACTTCTGTCAACGAAAATTATGACTATGTACTTTTTATACAACATTTGTAACAATTTTGTAATATTCTTTATCAAAATAACCCTTGCAATTTTATATATATTGTGTTATTATTCTTATACTGCCACAATATAATGTGTTTGTTTTTGATTAAAATATACTATATATACGGAGGATAATTATAATGAATACAACTGCTTGGAATGGCTTTAAATACGGAGCTTGGAATGATAATGTCAACGTAGCTGACTTTATCAGGCTTAATTATACCCCATATCTTGGTGACGAAAGCTTTTTAGCTCCTGCCACAGAGAAGACCTCTGCTTTATATAAAAAGGTAAGAGAACTTATTATACAAGAAATAAAAGACGGTGTTCTTGATGTTGAAACAGAGATATTTTCTGGTATCGATAAGTTCGAAGCGGGTTATATTGATAAAGAAAACGAAGAAATCGTTGGTCTTCAGACAGATGCGCCTCTTAAGAGAATCGTTAATCCTTACGGTGGCGTAAGAATGGTTAAGCAGTCTTTAGATGCTTATAACTATGAAGTTGACCCTACTAAAATGGAGCATTTTATCGAATTTAGAAAGACCCACAACGACGGGGTTTTTGATGCATACACAACTGATATGCGCCGCGCAAGAACAGTAGGTCTTATGACCGGTCTTCCTGATGCATATGGCAGAGGCAGAATTATTGGTGACTACAGAAGAGTTGCCCTTTACGGTATTGATTTTCTTATTGAAAAGAAGAAAGAAGATTTTGCAGAAAAGGAAAATCTTCCTGCATGTGAAGATACAATTCGTATCCGTGAAGAAATCCGTATGCAGATACGCGCTCTTGAAGAAATCAAGAGCATGGCTATGCGTTACGGAATAGATATTTCTGCTCCTGCAAAAAACGCAAAGGAAGCTATTCAGTTTACATATTTTGGCTACCTTGCAGGTGTTAAGGAAAACAACGGTGCAGCTATGTCCTTTGGCAGAAACTCCACATTCTTTGATATATACATTGAAAGAGATATTAAAAATGGTATTCTTACAGAAGAACAGGCGCAGGAGCTTATAGACCACCTTGTTTTAAAGCTTCGTATAGTGCGCCATTTAAGAACACCTGAATATAATGAGCTTTTCTCCGGAGATCCAACATGGGTTACAGAATCAATAGGAGGTATGGGCTGTGACGGACGTACTCTTGTTACAAAGTCATCCTATCGTTTTATCCATACTCTTACAAATTTAGACCCCGCTCCGGAACCTAATATTACTGTTTTATGGAGCACAGACCTTCCAGAAAGCTTTAAGAATTACTGTGCAAAAATGAGTATCGAAACCGATTCTCTGCAATATGAAAATGACGAATGTATGAGACCTATCTACGGCGACGACTATGCTATTGCCTGCTGTGTTTCTGCTATGGAAATCGGCAAAAGAATGCAGTTCTTCGGCGCACGTGTGAACATTGCAAAAACTCTTCTTATGGCTATCAACGATGGCGTAGACGAGAAAAAGGGCGTAAAGGTATTAAACTGCACCGAGCCTATGCCTGATGAATATTTAGACTATGACAAGGTTATGAATGCATACTTTAAGTGTATGGAAGAGGTTGCAGGTCTTTATGTAAACACAATGAACACCATTCACTATATGCACGATAAATATGCATATGAAGCAGGTCAGATGGCTCTCCACGATACAGACGTAAAGCGCTTTATGGCGTTTGGTGTTGCAGGTCTTTCTGTTGTTGCAGACTCCTTATCTGCTATCAAATATGCAAAAGTAAAACCTATAAGAGATGAAAACGGTATTGCCGTTGATTTTGAAATTGAAGGCGAATTCCCTAAGTATGGAAACGATGATGACAGAGTTGACGAAATCGCAGTTGAAGTATTAAAGAAGTTCTCATCAGAACTTAAAAAACACCCTACCTACAGAAACGCAGAGCACACATTATCCGTTCTCACTATTACTTCAAACGTTGTTTACGGAAAGAAGACAGGCTCTACTCCCGACGGAAGAAAAGGCGGTACTCCTCTTGCACCGGGTGCAAACCCAATGCACGGAAGAGACGAAAACGGTGCTTTGGCATCTCTTAACTCTGTTGCTAAAATCCCTTACGCAGAAATCTGTCAGGATGGTATATCAAACACATTTTCCATTGTGCCTGATGCCCTTGGAAAAGACCCTGATGCAAGAGTTAGAAATCTTGTTTATATTCTTGACGGATACTTTAAGCAAAAGGCTTTTCACTTAAATGTAAACGTATTAAACCGCAGTACCTTGGAAGATGCTATGGAGCATCCCGAAAAGTATCCTACACTTACAATTAGAATTTCAGGATATGCTGTAAACTTCAATCGTTTAACAAGAGAACAACAGCTTGAAGTTATATCAAGAACATTCCACGAAACGATGTAATTTTATTAAAAATAATACTAAAAAACAGGAGAATTTTACATTCTTCTGTTTTTTGTTGCAAAACTCACAAAAATTTCTTGTAACTTATGCTATTTTTTTAAAAAAACTATTTGAAATTATAAAAGAAATGTGTTATACTTATATATTGGTTAGGATACTTATTTTATAAGTATCTACAGCCACATTTGAAGTTGGAAAAAATAATAAAACTTTTTATATTTTAAGGAGGGGAAAAAATGGCTAAACATTTTAAGACTATGGACGGTAACTGCGCTGCTGCACATTGTGCCTATGCCTTTACCGAAGTAGCGGCTATTTATCCAATCACACCTTCATCAACTATGGCAGAATACGTTGACGAATGGAGTGCAAAAGGTCAGAAGAACATCTTCGGCCAGACAGTAGAAGTTGTAGAAATGCAGTCTGAAGCTGGTGCAGCAGGTGCTGTACACGGTTCACTTCAGGCAGGTGCTCTTACAACAACATTCACAGCATCACAGGGCTTACTTCTTATGATCCCTAATATGTACAAGATTGCAGGTGAACTTTTACCTACAGTTTTCCATGTTAGTGCAAGAGCTATCGCAGCTCACGCTCTTAACATCTTCGGTGATCATCAGGACGTTATGGCTTGTCGTCAGACAGGTTTCGCTCTTCTTGCATCAGGTAGTGTTCAGGAAGTTATGGACTTAGGTGGCGTTGCTCACTTAGCTTCTATTAAGGGTAGAGTTCCATTCCTCCACTTCTTTGATGGTTTCAGAACTTCACACGAAATTCAGAAGGTTGAAGTTATGGAATATGATGACTTAAAGGGTCTTATCGATCAGGACGCTCTTAAGGCATTTAAGGATAACGCTTTAAATCCTGAACATCCTGTTCTCCGTGGTACAGCTCAGAACGGTGATATATACTTCCAGGGTAGAGAAGCTTCAAACAAGTACTATGAAGCTATTCCTGATATCGTCGCTGAATACATGGACGAAATTTCAAAGATTACAGGCAGAACATATAAGCCATTTAACTACTACGGTGCAGCTGATGCTACAGAAGTTATCGTTGCTATGGGTAGTGCTTGTCAGGCTCTTGAAGAAACAGTTGATTACTTAAACGCTGCAGGAAGAAAAGTTGGTGTTCTCGAGGTTCACCTCTATCGTCCTTTCTCAGCTAAGTACTTCTTCGATGTAATGCCAAAGACAGTTGAAAAGATTGCTGTTCTTGACAGAACAAAGGAACCTGGTTCACTTGGCGAACCTTTATACTTAGACGTTTGCAACCTCTACAAGGATTGCGAAAACGCTCCAAAGATTATTGGTGGTCGTTACGGTCTCGGTTCAAAGGATACTACACCTACACAGTTTGTTGCAGTATTCGATAACCTCCTTGGCGAAATGAAGAATGGTTTCACAATCGGTATCAACGATGACGTTACAAACCTCTCACTCGCACTTGGCGAAAGAGTTAATGCTGCTCCTGCAGGCGCAACACGTTGTAAGTTCTGGGGCTTCGGTTCAGACGGTACTGTTGGTGCTAACAAGGACGCTATCAAGATTATCGGTGATAACACTGATTTATACGCACAGGCTTACTTTGATTATGACTCAAAGAAGTCAGGTGGTGTTACAATGTCACACTTAAGATTTGGTAAGACTCCTATCAAGTCAACTTACCTTCTTGACGAAGCTGACTATATCGCTTGTCACAAGCCAGCTTACGTTTACCAGTATGACATTTTAGAAGGTTTAAGAAAGGGTGGTACATTCTTACTTAACTGTGTATGGACACCTGAAGAATTAAACGAAAAGCTTCCTGCAAGCATGAAGAGATACATTGCAGAAAATGATATTAACTTCTACACAATCAACGCTGTTGACGTAGCTGTTAAAGTTGGACTTGGCCCAACTCGTATTAACATGGTTACACAGAGTGCATTCTTCAAGCTTTCTGAAGTTATTCCTTTTGATCAGGCTGTACAGCTTATCAAGGATGCTATCAAGAAGACATACGGTAAGAAGGGTGACGAAATCGTTAAGATGAACTGCGATGCAGTTGACGGTGCTATCGACGCTCTCTGCAAGATCGACGTTCCTGCTGATTGGAAGGATGCTGTTGATACAGAAGTTGCTGACAACAACAGACCTGACTTCATCAAGAACATCGTTGATCCTGTTAACGGTCAGCGCGGTAACAAGCTCCCTGTAAGCGTATTTGAAGGCAGAGAAGACGGTACATTCGAAACAGGTACATCAAGATACGAAAAGCGCGGTGTTGCTGTCCTCGTTCCACAGTGGCAGAGCGAAAACTGTATCCAGTGTAACCAGTGTTCACTCGTTTGTCCTCACGCAGCTATCCGTCCTGTTTTAGTATCAGATGCTGAAAAGGCTGCTGCTCCTGAATCATTCACAACACTTAAGGCTATCGGTAAGGAACTTGCAGGTCTTGAATACAGAATGCAGGTATCACCACTTGACTGTCTCGGTTGTGGTGTTTGTGCTAACGTTTGTCCTGCTCCAAAGGGCAAGGCTCTCGTTATGAAGCCAATCGATGAAGTTACACCTATTGACGCTCCTAACTGGGAATACGCAATGGAAAAGGTTACAAACAAGGCAGACCTCGTTGATGTTTCTGCAAACATCAAGAACTCACAGTTCGCTATGCCTTACCTTGAATTCTCCGGTGCTTGTGCTGGTTGTGGTGAAACACCTTACATTAAGCTCATCACACAGCTCTTCGGTGACAGAATGATGGTTGCAAACGCAACAGGTTGTACATCAATCTGGGGTGGTAGTGCTCCTTCAATGCCATACTGTAAGGACGAAAACGGCAGAGGTCCAGCTTGGGCTAACTCACTCTTTGAAGACAATGCTGAATTTGGTCTTGGTATGGTTATCGCTAACAGCAAGATCAGAAAGACATTAGCTGCCAGAATGGACGAAGCTATGGACGTAGTTGCTCCTGAACTCGCTGCTGCATTTAAGGAATGGCAGGAAGCTAAGGACTGCGCTAAGGGTTCAAAGGCTGCTGCTGAAAAGATTGAAGCTCTTATTAAGGATGCTGATATGTCTAATGCCGCTGTTAAGGAAATCGCTGACAGAACAGACTTCCTCGTTAAGCGTTCACAGTGGGTATTCGGTGGTGACGGTTGGGCTTACGATATCGGTTACGGCGGTCTTGACCACGTTATCGCATCAGGCGAAGACATCAACATCTTCGTTGTTGATACAGAAGTTTACTCTAACACAGGCGGTCAGTCATCAAAGGCTACTCCTACTGCTGCTGTTGCTAAGTTTGCTGCTGCAGGTAAGAAGGTTAAGAAGAAGGATCTTGGTATGATCGGTACAACATACGGTTATGTATACGTTGCACAGATCGCTCTCGGTGCAAACCCTGCACAGGCTCTCAAGGCTATCAAGGAAGCTGAAGCATATCCTGGTCCATCACTCGTTATCGCATATGCTCCATGTATCAACCATGGTATTAAGGCTAAGGGCGGTATGGGTAACTCAATTGCAGAGGAAAAGAAAGCAGTTGAAACTGGTTACTGGCACCTCTGGAGATTTAACCCAGAACTTGCTGAAGAAGGCAAGAATCCATTCGTTCTTGATTCAAAAGAACCAACTGGAAACGTTGTTGACTTCATGACAGGTGAAAACCGTTACTTAATGCTTCAGAAGGCATATCCTGAAGTTGCTGAAAAGCTCTTTGCTAAGGCAGAAAAGGATTTAGCTGAAAGATACGAAGTATATAAGAGAATGGCTAACAACTAATAAGCAATACAAAAAAGGTGATGCAAATTGAACTGCATCACCTTTTTGTATTATAAGTAGATTTTCATTTATTAAAGCATTATAGGGTGGTAGTTCTTCCACCCTTGTTTTATTTGTTCTAAATCCATTTATTATTATCACACAAAAAACGCGAACGGTTTTCGTTCGCGTTTCTAATTAAATATAATTACAATATAAAATATCCTATTAATATTCCTACTAATGCCGAGATACAAATTATTATAATAGGGTGAACCTTTTTAAAGGCAAGATATGTCATAGCTATAAAGAGCACAATGGATATATAAAACTGCATATCCTTAAACACGTCAAAAGCGAGCCCGTTTTCAAAGAAAACTGTTTTACATATCGTAATGATAGCAGAACCGATAAGACCTATTACCGCAGGTTTAAGCCCTGACATACAACCCTTTACATATTTGTTTGTCTTAAACTTTTCAAAAACTCTTGCAACTATCAGAATAATTATAAAGGACGGAAGAATAACACCTAATGTTGCACAGAATGAACCAAAAAGCCCTGCTCCCTCTGCTTCCATTCCCACGTAGGTTGCCATATTAACAGCAAATGGCCCCGGCGTACTTTCGCTTACCGCAATAAAGTTTACTATTTCCTCAAGAGTAAGCCAACCGTTCTTTAAAACCGCTTCCTGCATTAAAGGAAGCATAGCATAACCACCGCCAAAGGTGAATGCTCCTATCTTGAAAAAGGTAAGAAACAACATTAAATAAATCATTCTGCTTCCCCCTTTCCTCTTAAGGAGGCAACAAGACCAATAACAGCACAACAAATGATTACAATTAAGACATTCACCTTAAATATTGCAACCGCAATAAAAGCCGCTCCTACTATGAGATATGAAATCAACTTTTTAGGGCATTGCTTATATAATGTATATAAGGCTTTTACAAGCAGGGCAAGAACCCCTGCTCTTATACCCATAAAAGCATACTTAACTGCCTGAATATCTTCAAATGCGCTTATCACCTTTGACAAAACAGCGATAATTACAAAGGATGGCAAAACAACACCAAATGTTGCAAAGGCAGAACCCCAGAAACCTGCAACCCTATACCCTACAAATGTAGCAGAATTTATTGCTATAGGGCCCGGTGTAGACTCTGCTATTGCAATAATATCAAGAATATCCCCATCGCTTAACCATTTGTGATTATCGCAAACCTCTCTTTGAATAAGAGGTATCATTGCGTATCCACCTCCAAAGGTAAAAGCACCTATCTTAAAGAAGGTGACAAACAATAACCATATCTTCTTCCACTTTGAAGTGTTGTCCATAAAAACTCTCCCTTCTGCAAAAAAAGTTGACCCCTTAAGGAGTCAACCATAAACATCTTTAAAACATAGTGGATATTATATCACACACCATCATCCCAGAAGTCAACCAATAGATCATCAGCGAAAATAGACTGTCTGTCAAGCCTAAGTTTACTGAACAAAGACTGCTCCATACGAACTTCATCTATATCGAATATAATAACTTCAACTTCGGGCTTTTTATATTCTACCAACATTATCTCTTTCCTCCTAATGTGTATAAAAAAAACAACTCAAAACCAACACATCATATATTATATCATAATTTTTTAGAAATTCAAGCTATTTTATATATTTTTTGAAAAAAATTTCTTTTTTATTACATTTATATAAAAAAGCATTTGGATTATGGTAAATATATATTAAAATACTTCTCTATTCCTATGCAAATCCCCTCTGCGATTTTCCTTTGATAATCTTCGTTTTCAAGCTTTTTCAGCTCTTCTGCATTCGACAAAAAACCGCATTCAACTATAACCGTTGGCTTTGGTACATTCTTAAGCAGAAATATACTTCCGTCGCTTTTTTTAGCAACCCTTTCATTACCGTCTTTTAAATATTCTTTAAGTGCTCCCTGTATGGTTTCACCCAGCACCTTACTTTCAGGAGACTTATCAGCATAAAAAACTTGTGCTCCCCAGTACTTTGGCTGTTCAAATTTGTTCATATGTATGCTTACAGCTATGTCGCATTCATTTATCATAGCCTTTCTGTTTTTCAGATCGGAAGCTTTTTTTGTGCTTCCATCTTTTCTTTTTTCATCCGCAGTTGAAACATCCTCTTCCCTTGTCATTATAGCTTTTCCGCCTCTTTTTAATATTTCCTCTTTAAGCTTTAGAGCAACGCTTAAGTTAATATCCTTTTCCAATGTTTCTCCCTTTGATGCTCCTGCATCAAAGCCACCATGACCCGGGTCAACAAGGATTATCTTTTCGCTCATAGAAGACGGTGGCTCTGTATCAAAATCTGCTTCTATATCTTCCTTAACATCTCTTGCCGCAATGCAAATAACAATAACCGACACAATAAGCAATACGATAAACCCATATATAATTACCTTTTTGTTCCTAAACATAATTAAATCATCACCCCTTTATTTATATGGGGTGATGATTTAATTTATTACACCGGCTTATTCATCTTAAACATAAGTCTTAAAATCCCTTTAAGAATCTTTGGAGCTTTCACAACAACAACCTGCATAAAAACAATCCTTTCTTTTTAATATCAGAAAAGTTTTCAGCGTCTATCTTCTTCCGCACAGACAGATTCCAAAGGCAATAAGACCTATTCCAAGCATAGTAATCAATAATGAGTACGGGAGTATGTACGAGAGCATAAGCCCTATTCCGCATGCAATGAACACATATGCCCATGGGAAGGATCTCCGTCCGCAGTTACGCCTTTTAAACAATTGTTTCACCTCGCTGAACCTTTCTTGTATCAATATACGCACAACTGTTTATTTTGTTACAGATCAGTTCAGAACTCCGCCGAATAAATCCATACTCTTTTTTATCTGACTTTTGATTTCCTTGTTTTCATCAAGTGCAAGATCAGGGTCATCTTCGAGAATTTCTATAGCGGCATCATGAGCATCCTTTAGGATATTCATATCGTTTAAAAGATTTCCCACTCTCATAGAAGGCAGACCATGTTGTCTTGTTCCTAAAAATTCACCCGGGCCTCTGATTTCCAAGTCCTTTTCAGCAATCTTAAATCCGTCATTTGTTTCACACATTATCTTCATTCGCTCTTGGGATATATCGGTAGATGATCCACATATCATTACACAATATGACTTATGTTCGCCTCTGCCTACTCTTCCCCTTAACTGATGAAGCTGTGAAAGACCAAATCTTTCTGCATTTTCTATTACCATAACAGTTGCATTAGGAACGTCTACCCCAACTTCCACAACTGTCGTTGAAACAATAGCCTCTGTTTCGCCCTTTGAAAATCTTTCCATAATTTCGTCTTTTTCGGATGATTTCATTCTTCCGTGAAGAGCCTCTATTCTTCTGCCTTTATAAGCGCCTTTTTTAAGCTCCTGCAGATAATCATTTACTGCATTTGCTTCAATGGCTTCTGATTCCTCAACCAAAGGACAGATAAAGTATGCCTGTCTTCCTTCGTTCAACTTTTTTAAGACAAAGCTTTCAACTTTCTTCCTCTGATTTTCTCCTACTGCTATTGTATCAATAGTCTGTCTGCCCGGAGGAAGCTCATCAATAATTGATATATCGAGGTCGCCGTACATAATTAAGGAAAGGGTTCTCGGTATAGGAGTTGCAGTCATAACAAGGCTGTGAACCCCTTCTCCTGACAGCATTGTTCTCTGCCTTACACCAAAGCGATGCTGTTCATCTGCTATAGCAAGGGCAAGGTATGGAATATTCACCTTTCCCGTAATCAAGGCGTGAGTTCCCACAACTATTTTCGCTTCTCCGCTTTCGATAAGCTCTGCGTTTTCGCGTCTTTCCGCGGCTTTCTGCCCACCGCTCAAATAAGCAGTTTTAATGCCGAGCCCCTCAAACATTTTGCTTAAGTTATTATAATGCTGTTTGCAAAGAACTTCCGTTGGTGCCATTAAAACCGCAGTATATCCTGCCTTTGCAACAGCATACATTGCCGCCGCGGCAACAACCGTTTTGCCGGAACCAACGTCACCCTGAACAAGCCTGTTCATAGGCACGTTTTTCTTTATATCTACCGATATTTCATTTATAACTCTTTTCTGTGCATTCGTAAGTTCAAATGCCAATTTTTCTGCAAACTCTTTAATACATTTTACATCGGTAATCTGCGGTGCATTCTTAACACTTTTATATTGCTTTGCAGTAGCAACGCCTGTCTGCAATATAAGAAATTCTTCAAAAGCAAGAGTTCTTCTTGCCTCTTCGAAGTTATCAAAGCTCTCCGGCATATGAACTGTTCGAATTGCCTCATCTGCTCTTAAAAGCAAGTATTTATCTCTTATTTTTTGAGGGATAATATCCTTTATTTTCCCTTTTGTGCTATCTAATGCAGACTTAACTGCGGCGCGAATATTATGTTGGGTAAGCCCCTTTGTGCAAGGATATATGGGAACAATTTTACCCATTTTGTCCCCTGCAACGCTTTCGCCCTCTATTATTGGGTTTATCATTTCAAGGATCATACCCCGTCTTGTAACCCTGCCGAAAAAGGTGAATGACATATCGGATTTCAGCGCCTTTTCCACATAAGGTGCATTAAACCAGGTCAGATTCATAAGCCCTGTTCCGTCAGATATCCTGACCTGAATCACCCTTGAACCTGTTCTTGCCCTGAAAGAACGTATGCCTGACGCAAGGCTACCTCTCACACAAACACTCTCACCCTCGTCTGCATCGCATATTCTTCTTATATCGGTTCTGTCTTCATAACCTCTCGGCAGAAAGCGAAGCAAATCGCCCACAGTAAATACGCCAAGCTTATTAAAAAGCTCGGCGCGTTTTTCACCTATTCCTTTAAGATAACGTATATCGGTATTTTCCATACCTTTACACCCCTCTTTTTGATTACTCAACAGCAATCATATAGTAATAAACAGGCTGACCGCCGGATATTACAGATACATCGATATCACCATGCTTTTCAGCAAGCTTTTCACAAAGCTCGGATGCTTTGGCTTCATCTGTATCTGCACCGTAGTATATAGTAACCAATGCGGTATCCTCGTCTATCATCTTTTCAGCGAGTTCATAAGTAACATCATTTAAGTCGTTACCGATATTTGAAATATCGCTTCCTATCATACCCATTACATCGCCTTCGTGGATTTCAAAACCTCCAACCTCTGAATCTCTTGCGGCAAAGGTTACCTGTCCGCATTTAACTGTTGACATCATTTCCATCATAGCTTCTGTATTAGTTTCAACATCTACCTCTTCTTCAAAGGCAAGCATTGCTGAAATACCCTGTGGCATATTCTTTGTAGGAATAACTACAACGTTCTTGTCAGTAAGGTCATTTACCTGCTCTGCCGCAAGGATAATGTTCTTATTGTTAGGAAGAATAAAGATATTTTCTGCATTAACCTTATTTACTGCATCAAGCAAATCCTGTGTGCTTGGGTTCATTGTCTGACCGCCTTCTACGATGTAGTCAACGTTAACACTCTTGAATACTTCACCAATACCCTCACCTACTGAAACTGCAACAACGCCATACTTCTTTGCAGGTTCCTGAGGAGCAGCCTCAGCGCTTTCTTCGATTTCTTCGTGCTGATACTTCATATTGTCAATCTTGATGTTTATAAGTTCACCAAGCTTTAATGCCTCTTCAATAACGAATCCCGGATGATTTGTGTGGATATGTACCTTCACAATCTCATCATCGTCAATAACTAACATACAGTCACCCTTTGAACGTATAGCGGCAGAAAACTGTGTTGCCTGACGGTCAGGTGATGACTTCTGGATAATAAATTCTGTACAGTATAAGAACTTGATGTTAGCAGTATCTATTTCAGATTTTGATGCCGCAGCTGATGGCTGTGATGCAATAGATTCGCCCTCTTTAAGTTCTAACACCTTTCCGTTTTCAAGGGCATAAAGTCCACCCTCTAACAACGTTGTAACACCACATCCGCCTGCATCAACAACTCCTGCCTGCTTTAAAACAGGAAGAATTTCAGGTGTTCTGGCAAGGCTTTCTTTACATGCATTGATGTAAGCTTTGAAGAATTCAACCGCGTCTTCATATTTTTCATATTCTGCTTCGGCAAATTCAGCTCCCTCACGGATAACTGTTAAAATTGTACCCTCGGTTGGCTTCATTACAGCACGGTATGCAGTATCTCTGCCGCCGCAAGCCGCATCCTTTAAATCCTCAACTGAAAGTTCTGTCTTACCTTCTAAAGAAGATGCAACACCTCTTAAAATCTGTGAAAGAATAACCCCTGAGTTACCTCTTGCGTTTCTAAGAGATGCCTTTGCAAGACGAGTGATAAGCTCGCTTACTGTTTCTGTACTTTCACCAAGTGCCATTCTTGCGGCACCGCCGAATGTAAGACCCATATTTGTACCTGTGTCACCATCCGGTACAGGGAATACGTTTAAGTCATTAATTGGCTTTTTATTATTCTGCAGATTATTTGAAGCAGACTCAATCATAAGTCTTACTTCATCATAAGTAATAGTTCTCACCTTTATAATCAATCCTTTCTGCTATTATCCAAATTAGTTAACGCGGATACTTTCTACGTTAACAGTAACTGCCCCAACCTTAAGGCCTGTGGCTTCTTCAACCTGATACTTAACATTTTCCTTTATTATGTCGCCGACAGTACTTAAGTTAACTCCGTACTCCATAATAACATAAAGTGCAATATCCACTACGTCGTCTGTAACCTTAACCTTTATACCCTTGTCAAGATTTTCTTTCTTAAGGAGCATAGCTATTCCGTCTTTACCTGTTCTTGTTGCCATACCTACAACTCCGTAGCATTTTGTTGCAGCGTAACCTGCAATGTTTGCTATTACTGAATTTGATATTCTGATTATACCTTTTTCATTTTTAATTTCTGCTGCCATAATTGTTTCCCCTTTCTATCACTAGCTATAAATTTATAATATTTGCGTCATAAGCTTCCGCCTTTTCTTTTACAAAACTGTGGCAGGTAAACAGGAACACGTGTCCTTTGTTTACCTCACTTAAGTACTTAAGCGCCGCATCTGCCCTCTTATCATCATATACTGTGAGTATATCATCTAAAAATAATGGAGATTCAGCATCTTCGTTTTTAGCAAGTGCAATTCTTAAAGCAAAATACAACTGTTCATATGTGCCTTTGCTCAAAAACTCTGCATCGTAAAGATTATTATCTGCTAAAACTCTTATTTTGAACTCATCAGATACCCTGACTTCTTTATACTTCCCATCGGTTAAAAAGCTCATTATCTCATTTACTGCGCTGTTAAGCTTCGGTGCAACCGTTGTGCGCCATTCCTCTGCCGCAACAGTAATGTTTTCGATAGCAGTATCAATAACTAAAAGCTTGCGCACTAAAACTTTCATTTCCGCTCTTATAGCAGAAATCTCTGTATCGATATCTGCAGGTATTCTGTGTTCACTTACCTGATAAGCCATTTTACCCTCAAGGCTCTTTAACTCTGATATAACCAAAAGATGCTTATCTCTTAACTCCTTAAGCTCCTTATTTATATCTTCAGATGGTGTGACGTTATCATCTTTAAACTTAAGAACTTTTTCTTTTAAATCCTCAAAGTTATATTTCTCACACAACTCATCTTTTAAGCTCTGCATACCCTTAAGCTTTTCATAAAGCACTTGTATATTAAGATACAACCGCTCAAGCTCCGTACTGTCTTTAACGTCATATTCCTTAAACACTCTGTCTGTATCGGTTTTTAAGGCATTTATCTCGCTTCTTATATTGTTTTTCTTTATCTCTGCCTGACTTTTTGCCTTTTCATTTTCTATGCTCTGCTTAACGGATCCTTCGATTTTCTTAACTCCAAATGCCACCGCCAACGCAGATATAATGCATAAAATAAGAGACAATATAATCATAGGGAATTTCGTAGCAGCCGTCACAGACAGCACAATACCTATAATCCCCAAAGCACCGCATATTCCGCCTATTATAACAGGCATATAAGATGCCCTCTTATTTTCATGCATATTTTCAATTTTATCTTCTTCGAAGAGAAGCTCTCTTTCGAGGGAGTTTATTCTCTCTTCAGCTTTTTTCACATTCTGTGTGATACTTCCTTCAAGCTTTGAGCCTTTTTTATACTCATCGGTGTTCCTTATCTCCTGAATTTTAGCATCACAGTCGCAAATCTTTTTGTAAACTTCAATTTCAGCTAAATTCTTCTCATATTCAAGGCTTTCGTTATAAGCTTTCTCACATTCTTCTATCTTCTTTTCTATATTAATGCGCTCTTCTTCTGCCTTGATTTTTCTGTCAGTTGTTATTTGCTCCTGGGCAAGCTTTGAAGATAGCTCATACTTTTCTCTTATACAGCTTTCAAGTCTTTCTTCAAGAATATCAAGCTTTCCTGCTGTACCGGCTTTTGTCTTTGCCTTTATTTCCTTTCTCATTTCGGTAAGCTTTTTAATAGCTTCACCTGCGGTTGCGTTTTCATCCCCGCCACTTGAAAGGTTAATTATTTTTTTAAGAAGTTCTTCTTCAGAGCCACCCATATAAACGCCACTCTGTTCTACCCATAAGGTTTTTTCAAAAACAGTCTGGGATATGCCGAAAAGCCATTCACCTATAGTTTCTTCTTTAATATCTTCTATTTTTTCTCCTGTTACTCCGTCGCAAACTTCTGTCTTGTCGCCCTTTGCTGTCTTTCCGAATGTACGTCTTATCTCTATGATTCGTTTGCCTGATTTAACAGTTAAAATACCCTCTGCACACTTTTCATCCCACGGGATAGCGCGTTCTCGTTCCTTTATGCTCTCTCCTGCCTTTTTTCTTGAAGACATCCCGTAAAGCATAGCCTTAACAAAAAAGTTTATGGTAGATTTTCCTGCCTCATTTGCGCCAAAGATAATATTAAGACCGTTCTTTACTTCGATTTCAAAATTCTTAAACTTTCCAAACTTAATAAGATTAAGCTTAACAATTTCCGCCTGCATTAACGTTCACCCCCTATCAGGGCTTCTATGCCAAGGATAAGTGCATCTTCCAAAACAGCGCGTTCTTCATCGTCTGCCCCGCCAATAACATTCTTCATATGACGGACAAACTCACCGCACAAATTATTCTGCGATGCATAAGCCTCTATATCATAACTTTCTTTTGTATCATCAATTAGCTCCACATAATAGAGCATACCCTTAATTTCTTTTTCTATTACATCAAAACTGATAGTATCTGCCATAACTCTGCCACAGAGATATATTCTGTACATATCATTACTGTCTCCGTGACCTGAAATGTTATCTTTTATAATATTCAATGCATCAAATGTATCGGATGCGCCGCTTATATCAATAGTTAACCTGAAAAGTCTGCGAATGCAGGACCTTTCAAATCTGACATCTGCCACGCCCTCGTTTACTACGCCTATGTAATACCCCATATCTCCGCATTCATCAAAGCCTCTGCCTTCAGGCAAACCTGGATATGCATAATAAGTCTTACCAAGACGAGAAATTTCTGTTCTCTTATGTATATGCCCCAAGGCAAGATAATCTGCCTTACAGTTTTCAATAAAGGATTTAGTTATAGGATTGTAAGCGCTTTCTGTGTTATCGGACACAACATCCCCGTGCAAAAGAATTATATCGGTAACATCCTCTGCCTTTTCTATTCCTGGAAAGCTTTTTATTAAGTTATCACTATCAATAGAAAGGCTCGCCCCATAAACACGGGTCTTTATATGAGGAAGCTCAACACATTCCCACTTATCCTTAAAGATATGAACGTTTTCAGAAAATTCTTCCTTTAAATACACAGAAGACTGTGTATAAGGGTCGTGATTTCCGCAACAGATAAAAATATGTGTGTCAGGGATTTCAGCAAATCTTCTTTTTAAAAAAGAAACTGTTTCTTTTGATACATATGAAGAATCAAATATATCTCCTGCTATTAAAAAGATATCAACATCCTTCGCCTTATCTATTATCCCCGAAAAACAGCGGAGCATTTCGCTTCTTCTTATAACCGCCTGTTCAGCACTCAAATTGGCAGAAAATGCCGTATCCAAATGCAAATCAGCAGTATGTAAAAAAGTTGGCATTTTCTCACCCCACATATACATATTTTTACGAATACATTATAACATAACAATTTTATTTTGTCTATCTTTTATTTTAAAATTTTATATTGAAAACCTTATACAAAATAAAAAGCGGAAGAGAAAATCCCTTCCGCTTATATTTCTTACGCCTTGCCAACAGAACCGAAAAGTTCCATCTTTTCTTTAACAATAGCCTTAATTGCTTCGCAGCCTGGAGCTAAAAGCTTTCTTGGGTCAAAACCCTTACCTACAAGGTCCTTACCCTCTTCGATATACTTTCTTGTAGCTTCCTGGAAGTAAAGCTGACATTCAGTATTTACGTTGATCTTTGCAACGCCTAAAGAAATAGCTTCCTTAATCATTTCAGCAGGAATACCTGTACCACCGTGAAGAACGAGTGGTAAATCACCGATTAATTCCTTAATCTTTGCAAGAGCACCAAAGTCAAGGCCCTTCCAGTTTTCAGGGTACTTACCATGGATATTACCAATACCTGCAGCAAGGAAGTCAACACCTAAATCAGCAATCTTCTTACATTCCTGTGGGTCAGCAATTTCACCTGCGCCGATAACGCCGTCTTCTTCACCACCGATAGAACCAACTTCTGCTTCGATAGAAAGACCTAAGTTATGAGCAACGTGAACGAGTTCTGTTGTCTTTTCAACGTTTTCATCAATTGTGAAGTGTGAACCGTCAAACATAATTGAAGAAAAACCTGCTTTGATACACTTGTAGCAACCTTCATAGGTACCGTGGTCTATGTGAATTGCAACAGGAACAGTAATTCCTAAATCTTCAATCATAGCGCTTACCATAGCAGTAACTGTCTTAAAGCCTGTCATATACTTACCTGCACCCTCTGATACACCAAGAATAACTGGTGAGTTATTCTCCTGTGCAGTCTGCAAAATAGCCTTTGTCCATTCAAGATTGTTGATGTTGAACTGACCTACTGCATAGTGACCTGCAACCGCCTTTTTTAACATTTCTGTAGCTGATACTAACATTTCAATTCCTCCGTTTATATATATAATTTTTAATTTTTATCATATGTTATTTAAGAAAAATGTCGGATAACCTCTTTATCTTTTCAATACACTCTCTGGTTGTAAAATCAAAGAATATATCCCTTTCGCAAGCAGAACATAAAATTCGAAATCCATCTTCCTCTACAAGAAGCTGAATATGATTATCTCCACATTCACAGTTTATCCTGTTGCCTGTGGATAATTCTTTAAAATGCTCAAGACATTCAAAAAGTTCTCTGTCATCCTTAAAAGCTCCACCTGATTTAGCGATGGTTTCAAAGATAGCTGATGCCTCACTTCTTTCATCATAGGATGCTGCCTTTATCTCATTTTCAAGACCTTTTTCCATATAGTTTTCTATGTTGTTATCTCTTCCGATGATTAAAGATGTAACTCCTGTTACCTTACAGATAAACCTTTTTTCAGGGGAGTGTATTGCCTCTCTGATGGGTATTACAAACTTATGTCTGTCACCGCAGGAAGCACACACCACTTCAATCTTATAGTTCCTGCCATCTTTTTCTATTGTGAATATTCTTTTCAGGCACTTCGGGCAGATTATATCTTTTTCATCTTTTCCGTCTCCGTCAAAGATGTTTATGTGGTTTTTAATAAAACTGCCGCAATGAATACATCTAACTCCTGCGCCTATGTAATTTTTGACTCTCATAGCCTTTCACCCTTGCTTCTGTAATAATAGTAAAGATACTGTTGAGCATATCCTGAAAGCTCACCGTACTTTTTATTAACAAAAGCAGAAATTTCTTTGTCATCAACACCATAAACTTCTGTGATAATTCTCTTTATCCATACATCAACAGGGAAGACAGAAAATCTTCCAAGAGAGAAAAGCATAATGCAGTCTGCAACCTTTCCGCCAACACCCTTTATCTTCATAAGAGTTTTTTTAGCCTCTTCATCGGTCATATCAAAAAGTGCATCTATGGAAACTTCTCCTGATGCAACCTTTTTGGCAGCATCTAATATATACTTATCTCTGTATCCTGCCTTAAGAGGTGCTAACTCTGAAAGGGTGACCTTTGACAGTCTTTCAGGAGTAGGGAAGGCATAAAAAACTTCTCCGTCATATTCTATCTTCTCACCTAATAACTGACACAGCCCTTCCACAATCTTTTTAATTCGCGGAATATTATTGTTGGAAGAAATTATAAACGAAACAATGGTTTCCCATACATTTTGCTTTAAAATTCTTATTCCTTCGCCAAATTCAATACAAGGCACAAGCTTTTCATCTGTCTTTATAAGAGTATCACAAATTTCTTTATAATCAGTATTTAATGAAAAATATTCCCTGAAATACTCATTATCTTCATCCTTGCAGATAATCTCCCTGCTCTTAACGCGACAAACTCTTCCGTCTGATATACCTGTATATACACCATTTTCGTCACTGTTCCAGCGAAAGCATTGTCCACACTCAAAAACATCAGTACTGTTAAAGGCACAATCCTTTGAAAGCTTAATCATTTTCCCTTTCCTTTTCTCTGTCAACAAGCTTATATGAAAGGCGCATAAGGCTGTCACTTAAGTGAACATTTTCAACAATAACGCCATCTGTTGCAGTTGAAAATTCAGTATATGAAAAGTTCATAAAAGCCTTAATTCCATAGCTTATAAGCTGCTCTGCAACCTCACAGGTCACAGTTTTAGGAACAGCAAGTATTGCCATCTCAGGCTTGTTTTCCTTTATAAACTCCTCAATTTCGCTATACGCCTTTACCTTATGCTTACCAACTTCCATTCCCTCTTTTTTAGGGTCTGAATCAAAAATGCCGATAAGCTTAAAGCCTCTTGATTCAAATTTAGTATTTATCGCAAAGGTGCGTCCCATATTACCTGCACCAACCAAGATAGCAGTATAACCTCTGTCTAATCCTAATATCTTTTCGATATTCTTCTTTAAAAACTTAACGTTATATCCATATCCCTGCTGACCGAACCCACCAAAACAGTTAAGGTCCTGTCTTATTTGCGATGCGGTAACAGACATTCTTTCGCTTAATTCTTTTGATGAAACTCTGTCTATTCCGCTTGCCTCCATATCACTTAAATATCTGTAATATCTTGGCAGTCTGTTTACAACAGACAATGACACCTTTTTTTCCATAAATTATCTCCAATATATTTATTTATATAATTATATAAGAGTCTTAAGTTTTTCGTTTACAGCCAGTAAGAACTCTTCTGTACCAACCTTTTCTTTATTTTCGAGAGTAGAAAGTAAGTATAAATCTCCTGTCATAATTCCACCCTCTATAGTTTCAATAGTAGCCTTTTCAAGCTTATCTGCAAAATCACAGAGATCTGAAAGTCCGTCAAGTTCACCTCTCTTGCGGAGAGCGCCTGTCCAGGCAAACAATGTAGCAACGCTGTTTGTTGATGTCTTTTCGCCCTTTAAGTGCTTGTAATAATGTCTCTGTACTGTACCGTGAGCTGCTTCATATTCATAAACACCATCAGGTGATACAAGAACAGATGTCATCATAGCAAGGCTTCCGTAAGCAGTAGCAACCATATCAGACATAACGTCACCGTCATAGTTCTTACAAGCCCAGATATAACCGCCTTCTGAACGTACAACTCTTGCAACTGCGTCGTCTATCAATGTATAGAAATATTCAATGCCTGCTTTTTCAAACTTTTCTTTATATTCGTTTTCAAATATTTCATTGAACACATCTTTAAATCTGTGGTCATATATCTTTGAAATTGTATCCTTTGATGCAAACCATATATCCTGCTTTGTGTCGAGTGCATAGTTAAAGCAACAACGTGCAAAGCTTCCGATAGACTTGTCGATATTATGAAGACCCTGAATAACACCGCCTGAACCATTAAATGTATGTATTGTCTTGCGCTGTTCGTTTCCATCCTTATCTGTGCAAACGATTTCACATTTTGCACCATCAGGAACCTGCATTTCAACATTCTTGTAAACATCTCCATATGCGTGACGGGCAATGGTGATAGGCTTCTTCCATGTAGGAATGTATGGTGTTATACCATTTACAATGATAGGAGCACGGAAAACTGTACCATCGAGGATAGCACGGATAGTACCGTTTGGTGACTTCCACATTTCCTTTAAGTTGTACTCTGTCATTCTGTCTGCGTTAGGAGTAATAGTTGCACACTTTACAGCAACACCATACTTCTTTGTAGCTTCTGCAGATTCAACTGTTACCTTATCATCAGTTGCGTTTCTGTTTTTAAGGCCTAAGTCATAATATTCTGACTTTAAATCCACATATGGATTAATTAAAATATCTTTAATCTGCTGCCAGATTATTCTGGTCATTTCATCTCCGTCCATCTCGACGAGAGGTGTTGTCATCTTTATCTTTTCCATTTTATTTGCCTCCATTATGCGTTTTCTCTTGTATAGTTTAAGAGACCGCCTGCAATAAGCATATCTCTCTGTCTCTGTGATAAGTCAAGCTTAACCTTAAAGTCAAAGCCCTTTGTTACGTTAGTAACAGTAACCTCATCTGCATTCTTCATTGCATCTGTAAGGTTAACCATCTTAAGTTCATCCATCTGGTCTACCTTATCATAATCAGCTTCATTTTGGAAGGTCATAGGAATGATACCTGCGTTTATAAGGTTTGCCATATGTATTCTTGCAAAAGACTTAACAATAACTGCCTTAACACCTAAATAAAGTGGCGCAAGAGCCGCATGCTCTCTTGATGAACCCTGACCGTAGTTTGAACCACCAACGATGAGGCTCTTCTTAAGTTCTAAAGCTCTGTCGTGGAACTTTTCATCGCATACAGCGAAGCAGTATTCTGAAATCTTAGGAATATTAGAACGAAGTGGTAAAATCTTTGCACCTGCAGGCATAATGTGGTCAGTTGTGATATTATCGCCAACCTTTAAGCTGCACTTTGCAGAAATTTCGTCCGCCATAGCATCAGATACAGGGAAAGGTTTAATATTTGGTCCTCTTAAAACTTCAACGCTGTCCATATCTTTTTCGTCTACAGGAGGAACAACCATATTATCATTTATATCAAAGAGTTCAGGAAGTTCAAACGCAGGCATATCGCCTAAAGTCCTTGGGTCTGTTAAAACACCGGTAAGTGCTGATACAGCCGCAACCTCAGGAGATACAAGATAAATCTGCCCGTCCTTGGTGCCTGAACGACCTTCAAAGTTTCTGTTGAATGTTCTGAGTGATATACCCGCTGAATTTGGTGACTGACCCATACCGATACAAGGTCCGCAAGCACTTTCTAAAATTCTTGCACCTGCATCTATCATATCAGCAAGAGCGCCACATTTTGCAAGCATATTTAAAACCTGCTTTGAACCGGGTGCAATAGATAATGATACATCAGGGTTAACTGTCTTACCCTTTAAGATGTGCGCCACCTTGAGCATATCTAAAAGTGATGAATTTGTACAAGAACCGATACAAACCTGATCTATCTTCATCTCACCGATTTCAGTAACAGACTTTACGTTATCAGGTGAATGAGGGCAAGCAGCCGCAGGCTCAAGCTTGCTTAAATCAATTTCAATTTCTTCATCGTAAATTGCATCAGGGTCAGCTGAAAGAGGAGTAAAATCTTCTTCTCTGCTCTGTGCCTTTAAGAATTCTCTTGTAACTTCATCTGATGGGAAGATAGATGTTGTAGCACCAAGCTCTGCACCCATATTTGTGATAGTTGCACGTTCAGGAACAGAAAGGCTCTTAACACCTTCACCGCAGTATTCAATAATCTTTCCTACACCGCCCTTAACAGACATAATGCGTAAAACTTCTAAAATAACATCCTTTGCAGAAACCCAAGGAGAAAGCTTTCCTGAAAGCTCAACCTTAACTATTTTAGGGCAAGTAATATAATATGTACCACCACCCATAGCAACCGCAACGTCCATACCACCTGCACCGATAGCTATCATACCGATACCGCCGCCTGTTGGAGTATGACTGTCTGAACCGATTAATGTCTTTCCAGGCTTACCGAAACGTTCCAAGTGAACCTGATGACAGATACCGTTACCCGGTCTTGAAAAATAAATACCGTGCTTTTTACAAACACTACCGATAAATCTGTGGTCATCTGCGTTTACAAAACCGTTCTGCAATGTATTATGATCGATATAAGCAACAGACTTTTCTGTCTTTACTCTCGGAACACCCATTGCCTCAAATTCAAGATACGCCATTGTTCCTGTTGCGTCCTGAGTTAAGGTCTGGTCTATCTTAATACCGATTTCTGAGCCCTTTGTCATTTCTCCGCATACAAGATGCTCTTTTAAAATCTTCTGCGCAAGTGTCAATCCCATTTTTATTCTTCCTTTCAGTTATATAATCAATTGTAAAATTGCACATAATTCCACATATATATTTTATCGCACGTGCATAGTATTGTCAAGTAAATTCGGCATAGAATTTTATATTTAAAAATTAGGTTAAGATGTATAAAATAAACAGATTTGTATGGGAGGGGTTCCACCTCCTCCTGTTTTATATATTATAATTATTCTGGAGGACGCAGAGGCCCTCCCATGCATCTTTAATATACATTTATAGATTCGCGCAACAAAAAATTGCCAATTTTAAAATCGGCAATTTTTACTATTAAATTAATTTGCAAATCCTAACTTCTGAGTCCATGATGCCTTCCAGCTTGATGGTGTTAATATTTCATCAGCAGGTTCAAGGCTTGGTAATGGTTCTGGATCTGGAGTATCACCAGGATCATTAGCCTTTAACTCGTTATAAGTAACACCAGGAGTTCCGTCTGCACCAACTATAGCGCTACCATAAATTCTTGAACCATCAGTAAACTGAACATAAGGAGTTGCATATACCTTCTGGTCTTTTCTTGCTTCAGGAATCTTTACTATTGCATAGAAGATAGAGTCAAGTGTATCGCTGAACTTCTTATCTCCATTCTGTGCAGTTTCCTTGATAGCCTTAACATCCATTGTAGAAACAGCATTACCCTGACGCACATAAATAGCGTCATAAACTGTCTTTGATTCTGTCTTTGTGATGCCGGCTTCAATTGTAGGAGCCTGTGCAACGTTTGAAACTACCATACCAACATGGTCGATTTCAGCCATTCCACTAGACTTTGCATCAAAGTCTAAAAGCGCTACAAATCTGATACCATCATATTCTGTTTCGTCGCCTACTGCCTTATACTTAACCCACTGTGCGCCGGCCTTTGAAATAACAGCGCCCTGTGTATAACCATCTTCAGGTGTAGCTGTCTGAATTGTAGCTATTCTTTCACCATCTACAACAGGAATATCTGTGCTGTTTTCAAGGTTGTAGTTTTCACTGTTATATGACCATGAAGTAAAGTACTTATCTACAGATGCAACCTTTGCACCATTAAACGCTGTGCCAGGCTTTAATGTAGCCTCGTTGTCAACGATTTCGCTTGTATGCAAAACATTACCGCTACCGTCTTTATAGTTTAAAACATCATATACAGTAAACTGTACAGTTGTGTTTGTGTAGCCAGGTGCTACGATAACAGCACTGTGTGTACCTACTTCGTATGCATAACCAACGTCAGCAATTGTTAACTTCCAAGCCTGCGCTGTTTCGTCATACGCAACTGTGCACTTATCCTTAACGCTTACACCGTTAACCAAAACATCTGTGATACTTTCTGCGTTAACAAGTGCAGTAGTAATCTTGTATGAAACGGATGTGCTACCTGAAGCTATTGCCTTTGGAACTCTTGTAACAATACCTTCTGTTCCTAAAGGTTCTTCGACTTCACCTACATTGTATTTGAATGAGTAAGGTGTTAAAACATCCTCACCACCAATGTACATAACATATTCACCATCAGGTAAAGTTGCTCTTGGACGAACCTTTATAACAGCACCTGATTCTTCCTGACCAACGTACTGAATAGTGTCGTTAGCGAGAGCAGATTCTGTTGTACCATCAGCATATGAGAAAACAGTTATATCTCCACCATCTTTTAATGATGCAGTAATCTTAATCATCTGCGCAGCTGTAACCCAGATAGGATTACTCAAAGCAGAAGTGGCAGGATCTGTCCAGGAACCCACAACTGTACTTCCGTCAGCGCCAATAACCTCAACCACAAGGCTTGAACCGTTGACGGCGTTAGTTCCGTATGCAAGGACACCAACCATAGAACACATCATAGCCATAACAACTATGAACGATACTATAACCTTAGCAAATCTCATCATATTCTTCCTCCTGAAAAGCCTGTATTATATGTATAAAAAATAATTTACAATTACACGCCAATTTATTATATCAATATTTCAAAAATATATCAAGTCTAAATTTAACAAATTTGAAAAATTTTTTTATTCTTTTTCACCAATTTATATAACGTATTATATAACGTATAGTAAAATAAGCAGAAAATGAAGAATACTTCCTATTACACAGAAGAGATGAAAGACAGAATGCATCCACTTCTTCTTTTTTCCTATCCCGTAAAAAAGAGCACCTACAGTATAGGCAATTCCGCCACCTAAAAGAAGAGAAAAAGCTGTCCATCCAAGCACATCTATAATAAGTCCAACCTTTGCGACAATGCACCATCCCATAACAAGATAACACACCATAGAAAAGACCTTATACTTTTTCAAATCAATAGAGTTAAGCACAATCCCTAAAATCGCAAGCCCCCACACTATTCCGAAATAGAGCCACCCCTCAAATGTGCTGTGCTCTCTCAACGTGCATAAAGACATAGGCAGATATGTTCCTGCTATCAAGATAAAAATTGAACAATGATCTATAACCTGAAAAACCTTTTTCGCTTTACATTCAGGATTTAATCCGTGATATATGCTTGACATGGTATACAAAACAAGCATAGAAACCCCGAACAATACACCCGAAACAACTCCGTAAACGTTTTTGTCAATAGCGGCAAATATACTGCACAGAACTATTGCCACAACTCCCATGGCCGCACCTACAATATGCGAAACCATATTAAAAATTTCTTCTGCCCTTGTATATGATGGCAGAATTCTGTCATTAAGCTTTGTTCTTTTCATTATGTCACCCTCTTATTTGCACTCTTCAAACATTTTTAAAAGCTTTGGTATAAGCAACTCAAATTTAACCCCGTACCAATGCTCCTTATCCTCACTTGTTATTTCAATACACTCAACCGTAAAGTCTGCAGCAATTTTAGCCGCCTTGTGAACTGAAAACCCTTTCATTAAAGCCCCAACAAAAACAGAAGCATACACATCTCCTGTTCCGTGGCAGGCTCTTTTAATCTTGTTATGCATATAATATTCAGTCTTTCCGTTTTCATATACCAGAACACCTGTTGTTTTCTCGGTATATCCTACTCCTGTAAGAACTATTGTATTTGCATCCATAGATACTAATGCTTTTATAATAGACATGACATATTCTTCATCGTAAGCCTCCTTATATTCCATCCCCGTAAGATATACGGCCTCTGTAATATTTGGAAGTATAACATCTGCCCCTGAAAAGCAGAGCTTTTTCATAGCCTCAACATAGTTTTCGTCAAACCCGGTGTAAAGCCTTCCGTTATCACCCATAGCGGGATCAACAATAACAGCAGCATCTTCCTTCTTTCTTGAATTAATTATATCCAGAACATACCCGATCTGTTTTTCGCTTCCTAAATAGCCTGTGTAAACTGCGTCAAAGAAAATGCCTTCCTTTTCCCAATGCTCCTTTATACGTGGCATATCATCAGACAAATCTCTGAAAGTAAAGCCACTGAAACCTCCTGTATGGGTAGATAAAACAGAAGATGGAAGTATACATGTTTCGTTTCCGCAAGCAGAAAGAATAGGGAGCGCAACCGTTAAAGAGCACTGCCCTACACATGAAATATCCTGAATTGTAAGTATTTTTTTATATGTCATATTTATCCCCTCGTTCCTGATTAATTATAATCCTCTTTTATACCTTTGTCAATCAATAAATTTTTATTGTAATTTGTAGAAAAAGGTGTTACAATATATAAAATGAACTGAAAGGACATACATATATAATTATGAAAGAAAAGATATATACTATTCCTGTAAATGAAGCTTTCGACAAAAATGGTGAATGTGCTTTCTGCGAGCTTATGAAAAAACTTGACGCAGATATTTTAGACTATATTTTAGGCCCATCATACATGGAAGAAGACATCCGCGAAGAAACCGACAAGTCAGGCTTTTGCAAGTATCATTATGATAAAATGTTCCACGGAGGGAACAGACTTGGCGTTGCCTTAATGGTAAGCACTCACTTAAAGAAAATAAATAAGGATTTAGAAGACGTTTTAAGTCTTGAAGCTCCATCTAAAAAAGGTTTATTCAAAAAGGAAACTCATCTTCCTTTAGCTGAATATCACGAAGTTTTATCAAATGACTGTTATGCATGCAAAAGAATGCAGGGCAGAATGAACAGCTATATAGAAACATTCTTTTATCTATGGAAAAAAGAAGAAGATTTCCGCGAAAAGGTCCGTTCCTGCAAGGGTTTTTGCCTTGACCATTTCTGCATGCTTATGAGCGAAGCAAGGGAACGTATGAACGACAAGGATTTTGATAACTTCAAAAATACTCTTGTACCTATTCAGAAAGAAAATATGAAAAGGCTTGACGAGGAGCTTGACTGGTTTATAACGAAGTTTGACTATCGTTTCACCAATGAGCCATGGAAAAACTCAAAAGATTCGTTAGAGAGAACCATTTTGAAAATATCTTCCACCATTCTCGAATAGCACAACATCCTATATAATATATTTGGTTAAAAGGATATATGAAATTTGTTTTACAATAATGCTAATTTTATTGATTTTATCATAAGTTTGTGATAAACTGATTTTAATAATTTTTATATACAGAGGTGACTTAATTGGAAAAAGCCGAAAATAAAGAAAAAAGAGGCCCAAAGCATGCTGCTAAAGAAAAAAAGAAAGGCGTTACAGCATGGATTTGTGTCATTTGTATTTTTGTTGCTGTCTTAATCGGCATCTCTGTGTATGCAAACAGCTATAAAAATATTTATCCCAACACATATGTTGGAGATAAAAAGGTAAGTGATATGTCAGGGGTTGAACTTTCATCCTATTTAGGCAATACTTACTCTGCTGACAAAATCAAAGGTCAGTCCATTCAGTTAAGCTGTGAATCCAACAAAGAAATTTTAAACATTGATGACCTTAAGGTTTCCTTTAACAATCAGGCAACCTATGATATGGTTACAAAATCAGGTAAGGACAGAAACTTCTTTGAAAACACAGTTGCATTTATTGGCAGACTTATAAAGCCATATGTTATTGACCCTGTCATAACATACGATACACAGGTTTTAGCTACTGCAATTGATAACGTAACTAAAGGATTGGAAACAGAGCCTGTCGGCCATACCTTTACAATTGGCGATAATAAGATAATCATCAACGCGCCTGTTAATGGCATAAAGGTAAACCGCGACAGAGTAGTTTCTGACATAGAAGGTCAGATAAAATCCATGGCTTTCTCTTCGGTTAATATGCCACTTGAGGCTGTTAGCCCTGAACCTTTGGATGTTGATAAAACTTATAAATGGCTCACAGCCGATGCAGAAAACGCATATTATGAAAAGATAGATGGTAAGGTAACTGTTCGTCCGTCAAAAGCGAAAGTTGATGTTGACAAGAGCGCTATAACATCAGCTATTGAAGACCTTAAAGCATCAGGAAACAGTACTATCGAAATTTCCGCTGTTACAACACAGCCTGAAAAAACAACCGAACAGTTAACCAATAACTTATACTGTCACACCCTTGGTTCATACAGCACATATTATGGTGGAAGCACCGCGGCACGTGCTAACAACGTTCGTCTTGCGGCATCAAGAATTAATGGAATTGAACTTATGCCTGATGAAGAATTTTCATATGATAAGACGATTTTACCAAGAACAACTCAAAACGGATATCAGGCGGCTCCTGTTTACGTTGGAAACAAGGTTGAAAGCGGTTTAGGCGGCGGCATATGTCAGCCATCTTCCACTCTTTACGTTGCGGCTCTTTATGCAAATCTTGGTATTTTAGAACGTCACAATCATTCTCTGGCTGTAAGTTATATGCCTCCTGGGCTTGATGCTACAATTGCAGAAGGATATCTTGATTTAAGACTTAAGAATACCACAGGCTATCCTATAAAGATTGTTGCAAACTCCGACGGTGGCGTTATAGCCTTTAACATCCTTGGGTATAACCCTGACAATACAAAGGTTGAACTCGTAAGGTCTGCAGGTGGCGGCAGATATTATGTAACAAGAGTTGTTTACCAAAATGGTGCTGAAATCAAGCGAGAGGCAATGACTTCAAGCGCTTACGGTACACCTGAAAAAGACGAGGAAGAAAAGAAACCTGAAGAAGAGAAAAAGGAAGATGAAAAGGAAGAGGAAACCAAGGAGGGTGAAACACCGGAGGCTCCTGAAGCCCCTGTTGAAACACCACCTGAAGCACCCGCCGAAACACCGGCAGAGCCTGCTCCTGAAGCTCCTGCTCCCGTGCCATCGGACGCACCTTCTCTTGAAAACTAATAAAACTGAATATAAATTTTCGGGGACGGTTAGATTCCGTACCGGCGGTAAAGCCCGCGAGCATATATGCTGATTTGGTGAAATTCCAAAGCCGACAGTAAAGTCTGGATGAGAGAAAATTATTAAGCATAAATATTATGCAATTTAAATATCATCACCCCGTATGCAGATACGGGGTTTTTATTTTAGGAGGACAATATGAAAACAAAAATTAGCGCAAGATTTATTGTGGTTATTGCAATCAACTCGGCTTTGGCCTTTCTGCTTCAGTTTCTCGGAAGCGTAATGGGGCTAAAGGTAGCAGGTTTTTTGGAAATCGAATTTTCCGAAATCCCTCCCCTTATCACAAGCTTTGCTTTAGGGCCTGTTGCAGGTGTACTGTGTGAGCTTATAAAAAACGTACTACATCTTTCCGTTACAACAACAGGTTTTGTGGGCGAGCTTGCAAACTTTGTTACAAACGGAATATTTGTATTTGTTGCAGGTATGATATATAAGTACAACAAAACAAGAAAAGGCGCTTTGATTTCGATGCTTATTGGTGTTTTAGTTATGGCTCTGATCAGCATACTCACAAACCTTTTCATTATGTTCCCGCTTTATATGGCAGATGCGCCATTTAGCGCAATGTTAAATCTTGCCGTAACCGTTACTGTACCATTTAACCTATGTCGAGGTATAGCAGTTTCATTAATTACATTTGTTTTATACAAACACGTAAGCCGATTACTTAAGAAAAAATAAATATTTTTCTGTTGCTGCAGTATATACTGCAGCAACAATCACTTTTTTAGCATATTTTCATATGATAATAAAGGTGATACATATGGCAAACCCTCACATAATAAGAAGGCTTAAATACAGATTTAACTTATATAAAAGTTCTTCCCATAAGAGCTTCAGATGTTTAATCTTAATTATATTTATAATATCAAGCCTTCTTCTTTCTTTTTTTCATTTAGAAAAACGTCTCTTTTCTCTTGCAGAGAGACTTGCTTTTTCGGACCTTCAGAACAAGATATCAAAACAGG
>JAZRQL010000044.1:0-3966 GCA_045649725.1 Clostridia bacterium | reverse complement strand
TTGTTGTAAGATGCATATTAGGTGAATCTACTAATTCTGCATCATCTGCTATCGCGAATGCTGAAACAGATGACAAAATCATTGTCATTGCTAACAAAAGCGATAAAATCTTTGTGGTTTTCTTCATTTTCCTTTTCTCCTTTTCTTTTTTATATACCACTTTATTTTTTTACAAAGCAAGTAATATTATATTACACTATAATATACATTTTTGCAAGTCAAACTTATAAAATTATATTTCACAAAAATAATGCTGAACCATTTAGGCTCAGCATCATTTAAATTCACATTATTTTTCTGTTTGCGAGAATGTAAATATTCCTGTTCCCGCATAAACGGCGAAATACCCGTCTCCTTTTAAGTAACCTTCTTTTGTATCGAGGTAGTCATAAATATTTTTTCCATCAACGGTCAAAATAACCCTTACACCATTTTCTTCCTCAATTGTTCCTGCTGTAATATGATGAACCTTGCCAAACTCAAATATCTGTCCGTAGTTGGGGATATCTGTGCCTGTGCTTGGATTCAGAGATTCAACTCCGATAAAGTAGCTTCTGCCACCACTATTAAATCTGTGAAGCTCAAAATAATCAGGGCAGATACCTATAAAGTAACAATCACTGTTTAAATATCTCTTTGTAACATCAGGAGCTTTAAAAGCAAGAGTCGGCCAACCGTTTGGTTTCTCAATCTTTAAATCGAAGGAATAAAGTCCGTCTTTTAACATTTCTTTCTTATAATAACTCGCCTCGCCTGTTACAGCAATGCTCTTACCGTCTTCTGAAAGGGTTGCAACAGGGATACCCGGAGTTCTTGCAGACTCCCAATTTTCAGCCTTAAAGAAATCTGCAGGGAGCGGCTTTCCTTCAAGCTTTGCTGTATCAGAATTTGAGAAATCATAAACCCTTACAGGGATTTCTTTTGTAACAGAGTGTCCGTCAGTTGTAAATGTAGCCTTAAGCGATGTTTCCCCTACATTTACACCGTAAATTTTTCCGTCTTCCCCTACCTTTGCTATATTTTCATCTGCTGATACATATGTTGCTTCATCAATTTCCATAGCTTTCCCGAAAAGAGATGTACCTTTTGGATTAACAGGTTTAAAATATCCCTTAACAAGAGTTAATTCATCAGGTGTTACCCAATTTAACTGGTCATCACACATTACATCTATCTCTTTTGTTTTAATAATATCACCTATTAAAAGATTAACATAAATTCTTGCACGACCTTGAGAATTAGCTGTTATAACCCCATTTTCATCAACAGAAGCTACCTCCGGATTTGAGCTTGTATAATAGAGAATATACTCATCATCCTTCGGAACAGAATTCAAGCGACCAAAAACTTCAGAATTTATCTGTATAGTATCTCCGCTCTTCAATTCAGCTTTTTTGATGTCCACCTTTAATCTCTGTGCAGGTGCAGGGAACATTTCAAGGTACTTTTCTTCAAGGCCTGCGTTATCTATAATGGCCTGTGCCTCTGAAGGCAAGTTATCCATTTCAACAATTTCAGGAGCTTCCACATAACTATATTTTTTGGAAACTCTTTGGTCTTTGGTTGTGGCATAGCTGTCCTTTACAACAAGATAACGTGCTGTATCATTTGTTATCTGCAACCACTTTGCAACCTGTGTAGCCTTCTTTCCGTTAAACGGATATTCCTTTACATCACTACTATCCATCAAGTTATTTTCCGCTCTCCAGTATGTTGCACCCGAATCAAAGTATAAAAGTGCATGGGCATTTCTGGAATTTGAAAGGTAGTTATTACTGCAGACACTTGGGTTTTCGTATGTTCCACCGGTTCCACCCATAAGATAAACTGCACCACCATCGTAAGCAGGGCTGTCCATTGTATCATGAATATAATTGTTGTTAACCTCTACCTTGTAAAGACCTGTACCCTTTTTATCGGCTTCTTCGGAATAAGTTTCCCATGACCAGCCAATATGAACACCTGAATATGAAGAATTAGAAATCTCATTATGATTAAACTGTGTATTCTTTGGATATGTGGCAGATACAGCCGCCGCAGAGGCAAACTCCACAGCTACATCATGAACATAGTTGTTGTTGAACTTGTTGTTGATTGTGTAATATTTATATTCGGTAGGCTTAATCTCTTTTTCATAGGTTTCACCATTACGTCCATCCCCTAAAGAAAAGGCAGAACCTGAAATATCAGAAAATTCATTGCCAATTACATTACATTCCTGAATTGAATACATCATATGAAGTCCTGATGCACCAAGCTTTTCAAACTTACTGTTGATAAAATCCACATATCTTGCACAGCCTACATAAACAGCAGGGGTTGCAAGCTTACCGTTTACACCATTATTCTGCCAGTCATTGTGACCCATTTCAGTACTTGGCTGCATCCATGTTGTATATGCAAATTCAAGTCCTTCAAATACAAGGTTATGAACAGGCTCTTCTGCAGTGCCTTGAGCTACAAGCAACCTCTCTCCTAAAGGCATGGTAGCAACCATCTCTGCAGGATTTTCAAAAGGTCTTGGGATATAGTAGAGATATCCGTCAGTAGAATCTATATACCATTCCCCCGGGACATCTAAAAGTTCATAAGCATTCTCATACCAATGAGGTAACTCCCAAGGAGTGTTATCAACCAATCCATCCTTCCATACCTTTTCATCTATAATTATTTTTGCCTTGCCGTCTTCTACAACAATTTCAGAAACACCACAACGAGGCTGTGTCCAGATAGCATATACAACCATCTCCAAATCCTTGACATTCTTGTAGTCAGCAAGGAAGGTATCATCACAAATATATCCGTAGTCTTTTACTATCTCTGCATTCGTAAGCTCTCTATCGCTTCTTGCACGAACACCGCGAACGCCGTTTATGTATACCTGTCTTGACATAGTATCACCAACATATGTCTTGTAGATATTTAAGTTCTCGTCGTGGAGTTCAAAGCCTGTATAATGCTTACCTGACATAAACTGTGCTCTTTCATCACCGTAGGATGTGAACACAATGTTATATCCGTTTGAACCTGAAATTTCAGCATCAAGATTTATACTTTCTTCAAGATAATATTCTCCACCCTTGATAAATACAAACATATGATTCTTCATATCATCATTGTTTGCCTTTGCCATCTCAAATGCTTCATCAACTGATGCTAAAGGATATGCTCTTGTACCCTTATTGTCTGCTGCGCCATTTTCAGGGTCAACATAAATAGCAAGACGTGAAACAAGCTCAATTGTCTTTGTTAAAAGTTCAGTTGCTTCTGCACGTGTGAGTGTATCTAAAGGTCTGATTCTGCCATCAGGGTCGCCCTGCATAATGCCATAAGCAATAGCCTTTGCAACGCCTTCTTTTGCATATTCAGAAGGTTCGTCTTCACCGACAAAACCAATAGCTGACACTTCACTTTCAGCACCCAACTTTTCTGCAACTGCTGAAATAATTAAAGCCGCATCTTCTCTTGTGATTGCTTCTTCAGGCTTTATGTTGTTATCTACAACAAAGCCATCAGCTAAAAGGCCTTCTGCCTTTGCAGTCTCTATAGTATTTGCATACCAGCTATCTGCTGAAACGTCAGAAAAACATCCGTCATATTCTTTAACGTCAGCTGCGAGCGCATTTATAGCCATCTGTATAAACTCTGCTCTTGTTACGTTGTTTTCAGGAGCGAATGTTCCGTCACCATTACCCTGAACATACTTGTTAGCAGATAAAACTCTGATAACTGTTTCTGCCCAATGTCCTGAAACATCGTTAAAGTCGATTTCGCCCATTTCTTTTTCTGCAGGAATTAAGTTATCTGCAGGAGCGAGAGGCTCTGTTGTTGTAAGATGCATATTAGGTGAATCTACTAATTCTGCATCATCTGCTATCGCGAATGCTGAAACAGATGACAAAATCATTGTCATTGCTAACAAAAGCGATAAAATCTTTGTGGTTTTCTTCATTTTCCTTTTCTCCT
>JAZRQL010000043.1:0-16277 GCA_045649725.1 Clostridia bacterium | reverse complement strand
GGGGATGATGAGGTTTTATCAGCTCCGCTAAGTGGAAAAGGTGCATATGTTAAAATAAGATATTATAAAAGAAATCATAGATAATAAAAAGCGTGATGATTTTAATGTCATCACGCTTTTTTGAATATACTTATTTGAGTTTTGGAATGGATTTGCCTTTTGTATTGACACCTAGAATGATTGCACCTAAGAAAAGTGCTCCACCTATCACAGAACTGCCATATTTGATGATGTTTCCTAAGAATTCTTTGTTTTCAGAGTCTTTGGCGGCGATTTTGTCCGCAATCATAATCATCTTATTGGTGATGTCTGTTCGTTCTTCTGCTGAGATATCATCTTTCTTTAATAACTCACCCAGTTGGCTAAGGACAATTTTATATGCCTCAATAGATTCTTTTTGACTTACGCTATTTTCTTTTAAAGCGTTGTCGCAAAGACCTGTTAATTCGGCTACCATCTTTGTTGCCAGTTCTCCATAAATAGGGAATTGATTGATTATAGATATAGCCACTTCTTTATCCATACTTGGAATCAAAGAAACAAACTCCATAATTTTATCTTTTGACAAATTACGAAAGCTATCTATATTAAGGGCTTTTTTTACTTCTTCTACAGAAACAATTTGCTTCGACATAATATATCGACCTCCAAATGTTTTATATTTTAAAATATTGTACCATAAAAATATATGTTTTTCAAGCAAATAGAGAAAAACCGTGAACTTGACAGTTCACGGTTTTCGTTGGCGGAGTGGGTGGGATTCGAACCCACGTCCCTCAGGGGGCATCATGATTTCGAGTCATGTCCGTTATGACCACTTCGATACCACTCCGTGTATATGTAATGCCCTTTAAGAGCAAAAAACAAGCAATATAGAATTTTGTTAGAATTGGTTAGAAAAACCGCTAGATAAGGGGGTGTTTGGCGTTTTGCAAAATCGCTCAAACCCGCACCGTTAAGCCATTTGTGAGGTTTTATTTACAGTCTCACCCGGGGGATTTCGAGTCATATCTGTTATGTCCGTTGGTAAATCAATTCAAACTTCGCTTAAGAGTGTAAGCTCGTTTTCATTGTGTTACATCACAGCCCTTGCGCGCTTCCTTCGTCATCTGCCGGATGCGGTCGTACTCGATTCCACTTCGATACATCTCTGTTTTTGACCTCAAAATTATAACATAGTTATATTGTTTTTTCAATACTTTTTCTTAATTCGTTCTAATATCTTTAAATAAAAGTGTACAAAAGTTTAAACATTAATCACACTATATTTCATATAATCGAAAAAAAGAGAAATATCTACAATTTTTTTTAAATAAAGTCTTTACTAAACAGGGAAAATAAGATATACTATTATTGGGAGCATAGGAGCGATTATATGAACATTTTTAAATTAATTAATGAAGAAATAAATATTGCCCTTGAACGTGACCCTGCAGCAAGGTCTAAAATGCAGGTGTTGTTTTTGTATCCTGGTGTTAAAGCCCTTATAAATTACAGATTTGCTCATTTTTTTGAAAATAAGGGATTGCATTTTATAGCAGACTGGATATCAAAGTCGACCCGCAGAAAAACAGGTATTGAAATTCATCCTGCGGCAAAGATCGGTAAGGGTGTTTTTATTGACCACGGTATGGGGGTTGTTATCGGTGAAACCGCTATCGTTGGAGATTACTGTACCATATATCAGGGAGTTACTTTGGGCGGTACAGGTAAGGATAAAGGAAAGCGACATCCAACCATAGGAAACAATGTTACTATTGGCTCGGGTGCAAAGGTTTTAGGGCCTTTCACTGTTGGGGATAACAGTAAGATTGCGGCAAACGCAGTTGTACTTAGTGAAATCCCGGCTGACAGTACTTGCGTTGGTGTTCCCGCTCATATAGTTAAGCTTGGGAATAAGAGGGTTGCTCCTGCAAAGCCTGACTTTAAGCCAGTTGCGGACCTTGACCAGATTCATATTCCTGACCCTATTTCTATGGAACTTTGCAGATTAGAGGCTGAAATCAGCCGCATTAAAAAGAAAATGGAGGAAGATAAAAATGATTAATACAGATTTATATCTTTTTAACACACTTTCACGCAGTAAAGAAAAGTTTGTACCTATCGATGAAGGAAAGGTAAAGATGTATTCCTGCGGACCAACTGTGTATAACTATTTCCATATAGGTAATGCAAGACCTTTCATTATCTTTGATACATTAAGACGTTATCTTGAATATAAAGGCTTTGAAGTAAAGTTCGTTCAGAACTTTACTGACGTTGATGATAAGATGATCAACAAGGCAAATGAACTTGGCATTACTGTTAAGGAACTTGCTGATCAGTATATTGATGAATATTTTACAGACTCAAAGGGTCTTGGTATAAAAGAGGCTAATGTTCACCCAAGAGCAACTGAAAACATTGATGCTATTATTGAAATCGTATCAACTCTTATTGAAAAGGGACACGCATACAATGTTGACGGTGACGTTTATTACAGAACAAAGAGCTTTGATGAATACGGAAAGCTTTCACATCAGCCTCTTGAGGACCTTGAAAGCGGCGCAAGAATAGATGTAAATGATGACAAGGAAGACCCAATGGACTTTGCTTTATGGAAGAAGCAGAAGCCGGGCGAACCTGCATGGGATAGCCCTTGGGGAATGGGTAGACCCGGTTGGCATATTGAATGTAGTGCTATGGCAAACAAGTACCTTGGCAAGAGTATTGATATCCACAGCGGTGGTCAGGATCTTATCTTCCCTCACCACGAAAACGAAATTGCACAGAGCGAGGCGGCAAACTGCTGTCAGTTTGCTAACTACTGGCTCCATAACGGATATATAAATGTTGATAACAGAAAGATGTCAAAGTCTTTAGGTAACTTCTTTACAGTAAGAGATATTGCAGAAGAATTTGACTATGAAGTAATAAGATTCTTTATGCTTTCTGCTCATTACAGAAGCCCAATTAACTTTAGCAAAGATTTAATGGATTCTGCAAAATCTGCTCTTGGCAGAATTTATACTTGCCTTGAAACACTAGACTTCCTTGCTGAATCTGCTGAAGATAAAGACGATGCGCTTTTAGAAAAGCTTGGTTCATACAAGGATAAGTTTATCTCTGCTATGGATGATGACTTAAATACTGCAGATGCTATTTCTGCTATATTTGAGCTTGTTTCTGAAGTTAATAAGGCTATCGCAGATAAGCCATCTAAAAAGCTTTGCGTTGAGGCGGCAACTCTTATAAGAGAACTTGGTGACGTTTTAGGCTTGCTTAAGAATAAAGATGAGGGTGCTGACAGCGATATTCAGGAAATCCTTGCACAGCGAGCAGAAGCAAGAGTCAATAAGGATTGGGCAAAGTCTGACGAGCTTCGTGATAAGCTTCGCGATATGGGTTATGCGGTTAAGGATACCCTACAGGGTCAGCAGCTTACTAAAATTTAATTATGGATAACAGTAAGATAGAAACAATAATAGAGTCTAATGAAAAGTCGGGTAATCCTAATGAATATTCGGCGTTGACCCTTGCCTATTTAGGCGACTGTGTGTATGAACTTTATGTTCGTTCTCACATTGTTAAAAATGGCAATGCAAAGGTTAATGACCTTCACAAACTTGCTACGTCATATGTTAAGGCAAAGGCGCAGGCTGAATTTTATCATAAGATAAAGGACATACTTACAGAAGAAGAAGACGCCGCATTCCGCAGAGGAAGGAATACAAAATCGCAACCGCCTAAAAATGCGGATATGATGGATTATCGTATTGCGACGGGGATAGAAACCCTTATAGGTCACCTGTATGTAAAAGGTGACGCAGAGAGAATTTCTCAGCTTATAACATATCTGTTCTAATGATTTTTCTATACATATAAAGCGGAGGGCAGAGTATGTATAGAATAAAAAAGTACAGAAGAGTTTTAGAGTTTTTGGAATTTACACTAGGGGCTATAACTATGGGTGTGGCACTTTCGTTTTTCCTTGTGCCATATCAGATTGCTCCGGGAGGAGTAAGTGGTCTTTCAACCATACTCCATTATTTAACAGGAGTTAAAACAGGGGTTTTGATTTTTATTATAAACATACCTGTGTTTATTCTGGGGTTTATATTTTTTAATTTTAAGTTTTTGTTTAAGTCTCTTTATGGAACGGTTGTCCTTTCTCTTTCGGTTGATGCACTTGAAAGGATTAGTCTTCCCGTTAACGACATTGTTCTTGCCTGCGTATTCGGAGGTGCACTTCTTGGAATAGGCATATCTCTTGTGATTAAGGCAGGAGGAACAACGGGTGGAACAGACGTGGTTGTTCTTATTCTGAAAAAGTTCTTTAAAAGTCTTTCTGTAGGACAGCTCTTTATAATGATAGATGGAATAATCGTTATTCTTTCAGGAATAGTTTTTAAAAGCTTTGAAACAATGCTCTATTCCGCTGCGGCTATTTATATATCAAGCAACATAACAGACGCAGTTTTAGAAGGACTTCACTATGCCAGAGTTGCTTATATTATGTCGGATAAGGAAAAAGAGATTACCGAAAGTATATACAGAGATTTAAACAGAGGTGTTACCGCTCTTAATTCCGTTTCCATGTATAATGGAAATGATAAAAAGGTTCTTCTTTGCGCAATAAGAAAGTATGAGGTAACAAATCTTAAAAAGATTATAAATTCCGTTGATGAAGGGGCCTTTGTTATTATTACAGAGGCAACGGAAATTATGGGAAAAGGCTTTGAAAATAATTTGATAGTATAATAATTTCTCACATATAAACAGGGAGGTAGAATTACTTATGAATTCAGAAAAAAAGAAGATGCTTATGCTTTCTGCTAACAATGTAAGAAAGATGGCACTCACAGCGGTTTATTCTGCAAAGGCAGGGCACCCGGGTGGCTCATTGTCAGTTGCAGACATCCTTACATATTTGTATTTAGAGGAAATGAATGTTGATCCTAAAAATCCAAAGGATGAAAACAGAGACAGATTTGTTTTATCTAAAGGTCATTGTACACCTGCTCTCTACGGTGTTCTTGCAGAGAAAGGATTTTTTCCAAAAGAGGATATAAATACCTTCAGACAGATAGACAGCTATCTTCAGGGTCATCCTGATTTAAAAGGTGTTCCGGGGGTTGATATGTCAACAGGCTCATTAGGTCAGGGTATAAGCGCCGCTTGCGGTATGGCTATGGCTGCAAAGCTTGATAAAAAGGATTACCGTGTATATACTGTTTTAGGTGACGGTGAATGTGAAGAAGGTCAGGTATGGGAAGCGGCTATGTTTGCGGCTCACTATAACTTAGATAACCTTATCGCATTTGTTGATTTTAACGGCTTACAGATAGACGGAAAGATAGAAGATGTTATAAATCCTACTCCCTTTGATAAGAAGTTTGAAGCATTCGGCTGGAATGTTTTAACCATAGATGCACACGATTTTGATGAAATCAAAAAGGCTTTAGCTGATGCAAAGAAGGTTACAGGTAAGCCTTCTGTTATCATTGCAAAGAGCGTTAAGGGTAAGAATGTTTCATTTATGGAAAACAAGGCTGAATGGCACGGTTCAGCGCCTAATCAAGAACAGTATGAGCAGGCCATTGCTGAACTTAATGAAATAGAAAAGAAGCTTGAGGAGGTGCACGCATAATGAAATACAACGTAGGTGATAAGGTTGCAACCCGTAACGCATACGGAAACGCGCTTGTGGAATTTGGTAATGATGAAAACATTGTTGTTTTAGATGCTGACCTTTCAGGTTCAACTAAAACAGGTAGCTTTAACAAGGCATATCCTGAAAGATTTATAAACGTTGGTATAGCAGAGGGAAATATGATGGCTGTTGCCGCAGGTCTTGCTACATGCGGAAAGACTGTTTTTGCAAGCTCGTTTGCAATGTTTGCTGCAGGCAGAGCCTTTGAACAGATAAGAAACTCTATCGGATACCCTCACTTAAATGTTAAGATCGGCGCAACACATGCAGGTCTTTCTGTTGGTGAAGATGGTGCTACTCATCAGTGTCTTGAAGATATCGGCTTAATGCGTACTATCCCTGGTATGGTAATATTAAACCCTGCTGATGCAGTTGAATCTCGTCTTGCTATCAAGGCGGCTATTGAATATGATGGCCCTGTATATTTAAGATTTGGCAGACTTGACGTTCCTGTTATATTTGATGATGACTATAAGTTTGAAATCGGTAAGGGCGTTGAGCTTAAAGAAGGTAGTGATGTTACAATTATTGCTACAGGCCTTATGGTTCCTGAAGCTTTAAAAGCAAGTGAAATCCTTGCAGAAGAAGGAATCTCTGCCAGAGTTATTAACATTGCATCAATCAAGCCTATTGATGAAGAAATCATCATTAAGGCGGCAAAGGAAACGGGCGCGATAGTTACAGTGGAAGAACATAACATAAACGGTGGTTTAGGTTCAACAGTTGCTGAAGTTTTGGTTGAAAACTGCCCTGTTCCTATGCAGAGAGTTGGAACTAAGGATGTGTTTGGTAAGAGTGGTAAGCCTTATGACTTACTTAAGGAATATGGCCTTGATTCTGACACAATAGTTAAAAATGCAAAAGAAGTTATAAGCAAAAAGTAAATAAAAAACAGGAAACGACTGAACCGACCTCCCAATCGTTAGATTTTTGGTCTAACTTTTGGGGGTCGGTTCATTTTCATTCAGCTTATTTTTTTATCCTACTATTTTGTCTTCTTTTATAGTGTCTATCTTCGCGGTAGATTTTTGAACAGGCTTTTTGTTTTCGTTATATGTTATGTCAGGCTTACCTGTCTTATCAATGCAAGCCTTTGTAACAACAACCTTTTCTATGGTTGGGTCAGAAGGAACGTCATACATAATATCAAGCATAATATCTTCTAATATAGTACGAAGTCCTCTTGCACCTGTGTTACGTTCTGCCGCAAGATGCGCAATAGCACTTATAGCATCGTCGCTAAAATCAAGTTCTACGCCATCTAACTGAAGCATTGCCTTATACTGCTTTGTGAGAGCGTTTTTAGGAACTGTGAGAATAGACTTAAGAGCTTCTTCGTTTAATGAGTCAAGAGTTGTTACAACAGGAAGTCTGCCGATAAGTTCAGGAATCATACCGAATTTAAGCAAATCTTCAGGCTGAAGCTGGCTTAAAATATCGCCTCTGTTCTTATCCTTCTTGCTTTCAACCTTTGCACCAAAGCCCATTGTCTTTGTGTTGACTCTGCTTTCAATTATCTTGTCGATACCCTCAAAGGCACCGCCACAGATAAAGAGGATGTTTGTTGTGTCTATCTGGATAAATTCCTGATGAGGATGCTTTCTTCCCCCTGTAGGAGGAACTGATGCAACAGTTCCCTCAAGGATTTTAAGAAGTGTCTGCTGAACACCTTCACCGCTAACATCCCTTGTTATAGACGGATTTTCAGACTTTCTTGAAATCTTATCGATTTCGTCGATATAGATAATACCCTTTTCAGCAAGTTCTATATCATAGTCAGCCGCCTGAATAAGCTTTAATAAGATATTCTCAACGTCTTCACCAACATAACCTGCTTCTGTAAGTGATGTGGCATCTGTAATTACAAATGGAACATTTAACTTTTTCGCAAGCTTTTGTGCGAGCAATGTCTTACCGCATCCTGTTGGACCAAGCATTAAGATATTGCTCTTCTGAAGCTCAATGTCGTCAGGGGTCAAGTCAAACTGAATGCGCTTGTAATGATTGTATATAGCAACACTCAATGCTTTTTTAGCGGCATACTGACCGATGATATATTCATTTAAATAATCATAAATCTCTGCCGGCTTTGGAACATCTTCTAATGTTTCGCTGTTTAAAGCAGGGAAATCTTCTTTTAAGATTTCAACACATAAGTCAATACATTCATTACAAATAAAGGCACCCGGACCTTCGATAATACGGTTTACGCGGTCTTCTGTTTTACCACAGAAAGAACAACGACAAACCTGATTTTCGTCAAATTTATTTGGCATAGATAATCCCCTATCTGTTTGTAACTATTTTATCAATAAGACCATACTTAACAGCTTCTTCTGCAGTCATAAAGTTGTCACGTTCAGTATCTGCCTTGATAACATCTAAAGGCTGACCTGTGTTCTGGCTTAAAATGTTGTTTAAGTTATCCTTGATTTTAAGCATTCTGTCAACATGAATCTTCATATCGGTTGCCTGACCCTGTGTTCCGCCAAGTGGCTGGTGGATCATAATTTCGCTGTTAGGTAAAGCAAATCTCTTACCCTTTGCACCGGATGAGAGGAGGAAGGCACCCATAGATGCCGCCATACCAACACAGATAGTTGAAACGTCTGCCTTTGTGTACTGCATTGTGTCGTAAATCGCCATACCTGCAGTAACAGAGCCACCGGGACTGTTGATGTATAAGTTAATATCCTTGTCAGGATCTTCGCTGTCTAAGAATAAAAGCTGCGCAATAACTAAACTTGCTGTCTGGTCATTTACTTCGTCTGATAAGAATATAATTCTGTCTTTAAGTAAGCGGGAGAATATGTCATAAGAACGTTCACCCTTGCTTGTTTGTTCGATTACATAAGGTACTAAACTGCTTCTGAAGTTATCCATATTAATATCTCCTTTAAAATTATTTTATTTGAATATAAAGGTTGATTTGGACATTATATCCAAATCAACCTGAAAATATACGCTTAAGTTAATTATTTGAAGTCTGCGTTGTCAACAAGGAACTCAATTGTCTTCTGAGCCTTAAGTCTGTCCTTAACGTCTTCTTCGTTTACATATTTCTTGATGTCTTCAACCTTCATGCCGTTCTGCTGGGCCATAGTTTCGTATTCTTTTTCAACATCCTTGTCAGTTGCTTTGATGCCTTCAACTTCACAAACCTTTTCAAGGATTAAAGATGTCTTAACGTTCTTTAAAGCATCTTCCTTATACTGTTCCTTCATAGCTTCAACAGTAAGACCTGTGTACTTCATATATGAGTTAATGTCAAGTCCCTGATAACGGAGCTGCATATCAAAGTCACGGATCATCTTTTCTGTCTGTGAGTTGATCATTGCATCAGGAATATCAATTTCTGTTGCATCGCAAACAGCCTTGATAACGTTTTCTTCTGTTTCGTGCTTTGATCTTTCCTTGTTAGCAGCTGAAAGCTTTTCCTTTACGTCCTTAGTAAGTTCTTCAAGTGTATCGAACTCACTAACGTCTTTTGCAAATTCATCGTCAAGTTCAGGAAGTTCCTTAACCTTAACAGAGTTGATTTTTACTTTAAATGTAGCAGCCTTGCCTGCTAAATCTTCTGAATGATAAACCTCAGGGAATGTAACGTTTACATCAACGTCTTCACCGATGTTCTTACCGATAAGCTGATCTTCAAAGCCTGGGATAAACTGACCTGAACCGATTGTTAAGTCAAAGCCTTCGCCCTTACCGCCTGCAAATGCAACACCATCAACAAAACCTTCATAGTCGATGTTTGCAATATCGTCCTTCTTAACAGCTCTGTCTTCAACAGGAACCATTCTGGCACTTCTTTCGCGCATCTTGTCAAGTTCTGCGTCAAGATCCTTCTTAAGAGTACGGTGTGAAACCTTTGTAGCCTTAACGCCCTTATACTGACCAAGTTCAAATTCAGGCTTTACAGTAACCTTTGCAGTAAAGGTGATACCCTTTTCCTTGTCGATTTCGCCCTTAATGTCGATTTCAGGCTGATCAACAGGGTAGATGTTGTTTTCTTCTATTGCTTTATCATATGCATCAGGAAGAACAATGTTTATTGCATCTTCATAAAATACTTCTGCACCGTAATATTTTTCAATAAGCTTTCTTGGAGCCTTACCCTTACGGAAACCCTGAATTGTGATCTTGCCTACATTCTTTTTGTAAGCCTTCTCAATTCCTGCTTCAAATTCTTCAGCTGTAACTGAAAATTCAAAGCTTACAACGTTCTTGTCGATTTTTTCTACTGTACTCATTAAACCATACCTCTCTACTCATAAAATAACATTGTATATTATAACACAAAATTGGAAAAAATCAAGCATTTTTCCTAGATTTTTATAATTTTTGGCAATATAAATCATACCCGGAGCAAAATCGGGGTGAAATTTAGATAATCGCACGAAACAAGCCTTAATTTTACTCCATTATAATCTCCTGTGGGGGCTGCGGCGTGAGCACTGTCATGGAGATGCCCGAAGATGCATTCTGTCACGTTATATGCCTTTAGTATCTCTAAAAAGTCAGATGTTTCAGCGGTTTTGTCAATAGGCGGATAGTGCATAGCAACGATTATTTCTTCAGGCTTTAATGCCTTTGCACTTTCTAAAGAAAGAATAAGACGTTGCTTTTCTCTTTCGAAAATCTTTTTATTCTCTCCATCTGAATTGGGAGGAGGAATAATCCACCCACGGGTGCCGCAGATAGCTGTTTTTCCGTGAAGATATGCTGTGTTCTGAAGAACCTCTACTGTATCAAGCTTATTTTCTTCTAAAAAGACGTTCATCTTGTTGAGGGTGGTCCACCAATAATCGTGGTTTCCCTTTAAAATAAGCTTTTTGCCCTTAAGAGAATTTATATATTCAAAATCAGTCAGGGCATCGTTGATATATGTAGCCCAGGAGATATCTCCGGGAACAATAACAATATCTTCGTCTTTGACAATATTGTTCCACACCGATTTCATTTTTTCGGTGTAGTTATTCCATTTACTTCCGAACACGTCCATAGGCTTATCTCCGCCTAAAGAGAGGTGCAAGTCGGAAATCGCAAAGATTGCCATAAAATCAATCCTTTTTGTAGTTATCTATTATTTTCTTCATTGTTTCCATAGCAGGTCCGCCAACTAACTTTCTCTGGTTAACGCATGTGTCGAGAGAAATTTCATCATAGATGTCTTCTTCAATTAAATCAGAAAATTCCTTAAGTGTATCAAGTGGAACTGCATCAATAACTGTGTTGTGTTCAATACAATATGCAACAAGCTTTCCTACAACAGAGTGAGCGTCACGGAAAGGTAAGCCATGCTTTACAAGGTAGTCAGCAACGTCGGTTGCGTTAGTGAAGCCACCCTTTGCACCATTTAACATATTGTCTTTTTTAATCTTCATAGTAAGGAGCATCTGTGTGAAAACAGGTAAGCACATCTTAACTGTGTTAACTGCATCAAAAATCTGTTCCTTGTCTTCCTGCATATCCTTGTTGTATGCAAGAGGAATACCCTTCATAACAGTAAGAAGACCCATAAGAGAACCATAAACTCTGCCTGTCTTACCACGAACCAATTCAGCAACGTCAGGGTTTTTCTTCTGTGGCATAATGCTAGAACCTGTGCTGTATGCATCGTCTAAATCAATAAAGCTGAATTCGTGTGAGCTCCAAAGAATAATTTCTTCAGAGAAACGGGAAAGATGGGTCATAATAAGAGATAAGTCAAATGCAAGCTCGCATACAAAGTCTCTGTCTGAAACACCATCAAGGCTGTTTAATGTTATTCCGTCAAAGCCTAACTTTTCTGCAACAAACTCTCTGTCTAAAGGATATGTTGTACCGGCTAAAGCACCGCTTCCAAGAGGCATAAGATTTAAACGCTTTCTGCAGTCAATCAGTCTTTCGCAGTCACGACGGAGCATTTCATAGTATGCCATAACGTGATGGGCAAGAGTAATAGGCTGTGCCTTCTGGAGATGTGTGTATCCAGGCATAATTGTATCTAAATTCTCTTCTGCGATTTTAAGAAGAGCCTTCTTTAAATCCTCTGCCATAGCAGAAATTTCGTCTATCTGTGCACGAAGGTACATTCTTATATCAAGAGCAACCTGGTCATTTCTGCTTCTGCCTGTGTGAAGGCGCTTTCCTACATCACCTATTCTTGAAATAAGAATAGTTTCTATATTCATATGTATATCTTCGGCATCGATCAAAAATTCAACCTTGCCATCATCTATATCCGTCTTTATTTCTGCAAGAGTTTTAACTATTAAATCCGCATCTTCTTTTGGGATAATATTCTGTCTGCCAAGCATCTCGGCATGAGCCATACTTCCCTCAATATCCTGCGCATACATAGCCCCATCAAAACGGATAGAAGAGTTAAAATCATCTACTATTGTATCTGTGGCCTTTGAAAAACGACCACCCCAAAGTTTAGCCATAGTAACAAGTCCTTTCGATTAAATCATATCGTAATATTTTACCATAATTACGTTACTTCGTCAAGGTTTTATTTATATCCGAGGGAGAAATCCCATACATCTTTTTAAATGCTTTGCCGAAATATAAGGGGTCATTATAACCTACTGATAATGCAACCTCCTGAATAGAATCAAAATCACCGCTTTCTATAATAACCCTTGCGTGAGATAAACGCTTCTGAATAATATATTCCTGGGGCTTTATACCGAACTTTGAAATAAATATATTTCTGAAATAAGTGTTTGAAATTCCGCATAATCGGTGAAGGTCATCTGTCATTAGCGCGCTGTCATAAATATGCTCTTTTAAGTATGTTTCAGCAGGCTCAATAATTTTATATTTTTTCTTTTCTACATAATCTGCATTTTCAAGAGAAGATAAATAGGAAAGAAGGCTGTAAAAAAGAGATAAGCATTTATGTTTATCCGATGGGTTTCCAAAGTTCCACATATTTGCAAAGTTTGAACCTATATATTCTGTGTCTAAAAAGTTATCTAAAGGATAGGTCTTGGGCAGGAGCGGGCAATTAAAATCTCCTTCAAAGTTGATGGAAGTATAGCTTGTGTTATCCGAAAGGGATTTTGATGTATAAGATGAACCTTTTGGAACAAAGATTACCTCTCCTTTTTTTGATAATACATGGGTTCCATCAAAGTCATATAAAACAGAACCGTTAAGCCTTATAAAAAAAGAATGGGTCGCTCTGTTGTCTACCTTGTTAGCAGGTTTGTTCTTTCTGCTGAACGAGGATAATATTTTTAAATTTTCTATATTATCAAACATATATAAAACTCCTTGGTTTCGGATATATCTTGATTATTCTAACATAAATAAAAATAAACTTCAATAAAAAGTTTTGAATTTTTGTTATAAATATTCCATATTGTTTTATAGTTTCCATTGACGGAAGATGTTTCTTTGCTATAATGGGAAAAGATGTTTTTAGAAAAAGGAGATATTATAGGTGGAAGAGAAGAAGTTACATAAATTTAAATTTGATTATTCGTGGGTTATTATAGGTCTTTGTTTCCTTGTTATATTTACAAGTATGGGCCTTTGCAGTAGCGGAAGAACAATGTATTTAACAGCTATTACTAATGCCCTCAATATTCCAAGGGGAGCCTTTTCTATCAATGATACTATAAGGTATGTTACAACAACAATTATAAACCTTTTCTTTGGTGCTTTGATTATCAGGCTTGGAACAAAGAAAATGCTTTGCATCGGCTTTTTATGTCTTATAGGTTTTGCCTTAATCAATGCAACTACAACACATCTTATTGGGTTTTACTTTGCGGCTATCCTTTTAGGTATTGGTATCTCATTTACAGGCACAACGATGATAAGCAGCACGGTGCATAAATGGTGTAAGAATAATAAAGCAACGGTTACGGGTGCAATACTTGCGGCAAACGGATTTGGCGGTGCTATTGCTGTTCAGATTGTTTCGCCTATTATATTTCAGGAAGGAAATCCTTTTGGATATCAGACGTCTTATAAGATGGTAGCTTGCGTCCTTACTGTTATGCTTATTCTTGTTGCTGTATTTTATAAAGAGCCTCCAAGAGATGGTGTGGCGAAAAAGTCAGATGTACCTGCAGGAAAAAAGAAGGCTCGCGGTGAAGGTTGGATAGGTATGGAGTATGAAGTGGCGATTAAGAAGCCTTACTTTTATTTATCCCTTATTGCTACTTTTATGATAGGTATGACCCTTCAGGGACTTAGCGGAATAGCTGTTCCGCATATGTATGATGTGGGACTGTCTGTTGAATATGTTGCTTTGCTTACAAGTATAAGCGGAATACTTCTTTCTTTTTCCAAGTTTTCAACAGGTTGGATGTATGACAGAATTGGAATAAAGTGGTCTATGAACATATGTCTTACATCGGCATTTTTAGCTGTTTTTGCCCTTGTGTTTCTCGGCAACACCCCTGTGGGAAGAGTTATTGCTGCAACAAGAACACTCTTCAGTGCAGTAGCCCTTCCTTTAGAAACAATTATGCTTCCTATCTTTGTGACGGAGTTTTTTGGAAACAAAGCCTTTGATAAGTTAGTTGGTATATTTGTTGCAGTAAGCTCAGCAGGCTTTGCTTTAGGCGCACCTTTCGGAAATATATGCTTTGATATATTCGGCGATTATAAGCTTGCCTTTTTAATATTTGCGATTTTAATGGTGATTGTAACTGTGATTCTTCAATATGTATTAGTTGCGGCAAAGAAGGACAGAGTAAGGATTCTCAAAGAAAATGAAGAAGCAGAAATAAAATAAATGATACATATATAGAATACAAGGGGTTGTGCTATCACAACCCCTTGTGTGTTTACTAAATTGTAACAAAAGCTGATATTTTATTATTTTTGTACAGAAAATAAGAAGATAAATTATTAAAAAAAGACAATTGTATCGAAATTACTGTTATGTTATAATTAAACAAAAAACAAAAAATTAGGGGGTTATGAAACAAATGGAAAAACTTTTCAAAATCAAAGAGCGCGGCAGTAGTGTTCGCACCGAAATTATTGCGGGTATTACAACATTCCTTGCAATGTCTTACATTCTTGCGGTAAACCCAAGTTATTTAGGCAACATTCCGGGTGCAACACCTGCAGGTATCTTTATGGCAACAGCAATTTCTGCTGCTATCGCAACACTTTGTATGGCGTTCTTTGCAAACTACCCTGTAGCTTTGGCTTCAGGTATGGGTCTTAATGCATTCTTTGCATTCACAGTATGCGGTGCTATGGGCTACTCATATGAGGTTGCTCTTACAGCAATATTGATCGAAGGTATTATATTTATGATACTTTCAATATTCAAGTTCCGCGAAGCATTGGTTAACAAAATTCCAAGCAACTTAAAGTTTGGTATAACAGCAGGTATCGGTTTATTTATCGTTATCATTGCTCTTATCAACGCAAAAATCGTTATCGCTGACCCTGCAACAACAGTTGCACTTGGTGATTTATCTTCTGCAAGCGTTGTTTTAGCTTTAGTTGGTCTTTTGATCATCGGCGTTTTCCAGCACTTTAAGGTTCCTGGCGGAATTTTATTAGGCATCGTTGTTACTTGGGTATTAGGTATTATTGCTGAACTTATCGGTTGGTATCAGGTTGATCCTGCTAACGGTGTATATTCAGTTATCCCTAACCTTTCATGGGAAGCAATTAAGTCAAACTTCGCTGCACCTGCATTATTTAAGTTTGACTTTGGCTTTATCAAGGCTAACTTCGCAGGCTTTGCCCTCGTTGTATTCTCATTCCTTTATACTGATATCTTTGATACAGTTGGAACACTTATCGGTGTTGCACAGAAGGGTGACTTACTCGACGAAGAAGGTAAGCTTCCAAAGGCTGGCGGTGCTTTAATGGCTGACGCTGTTGGTACAGTTGTTGGTGCATGTCTTGGTACATCTACAGTTACAAGTTATGTAGAATCAAGTGCCGGTGTTGCAGCAGGCGGTAAGACAGGTTTAACAGCAGTTGTTACGGCTATTATGTTTGTAGTTGCAATTATCTTTGCTCCTATCTTCCTTGCTATTCCTGGTTTCGCTACAACACCTGCTATGTTATACGTTGGTCTCTTGATGCTTTCATCAGTTAAGAAGGTTGACTTCGACGGTGATGCAGCAGATACAATCGGCGCATTCTTAGCTATCATTATGATGCCACTCACATACTCAATTGCAAACGGTATTATGTTCGGTATGCTCGCTTGGGTTATCTTAAAGTTAATCACAGGCAAAGCAAAGGACATCAGCGGTGTTATGTGGGTATCAGTTGCCCTCTTTGCAATCTATATTGCACTTAAGGTTATGGGCCTTGCATAATTGATATGATAAAAAAAATAGCTGTTTCGCAGATGCGAAACAGCTATTTTTTTTATCTATTCATTTCGTGCTTTAAGATTTTTTCATATACATTGCCATATGCTTCGAATAAATCCATACCTCGCTGATTTAACATAAGAGTAAGCTCCTTGCTTATTTCGGTAGCGCAATAAATGGCATTTTTATATTCTTCCTGTGTCATAAAAATTCCTCCTTATTAAATTGGTTTGTAAATTAAAAAATGCGCGGCCACGCAATGAGCCACGCATGAAAAATGCACGACTCTT
>JAZRQL010000042.1:0-56895 GCA_045649725.1 Clostridia bacterium | reverse complement strand
GTGCTCGGACATTTTGTAAACCATGTTATCACACTAAACATAATATCCGCCCGTTTTTGTTTTTATAAATAGTCACAAAAAAGGGTGATGCATTTGCATCACCCTTTAAAAACTAGAAATTATTTCTCGTTCTTTTTCTTCATCATAGCGCGAACCTTGAGTGGTAAGCCGAAGAGGTTAATAAAGCCTTCAGCATCACTGTGGCTGTATAATTCCTTACTGTCACCGAAGCTTGCAATATCTTCGTTGTATAATGAGTAAGGAGATTTTGCGCCTGCAGGAGTAACAGCACCCTTGTAAAGCTTAACGCGAACTTCACCTGTAACAGTTTCTTCCATAGAATCAACCATAGCAGAGAGAGCCTCGCGGAGAGGTGTGAACCACTTTCCGTCATAAACGAGTTCGCTGAACTTAATAGCAGCCTGACGCTTAAATGCCTGTGTGTCGCGGTCGAGACAGAGATATTCAAGTTCGTTAAGAGCTGTATAAAGGATTGTACCGCCCGGTGTTTCATAAACGCCTCTTGACTTCATACCAACAAGTCTGTCTTCAACGATATCAGCAATACCAACACCGTTCTTGCCGCCAAGTTCGTTAAGTTCTTCAACGAGAGCGCGTGCGCCCATCTTCTTGCCGTCAAGTGATACAGGAACACCCTTTTCAAAACCAATAGTAACATATGTAGGTTCATCCGGAGCCTTTTCAGGTGATACACCAAGCTTTAAAAGGCTGTCGAGCTGTGGTTCGTTAGCAGGATCTTCTAAATCCATACCTTCGTGGCTGATGTGCCAGATGTTTCTGTCTCTTGAGTATAAGTCCTTCTTTGTAACAGGAATTTCAATACCGTGTGCTTCGGCATAGTCAACAGCATCTTCGCGTGATGTGATATCCCATATTCTCCAAGGAGCAATTATCTTAAGGTGAGGAGCGAGTGCCTTAACAGTAAGTTCGAAACGAACCTGGTCGTTACCCTTACCTGTTGCACCGTGGCAAATAGCAACTGCGCCTTCTTTTTCAGCGATTTCAACTAATCTCTTTGCGATGATAGGACGAGCGTGTGATGTACCTAAAAGATACTTGCCTTCGTAAACTGCGCCTGCCTTTAACGTAGGGAAGATATAATCTTCTACATATTCATCACGCAAGTCTTCGATATAGCACTTTGAAGCACCGCTTCTGATAGCGCGCTCTTCAAGACCGTCTGTTTCCTTACCCTGTCCAACATCACCGCAGACACAGATAACTTCATATCCGTAATTTTCAATCAGCCAGGAAATGATAATAGAAGTATCAAGTCCGCCTGAATAAGCGAGAACAACTTTTTCTTTAGCCATTGTAAATTCCTCCAACATATGTTATAATAATCATTAAAAAACATTATATCACAGATTATAGCCAAAATGCAAGACCAATAAGGTGAAAAATGTAATAAAAATTATCTCGCGGAGAGTGAAAATTTTATGCGAATACTTGGAATTGACCCCGGATATGCTATTGTGGGCTACGGAGTTTTAGATTATGACGGAAACAAGTTTAAAACTGTTGAGTACGGAGCCATCACAACAGAGGCAGGGGAGGATATGTTTAAAAGACTTAAAAATATATACGATGACTTGTGTCAGGTTATAGATAAGCATAAGCCTGACTTTATGGCAATAGAAGAGCTGTTCTTTAACAGTAACCAGAAAACTGCTATAAACGTTGCCCAGGCAAGAGGGGTTTTAACCCTTGCGGCAATGAATAAGGGAGTGGAGATTTTTGAATATACTCCTCTTCAGGTAAAGCAGGCGGTTGCAGGCTACGGAAGAGCCGATAAAAATCAGGTTCAGCAGATGGTAAAGCTTCTTCTTAATTTAAAAGAAGTTCCAAAGCCTGACGATACTGCAGACGCAGTTGCCATTGCTATATGCCACGGGCATTCATACAATCCGAGAAGAATGGGGTATTAAATATGAGAAAAGTTTTGATAACAGGCGCATCTAAAGGAATAGGTGCAGAAACTGCAAGATATTTTGCCAAAATGGGCGATAAGGTATATGTAAATTATAATAAGTCCGAGAAAGAGGCGAAAGCATTAGCCGAGGAAATAGGAGGAATAGCTGTTAAGGCAGATGTTTCAAATTCCGCAGAGGTAAAGGAGATGTTTAAGGAAATCGGAGATATAGATGTTCTTGTAAACAATGCAGGGGTAGCAGGTTTTTATATGCTTGATGCTATGTCTGATGAGGAATGGGATAAGATTATTTCGGTTAATTTATCAGGAGCTTTCTATTGCACAAGAGAGGCACTTCCGTATATGATCTCAAAGAAGAAAGGTGCTATTGTAAACGTTTCTTCCATATGGGGTGAAACAGGTGGCGCTTGCGAGGTTGCGTACTCTGCTTCAAAGGCGGGGTTAATCGGTATGACAAAGGCTTTAGCAAAAGAGGTTGGTCCGTCAGGAATAAGGGTTAACTGCGTTGCCCCGGGAACGATAGATACGGATATGAACAAGAATTTAGACGAGGATGCATTAAATATGATATGCGAAGAAACTCCCCTCGGCAGAGTTGGAAAGGCAGAAGAAGTCGCAAAAGCAATCTACTTTTTAGCCGATGAAGATAGCTTTATAACAGGCCAGGTCTTAGGCATAAACGGTGGCTTTGTAGTGTAGGATATTTAACTGCCGAAGGCAATACCACTTGCGAAGCAAATATAACTGTATAGCAATAAAACTTGCCGTCAGGCAAATAAAACAGAGGAGTGTCAAATGACACTCCTCTATAATTTTATCTTGCTTTTGTTTTGATTTCTTCTGTAATCTTTGCGATGAAGTCATCAAGTGAGAATGATCCAAGATCACCGTCTTTGCGGCTTCTGACTGATACTGCACCTTCGGCTCTTTCCTTTTCGCCTGCGATAAGCATATAAGGAACTTTCTCAAGCTGTGCTTCACGGATCTTATAACCGATTTTTTCGCTTCTTGAATCAAGTTCAACTCTTATGCCAAGCTCCAAGAACTTATTCTTGATTTCTGTACAGTAGTCAAGATACTGATCAGAAATAGGAAGAATCTTAACCTGAACAGGAGCAAGCCATGTAGGGAAAGCACCTGCATACTTTTCGATAAGAAGAGCAAGTGTTCTCTCATAACAGCCGATAGATGTTCTGTGGATAATGTAAGGATTCTTCTTTGTTCCGTCTGAATCAATATATTCCATACCGAATTTTTCAGCAAGCATCTGGTCAACCTGAATTGTGATAAGTGTGTCTTCCTTGCCGAAAACGTTCTTAATCTGAATATCAAGCTTTGGACCATAGAAAGCGGCTTCACCGATTCCTATTGCATATGGGATTTCAAGGTTGTCAAGGATTTTACCCATAATACCCTGTGCTTCGTCCCACTGTTCCTTTGTGCCGATATATTTTTCGCTGTCTTCAGGATCCCACTGTGAGAATCTGTAAGATACGTCTTCATATAAGCCTAAAGTCTTTAACATATAGATAGCAAGTTCAAGACAAGATTTAAATTCATCTTCCAACTGATCAGGTAAACACATTAAGTGACCTTCGGAAATTGTGAACTGACGAACACGGATAAGACCGTGCATTTCGCCTGAAGCTTCGTTTCTGAAAAGAGTTGATGTTTCGCTGTAACGAAGTGGGAGGTCACGATAACTTCTCATTTCGTTAAGATATGCCTGATACTGGAATGGGCAAGTCATAGGACGAAGAGCGAAAACTTCTTTATCAGTTTCTTCGTCACCCATTACGAACATACCGTCTTTATAGTGATCCCAATGGCCGGAGATTTTGTATAAATCGCTCTTTGCCATTAAAGGTGTCTTTGTAAGCTGCCAACCGCGCTTCTGTTCTTCGTCTTCAACAAATCTCTGAAGAGTCTGAATGATTCTTGAACCCTTTGGTAAAATAATAGGCAAGCCCTGACCGATAGAATCAACAGTTGTGAAAAGGCCAAGCTCTCTGCCAAGCTTGTTATGGTCGCGTCTCTTTGCTTCTTCTAAAGCTTCGAGGTGAGCTTCTAACTCTTCCTTGCTGAAAAATGCAGTACCATAGATACGGGTGAGCATCTTGTTCTTTTCGTCACCTCTCCAGTATGCACCTGTGATAGAGAGAAGCTTAAATGCCTTTATGCCCTTTGTGTATAAGATATGAGGGCCTGCACATAAGTCAACAAAATCACCCTGTTCATAGAAGCTGATCTGTGAGTCTTCAGGTAAGTCCTCAATAAGTTCAACCTTATAAGGCTCGTTCTTTTCCTTCATAAATTCAATAGCTTCAGCTCGTGGCTTTGTATATGTGGAAAGTTTTAAGTTTTCCTTTATGATTTTCTTCATTTCTGCTTCGATTTTTTCTAAATCTTCTGCAGTAAATCCGCCATCCTTGTCAAAGTCATAGTAAAAGCCTGAATCAATAGATGGGCCGATAGCAAGCTTTGCATCAGGATAGAGATGTTTAACCGCCTGGGCTAAAACGTGAGAACATGTATGACGAAGAGCGGAAAGGTCATTTTCAACTTCCTGAACTACGCCGTCACTTAATAAAATCTTCATATATATCGTTCCTTTCATATAAATGAATAAACATATTTTAATCTGAAAATATATTATATATGATTTATCATAAAAAGTCAACATTTTAAAGGGGAGAAAACCATAAAAATATCTTAAATTCCTTGACAAAATCAATGGTTTGTGACATACTAAACGAATACAGATAAATTAAAGGAGGAATTAATGTGATAAATCACATTAATTGATTTAATTGCCCGTGCGAAATTTTCGCCTTTGGCGAAACACACATGGGCGTAATATCCATTATACGCCTTATCTGCCCACGATAAGGGGTTTGGATGTTTTTAATTACTATTTGTGGGCAGAAAGGCTATGGATATTATGCATATAGATACAAAATGTATTCAGGCAGGCTACACACCTGAAAACGGTGAGCCAAGAGTTTTGCCTGTATACCAGAGCACAACATGGAAGTATAGCTCAACAGAGCAGATGGGTAAGCTTTTTGACTTGGAAGAAAGCGGATATTTCTACACAAGACTTGCAAACCCTACAAATGATGCTGTTGCCGCAAAGATAGCGGACCTTGAAGGCGGCGTTGGCGCGATGCTTACATCATCAGGTCAGGCAGCTTGTTTTTATTCAATATTCAACATCTGTCAGGCGGGTGACCACTTTGTTTGTTCTTCAAGTGTGTATGGGGGAACATTTAACCTCTTCGGCGTTACTATGAAGAAGCTTGGCATCGAGGTTACTTTTGTTGACCCTGACGCAGACGAAGAAACAATAAATGCGGCTTTCCGTGAAAACACAAAGGCTATGTTTGGTGAAACTATCGCAAACCCTGCTTTAGTTGTATTAGATATTGAAAAGTGGGCAAATATTGCCCACGCGCACAAGGTTCCTCTTATCATAGACAACACCTTTGCAACACCAATTAACTGCAGACCTTTTGAATGGGGCGCAGATATCGTTGTTCATTCTACAACAAAGTATATGGACGGGCACGCTACATCAGTTGGCGGCGCAGTTGTTGACAGCGGTAACTTTGACTGGGAAGCAAGCGGAAAGTTCCCTGGTCTTACTACCCCTGATGCATCATACCACGGTATAACATACACCGAAAAGTTCGGTAAGATGGCATATATCACAAAGCTTACAGCACAGGTAATGAGAGATTTGGGCTCAATCCCATCACCTCACAATGCTTTCCTTTTGAATTTAGGTTTAGAAACTCTTCACTTAAGAATGGAAAGACATTGCTCTAACGCACAGAAGATAGCTGAATACTTAAGTAAGAACGATAAGATTTCTTGGGTTAAGTATTGCGGACTTAAGGAAGATAAGTACTACGATTTAGCACAGAAGTATCTTCCAAACGGTTCTTGTGGCGTTATCTCATTTGGTGTAAAGGGTGGAAGAGAAGCGGCTGTTAAGTTTATGGATTCATTAAAGCTTGCGGCTATCGTTACTCACGTTGCTGATGCAAGAACATCAGTTCTTCACCCAGCGAGCCATACCCACAGACAGTTAAATGACGAAGAATTAAAGGCGGCAGGTGTTACACCTGACCTTATCAGATTCTCTGTTGGTATCGAAAATGCAGACGATATAATAGCAGACATTCAGCAGGCACTTGATGCGTAATAAAGAATATACCCCTTGCATAAGTTTATGTAAGGGGTGTTTTTATGGAAATTTATATAGTAAAAAGCGGTGATACATTAAGCAGGGTTGCAAGGGATTATGAAGTGGATATAAAAAACCTTGCGGCAGATAACGGACTATCAGCAGACTCTGACCTGGTGGTTGGACAGGCGCTTATTATCCTTGTTCCTGAAGTTGTTCATACAGTAAGAAGAGGTGAAACCTTAACCTCTATTGCAAAAAGCTATGGCATAACTGCTCTGCAAATCTTAAGGAATAATATGCGGCTTGGAGGAAGAGACAGGGTAACCGTTGGAGAAGAGCTTGTTATAAGGTATAGGGATGAAAACAAAAGGCGAAGTTTTTCGGTCAACAGCTATGCCTATCCTTATATAGAAACTTCTCTTCTTCGAAAGCAGATGCCATATCTTACATACCTTACCCCATTTACCTATGGGATAGGGAATGACGGAAGCCTGATTATGCCTGATGACAGAGAGTTGATTCGGGTATCAGGGGAGTATGGGGTTAAAAACCTTTTGCACCTTTCCACCCTGACAGAAGAAGGGGGCTTCAGCAGTGAGAGAGCAAGCCTTGTTTTTAATAACTCTGCCTTAAGGGAAAGACTTATAGACGAGATGATAATGACGGTTAGAGGGAAAGGTTTTTATGGGATAGATATCGACTTTGAATTCATAAACCCTGCTGAAAGCTATGAATATGTAATGTTTTTGCAGGAAGTGAGATTGCGCCTTGAACCTTTGGGTATGCCTTTGTTTTCTGCCCTTGCCCCTAAAACGTCGGACACACAAAGAGGCGTGCTTTACGAGGGGCACAACTATGGTGGAATAGGTGCGGCAGTTAATTACGTTCTTTTGATGACGTATGAATGGGGATATACTTATGGCCCACCAATGGCGATAGCGCCTCTTCCCAGCGTAAGAAATGTTGTGGAATATGGACTGACGCGAGTTTCCTCTTCAAAAATATATTTAGGTATTCCAACATATGGATATGACTGGACTTTGCCCTATGTTAAGGATAGCGGAATAGGTGCGCCATCAATATCTCCTGTTGAGGCAGTAGATATTGCGAGAAGATACAGGGCAGATATAAGGTTTGACGAAACAGCAAAAGCGCCTTGGTTTATCTATACAGACGATGACGGACGTCTTCACGAGGTATGGTTTGAGGACGTAAGAAGCATAGGGTATAAGCTTAATTTAGCTGAAGAATTTGACTTGTTCGGCCTTGGATACTGGAATTCTATGAGGGATTTCCCACAAAACTGGGTTTACCTGAACGCAAACTATAATATAGAAAACATATCGTTGACGTAGTCGAATCCAATAATACTAAAGGTGCCTGAAAGGTTTTGATACAGTTGTTTTAAGCTTGTTTTCTTTCAGGTCGAAGAATTTTCAGATAGCAGATTTTTGTATTTCGCAAGGCAAAAACGCAGGTAATACTTGTTGTATTGCCGAGTATTTTAACACAGCGAAGGCGAAAATCGGCATCTGAAAATCACCTTTAGCATTGTTGGTTTCGACTAAATATTAAATTTTTGTAAAAGGACTTGAAAAAATTTTCTATCTTGGTTATAATAAGAAAAATGAAAATAAAATTTTTAGGAGGTATACATTATGAGTCCAGAACAGTCACAGATGCTCAGTTCAGTTTTAATGCTTGTTGTTATGTTTGCGGCAATGTACTTTATTCTTATCCGTCCACAGAAGAAGAAGGAAAAGAAACTTCGTGAGATGATTGCTGCTATTAAAATCGGCGATGAGGTTGTATCTATCGGTGGTATTCACGGTAAGGTTGCAAGAATTAAGGATGATGTTTTTGTTCTTGAAACAGGTATCGGCACAACAAAGTCATACGTTACTTTAAGTCGTGGTTCTATTTCAGCTGTTACAAAAGTTGCTCCTGACAAGAATGCAGAAATCGAAGTTGCTGAAATTCCTGACGAAGTAGCAGAAACAACTGAAGAATAATAAATTTGTCATACAAAACCGCTTTTGTCCATATATATTATGTGGGGGCGGTTTTTTATGTTAAACAATATAAAGTCGGAAAACAGCTGGTATATCTTCGGAATAAAAAATCTTCTGATATGCCTGGGGATTACGGTTGTGGTTTTATTTCTTATGTCGGTCATTGCTGTTTTTGCAAATCTTCAGGCGGCGGCAGTTTCCCTGATGGTAAGTGTGATTACATATGTATGCGTTGGCGTCTGCGGTTTTCGTGGAGCAAGAAAGTCAGGCAGTAACGGACTTTTAATGGGCGCTGTTTCGGGGCTTTCCTATTCGGTTGTGCTATACTTAATCGGCGCAATTGCCTTTGGGGAATTGGCCTTTAACACCTCGGTCTTACTGACAATGATTATATGTGTTTTGTGCGGTGCAGTAGGGGGAGTTATGGGCGTTAATATGAAATCAAAAAAGAGAAGATAAAATGGGTGGCAAATGCCACCCATTTTTTGTATGTGAAAGTCGATGAAGCGTTAGTGTTAAAATAATTTTTTAAATAACAGATTTCTGTGAAATCCTACACCTCACCACCGCCTGCGGCAGAGCCTCTCCTCAAGGAGAAGCCTAAACTCATCTATTCGTTTCATATTTTACAATGCGTTCATATACATTGCCGTAGGCTTCAAATAAATCCATACCATGCTGATTTAACATAAGGGTAAGCTCCTTGCTTATTTCGGCAGCGCAATAAATGGCATTTTTATATTCTTCCTGTGTCATAAAAATTCCTCCTTTTAAATTTGTTTATAAATTAAAAAATGCGCGGCCACGCAATGAGCCACGCATGAAAAACACCTGACCCATTTCTTACCACAGAAATTTAATAGCTATCCATACTAATAGGGACCACTTTGAGCCAGTGTTTTTGCCACATTCAATGTGGCCCCATAAAATAATAATGGAACTAACTATTAAAACATATTAAATTTCTGTGGTAGCTTTACTATAACACATTAAAATATATTTTGCAACACTTATTTGTAAAAATATGGAAATTTCGATACACTTTTTTCGACATTTTTTGATTTTTGTTTATAAATCTACAAAAGTGGGGAATAGTCTATGTAATATTATGCGGTCGCACGTAGGTGCGACCCTACTGCCATAACCTACATTTTCGTTATACAAATTATCCGTAAAACTTATCGGCAAAATATGTCTAGCGTCACGAGTCGCATCTTGCGTGCACTAAAGTAACAATTGCCACTGCGTTTCGCTAACTTGTTCGGATGAATATATTAAATCTTTTATCGGACGCGGAATATGGGGGTTTGGGGGTTACACCCAACTAAGGCGCCCCTGCCTAAGGGGAGCTGTCACCGATAGGTGACTGAGGGGTTCTGTAGGGATATATCCTCCCACCGCTATCGCGGTCCCGTCTCCGCTGTCCGCTCCGGTCAGTGCTAAACGGTTGCCACCGGCAACCAGCACCCTTTAGGCAAGGAGGGCATTGTACAAGCAAAAGTATCTATATTAAAATTTTCCTTACAAAACATAATTTTGCTTGACTTAATCATATCGTAAGGTTATAATTGTATCTGTATGTTATGATAGGAGGGGAGCTCGTGCTGTTTACAAGACGGAAGATAATTTTCATATCTGCTTTTGCATTGTTTTTTATTATGTTTTCCTGTGTAAATATGTATGCTTTTCATCTGTCATATGAAAAGGCTTCGCCTGAGACGGAAGCTGATAAAGCGTTTGGAAGTATGACGTCTATGTGTGTGCCTCCCGATACTGACAGGAACGAAAAGTTTGAACCTTTACCTGATTTATATGTCAGGGGTAACAGGGTTAGCAGTTTCTTTTCAAGCTTTGGTGCAGACAAAGGCTTTACGGATAACTCAAAAGAATATTCAGATAAGAATATTAATATAAAAGATTCGGCTTTTATAAAAAGCTTTTGTGTTATGCGATGCTGATGCATTAAAATTAATTTGGAAAAATAATTAAACTATATATAAAAACAAAGGAGGAATAAAATTGGGCAAAAGTATAGTTAAATTTATTGCCATTATGGCACTTGTTGTTGCAATTTTATATGTTGGCGTATTTGGCGTCACAATCGGAGACAAAGTTGATATTCCAGGTATCACAGACGAAAACGGTATTACACAGGGTCTTGACTTAAAGGGCGGTACAGTTATCGTATTTAAGGCACAGGCTGAAAATCCATCAGATGAAGATATGGAAACTGTTGTAAGCACAATTAGAAAGCGTCTTGACTTCCAGAACTACACAGAAGCTACTGTTACACGTCAGGGTACAGATAAAATCCGTGTTGAGTTACCGGACGTTCAGGATGCAGAGGCAGCAGTTGAAACTTTAGGCGCAACTGCACAGCTTCTCTTCACAGAAGATGCAGAGGGTCAGGTTGTTGTTATGACAGGTGATCAGGTTAAGGATGCTGTTGTTGAATACGGTAGCACAAGCTCAACTTCAATGTCAAACAGCTCTTACTACATTTCACTCTCTCTTACAGAAGAAGGCAGACAGGCATTTGCCGCTGCTACTGCAAGATTAGTTGGCCAGCCTATCTACATTATGATGGACGGAAACATCATTTCTGCTCCTACTGTTCAGCAGGCTATCGACAGTGATACTTGCGTTATCACAGGTGACTTTGAAGCTGAAGAAGCAAAGTCTCTTGCTGCTAACATTAAGTCAGGTAAGATTCCTTTCTCACTTGAACAGGTTGAGGTTCGTACAGTTAGTGCAACTCTCGGCGAAGAAGCTTTAGGCAACGCTGTTAAGGCTGGTATCATCGGTCTTTTACTCGTAATGCTCTTTATGCTTATTATGTACAGACTTATGGGTCTTATGGCAGACATCGCTCTTGCTGCATATGTAGGTATCGTATTAATCATCCTTGCTAACTGCCACATTAACTTAACACTTCCTGGTATCGCAGGTATTATCTTATCTGTTGGTATGGCGGTTGATGCTAACGTTGTTATCTTCGACCGTATCAAGGAAGAATTAAGACTTGGTAAGACAGTTAGAAGCGCAGTTGATGCAGGCTTTAACAGAGCTTTAACTGCAGTTGTTGACTCAAACATCACAACAATTATTTCAGCTGTTATCCTTTGGGTATTAGGTACAGGTACAATCAAGGGCTTCGGTATCACATTATTCATCGGTATCGTTGTATCAATGATTTCTGCAGTATTTATCACAAGATTCTTACTTAAGCAGATGATTGGTATGAACTTAAAACAGCTCTGGCTTTATGGTGTTAACAGTAAAAAGGATGCCGCAGAAGCGAAAGGAGGCAAAGCATAATGAGTGTTATTTTAAAGCGTAAATGGATATTTATGGGTATTGCCCTTGTTTTAGTAATCGCATCAATAGCATCACTTGCTATCAGCGGTTTTAACCTCGATACTGACTTTGCCGGCGGTATCGCAGTAACATACGAAATCAATGCAGAATTTGATACAAAAGATGTTGAAGTTTTAGTTAGTGAAGCTTTAGGTGTAGACCAGAAGGCATCTTCTGTACAGAGATCAAACGGTAGTGAAGTTGTTATTAAGTTTGGTTATGACAATAGCTTAGAAACAGACGAAGCTCGTTCTGACTTCGCTATGGAAAAGGTAAACGCTATCACAGATGCTCTTGTTGCTAAATATGACCCACAGGGCGCAGCCGCTGTTGAAACAACAGAAGAAGAAACAGAAACTGCTGAAGCTACAGAAGTAACAGAAGAAGCAACAGAAGAAGCTGTTGAAGAAAAGGCAGTTGTTACACTTAAGAACCAGGATATTATCTCTCCTTCAACAGGTAGAGAACTTGCTGAATCTGCAATCTGGATGTCTATCCTTGCATGTATCGCAATCCTTATCTACGTAACAATCCGCTTTGAATTTACTTCAGGTGTTGTTGCTGTTGTATGTCTTGTTCACGACGTATTAATTCTTCTCGGTATCTACTCTGTATTACAGATAGCTATTGATACAAACTTTATTGCGGCTATTCTTACAGTTCTCGGTTATTCTATCAATAACACAATCGTTATTATGGACAGAATCAGAGAAAACACAAGACACGCAAGAAAAGAAACTTATGAAGAAATCGCTGACAAGAGTATTATAGGAACACTCGGTCGTTCTATCAATACATCTATCACAACTCTTCTCACAATCGGTATGGTATTTATTTTGGGTGTTACATCTATCAAGGTGTTCGCGCTTCCAATTATCATTGGTATCGTAATCGGTTTCTATTCATCAGTATTCGTTGCAGGTTCATTATGGGCAACCTGGAAGGATGCAGGTGTTAAGGGAAAGAAAAAGGCTTAAGTCTTATCTAAATATAAAAAGGACATACGCGAGTATGTCCTTTTTTGTTGCTTTTATGGAAAGTTTGTGATATAATGAGCTAGCATTTTAATGTATTTAAAAATGCTAGAGGAGGAATTTTTATGAATATAGGATCAATTATTTACCTTATAATTATGGGCGTGTTAGATTGTTGGGTTGGTATAATTTTGTACGTTATAGCTTTAAAAAAGAAGAGTAAAAGGTTGTTTATAATTGGCTTGATTTTTCAAATGTTGTGCAATTTTGGATTGATGAGTAGTTCAAATGCATCAATAGATAGTGTTACAAGTGTTGTTTTCTTTCTCATATTTACAGTTTTTGTTGCTACAAAAGTTTATGGCAAAGAAAAATCTAGTAAAACGTCTGATAATACTTCAAAAAATAATAATGTACGAGAGGATATTAAGGATTATACTTCAAGTGATTTATTCTCGGTTTGCATATTTGATGGTAATACTCATGCAATTCGTAAGGAGAAACGAAAAATTGATGTTATAAAGTTTCCTGCTTCAAAGTATGCTAACAATAATACATATTATGCTATTGAAACCGTTAGAGATGGGAAAAAAGTGAGAAGTTATTATACAATGGATAATTGGAATAAACAAATTGAGAGTGCGATAAGCCAAAAAGAAATTTGATTGGCATCTAAATTGTTCACTCATTTTAGAATTAGGGACAGATGAAATGTGCGGCTAAAGTTGCTTTATTTGCCAAGCGCCCCTTGCCTAAAGGGGGTGCAAATTGCCGGTGGCAATTGTTATGCACTGACCGAAGCGGACAGCGGAGACAGGGCCGCCGCTTGCGGTGGCGAGGGGATTTTTTTGGCGGATATGTAAAAGTATATATAGGCAATATAATTACATTATCATAAAGGAGATTTATATATGAAAATATCGTTTGATGAACTTAAAAAGCTTACATGGGGTTCTGTTAGCTATGAAGAAACAGATGATAAAATCAGTTTTTACAGATTTACAAAGGAACAACAGGATCTATATAAGGAATCAGGAAACGAAGGCTTTTATTTAAAATCCTTTACATCAGCAGGTGTAAGGCTTGTTTTTGAAACAGACAGTAAATCTCTTTTTATAAAGGTGAATTTTTCTACTGCTACAACAAGGACATATTTCTCCATAGATGTTTTCTCAAACGGTGAGTGTGTTGGTAATTTAGATAACTTTTCTGATACAATAAAGGAAGGGCCATACTCTGCACAACCTTTCCAAATCGGAGAATTCTCAAAGAGCTTTGATTTAGGAAATGGAAATAAATTGGTGACAGTATATTTACCATGGTCTTTAAAAATGGATATTATGGAAGTTTCGGTAGACGATGGGGCATATGTAAAGCCTGCGCCAAGGAGAGACAAAAAGCTTCTTATCTTCGGCGATTCTATCACCCAGGGGTATGATGCTCTTCGCCCCTCGAATCATCATACAATAAAGGTTTCTGACTTCCTCTGTGCAGAGAGTTTTAACAAGGCAATAGGGGGAGAAAAGTTTGTTCCTGCTCTTGCCAAAACAGATGAAGATTTTGTTCCTGACTATGTTATGGTTGCTTATGGTACAAACGATTGGTCAAATTTTGATTTTGATACATATAAAGAAAAATGCAGTGAGTTTTATAAAGTTTTAAGCGAAAAATATCCAGATGCAATGATATTTGCCATTACTCCTATATGGAGAAGGGATTATACTGACGAAAAGAGAGGCTGGGATTTCTCTTTGGCAGCTGCATACATAGAAGAAGTAGCAGAAAAATATGATAATATATATTGCATCAAAGGTTTTGACTTTGTTCCTCATAAGGAAGAAATGTTTGCAGACCTTTATCTCCATCCAAATGATGAAGGATTTAAACACTACGGAGAGAACCTTGTAGCCGAAATAGAAAAGATTATTGGAGAAAACAGATGAGAGACGTTGTTACATATGTAATTGAAAATAAAGTTTTGCAGAAGCTTGTTTTAAGCAAGAGCACAGACGAAAACGTGCTTCGTGCAAATGGCAGACTTACCCTTGTTAAAGGTGAAACCTGTTTAGCGTTAGAAACTTTTTATAAAGACGGAAAGGCCATACAGAAGAACTATTCCTTAAAAGAAGGAATAGACCTGATTTTATCTCTTATCCCTGAAAAGTTTAAGCAACTTAACATTATGACATCAGGAGGAAACTGCGAGGTTAAGGTTTCAAAAAAGAATAAAATTACTGTAATTGATAAAATAAAAAGGGATAAAGCCAATCAGGTAGAAGCATCACACAACAAGCAGAAGAAGTATATTATCCCTGATAATGAGTCCGTTGATTTCTTGATAGAACTTGGGGTTCAGGATAAGAATGGCAGAATATTCGATAAAAAACGTTCAAAGTTTAGGCAGATAAACAGATTTATCGAAACTGTTGCTGATATTGAAGAAAGCATAATAAATGGAGATAGCTTATATATCCTTGACTTATGTTGCGGAAAAAGTTATTTAAGCTTTGCTGTCTACTATTACTTTACAAAGATAAAGGGCTTATCTGTGGAAATGGACTGTGTTGATTTAAAGGAAGACGTAATAGATTATTGTTCATCTGTGGCAAAAAAGCTTAACTACACAGGCCTTAATTTTATAGCAGGTGATATAAATGAATTTAAGGTAAAAAGAAATCCCGACCTGACAGTGTCGTTGCATGCGTGCGATATAGCAACGGATATTGTTCTGCTTAAAGGGATAGATTCAGGCTCTCGGGTTATTATGTCTACACCTTGCTGTCATCACGAAGTAATGGGTCAGTTAAAGGAAAGAGGAGAAACAACGGACTTTTTGATGAAGCATTCTATCTTAAAGCAAAAGTTTGCAGATGCAATGACCGATTCTTTGCGCTGTATGGTTCTTGAGGGCTATGGCTATGATGTTAATGCTATGGAGCTTATAGACCCTGAGGAAACACCGAAAAACGTTCTTATAAGAGCGGTTAAGAAAACCAATGGAAGAAGAGAAGATGTTCTTAAAGAATGCGAAAAAATCTGCGAAATATTAGGCGTCAAGCCTTATATATTAAAATAAAGTATATTTAAAGGGCAGAAACTGTTATGTTTCTGCCCTTTTTGTGTATAAATATTCAGAATTTTATTTTGTAGGGACCGGCGTCCCCGACGGTCCGCAAATATACATTATGTGAATGGACGTCAGTTATTAATTTATTAATTCATATACGCCCCATATAACCTTTGCAGCTTCTGCTCTTGTTGCTGTGCCGCGTGGGTTAAAGGATCCGTCTTCGTATCCGTTTAAGATACCAAGACCGCAGAATTCAGAGATTGCATCATATGCATAGGTTGCAATGCTGTCCTTATCGGTAAAGGTGATGTCAATTCCTTCGCCCTGACTTCCGAGAGCACGGTAGAGGATAGTTGCCATATCCTGACGCATAATAGATTCGCCAATACCAAAGAAGTCATCTGACTGACCCTGAACATATCCTGAACGGATAGCGGAGTTTATATATGGTGCATACCAGGCGTTTTCGTCTACGTCATTAAACTTGTTGTCAAATTTATCATAGTCTAAAACACCGAAAAGCTGAACAACCATTTTACAGAACTGTTCACGTGTAACGTTTCCTGCAGGGTTAAACACGCCTTCTTCCATACCATTTATGATTCCTGCATAGTAAAGCCCTTCGATAGCTTCTTCTGCCCAGTCATAGTTTTCAATATCATTAAAGAGGGCATCATCTTTCTTGTCTGGTTTTTTGTCTTCATCATCCTTTATTGTTGGATAAATTGTTCCGCTTGACTCGTAATCTTCATCATCGTCATCGTTTTTAGAAGATGAGCTTCCTGTTATACCGGATGAAAGACCGCTTGAAGGTGCTTGTGCAAGCTGCTTTAAGCAGGTTATTGTTTTAGAACCTAAATCGTAAGTGATTTCATCAACTGTGTAATCTATCTGTATGATAACCTTTTCGTTTTCATCAGGGTATTTTGACTTTGCTGCAAACATTGTAACGGTAGCTTCTTTTGAGCCATCTTTAAACTTTGCTGTCTTTGATTCAATAAGTCTGTCAGGTCTCTCTTCTTCGTAAACGTTTACCTTGATTGTTGCAGCAACAGCAACGTTTTTATCTCTTGAAAGAGTTATGTCATAGTTTGACTGAAGACGAATATTCTTAACTTCAAATTCAGGAAGAGATGTTGCACTGTTAATCAAAACCTCGATTTTGTCGATCTCTTCTTCGAGGTCTTCAAGCATATATCTCTTGTATCTGTATTCAGGGTGGTCTTCATCGCAGTTGTCTTTTATATCTTCATAAAGAGTTTCTGCTGAATCTAAAATTGAATCTAAATATTCTTCGTAATATTTATCTGTTGTAAGAGATTTCGCTAAATCATACTGATTTCCAATACAGTCAATTTTTTCTTCGTATGTCATATCTGCGTTAAGCTCATCTATCTTTGTAACTTTCGCTTCTACAAGAGTTTTTGCTTCATTGTACTGATTTAAAACTGTAGATTCAGCAGGTAAGTTTTCAGGATTAAAGTCTTCTTTTATGTCATTATATATGTTTGTCATAAACTGATAGTTTACGATGTGAGTATCATCAATCTGTGAAAGAGAACCTGAAAATGCGAAAATGTCATATACGCTCTTCATAGCTTCGATTACAGGAGGAAGAGTTGTAAGCCCTTCTGCGCTTTCCATATTGTAAGCTAAAACCTCTAAAACGTTATCCTTCTCTGTCTGATTTAGTTCATCGTATGCTGAAACAGTTTCTTCAACAGGTTCTGTGATATCTTCGATATCCATAAGCTCGTCTCCGTCAAAGAATGAAAGCTCTGTTACATCAGGGAGGGCGATTATCTTATCGTAAACCGCCTGCTCTTTTCTTGAAAGTTCAGGAACAACAGGACCCTCTTCAATTGTAAGCGTTGGAGCGAAGGTAACTGTGTTTCCGTCCTTGTCTGTTGCAGTAAAGTCAGTAAAGGCTAACTTTTCGGCAACGGGAAGAGTATCTGTGCTGATAGAACAGAAGGTAACCTTTCCACCAACATATGTATCGGTTGAACCATTTGTGAAGACAACAGAGTTCTCACCTACAACAGAGAAGCTGTAGCTTCCGGTTTTAAGTGCAGGGCTGAATGCCTGCGCTGTGATTCTACCATCGGTAACAGTAACGGTAAAGTTATATGCCTTATATTCATCAAGAGCATCAAGGGATGAGAATATAACCGCATAATCATCGTCAGCATTCTTAAAATAGTTTGCTGAAACAGAAACGGAAACAGGTGTAACAGTTTCTGTGCCCTCAGGAAGGGTTGCCTCTTCTGCAAAGGTTGCAAAACCGCTTATAAGAATAAGTGAAATTGCCAGTAAAACTGAGATTGTTTTAGTTAATTTATTGTATAGCATTTAAGTGTCCTCCATAAAATATTTATCGTCTTTTAATAATATTATAGCATTAGAAAAATTCTTGTCACGTTAAAAATCTAATACATTAATGTTACAGAAGTGTAACAAGGGTACAAGTAGAATTATTATATAAATATATAGAAGAAATAAATGTGAAAATGATGTGAATATTAGCATATTTTTCTTGCAAATAAACTTAAAAAGTGGTACAATGAATATGATTAAGTATTTGAGAGGATTGAATTTTAATGGCATTTAAAAATGTGGTTGAAAAAATAATCGGAACATACAGCGACAGGGCTCTTAAAAAGATTTATCCTATCGCTGATAAGGTTATGGCATTAGATGAAGAAATGCAGAAGAAAACTGATGCAGAGCTTCGTGCTATGACCGATATATTTAAGAAAAGACTTAAAGCAGGCGAAACATTAGACGATATTTTACCTGAAGCATTTGCAGTATGCCGAGAGGCATCTGTTCGTGTTCTTGGTATGAAGCACTTTTATGTGCAGATTGTAGGTGGTATAGTTCTTCATCAGGGAAGAATTGCCGAAATGAAAACAGGTGAAGGTAAGACCTTGGTTGCAACCTTGCCTGCATATTTAAACGCCCTCACAGGTGAAGGCGTTCATATCGTTACTGTTAACGATTACCTTGCAAAACGTGACAGCGAGTGGATGGGTAAGCTTTATAACTTTTTAGGGCTTTCTGTTGGTCTTGTTATTCACGAAAAGGAAAACAGAGAAAGACGTGAGGCTTATGCCGCAGATATCACCTATGGAACAAACAACGAAATGGGCTTTGACTACTTAAGAGATAATATGGCTATCTACAAAGAAGACAAGGTTCAGAGAGGCCATGTTTTTGCAATTGTGGATGAGGTAGACAGTATCTTAATTGATGAAGCGAGAACACCGCTTATTATTTCAGGCACAGGTGATAAGTCAACAGAGCTTTATGTTTTAGCTGACAGATTTGCAAAAACCTTAAAATATACAAAGGTTGTTGAAACCGATTCAAAGGTTGAGATAGATGATGAGCATAAGTATGACGAATTTGATTATATTGTAGACGAAAAGGCGCATACTGCTATCCTGACTGCAAGAGGTGTTAAAAAAGCAGAAGAAGCTTTTCACCTTGAAAACTTAACCGACCCTGAAAATATGACATTGTCTCATCATATAAATCAGGCTATCAAGGCTATTGGTGTTATGAAGAGAGATAAGGACTATGTTGTAAAAGCCGGAGAAGTTATTATCGTTGACGAGTTTACAGGAAGAATGATGTTCGGCAGACGCTACAGCGACGGGCTTCATCAGGCAATAGAAGCAAAAGAGGGCGTTAAGGTTGAAAACGAAAGTAAAACCCTTGCAACTATTACATTCCAGAACTTCTTCAGGCTTTATACAAAGCTTTCAGGTATGACGGGTACTGCCCAGACAGAAGAAGATGAATTTCAGGAAATTTACAGACTTGATGTTATTGTTATTCCTACAAATAAGCCTCTTGCGAGAATAGATATGCCTGACAGTATTTATCAGACAGAAAACGGAAAGTTTAAAGCTGTTATAGAAGAGATAATCAGGGCTCATGAGAAGGGTCAGCCTGTTTTGGTTGGTACTGTTTCAATTGAAAAGTCAGAGGTTTTAAGCGTTCTTCTTAAAAAGAGGGGTATCACTCACAACGTATTGAATGCAAAGTTCCACGATAAGGAAGCAGAAATCGTTGCCCAGGCAGGTAAAAAGGGCGCTGTTACCATTGCCACAAATATGGCAGGTCGTGGTACGGATATAGTTTTAGGCGGTAATGCAGAGTTTATGGCAAAGGCAGAGATGGAAAAGCTTGGCTTTACCCCTGAAATGATTGTTTCTGCAACAGGCTTTGCTGAAACTGACGATGAAGAAGTTTTAAATGCACGAAAGACTTATGCAGAGCTTTATAAGAAGTATAAAGAAGAAATCCTCCCTGAACAGAAAGAAGTTTTAGAGGCAGGCGGTCTTTATATCATCGGTACTGAAAGACACGAAAGCAGACGAATAGATAATCAGCTCCGAGGCAGAAGCGGACGTCAGGGTGACCCGGGTAAATCCCGTTTCTATATCTCCCTTGAAGATGAAATTATGCGTCTTTTTGCTCCTGACAGAATTGCAAGGGTTATGGAAACCTTCGGCTTTAAAGAAGACGAAGCAATGGAGAGCAAGATGCTTTCAAACACAATGGAAACTGCACAGCAAAGAGTTGAGGGCAGAAACTTTGATATAAGAAAGCACGTTTTACAATATGACGATGTTAATAATCAGCAGAGAGAAATGATATATGAACAGAGAGACCGCGTTTTAAATGGCGAGGATATGCGTGATTATATTATGAATATGGTTAGTGATACCATAGCTTCTGTTGTAGACAGACATACTGTGGGGGTTGATAATCCTGAAGAATGGGATTTCGCAACCATAAAAGAAAGTATATTCGCAATCTTTGGTGAGCTTCCTGAAGATACCTTTGATATAAGCGAGCACGAGTTTGATCATATGACAAGGGAAAGCTTAAAGGAGCGCATTTTAGAGCCTGTCACTGAAAAGTATGAAGAAAAGGAAAAAGACTTTGGCGAGAATATGCGTAACGTTGAAAGAGTATTCCTTCTTCGCGCAGTTGACCAGAGGTGGATGGATCATATTGATAATATGGAACTTTTACGTCAGGGTATAAACCTTCGTGCATATGCCCAGAGAGATCCTATTATGGAATATAAGTTCGAGGCTATGGATATGTTCGACGAAATGACAGAGGGCATAAAAGCGGATACTGTTACAATGCTCTTCCACGTTGTTCCCCAGAACAAGGTGGAAAGAGTTCAGGTTGCAAAACCGGTAGCTGAAAATTTAGGCGGTGACGGAACCGTTAAAAAACAGCCTGTCAGAAAGGCTGAAAAGGTTGGAAGAAATGACCCTTGTCCTTGCGGAAGCGGTAAGAAATATAAAAACTGTTGCATTGATAAGGAAAACTAGCTTGTTATTATTTTTAAAGGATGTGATTATGTGATAGCTTTTGACGAGTACAAGCTCGGCCTTGAGGGGCTTAAAAAGGATATAACTGATTTGAGGGATTCACTTTAGCATAGAAAAGACGGAGGCTGAACTTAAAGAGCTTCAGGACAAAACTGTTGCCTCTGATTTCTATGAGGATATGGAAGCCGCAGGCAAAATCCTTCAGCAGATAAAGGGAAGAACAGATAAGCTTCAAAGATATGCAGACTTAAAAGCCACATGGGAAGATTTAACAACTCTTGTAGAGCTTGCTATCGAAGAGAGTGACGAAAGCGTTTTAGATGAGGTTAAAAGCGGATATAATTTTTTAGTTGAAACAATCGAGAATATGAAGCTTGAAACTATGCTTTCGGGTAAGTATGATAAGAATAATGCAATCATCACTCTTCACGCAGGAGCAGGAGGAACAGAAGCCCAGGACTGGTGCGAGATGCTCTATCGTATGTACACCCATTGGGCAGAAAGACGTGGCTTTAAGGTTGAGACTATCGACTTTTTAGACGGTGAAGAAGCAGGGCTTAAGAGCATAACCTTTATGGTAGAAGGTCTTAATGCTTACGGATATGCAAAGGCAGAAAAGGGTGTTCACAGACTTGTCAGAATTTCGCCTTTTGACTCGGCTGCAAGAAGACATACTTCCTTTGCATCAGCAGAGGTTATGCCTGAAATTGATGATGATATCGAAATTGATATCAGGCCTGAAGATTTAAAGGTTGATACCTATCGTTCATCAGGTGCAGGAGGTCAGCACATTAACAAGACCGAATCTGCCATAAGAATAACACATTTACCTACAGGGGTTGTTGTTACCTGTCAGAATGAACGTTCACAGCACAAGAACAGAGATATGGCTATGAAGATGCTCAAGTCCAAGCTTATTGAAATAGCAGAGCGCGAGCAGAAAGAAAAGATTGAAGACTTAAAGGGTGTTCAGCTTGAAATCGGATGGGGAAGCCAGATTCGTTCATACGTTTTCCATCCTTACAATATGGTTAAGGACCACAGAACAAACTTTGAAGTAGGTAATATCGGCGCTGTTATGGATGGCGATATTGACGGATTTATTAACGCATACTTAATTGCAAAATCAAGAGGAGAGATATAATGTTTGAAAAACTTTCGTTTATAGAACAGCAGCACGAAAAGCTTGCTGAAAGAATTAGTGATCCTGAAGTAATAGCAGATCAGGAAACCTGGAGAAAGCTCTGTAAGGAGCATTCTGATATGACACCTATCGTTGAAAAGTATAAGGAATACAAGCAGAATAAGAATACTATTGACGATGCAGAGCTTATGATGGATGACCCTGATACTGATAAAGAGTTTAAGGAAATGCTTGTGGAAGAAATGAAGGAAGCAAAAGCCAATATCGAAAGAATAGAAGAAGAGCTCAAGATTTTACTCTTGCCTAAAGATCCTAACGATGATAAAAATGTTATGGTTGAAATCCGTGGCGGAGCGGGCGGTGACGAGGCGGCATTGTTTGCAGGTGACCTCTTCCGTATGTACTCTATGTACGCGGACAGCCAGAGATGGAAGACAGAAGTCTTAAACTTAAGTGAAATCGGTATCGGTGGTGTCAAGGAAGTTACCTTTATGATAGAGGGTGAAGGTGCATACAGCAGACTTAAGTTTGAAAGCGGTGTTCACCGAGTTCAGCGTGTACCTGAAACCGAGTCAAGCGGCAGAATTCATACATCAACTGTTACTGTTGCGGTGCTCCCTGAAGTTGACGACGTTGAAATCGAAATCAACCCTGACGACTTGCAGATAGATACTTATCGTTCATCAGGTGCAGGCGGTCAGCACGTTAACAAGACCGAATCTGCAATAAGAATTACTCATATCCCAACAGGTATCGTTGTTGCCTGTCAGGACGAACGTTCACAGCATAAAAACCGTGAGTCTGCTATGAAGATGCTTCGTACAAGACTTTATGATATGATGGAGCAGGAAAGAAATGCATCTATCGCCGCTGACAGAAAGAGTCAGGTAGGTACAGGTGACAGAAGTGAAAGAATCAGAACATACAACTACCCACAGGGTAGAATTACTGACCACAGAATCGGTCTTACTATTTATAAGCTTGAACAGTTTATGAACGGTGATATTGATGAAGTTATTGATGCACTTATCACAACAGACAGAAGTGAAAAGCTTAAGGCATCAGGAGAAGAAGTATAATAAACATACTATTGAATAATAAGGTAAGTGATGTTATGGAAACAAAAATACTTACAACTACAATAGAGGACTTAACAATTGCCGCTGATATTTTAAAAAAACGCGGCAATGTGATTTTTCCTACTGAAACAGTATACGGAATTGGCGCAGATGCAAGAAATCCTGAAGGGGTTAAAAATATCTTTGCCGCAAAGGGAAGGCCCGCCGATAATCCTTTAATCGTTCATATCAGTTCTTTTGATATGATAGAGGATTTAACAGAAGAAATCCCTGAAAAGGCAAGAACTTTGGCTGAAAAGTACTGGCCGGGACCTCTTACTATAATCTTAAAAAAGTCCGAAAGTGTTCCAAAGGAAACTACTGCAGGGCTTAATACTGTTGCATTAAGAATGCCTGAAAACGAAACCGCAAGAAAGCTAATTGAGATTTCAGGTATTCCTGTTGCTGCACCAAGTGCAAACCTTTCGGGAAAGCCAAGCCCCACCACAGCTCAGCATTGTATTGACGATATGATGGGCAGAGTGGATGCCATAATAAAAGGCGATGATTGTGAGTTTGGTGTTGAGTCAACTGTTGTTGATTTAAGTGGGGATAAACCAATTTTATTCAGACCAGGAGCAGTTACTTTAGAACAACTTACAGAGGTTTTAGGTGAGGTTGAGGTTACGTTTTCGGTTAAAGAGGGAGAAAAGCCAAAGTCTCCGGGACTTAAGTATAAGCATTACGCCCCTGATGCGGAGATTTTTATCTTATCGGGAAGTGTGGAAGAGGTTCAAAACTTAATAGATAAAGAAGATAAAAAAGTAGGAATGCTTGTTTTTGATGAGTTTCCTGAATTTAAGGGAGTTGTGTCTGTTTCCTTAGGAAGCAGAAAAAAACCTCTCGATGCAATGCACAGACTATTCTCTGCCCTTCGCGAAATGGACAAGCAGGGGGTTAATATAATCTATGCCCCTGAAATCCCCGATACAGATGAATGGAGCGCAGTTAAAAACAGACTCTACCGTGCCGCAGGAAATCAGGTGATAAACCTTTCAAAAACGAAAAAAGTCCTTTTTGTTTGTACGGGAAACACCTGCAGAAGCCCTATGGCAGAGGGAATATTCAATAAAATCTGCGAAGATAAGGGGATAGATGCAAAGGCAACGTCAGCAGGGATTTTTGCAGACGGAAGCGGGGCATCTTATAACACGGTTTCTGTTATGAAAGAGTTATCCGTAGATATTGAGGGAAGATGCTCACGCCAGATAAGTCGGGATGATATAAATAATGCTGACCTTGTTTTAACAATGACAGCATCCCATAAGGATATACTTAAAAACTTCTTTGGGGCTAAAGAAAATATCTTTACACTTTCGGAATTTGCAGGAGAAATGGGAGAGGTTTCTGACCCATTCGGATGCGATGAAGAAACATACAGAAAGTGCAGAGATGAGATATATAAATTGGTTTTAAAGGCGGTAGATAAATTATGATACGCCTTGAACTTTTATCAAAGGATAATTTAGAGAGCGTATGGGAGCTTGAAAAGATATGCTTCCAAGACCCATGGACAACAGGAATGTTTGAAAGCGAGATAGATAACGATATCTCGGTGTTTATGGTTGCAGTTGACGAAGAGACAGATAGGGTTGTTGCTTATGCAGGAGTATGGCTTACCCTTGATTTTGGGGATATAACCAATATTGCAGTTCATCCTGATTACAGACGTGAAGGGCTTGGAAGCAGACTTTTGTCAACTATAATTGATTTATGTAAGGAAAGAGATATCGAAAGGGTTTGCCTTGAGGTAAAGGAAACAAATCTTTCAGCAATAGAATTTTATAAAAAGTCAGGATTTTTACAGGACGGAATAAGAAAAAAGTATTACCAGAATACTTATGATGCATACCTTATGTCCCTTGACTTAAAAAAGGAATGAGATAATATGAAGATACTTGCCATTGAAAGCTCTTGCGATGAAACAGCGGCAGCAGTGGTGGAAGACAGAATAAAGGTTTTGTCAAACGTTATTAATACACAAATTGAGCTTCATAAAATATATGGTGGGGTTGTGCCTGAAATCGCATCAAGAAACCATATAGAAAATATAAGCGCTGTTGTGGATAAAGCAATAGAAGAAAGCGGAGTTTCATTTGATGAAATCGATGCTTTGGCTGTTACATACGGGCCTGGTCTTGTGGGCGCTCTTTTAGCAGGGGTGTCATACGCAAAGGGGCTTTCTTATGCACTTAATAAGCCTTTAATCCCTGTTCACCACATAAAAGGTCATATATCGGCAAATTATATTCAGCATCCTGATTTAAAGCCGCCTTTTATATGCCTTGTTGCATCAGGGGGACACAGCCATATAGTAAACGTTAAAAGTTATTCTGAATATGATGTTCTTGCAAGAACAAGAGATGACGCGGCAGGAGAAGCATTTGACAAGGTTTCAAGAGTTTTGGGGTTTGGATATCCAGGTGGCCCCGCTATACAGAAAGCTGCAGAAATGGGAGATAAATACGCTATCTCTTTTCCAAGAGTTAATATGGAGGGTTTTGACTTCAGCTTCAGCGGAGTTAAAACCGCGGTTTTAAATTACATAAACAAGGCAGAACAAAAGGGTGAAGAGATAAATAAGTATGATGTAGCGGCATCTTTTCAGGAGGCAGTTATAGACGTGCTTTCAAATCACCTTATTGAATGTGCAAGGGAAACAGGAACAAACAAGATTGCTTTGGCAGGGGGCGTTGCGGCAAACAAGCCACTTCGCGAAAGAGTTTCCGAAAAGGCAGAAAAAGAGGGAATGGAATTTTACTTTCCTGATATGTCACTTTGCACCGATAATGCGGCAATGATAGGCTGTGCCGCTTTTGCTGAATACGAAAACGGAAACATAGCAGATTTAAGCTTAAATGCAACTGCAAATCTTCCACTTTAATAAATTTTTAAATTTTTGCAACATTTTGGCCTACAGAATTGTATTACTAATGAGAATGCATTGGAGGTGCCTTCTTTGACAGATTCTTTTAAGCATAGAAACGATGATGTTATAGCAGTATATAATAAGTTCTCTGATACTGTTTACAGAGTTTGTTTTGTGATGCTTAAAAATGTCCAGGAGGCAGAAGATGCAACACAGAATACTTTTATAAAGTATATGAATTATGGTAAGGAATTTGAGTCGGATGAACATATTAAAGCGTGGCTTATAGTTACAGCCAAAAACGAGTGTAAGAATAATCTTACCCATTGGTTCAAATCAAGACGGACGGATTTTGAAGAGCTTCCCGATGTGCCATATGAGGATGAACATAAGAGCGAAGTTTTAGAAAAAGTCTTATCCCTTGATAAAAAGTATAGCGTGCCTTTGTATCTTCATTATTATGAAGGATATAAGACCCACGAAATAGCCAATATGCTTAATATGAATCACTCAACTCTCAGGGCGAATATGAATAAAGCAAGAAAAAAACTTAAGCTTTTATTGGAGGAGGAAGAATATGAAAATTGATGATTTAAAAAATAGCTTTGATGCTATATCTCCTACCCCGGAACAAAAAGACAAAATGCTTACAGAAATTTTAAATGCAGAAGATAAGGTAAAGGGTTTTAATTTCACAAGATTATTTACTACGGCTATTGGTTTGGCGGCAGTAATCGCTATTTCTGTTGTTGCCTTTAACTATGGTGATTTTAACGTAACAGAATATGAAAATATGGTTGCCTATAAAACAGAAGAACCTGCACAGAAGAAAACTATCAAAGAAGAAAATGCTATAAAGAAGAGCGCAAAAACAGAAAAGAAAGAGAATGTTCAGGTTGCAGCTCCTGTAACGGAAGATAAGACAGAAACTATTGTGGCAGAAGCTCCTGTACCAATGAGTATGGCGCGCACAATAGAAAATCCTGAAAACGTTGAGGCAGAAGATGCAAATGAAAACAGCGGAATAGCAGTTGCTTCAGAGGAAAATGAGCATAATCTGGGTATTGCTGTTGTGTCAGAAGAAAATACAACCGATAATGTAGAATGGATGACGGTGCCGGCTCTTGAAGAAGTAGAAGACCTTGAAGAAGAAAATGTAAGAACTGAAGAAGACAAGGAAACGGAAGAAGAACTAGAAGAAGAAACAGAAGAGAACGAAGAGGAGACCAAAGCGGTTACCGAATAGTTAATAATTATAAAAAAGCTCTGCCATCTGTTATTGACATAAAGATAAATGTAAAATATAATATCTTTAATACTGAAAGCGGTATAAAAGAAAGGGGATTTCCTTATGAGCAGATTTGAAGAATCGAAAAAATATTATGAAGGACTTGGTGTGGATGTTGAAGCTGCTCTTAATAAGATAAAGAACGTTCCGATTTCACTTCATTGCTGGCAGGGTGATGACGTGTCAGGATATGATGGTGAAGATGCATTGTCAGGCGGTATCCAGACAACAGGTAACTATCCGGGAAGAGCAAATACATATCAGGAGTTAATGGCTGATATAGATAAGGCTATGTCTTTGATTCCGGGTAAGAAAAAGCTTAACCTTCACGCGTGCTATGCAATTTTTGAGGGTGAAAAGGTTGACCGTGATGCCATAAAGCCTGAACACTTTAAAAAGTGGTTAGACTTTGCAAAGGAAAGAGGTATGGGTATAGACTTTAACCCAACATTCTTCTCTCACGAAATGGTAAAGGATAACTTAACCCTTTCATCACCTGATGAAAAGGTTAGAAAGTTCTGGGTAGAGCACGGAAAGAGATGTATTGAAATTTCACAGTACTTTGCAGAAGAAACAGGTATCCCTTGCGTTATGAACATATGGATTCCTGATGGATATAAGGATATCCCTGCAGACAGACTCTCTCCAAGAGAAAGATTTAAAAAGTCATTAGACGAAATTTTATCAGTTGACTATGACAAGTCAAAGGTATTTGTATGCCTTGAGTCAAAGGTCTTCGGTATCGGTGTTGAATCTTACACAGTAGGCTCTGCTGAATTTACACTTAACTATGTTGCATCAAGAGGTATTATGCCTCTTATGGATAATGGTCATTACCACCCAACAGAAGTTGTATCTGATAAGGTTGCATCAATGCTTGTCTTCCACGAAAATCTTGCTCTTCACATCACAAGAGGAGTCAGATGGGACAGCGATCACGTTGTATTATTTGATGACGAAACAAAGGAAATAGCAAAGGAAATCGTTTTCCACGATGCTTTAGACAGAGTGTTTATTGCAACAGACTATTTCGATGCATCAATAAACAGAATCTCTGCATGGATTACAGGTATGAGAAGCGTTCAGAAGGCATTGCTTTCTGCCCTTTTACAGCCTGCTGACAAGATGAAGAAGTTGCAGGAAGAAAACCGTCTTACCGAGCTTATGGTATTACAGGAAGATATGAAGACAGCGCCATTTGGCGATATCTGGGAAGAATATCTTAATCGCGAAAATGTAAAGAGTGATTACATAACAGAAGTTTTAGAATATGAAAAGGATGTTCTTTTAAAGAGATAAAGGTGATATAATATGGATATCGAAAAGATAATAGCAGAAATGACCTTTGAGGAAAAGGCAAAGCTTTTAACAGGCGCACAGAGTATGAATACATACGAAATCGAAAGACTTGGTATAAAATCTGTTAACTTTGCTGACGGACCTCACGGAACAAGACTTGAAAAAGAAAAGAATTGCACCCACTTTCCAAACCTTTGTAATTTAGGTTCATCATGGAGTGTGGAAACTGCAGAGAAAATGGGCAGAGGCCTTGCAAACGAGTGTATTCACAATGATATAACTATGCTTTTAGGGCCAGGTATAAATGTAAAACGTTATATGCTCTGCGGAAGAAACTTTGAGTATTTTTCAGAAGATCCTGTTGTTGCAGGTGAAATGGCGGCAGGATATATAAACGGTCTTCAGGAAAAGGGCGTTTCTGCATCCTTAAAGCACTATGCGGCTAACAATCAGGAAGCAAACAGAGGTTTTATAAACGTTGAAGTTGATGAAAGAACCTTAAGAGAAATATACTTAAAGGGTTTTGAAATCGCAGTTAAAAAATCAAATCCTGACAGCGTTATGTGTGCATATAACAAGGTTAACGCTATATGGTGTTCAGAAAACAATTTCCTCCAGAGAGAAATCTTGAAAGAGGAATGGGGATACGAGGGTATGGTTGTGTCCGACTGGGGCGCGGTTCATGATATTTCAAAGGCAATAAGAGCCGGTCTTGACCTGCAGATGCCTTGTAATTTAGATATCGTTGAACAGCTTAAAGAAGGCGTTGAAAATGGTAAAATAACCATTGAGGAAATAGACGAAGCAGTTCGTAATATGCTTAAGTTCCTCGACAGAAAAGGCTTTGCTGAAATCAACTATGACAGAGACGAACAGCATAAGCTCGCCCAGGAAATCGCGGCAGACGGAATGGTTCTTTTAAAGAACGATGATAAGACATTGCCTATTACCCCTGATAAGTATAGAAAAATTGGTGTTATTGGCGAATATGCAACAAAGCCTCTTATTTCAGGTCAGGGAAGCGCAGAAGTTCTGCAGGCAGACGAATATGTTGACAATACTGTAGAAGAGCTTAAGAAAAGATTACCTGAATGTGAGTTTATATTTGAAGAATTATATAAAAAGAATGTTGTTACAGGGGGGATGCTTGGCCATAAAACTTCAAAGTTCCACGCAACCTTTGATGATTGTGATATCATTATTCTTTTTGCAGGTGTTATGGGCAACGAAGATACCGAACATTTTGACAGACATTCAGGCCTCTTAAATCCAACTTATGGAATGTATATAAGAGAGGCAATAAAGACAGGCAAAAAGGTTGTAGTTGCACTCCAGACAGGTGGCGCAGTTATTCTTGACGACTGGTACAAGGATACACATTCAATTATCTCTATGGGCCTTGCAGGTGAAGGTGCAGGTGGTGCTGTGGCAGACGTTCTCTGCGGAATAGTAAACCCAAGCGGAAAGCTTACTGAAACATTCCCTAATACTCACAGAAAGGATCTTGAATATCCGGGAGACGGACTTAAAATTGAGTATAAGGAAAAGCTTGATGTTGGATATCGTTACTATGACAAGCACACCGATGAAATCTTATATCCATTCTGTCACGGTATTTCATATACTGAATTTGAATATAAGGATATAAAGGCAGAGGCAGATGGCGATGACGTAAACCTCGAATTTACTCTTAAGAATGTGGGTGACACAGATGGTGCAGAGGTTGTTCAGGTTTATGTAGGAGACCCTGTTTCAGTTGTAACAAGACCTTTAAAGGAACTTAAGAAGTTTGATAAGGTATTCTTAAAAGCAGGAGAAGAAAAGAAACTTTCATTTAAGCTTGAAAAAGAAGATTTTTCATATTATAATGTGATGCTTCATAAATGGACCCCTGAAAACGGAGTTTATGATATTTATGTTGGTTCATCATCACAGGATATAAGACTTAAAACCGGCATAAAGTATGAATGCGATATGCCATACTCTCTCCAGCAGGTTGGAGAACCAATGATAGGATAATTAAAAGATGCGGCTCGTATGAACCGCATCTTTTTTATTCAGCATAAGTTAGGCATTGTTTGATAAGTCCTGCTCATACTTTTCGATCATCTTTTTAACCATCTGACCGCCGATTGAACCCGCCTGTCTTGATGTGAGGTCACCGTTGTAACCCTTATTTAATGTTACACCAACTTCGTTTGCAGCTTCCATCTTGAACTGCTCCATAGCAGCCTTAGCCTGTGGAACTACATAGTTGTTGCTACTGTTACTGTTGTTAGCCATTTCTTTTTCACTCCTTATTATCATAGTAATTTGTTACATCTTTATTTTGAAGCACTAACCTGCTTTATATTCAGGCAATTAGTGGAATTTAATACTTTTTGTCAAAAATTAAATCTTTGTGCCTCTGCTTATATATTGCCCTTTAAAATAAAAAATATTTTTGTAAATTTTTCATATTTAAAAGGACTTGCAATAATCAGAAAAAACAATCATATGAATAAGTCGGAGGTGTATTTTTTGCTTGGTATATTATTTGAGTATCTTAAATCTGTTACAATTCTTCTATCGTATGTGGCAAATGGAAGTTCCTTTCCCAAACCTCTTTCCGCAAAGGAAGAAAGAGAGTATATGGAAAGGTTTAAAAAGGGTGATAAAAATGCAAGGGAAATACTGATAGAGCATAACTTAAGGCTTGTGGCTCACATTGCGAAAAAGTATTCAGGAAGCGTTCAGGATAGTGACGACATAATATCAATCGGAACCATAGGCCTGATAAAAGGAATTTCAAGCTTTGACCCATCCAAAGGAACAAGACTTGCAACATATGCGGCACGATGCGTTGAAAACGAAATCCTTATGCTTATGCGGTCACAAAAGAAGACACAGGGAGATGTTTCCTTAAACGAAACTATCGGCACAGACAAAGAGGGCAACAAGATTATGCTCATTGATGTAATGAAGAATGACACAAGCGACATCTTTGATGAAATCAATTCAGGCATACAGATAAAACAGCTTTATAAAAACATAAAAGGCGAGCTAGACGAAAGAGAGAGAAAGGTCATTATGATGAGGTATGGCCTGATAGACGGGAGATGCTATACTCAAAGAGAGGTGGCAAAGCTTCTTAAAATATCAAGGTCATATGTTTCGAGAATAGAGAAAAAGGCGGTTGATAAGCTTGGGAAGGGCATAGTCGAAACTAACTAGTGAAATCCTCTTCAAAGGAAGCAAGAGCCTGCTTATCGGGAAGAGTGATCCCCTTTTTAAGCTCGGAGAGTTCGCTTTCGGCTATGTCTTCAATGCGAACGGATAAGGTGTATAAAAACTCTTCCTTTCCCCCTGACACAGCGTAGACAGAAAGGTTTGTTCCATTATATCGGGCTATAAAATAGTCAGGCTTTATTCCTTTATCCATTAAATTTTCTGTGGCAGATGAGGAAAAATAACCGGAGGGAGAAAAGGTTTCGGATATCCTGTCGAAAGATTTTTTATATGCGATTTTATAACTGATAAAAAAGGTAAGAACTGTTATGGCAAAGACCGAAAGACAAAGGACAGAACCCTTTATAAGCTTTTTAATCATAGACGTAACCCCCATATATTGTGTAATTTTAATTTTTGTAACATTAATTTAATATATTATTAACATATATTGGTCTTTTCATACGGAAAGTTTTAGTCTATAATATATAATGTATAATTATAAAGAAATAACTTAAAGTAACACAATATATACGTCGCAGAAAAAAGGGGTCTGTATATGAAATATTATATGAAAAAATTCTTGAAAATTTTTCTTATTGCATTTGCTGTTATCGCTCTTGTGACAGGAATAGCTTTTGGCGGTGCAATTTTTGGATACTGGGGAGGAGCAGACGATCTGGATATTGACAGTATGGTTCTTAACCAGAATTCTGTTATTGTTTATACAAACCAGAAGACAGGAAATGAGGTTGAACTTCAAAGGATTAACTCGGCAGAAAATCGCGAATGGGTTAATATCGAAAATATTCCTGTAAACCTTCAGAATGCTTTTATCTCAATAGAAGATGAAAGATTTATGGAACATCGCGGATACGACCTTCCGAGAACAATAAAGGCTACACTTACATGGGTTGGCAATAAGCTTATAGGTAAGTCAGGAACATCTCTTGGCGGTAGCACAATCACACAGCAGCTTATTAAGAACGTTACAGGCGAGAATGACCAGACACCTATTCGTAAGATAAAGGAAATATCCCGTGCTGTTTCAATTGAAAAGCAGATGGAAAAAGAGGATATTTTAGAGCTTTATCTAAACTGTATATATTTGTCTCACGGATGCAACGGAGTTCAGACTGCATCAAAGACATATTTTAATAAGGATGTTAAGGATTTAACCTTGGCTGAATGTGCATCTATTGCAGGTATTACACAGAACCCTGCGGCATATGACCCTGTAAATAACCCTGAAAACAATAAGAGAAGACAGGAAATAGTTCTTTCAAAAATGCTTGAGCTTGAGTATATAACACAAGCAGAGTATGATGAGGCAGTTAAAGAAAAACTTGATATAGACAAGGATGCAGGTGTTAAAACAGATGCTCCTGAAACAAATTCATATTTTGTTGATCAGGTTATAAGAGAGGTTATACGCGATCTTGAAAAAGCAGGATATTCTTCATCTCTTGCCAATAAGATTGTATATAACGGTGGGGTTAAGATACATACTGCTTATGACCCTGATGTTCAGAACGCAGTTGAAAAATATTACAGTAACAGAAAAAACTTTTATGGTGACGGAATTCAGTCTGCTATTACGATTATAAATGTAAACACAGGTGAGGTTGTTGGTATAGCAGGCGGCGTAGGTGAAAAGGAAGGAAGCTTAACTTTAAACCGCGCATCGCAAAGCCCAAGACAGCCAGGTTCTACAATAAAGCCTGTTGCAGCATATGCTCCTGCTTTAGAATACGGTGTTATAACACCTGCTTCTGTGTATGTGGACAAGGCTAAATCCTATGGTGGATGGACACCTCGTAACTATGACCACACATATCAGGGTGCAGTTGATGTAAGAACAGCTCTTCGTAAGTCATTAAATACAACACCTGTTGAAATAATAAATAATATGGGTGCCCAGAAAAGTTATGACTTTTTAACCCAGAAGTTAGGCTTTACTACCTTGGTTGAAAGAAGAGATATTAACGGAAAGATTTATTCGGATATCGGTCTTTCACAGTTAGGTCTGGGTGGCTTAACAGACGGAATGACTACACTTGAAATGGCGGCGGCATACAGCACTTTTGCAAATGGTGGTTATTACTATAAGCCTCATACTTATACAAAGGTTGAGGATAAAGATGGAAATATCCTCCTTACAGCAGATGCAACAGCTCAAAAAGCAATGCATCCGTCAACTGCGTATATTATGACACAGATGCTTAAAGAAGTTGTATCAAGTGGTACAGGTGGCGGTGCGGCAATTCCTAACGCAAGCTACACAGCAGGTAAAACAGGTACAACCTCTGACAACAACGACAGATGGTTTGTTGGATACACGCCATATTATGCGGCGGCTGTATGGTATGGATATGATACACCAAAACAGATATACGCATCGGGCAACCCATGTATTCCTGTTTTCAGAAGTATTATGACAAGCATACACAGTTCTTTAGACGAAACAGGAAGATACGATAAGAGACCTGATGATGTAATAACAGTTAATTACTGTGCTTATACAGGTAAAAAGGCATCAGGAAACTGTCCTGTAGTTTCGTACTATTGCGGAACAGAAAACGTTCCCGGATACTGTAGCGGAAAGCATACCGGTCTTTCACTTCCTACAAGTGATGAAGAAGATGAGGAGGAAGAGGAAACAGAGGGTGAAGAAGGCGAAGAAACAGAAGGCGAAACAACTGGTGAAACCACAGAAGGAACATCAGGAACAACCACAGGACAAGCAGCAACAACTGCACCAGGCGGAACAACAGCGACACCAGGAGGAAGTCAGGCACCGCCTGCTTTATCGGAATAAATATTGATATAGAATTGATTTTTGGGGGTAAACCGTGAAGAAATATGATGATTCAAGTATTTCCCAGCTTAAAGGGGAGGACAGAGTAAGAAAACGTCCTGCTGTTATATTCGGCTCCGATGGTATTGAGGGCTGCGAACAGTCAATGTTTGAAATTCTGTCTAACTCTATTGATGAAGCAAGAGAGGGATACGGAAATACGATTATAACTACAAGATTTGCTGACAATTCAATAGAGGTTGAGGACTATGGCCGAGGCATTCCTGTTGGCTATAACGAAAGAGAAAAACGTTATAACTGGGAGCTTGTTTTCTGCGAACTTTACGCAGGAGGCAAGTATAAGAATAATTCAGGTGGTAACTATGAATATTCATTAGGTCTTAACGGTCTTGGTGCTTGTGCTACTCAGTACAGCTCTGAATATATGGATGTTGAGGTTTTGCGTGACGGTGCCAAGTATAATCTTCACTTTGAAAAGGGAAGAAACATAGGCGGGCTCACAAAGACAGATTTCAGGCATAGACACACAGGAACAAAAATACGTTGGAAGCCTGATCTTAAGGTTTTTACTGATATAAATATTTCTGTTGAGAAGTATAAGAGCACTTTAAAAAGACAGGCTGTTGTTAATTCAGGTATAAAGTTTATATTCAGAAACGAAGTAACCCCGGGGAATTTTGAAGAAGAAGAATATTACTATGAAAACGGAATAGTTGACTATGTTGGTGAGCTTTCTAACGGAAAATCCTTTACAGGAATACATTTTGTAGAGGCAGAGAGAAAGGGCCGCGACAGAGAGGACCTTGATGAATATAAGGTTAAGATGAGCTTTGCTTTCTGTGGTAATAACGAGGTTCACCTTACTGAATATTATCATAACTCAAGCTTTTTAGAGCATGGCGGCTCTCCTGATAAGGCGGTGCAGAATGCTTTTGTATATGCAATAGATCAGTATTTAAAGCAGAACAATAAATATACAAAAAATGAAAGCAGAATTAAGTTTGTTGACGTGGCAGACAGTATTATCCTTGTTGGCAATTCATTGTCTACCCTTACAAGTTACGAGAACCAGACCAAAAAAGCTATCACCAACAAGTTTATCCAAGATGCAATGACAGAGTTTTTACGCGAACAGCTTGGTATTTACTTTATAGAAAACAAGATGGATGCAGAAAAGCTTTGCGGACAGGTTCTTGTTAATAAGAGAAGCAGAGAGTCTGCTGAAAAAACAAGAATAAATGTTAAGAAAAAGCTTGGCGGAACACTTGATATTAACAACAGAGTTAAAAAGTTTGTTGACTGCAGAAGCCGAGACGTTGAAAAACGAGAAGTTTACATCGTTGAGGGTGATTCAGCTTTAGGTGCTTGTAAGTTAGGTCGTGATGGTGAGTTTCAGGCTATTATGCCAATTCGCGGTAAGATTCTTAACTGCTTAAAGGCTGAATATGACAAGATATTTAAAAGCGACGTAATCGTTGACCTTATGAAAGTATTAGGTTGCGGTGTAGAGATTTCTTCAAAGCATAATAAGGAGCTTAACTCCTTTGATATCAAAAATCTCCGCTGGAATAAGATTATAATCTGTACCGATGCCGACGTTGACGGATACCAGATAAGAACCCTTGTTTTAACTATGATTTACAGACTTACACCAAGTCTTATAGACGAGGGATATGTGTATATTGCTGAATCTCCTTTGTATGAGATAACATATAAGGATAAGAGTTATTTCGCCTTTGACGAAAACGAAAAAGCAGAAATTCTTTCAAGCCTTGAGGGTAAGAAATATACAATTCAGCGAAGCAAGGGTCTTGGTGAAAATCAGCCTGATATGATGTGGGAAACTACAATGAATCCTGAAACAAGACGTCTTATAAAAGTTATGCCTGATGACGTTGTAAAGACACAGGAAATGTTTGACCTGCTTTTAGGTGATAATCTTGCAGGCAGAAAAGAATTTATTGCAAATGAAGGATATAACTTCATAGATATGACAGATGTATCCTGATAGAAGAGGTAGTTAAATGTCAAAGAAACCTATAATTCAAGAACAGATAATAACAGAAACACTGGAAAAGAACTATATGCCATACGCTATGAGCGTTATTATTTCCCGTGCTATTCCTGAAATCGACGGATTTAAACCGTCCCACAGAAAGCTCCTTTATACTATGTATAAAATGGGTTTGCTTACAGGAAACAGAACCAAGTCTGCTAACGTTGTGGGTCAGACAATGAAGTTAAATCCTCACGGTGATCAGGCTATCTATGAAACTATGGTTCGTCTTACCGAGGGTAATGGCTCCCTTCTCGTTCCCCTTGTTGACTCAAAGGGTAACTTTGGTCGTCAGTATTCAAGGGATATGGCATATGCCGCATCAAGATATACAGAGGTAAGGCTTTCTAAAGTATGCTCCGAGATTTTTAAGGATATGGACAAAAACACCATTGATTTTGTTGATAACTATGACGGAACATTAAAAGAGCCAACCCTTTTACCAACAACCTTCCCAAACATCTTAGCAAATCCAAATCAGGGTATTGCCGTTGGTATGGCATCAAATATCTGTAGCTTTAACTTAAGAGAACTTTGCGAGGCAACAATTCAGGTAATGAAAGATGCAGAGTGCGACCTTCTTGATATTATGCCTGCACCTGACTTCCCAGGTGGCGGTCAGATTTTATATAATAAGGCGGAAATGACCGAAATATATAAAACAGGACGAGGCAGCTTTAAGGTAAGAGCAAAGTATCAGTATGATAAGAAGAACAATTGTATCGAGATAAAGGAAATTCCTTATACTGCTTCAGTTGAGGTTATAATCGAAAAGGTTGTTGACCTTGTTAAAGCAGGAAAGATACGTGAGATTTCCGATATAAGAGATGAAACTGACTTAAGCGGTTTAAAACTTACCATTGACTTAAAACGAGGTACAGACCCCGAAAAGCTTATGACAAAACTTTATAAGATGACACAGCTTGAAGACAGCTTTGGTTGTAACTTTAATGTATTGGTTGAGGGCTCACCTCTTGTTCTCGGTGTAAATGATTTAATTTGCGAATGGCTTACATTCAGAAGAAGATGCATTGTCCGTGGTCTTGAATATGATATAGAAAAGAAGACAGAAAAGTTACATCTCTTGGAAGGTCTTGAAAAGATTCTTTTAGATATTGATAAGGCAATTAAAATTGTCCGCGAAACAGAAGAAGATGCACAGGTTGTTCCAAACCTTATGAAAGGCTTTGGTATCACAGAGGTGCAGGCTGAATTTGTTGCAGAAATAAAGCTCCGTAACTTAAATAAGGAATATATCTTAAAGAGAACCGCTGAAATAGAAAGTCTTAAGGCAGAGCTTGAAGATATTAAGAAAACGGTTAAGAGTAAGGCGGCTATCAATAAGATTATCGAAAAACAGCTTAAGGAAGTAAGCAAAAAATTTGGTGCAGACAGAAAGTCCGAAATTGTTCAGGCTGATGATGTTGAAAGCTATGATGAGGGCGGAAGCATCGAGGATATTCCTGATACACCTGTTGTTTTATTCAGAACAAAAGACGGATACATCAAAAAGATAAACGTATCAGCCCTTCGTATGAGCGGTGAACATAAGCTTAAAGATGATGACGTAATGATTCAGGAAGTTGAAACAACAAACAGAGCAGAAGCTATATTCTTAGCAGGTGGTAACGCTTATAAGATGAGGGTAAATGATATCCCTGAAAGTAAGGCAAGCTTACTTGGTGAATATATCCCTAACCTTGTTGGTATGGAGGATAAGGATAAGGTTGTTGGTATGTTCATCCCTGAAGATTATAGCGGTAACTTTGTATTCTGCTTTGAAAACGGTAAGTGCGCAAAGGTTCCTGTTAAGGCATATGAAACAAAGTCAAACAGAAGAAAGTTAACCGGTGCATATTCAGAAAAATCAGAGGTTGTTGCTGTCTTCCATATGAAGAAGGATGATGAGATATTGCTCTTCAGTTCTGCAGATAAGGTGCTTTGTGTGAATACTGAAAAAATTCCGTTAAAGACAACCCGTTCAACCCAGGGTGTGGCTGTTATGACGCTACGAAGAGGAGCAGTTATTAAAAACGCTGTTCGTGCAGATGATGCAAACTTTGCAGATGTTGTAAGATATAGACCGAGAAACATCCCTGCAGCAGGAGCGCCTATCCGTGAGGAAGATTCAGGCATAGAGCAGATGTCCTTTATGTAATATGGCAACTTGCATAATATTCTTTCGTAAGGTTTGTACAAAAAATCGATAATATATTCTTGATTAATTAGTGATTTTGTTGTATAATTTAATTACAAGGCAAAGCCTTGGATAATAAATACACAGATTGGGAGGCAAGGATATGACGTACAAAATTTTATGTAAACAGATTGAATTGGCAGATGTGAGCAAACAAAAGATTGTTGACAAAATCAAAAGGCTTGATAAATTCTTTGGCTCAGATGAGGAATGTAAGATTTGTGTAAGTGAACAGAAAGAGCAAATGGTCGTTGAAATTACATTTATGTATAAAGGCTACCTTATCCGCTCTGACGCAAGAAACAGAGACCTTTTAACTGCGGTTGATGTATGCTTATCTAACATTGACCGACAGATCAGAAAAAATAAAACAAAGCTTGCAAAAAGGCTTCGTGATGACGCCCTCGAAAATTATGATATAAACATTGGCGAGGTAGTAGAAGATAATAAACAGGAGTACGAGATAATCAAAAAGAAAACTCTTGATGTAAAACCTATGATGGTTGAGGAAGCAATTCTACAGATGAATATGTTAGGTCACGATTTCTTTATATTTAAAAATCCTGACACCAATAAAATGGAAGTGGTGTATAGAAGAAAAGACGGAAATTATGCATTAATCGAAACTGAATAAACCAAAATTTATACTGTGCCTTATAAAATAAGGCACAGTTTTTCTGTATATAGCAAATTGATGAAAAAATCTTAAAATAATAGAAAATATAAGGCTTTTAACCATTGACGAGATATAGTGAAAGTGGTATAATAGAGTGATATAATTGTTATAAAATATTTAACAGGAGAGTGATAACGTGACAGACAATAAAAACACCCACACACCACAAGGCTTAACAGATATTCTGTTTGACGAGTGTGAGACAAAGTTTGAAATCGAATACAAGGCGAGAGAGGTTTTTAAGCATCACGGTTATCATATGGTGCAGCCACCATCTTTTGAATATTATGACGTATATGATGCGGCAGTAACAAAGCCTGAAAATATGTTCAAGTTTTTTGATAACAACGGTAGAATGCTTGCTCTTCGTCCTGATATTACTACATCGGTTGCAAGAATTGCGGCTACAAAGCCATTAGGTGAGCTTCCTTACAGAATTGCTTATTCAGGAAGCGCATATCGCAACGATGAAGCATTCAGTAATGACAGACAGAGAGAGTTTTCTCAGGTTGGTATGGAGCTTATCGGGGTTAAGGGCATTGAGGCAGACGTTGAGGTTATCGGCATTACTGTTGAGGCGCTTTTAAGCTTTGGTATCACTGACTTCCAGATAGATATGGGTCAGGTTGACTACTTTAAGGGTCTTTCGGAGTCGGCAGGTTTATCCGATGCTTTAAGCGACAGCTTAAGAGAGAAGATAAACGATAAGGATTATGTTGCCATAGACAAGATTTTAGAGGATATGAAGATAGATAATGAACTTAAGGCAAAGTTTAAAGAACTTCCTCATATGTTTGGCGGCATAGAGATTGCACAGAATGCATTGAGTGAAAACTTAAATGAAAAGTCTCAAAAGGCTCTTTTAAATCTTATTCAGGTATATGAAGAGTTAAAGAAGAAAGGTGAAGAAAAGCACCTTGCAGTTGACTTAAGTATGATACCAAGCCTTGATTATTACACAGGTATAATAGTTAAAGGTTTTGCCAAAGGGGTTGCATTCCCTATTTGTTCAGGTGGTAGATACGATAGCCTGACCGAAAAGTTTGGAAGAAGCCTCCCTGCTACCGGTATTGCTATCGGAATAGAGAGAGTTATGACTGCGATTTCAGGCAGCAGCGAAGAGATAGACGAAAAGAATTCAGAGTATATCACAGTTGCTCTTGCAAAGGGCAGACTTTCAGAGCTTTCTACCGAGATTTTTGAAAAGCTTGGCTTTGAGGTAGAAGAACTTAAGAGCAAAACAAGAAAGCTTATTTTCACAGACGAGAAGAATAAGTTTAAGTTTATTTTAGTTAAAGCATCTGACGTTCCTGTTTATGTTGAATATGGTGCGGCAGATATCGGTATCGTTGGAAAGGATACCCTTTTGGAGAGCGGAAAGAACGTTTATGAAGTCCTTGATTTAGGCTTTGGTAAATGTAAAATGGCTGTTGCAGGCCCTGCTTCTATGAAAGATAAAATCGACGGAAGAAATATAATGAGGGTTGCAAGTAAATACCCTAAAATCGCAAGAGATTACTTCCACAGAGTAAAGGGTCAGACGGTTGATATAATAAAGCTTAACGGTTCTGTGGAACTTGGTCCTCTTGTTGGTCTTTCAGAGGTTATCGTTGATATAGTTGAAAGCGGAAAGACTCTTATTGAAAACGGGCTTGAAGTTTTAGAGGATATCTGCGAATTATCTGCAAGACTTATTGTTAACAGAGTAAGCCTTAAGATATACCGCGAAAGAATTATTGCTTTGGTTGACAGCATAAGAGAAGAAATAGAGAAGGAGAATAAGTAATGAGGATATATCCTGCTATTGATATTATAGACGGTGCTTGTGTTAGGCTTGTTCAGGGTGACTATTCACAAAAGACTTTTTTTGCAGAAGACCCTGTAGAAGTTGCATTAAAGTGGCAGAATAAGGGTGGCGAGTTTATACATATAGTTGACCTTGACGGTGCAAGATGCGGAACTATGCCAAACTTTGAGCTTATTAAGAAGATAGCCAATACTTTAGACGTTCCCATTGAGGTAGGCGGCGGAGTCAGAAATATGGATGCCGTTGAAAAATATCTGGAAAACGGAGTAGAGAGAGTTATTTTAGGAACCTCTGCTTTAAATGATCCTGATTTTGTTAAGGAAGCAGTTTTAAAGTATGGCGAGAGAATAGCTGTTGGTATTGACGCAAAAGACGGATATGTTGCAGTAAACGGTTGGGAAGAGGTCAGCAAGACCACAGCCATAGACCTTGCAAAGAAAATGGAAGAAATCGGCGTTTCAAACATTATCTACACAGACATTGCAACAGACGGAATGCTAAAAGGGCCGAACCTTGATGCTATGTGCGAAATGGTTAATGCTGTTTCTGTAAACATTATTGCATCAGGCGGAGTTTCAAGCGTTGATGATATTAAAAACCTTGTTGAAACAGGGGTAGAGGGAGCTATAGTCGGAAAGGCTCTTTACACAGATAAATTTGATTTAGAAGATGCCATAAAAGCATCAAAATGATATAGTTAGAAAGGTTATGATTTAAAATGGCAAATACAGATTTTATTAAGGATTTAAAGTTTGATGATAAGGGTTTAATCCCTGCAGTTGCGCAGGATTATGTTAGTGGTGAAATTTTAATGCTTGCTTATATGAACGAAGAAAGCATTAAGATGACTTTAGAGAGCGGACATGCTACATACTTTAGCAGAAGCCGTCAGGAATTATGGGAAAAAGGCTCAAATTCAGGCCACTTACAGTTAGTTAAGGAAATCTATTTAGATTGTGATTTAGACGCTATTGTTTTAAAGATTGAGCAGATAGGCCCTGCTTGTCACACGGGAAATGTATCTTGCTTTTACAGAAAGTTAGTTGACGGAAAGTTAGTTGAAATCCCAACAGGTATAGATACAAATCCAAAGATTTTATATGATGTTTATGATGTTATCGTAGACAGAGTTAAAAATCCTAAAGAGGGTTCATATACAAATTACCTTTTTGAAAAGGGTATCGATAAGATGCTTAAAAAGGTTGGCGAAGAGGCGGCAGAAGTTATTATCGCATCTAAAAACTATGTTAAATCAGAAGTTCAGTACGAAACAGCAGATCTTTTGTTCCACTTGTCTGTTGTTCTTGTTGAACAGGGTCTTACATGGGATGAAATATTCACAGAACTTCGTTCAAGATACAATAAATAGTTATGAGTAAGTTTAAAAGATTTATTGCCATTCCTTGCGTAATTATCTTTATTGCCCTTTATCTTATAGGGGCAAACCTTGTCAGTAAAATCGACAAGGTAAAAAACATCTCCGATGCAGTTCCCTATACTGAAACGGAAGGCGAAAGTAATGCAAAATCTGTTTCGGATAAGATAAATCTCAACGATGCAGGCATAGACGAGCTTATAACTATCGAGGGTATAGGTGAAGATATTGCCCAAAAGATTATAGAAAAGAGAGAAGAACTTGGCGGATTTAAAAGCATTGAAGAGGTTAAATCCGTTTATGGTATAGGCAATAAAAAGTTTGAAAATATGAAGGATAAAATAACGGTTGAATAAAGGAGAATATCAAAATGGGATTGTTTTCACGTTCATATTATAAAGAGGGCCCGGGAGTTGACCCAAATGAACCGCAGAAAAGAAGCTTTTTCAGGTTCTTTGACATTTTTAAGAGAAAGATAGGTCACTTTGCAAAGGCTAACCTTATGTATTCTCTTGTGTGTATACCTGCGTTTATCATAATATTTTTCCTTATGTCTTATATGACATCAAGCGCAATAGCTCTTTTATTTCCTGAATTGGTAGACGGCTCTATCGGTATTCTATTTTTTGCTGTTGTTTTTTCTGCATTTTATATTGCGGTTATGGGCGCAGGCCCTATTACAGCAGGGTTTACTTTTATAATGAGAAATTATGCAAGAGAAGAGCACGCGTGGTTGTGGAGCGACTTTAAGGATACATTTAAAAATAACTTCAAGCAGGGTATCATTGTTTTTATCATTGATATAGTTATCAGCTTCGTTATTTTCCTTGCATCATATGTTTATGTTCAGTTAAGCGGAGGCGTTGCATATTTAAGATATGCCTTATATGCCCTTGCGGCTATATATGCTATGATGCATTTTTATATTTATCATCTTATGATTACCTATGATTTATCAATTAAGGATATAATGAAAAATTCCCTTATATTTGCATTGATAAAATTACCTTTGAACCTGTTTATACTGATAATTCAGTTCTTGGTGCACATCGCGCTCCCTGTATTCATAATTTTAAATTTTACGGTAAGCCCACAGGTTACAATGATAATAGCGATTGCAATCGCAGTTTTAGAACTTGTTTTAACCCAGGCTTTTACATCATTTATGGTGAATTTTGGAGTTCAGGGAACAATAAACAAGTTTATGTCAAATGACGAAACAGAAGAAAATTAATTATAAAGTAGGATAAGATATGCTAGACAGAATTCATAGTTCAGACGACCTAAAACAATTAAATACAGATGAACTTAAAATTCTTGCATCAGAAATAAGAGAATTTTTAGTAGGCCACGTTTCAAAGACAGGCGGTCACCTTGCGGCAAACTTAGGTGTTGTTGAGCTTACCATTGCTTTGTTTATGGAATTTGACCCAAGCTTTGACAGAATTATGTGGGACGTTGGCCATCAGTCATATGTTCACAAGCTTCTAACAGGCAGAGCGGCAGGGTTTGACTCTATGCGAAGCTTTGGCGGTATGTCAGGCTTTCCTAAGGTGGCTGAAAGTGAAACCGATGCCTTTAATTCAGGGCATAGTTCCACGTCAATATCCGTTGCAACAGGTTTTGCAGCGGCGGCAAGGCTTAAAAATACAAATGAGAGAGCCATTGCAGTTATAGGTGACGGAGCAATGACAGGTGGAATGGCTTTTGAAGCTTTAGACCACGCAGGCAGCACAAGGCTCCCTGTTATCGTGATACTCAATGATAATGGTATGTCTATATCCAAAAACGTGGGCGGTATTTCAAAAAGCCTTAAAAGAGTGCGCACTACTGCGAAGTATTTTAAGCTTAAAGAAAACGTTAAGTCTACTTTAGACAGTATTCCGCTTATTGGTGCACCTCTTAAAAAGATGATAGGCAGATTTAAAAAGATTTTAAGAAGCCTTTTGCTTCCAAGCTCTGTCTTTGAAGATTTCGGCTTTAAGTATTTAGGTCCTGTTGACGGGCACGATATAAACAGTTTATTAACTGTTTTAAAACGTGCGAAGGAATATAACGAGCCTGTTTTGATTCACGTTCACACAAAAAAGGGTAAGGGATACTTGCCTGCAGAGAAGAATCCTGATTTCTTCCATGGTGTGTCAAGCTTTGATGAAAAGACCGGAAAGCCATTAAAGGCTCAAAGAGAAGATTGGTCTATGCACTTTGGAAATAAACTTTGCGAGCTTGCAGAGGAAGACGAAAAGATTGTTGCAGTAACTGCGGCAATGCCTTTGGGAACAGGTCTTTCAGGGTTTGCAGAAAAATATAAAAACAGATTTTTCGATGTAGCAATAGCAGAACAGCATGCGGTTACCTTCTCTGCGGCTATGGCAAAGTCAGGCCTTACTCCTGTGGTCGCTATATATTCAACATTTTTACAGAGAGCCTATGACCAGATAATTCACGATGTTTCATTAATGGGGCTTCATACGGTTTTCTGTATAGACAGATGCGGTCCTGTAGGGCAGGACGGAGAGACACATCAAGGTGTTTTTGATCTTGCATTTATGTTACAGATGCCCGAGATGGTTATATTCTCACCGTCAAACAGAGATGACTTTGATGTTATGCTCAAATGTGCGGTTTGCGATATAAACGCACCCGTTACAGTAAGATATCCAAGGGGAACTGTTATAGAGAGAGAAACGAAAAAACTCCCTCCTAACAAGGCAGAACTTGTGAAAGAAGGTAACGATGTTTTGATTGCGGCAGTTGGAACAAGCCTTTATGATGCTTTAAAAGCTGCTGAAATTTTAGAACAGGAAGGAATTTCTGTTGCTGTTTCCGATGTTCGTTGCGTAAAGCCTTTGGATAAGGAGTTCTTTATTAAGAACGCAGAGGGTAAAAAGCTTGTGGTGACGCTTGAAGACGGAGTTTTAACAGGTGGCTTTGGACAGTATTTTGAAAGCGAAATTGAAAGACTTGTGTTAAAACTTGCATACCCTAACGAACCTATTGTTCAGGGTACTGTTGAAGAGATAAAGAAGAAGTATAATCTCTCACCGGAAGCTATTGCGGATAGAATAAAAGCAGAGATAAAGGATTAAAAGTTATGGCAAAGCAAAGACTTGATGTATATCTTTTTGAAAACGGATATGTGAAAAGCAGAAGCGAAGCACAGTCCATCATTATGGCAGGAGAAGTGTATTTAAATGGTAACAAGGTCTCAAAAGCAGGGGAACAGGTTACCGGTGACGAAAAAATTGAGATAAGAAGCAACGCCTTAAAGTATGTTAGCCGTGGCGGACTTAAACTTGAAAAGGCAATGGCGGTTTTTCCTGTTGTTCTTGATAAAAAGGTTTGTATGGACATAGGTGCATCAACAGGTGGGTTTACTGACTGTATGCTCCAAAACGGAGCGGAAAAGGTATATTCCGTTGATGTTGGCTATGGTCAGCTTGCGTGGAAGCTTCGTTGCGACGAAAGAGTTATCAATATGGAGAGAACAAACATAAGATATGTTGAAGACCTCCCTGATATGATAGACTTTTTCTCGGTGGATGTTTCCTTTATATCTCTCGCTCTTGTTTTGCCCGTTGCATATAAGCTTTCAACCGAAGATGGAGAGGGCGTATGCCTTATTAAGCCACAGTTTGAGGCAGGTAAGGATAAGGTAGGAAAAAAGGGCGTTGTAAGAGATGCCAATGTCCATAAAGAAGTTATAAATAAAGTTTTTGACTTTACACGAGAAATTGGTTTTAAGATACAGGGACTTGATTTTTCACCTATCAAAGGCCCTGAGGGAAACATAGAATATCTTATGTACATAAAGAAAAAGGGTGAAGACATATTCCCTGATGTTGATGCTTTGGTTGATGCCTCGCATCAGCTTGATATAAAGTAAGGAGGAAGAAATATGTTTAACAATATTGCAGTTATACCTAACGAGTTTCGTGATGTTGATTTAAAGGAAACTCAAAAGGTTATAAACATATTAAACGGTTACGGTGCAAAAACCTTTGCAGAGCAAAGATTCCGTACAAAGCTTTTAGGTGCAACAGAGTATGGAACAGTTGAACAGATGCTTAAATACGTTGATGCCGCTGTTATATTAGGCGGTGACGGAACACTTTTAAATATTGCACCCCAGGCGGCTCTTTATGGTGTTCCTCTTGTTGGTATCAACCTCGGAAACCTTGGCTTTTTAGCCCAGGCAGAAAGAGGGGAGTATGAAGCTTTTGAAAAGCTTTTTACAGGCGACTATCGAGTAACAAGCTGTATGATGCTTGATGCTGTTGTTGTAAAACAAGGTGTTGAAGGGGCAAGATTTTTAGCCCTTAATGACGTTGTTGCCTCTGCAGGCGGAAGGTCAAAGATGATAAACGTTTCTGTTGCGGTTAATGGAACAAATACAGGTTCATATGCCGCAGATGGATTAATCGTCGCTACATCCGTTGGCTCTACTGCATACTCTTTATCAGCAGGTGGTGCGGTTTTACATCCTGACCTTGATGCTATGATTATTACACCTATCTGCCCTCATACTTTAAGAGCAAGAAGCACAGTTGTGCAGGGGAATGACGAAATATGGATAAGCCCTGCTGAACCTTATCGTTCAGATATGTCTTTGCTTATTGACGGAGAGGCAAGAGGGGTTTTGGAAAACGATGAATTTATAAAGATTACAAAATCAAAGTACAGAACAAGACTTATAAAGTTAGATGACAGAAACTTCTTCGACGTGCTCCGCGAGAAGCTTTCTGATTAATAAAGAGAGGAGAATAGGCTATGTTAAGAGAACTACATATCAAAAACGTGGCTGTTATTGAAGAAGCCACAGTTAGCTTTAATGACGGATTTCAGGTTCTTACCGGTGAAACAGGCGCCGGCAAGTCTATTCTTATTGACTCTATAAATATGGCTCTTGGAGAAAGAGCAAGCAGAGATATTATCCGTTCAGGAGAAGAATTTGCCCAGGTTGACATCACTTTTGAGGTAGAGGACAATAAAACTATCGACGAAATAGAAGACCTTGGTGTAGATTTGGGTGACGGAATTATTTTAATAAGCAGAAGAATTTCCGCAGACGGAAAGAGTAAGTGTAACATTAACGGAAGGTTAATGCCCCTTAACATTGTTAAGGAAGTAGGAGAAAAGCTTATCAATATCCACGGACAGAACGATAACCAGAGTATATTATCCCCTAAAAGTCACATTATTTTTGTTGATGAATATGCTGAAAACCAAAGCCTTAAAAATGAGTATTTAACCCAGTATAAAAAGGTTAAGGATATTCAGGCAGAGATAGATACTCTTAAGACAGACGAGAGTGAAAAGGAAAGATTAGTTGAACTTCTTTCTTTTCAGGTAGGAGAAATCGACGATGCAAAGCTTAAAGCAGGCGAGGAAGAAGAACTTTTGGAGAGAAGAGATTTTCTTGCAAATGCTGAAAAGATAGCCGATAATGCAGGCGGCGCATACTATAACATCCATGGCGGTGATGAAAGCGGTGGCGCATATGATGATCTTATGTCTGCTGTTAAAAAGCTTGAAAATATAAAAGATTATGACGTAAAGATTTCGGAATACTGCGAAACCCTCACATCTGTTCTTGCAGATGTGGAAGACGTTATGTATGAACTTCGTTCATATATGGACAGTATAAATTATAGTGAAAAAGAGCTTGACAGCACAGAAAACAGATTAAGCCTTATTGCATCTTTAAAGAGAAAGTATGGAAGCACAGCAGAAGAAGTTTTAGACTTTGCCGAAAAGGGCAGAGAGAGGCTTTCTTTGATAGAGTCAAGCGATGAAAGATTAATTGAGTTAAATAATGAACTGAATAAGGAAAAAACCATCTTAAATGAACTTGGTGAGAAACTTACAAAGTCGAGAGTTGAAGCATCCCTTAAGCTTCAGGAAGCAATAATGGTTGAGCTTTCGGAACTTGATATGCAGAAAATCAGATTTTCAGTAAGCATTGCACCATTGTACGATGGAGATGGAGAGATAAAGTTCACCCAAAACGGATGTGACGATGTTGAATTTATGATTTCAGCAAATCCGGGTGAGGAGCTAAAGCCACTTTCTAAAATTGCATCAGGTGGCGAAATGTCAAGAATTATGCTTGCTATTAAATCCGTTTTATCCGATAGCGACAGAGTTGAAACTATGATATTTGACGAAATAGACACAGGCGTAAGCGGAAGAGCGGCACAGAAGATTGCCGAAAAGATAGGAAAGCTCTCTAAAAAGAGGCAGATCTTATGTATCACCCACCTTGCGCAGATTGCGGCTATGGCAGATTATCAGTATCTTATCGAAAAGAATTCCGATGACTTATCAACAAGAACAACAGTAAGATGCGTTGAGGATGATGAAAGAATTTCAGAACTTGCACGTATTATTGGCGGCGTTATGGTAACAGATACAACCCAGGATGCGGCAAGAGAGATGCTGTCTATGGCAGAGAATTATAAAAAATCTGTTGGGTGATTAAATGAAGCAATACGGATATGTTACAGAGGTTTTAAAAGACACAATTAAGGTCAGAGTTATAAGAGAATCTTCCTGCGGTGGCAACTGTGTCAGCTGTAAGGGTTGCCCTACGGATGCTGTTATAGTTGAGTGCGAGAAAAATGATGACTATTATTCAGGAGAAAAAATATGCCTTATAATGAACGATAAGACATATTATATGGGTCTTTTCTGGGGTTACGGTCAGATTATTTTATTTACGGTAATCCTCTCTGTTTTAGGTTACTGTATATTTAAGACGGAGGCTTCGTCTGTGTTAGGTGGAGCTTCAGGTCTTATGATAGGATTTTTATTTGCAAAGCTTATATTCAAAAAAAGAAAGTGTGAAATTAAGGCGGAAAAGGTATGTTAATATCGGCGACAAATTTATCGAAAAGCTTTTCAGATGTAACAATTTTTAAAAATGTGTCATTAACCATAGAGGACAAGTGCCGCTATGGTTTAATTGGTGTTAACGGAGCGGGAAAGTCAACACTATTATCTGTTCTTTTAGGTGAAATGGATTATGACGAGGGCGAGTTATACAGAAACCCTGATACAAGCATCGGTGTTCTTAAACAGAATTCAGGCCTTGAAAGAGGAAGTACCATTATCGAAGAAATGCGAAAAGCTTTTTCCGATGTGGAAGAAGCCGAAAGAGATATGCGCGAAATAGAGCAGAAAATGGCGGATGCATTAGGCGATGAATATCGAAGACTTTCTGCACAATATTCAAAAAAACAGGCATATATCGACAGTCGCGACGGATATAATATGGACGTTAAGATTAAGACTGTTCTAAACGGTATGGGCTTTGGTGACAGAGACGGAGATACGAAGATAAATGTTTTAAGCGGTGCAGAGAAGACAAGGCTTGCTATTGCAAAGCTTTTGCTTGGCGAACCTGAATTATTGGTGTTGGACGAGCCTACAAACCATCTGGACTTTAAAACTCTTAAGTGGCTTGAAGAATATCTCCTTTCATATAAGGGAGCCATATTTGTAGTGTCCCACGACAGATATTTCCTTGATAAAACAGTTGATAATATCCTTGAAATAGAGAGAGGAAAGCTTGTTTCATACAAGGGTAACTATTCTGCTTACCTCACGCAGAAAGCAGAAAGATATGAGAGAGCCATAAAGGAATATCAGGCACAGCAGGAAGAGATAGAAAAGCTTCAAACCTATGTGGACAAGAATATGGCAAGAGCATCAACCTCTGCATCGGCAAAGTCTAAACAGAAAATCCTCGATAAAATGGAAGTGCTAGAAAACCCTGAATTCTCTGAAAAGAGGATAAAGTTAAGGTTTGATACTTTAAAGGAATCATATAAAGATGTTCTTATAACCAAAGATTTATCCATAACTGTTGGTGATGAGAGAAGAGAGATTTGCACAGGTATTAACCTTGATATAAAAAAGGGCGAAAAAATAGCTGTTATAGGTAAAAACGGAATAGGTAAGTCTTCTATGTTTAAAACCCTTCAGGGAATTATCCCTTGCGATAGAGGGGAGATAAAATGGGGCAAGAATGTAACCATCAGTTATTACGAACAGGAAAACTTGAATTTAGATCCTGAAAAACAGGCTATTGATGAACTGTGGGACAGATTTCCACATATCCCTGAAGCGCAGATAAGAAAGGTTTTAGGAAGCGTTTTATTAACAAAGGAAGAGGTCTTCCGTCCTGTTAAGGTTATAAGCGGTGGTGAGAGAGCAAGGCTTGCTCTTTGCATAATTATGCTTGAAAAGTCTAATACGCTCTTGCTTGACGAGCCTACCAATCATTTGGACTTAAACTCAAAGGAAGTCTTGGAAGAGGCTCTTATAAACTATGAGGGAACAATATTATTTATTTCCCACGACAGATATTTGTTATCTAAAGTTCCTGATAAGATAATCGAGATAACAAAAGATGGTGCTGTTGTTTATGACGGTAACTTTGAATACTATCAGAACAGAGTTTTAGAGCAAAAGCCGGCAGAAGAAAAACCAAAGGCGCAGGAGAAAAAGAAGCCAGAGACCACATACAGAAGCAAGGAACAAAGACGAGCAGAGGTAGAGCGAAAGAATAAGATAAAGGAGCTTGAAACAGAGATATCTTATTTAGAAGAACTTTGTGCATCTTTAGAGGAAGAGCTTGCATCGGAAGAAGTATATACAAGCTTTGAACTTACAACCGAAAAATCCTTTCAGCTCGAAGAGGCGAATAATAAGCTAGAAGCCGCTTTCGAGGAATGGGAAAGATTATCAGAAGAAATGTAAATATTTTTTGTCCCCCTTGCCTAAAGGGGGAAAGTGGGCGTTTCGCCCACAAGGGGGATTCATTTGCGATGCAATTGTAATCGTAAATAGCATTTATAAGGAACGGTTTAAAACCGTTCCTTTTTTGTGTCTGCATTTACAATGCAAACCCTGTTTGTTACACACATCTTACAAGTTTTATACAAAACGTGGAAGTATATTTACTTATATATAAAAGGTGATATAATATTTATAGGTATTGTGAGGCATTGTTTGCCTTTTTAGAGATAACAGATAAAATCAGGGTAAAACCTGGTTTTAAGGAGGATATAAAATGCGACGTTTCGAGGCTGATTTGGAGTCAAATAGCCATAACCGAAAAAATAAAAAACCGAATATGCTACGTATGTTTTTTGTTGTTGTCGCTGTCTTGCTTTTGGTATATTTGATTGCTGCGATTATTGTTTCTGTTAACAGAGGTTTAACAACAACTGTTGCTTTAAATGGTGCTGTTTCCGAGGACATTCGCACAATGGGATATATATTTAAGGACCAGGAAATCATTACTGCTCCAAGCGGTGGATACTTAAAGTGTATGGTCAGCGAGGGAGAAAGGGTTAAAAGCGGACAGGTTCTTGCCTATTTGTTTGCAGTTGAACCTGAACCTGCCCACGTTCAGAATATAAAAGACATTCACAGACTTCTTCGCAGTAAAAGTGGCGAGGTAACAGAGTCTACCTATATCGATGACGGACAGGCTTCGTCAGGTGCTACATCCCAGAGGGTAAGAAACTTATCTGACCGTCGTGCAGACAGAGACTTAAGTGTTGCAAGAGATAAAAAAGATGATTTGAATAACGCCTTAAACCGTGCAGACAGTCAGGGTGACAGAAACAAATCCCTTAATGAATTACAGGATGAGCTTTATAATCTTTTAATTCAGGCAGGTGGCGGAATAGAAATCAAGGCAACAAAAGCAGGTGTGTTCAGTGCAAGAATTGATGGTTTTGAAGAAAAGCTTGCATATTCAAATTCTTCAACTGTAACACCTTCATATATAAACGAGCTTGATAAGATTGAACCTTTAGAACAGGGTGAGATTGTTGCAGGTCAGCCTCTTTGTAAGATAGTTAATAACTACAGTTGGGCATATGCCACAAACGTTGACGAAAAGCACCTTGAAAATATTAAGGTTGGACAGAATGTGGATATTGAGTTTTATGATTTGGCGCAAAACTCTGTTGCAGGCAGAATAGTTCGTATCTCTGATGCGGAAGATGGTAAGAAAACAGTTGTTATGTCTACAAATAAGCACGTTGAGGGCATATATTCAACAAGCCACACAGGTGCAGATATTATTCTTAAAAAAGCAGAGGGAATAAAGCTTCCTTCCAAGAGTATCCACGTTTTAGAAGGCGTGACGGGTGTGTATGTTATAAGGCTTGATAAAGCGCAGTTTGTTCCCGTTAACGTCAGATACAGAAACGATGACTGGACAATTGTTTCTGCAGCAGAGCCGGAGCTTGGCGGAACAAAGCTTCGTATATATGACGAAGTAATAGTAAGCGGTAAGAACATTGAGAATAATGAGCTTGTAAGATAATATTGGAAGGATGACTATTTTGAGTATTGCTGAAAATATTAAATCTGTTTTAGATGATATAAAAATTGCGGCAGAAGCAGCAGGCAGAAAATGCGACGATATTAAGCTTATTGCTGTAAGCAAAACAAAGCCATATGAAATGATAGAAGAAGCATATGCTTCAGGAATGAAAGACTTTGGGGAAAACAGACCGCAGGAAATTGCCGAAAAGTATCCAAATAGCCAGGGCAAAGACCTAAACTTTCATATGATAGGCCATCTTCAGAAAAATAAGGTTAAAATGATAATTGATAAGGTTTGCCTTATTCATTCCGTTGATAATATAGACCTTGCTAAAGAGATAAACAAAAGAGCCGCTATGATAGAAAAGGTTCAGGATATTTTAGTTCAGGTTAATCTTACGGGAGAGGAAACAAAGTCAGGGGTTAGTTATGAAGATGCAGCCTCATTGTGCAGGGAAATAAGTTTTTTAGATAATATCCGCATAAAAGGGCTTATGACTATTTCGGTAAATGGCTATACCTATGAAGAGAATAAAGCTGTTTTTGATAAGCTTAATGCTCTTTCAAAAGAGATAGAAAAAGAAAATATTAAAAACGTTACCATGGAAGAGCTTTCTATGGGAATGAGCCACGATTACCATGCAGCAATAGCTGCGGGGGCAACTTTTGTCAGAGTTGGAACAGCCATCTTTGGCCAAAGAGATTATATGAATCTGTAAAATATTAGTTTTTAAATATATTAGGGGGAAAATAAAATGTCAAACTTTGTAAACAAAATGCTTAACTTGGTAGGCTTTGATTCAGAAACAGAAGAATATGAGGATGATATGGGCACAATGGTAGAAGATACCTATGAAGAACCTGTTTATAACAGATTCTCTGAAAGACGTAGCAGCAAGGTTGTTAAAATCCATAACAGTAATGCGCAGATGCGTGTAGTTGTTGTTCAGCCGGAGGATTTTGATGAAACACCAAGTATTGCAAGCCACTTAAAGAACAACAAGCCTATCGTTTTAAATCTTGAGTCTGTTGATAAGAACGTTGCAAGAAGAATTATTGACTTCTTAAGCGGTACAGTATACGCGTTAGACGGTGATATCAAAAAGGTTTCTAACGGAATCTTTGTTATTGCTCCAAGCAACGTAGATATTATGGGCATGGAAGAGGCCCAGGAATATACAAAGAACTCATTCGGATTTTAAACTGAGATATGCAAAATAATGAAAAAGAAGAAAAGCTGATTATTTCACGGGCAGAAGATGCAGTTTATGCTGCGGATAAAAACTATCAGGTGAAACATATCGGCTTTTTAACCCCTTTTGAGCGCGGACTTATAATGAAAAACGTATATACGTCTGCTGATATAAAGGCAGTTTTTGACGGTGGCTTTCCTCTGGCGGAAAGAACAATGTTTATATGCTTTCCAGAGTATTTAGAATATGATGTGGATGAAATAATATCTGTTATAAAGATAAGAGGAAGGGAGATATCAAACCTTACTCACAGAGATTATTTAGGAAGCCTTATGGGTCTTGGGATAACCCGTGAAAACATCGGTGATATACTTGTAAATGATGAAGGGGCGTTTCTTTTTGTTAAGAGGGATATTGCAGATTATATAATGCAAAACCTTGATAAGATAGGCAGAAACGGAATAAAGAAAGATCTCGTTAAGTGCTCGGAAGCGGTTATTCCACCACCAAAACTTAAGGAACTTTCAGGAACAGTTGCATCAGAGAGGATAGATGCATTTGTTGCGTTTTGCATAAACTCATCGAGAAGCAAAGTATGCGAACTGATAGAAAGCAGTATGGTAAGCCTTAATTTCGAAGTTGTTACATCTGTTTCGAATAAGGTTTCAGAAGAGGATTTGATTTCCATAAGAGGCTATGGCAGATTTCGTGTTAAGGAAATAGGCAGGCTTACGAGAAAGGGAAGAATATCTGTAAAAGCAGATAAGTTTGAATAAAGCAAAAGGAGAGGTATAATATGCTTACACCTAAAGATATTGAAACAAAATCTTTTAAAGTATCTTTAAAGGGATATAACGTAGCTGAAGTTGATGATTTTCTTCAGGAAATATGCGACAGTTACCTTGAGATATACGAAAGTAATAAGACTTTAAAGGAAAAAGCAGAAAGACTTTCCAGCGCTGTAGGTCAGTATAAGTCCATGGAAGACACTATAACAGGTGCGGCAAAAATTGCTGACAAAAATGCCTATGATATAGAAAATGATGCAAATGTCAGGGCAAAGCTTATAATCGAAAATGCAGAGCTTACTGCTAAATCCATTGTTGCAGGAGCAGAGCAGAAGGTTTCGGAAGAATCATATCGTTTAGAGAGCATTAAACGAGAAGTTGAACTTTATAAGAATAAAATTGTGGAACTTTTAAATGCACAGTTAAGCATTTTAAAAGGATATCCACAGTCGGGAAGTATAGATATCGATATTACCCCAACACATACACCACAAATGTGGAAGAGAAAAACTTCCGAAGAACCGAAGGAAGTTACAGAGGAAATCAAACCTGTGTATGAAGATGCCGAAAAAACCCGTAAATTCAAGCCACAAACAGATTTTGATGTGACTGAGGATTTAAGCCTTAATCTTGATGATGAGGATACAGATAAGTTGCCTTGCGTTAAACTTGATGACAATGGCGAATATATTATTACAGAAAATAATTAGAAATAAAAAGGGAACATATAATGTTCCCTTTTAGCAAACATCGGAGAATTTATTATGCTTTATATTATAACCGCGGCAATCGTTCTGGTTGCCGATATTTTAACTAAAATTGTTGCAGTTAAAAACCTTGCCCCTGTTTATTCGGTTGAGGTTATTAAAAATATATTAAACTTTACATATGTAGAGAATAAGGGAATTGCCTTTGGTATGTTTTCAGGTGGCAGATTTGTTTTTATCGCTGTTACTGTTATTATACTGATTTTGATTTTGTTGATTATATTTAAAACTCCAAAAGAAAAAAGGTCTGCTTTTTTAAAACTCGGTGGCGCTTTGGTTGTAAGCGGTGCCATAGGCAACCTTGTTGACAGAGTTTTATATGGTTACGTTGTTGACTTTATTGAAGTTAAGTTTATTGACTTCCCTGTTTTCAATGTTGCTGATATTGCTGTTTGCATAGGTGCGGGCCTTCTTTTGATACACTATCTTTTTATAGATGGAAAAAATAATGTCAGGGAGGAAAATGCTGATGAATAATGAGCATACTGTCTGTCAGGAAAGTTCGGGCATAAGAATTGATAAGTATTTAAGTGTGCTATATGACGAATTCACACGTTCTTATATACAGAATATTATCGAAAGCGGAAACGTTACCGTAAATGGAAAAACAGTTAAAACAAACTACAAGGTTAAGGTAAACGATGTTATATCAGTAGATCCGCCTGAAATAAAGGAGATAGATATTGTTCCTGAAGATATCCCTTTAAATATCGTTTATGAGGACGATGATATGCTTGTGGTTAACAAGCCACAAGGAATGGTGGTTCATCCTGCTGTAGGCAATTATTCAGGAACTCTTGTAAATGCCCTTATGCATCATTGCGGAGATAGCTTATCAGGAATAAACGGTGAAAAACGCCCCGGAATACTTCACAGAATAGATAAAGACACAAGCGGTCTTTTAATGGTGGCAAAAAGCGACAGAGCCCATTTAGGCCTTGCTGAACAGATAAAGGAACACAGTTTAACTAGAGCATATAAAGCTTTGGTTCATGGTGGTTTTTCGGACGATAAGGGAGTGTATGCA
>JAZRQL010000041.1:0-40507 GCA_045649725.1 Clostridia bacterium | reverse complement strand
GCCGCAAAGCCGAGCATCATATTCATAACTTTTTTATCAGGGTTTTTAAATAAAATAACAACTCCTGCACCTAAAGCGGTTACAAACCATGTTCCGAATGTTGCAATAAGTGCGTATAAGATAACATTATTCAAGATTATCACCTCAATGCATCTTATGATAAATAACGTTTTGGGTGATAGTCCATTTATATTTGTAGGGACAGATATCAGATGCCCCTACTTGAAGTCTTTGAACATATCTGATGGTCTTACCTTATTGTTTTCTTCTCTGCATTCGTCCATTTTAATATTTCGTTGTACTGGTCATTATAATAAAAAATGGCAGTAAAAACTGCCATTTTAATAATATTTACTTCACATTTTGAATTTTTGTAATTCTCATGCCATTGCTTAAATCAAGGGTATATTTATACTTTTCCTTAATATCTTTAACCTTTCCGTCTTTATAAACAACTCTAATAACAGAATCACGGATAACAGTAACTTCTGACGGAGAAATTCTTTCAACGCTGTGACAGTTAAGAGAAAGGATTTCTTCGCTTTCTACTCCTGACACGATTGTGTTGTGTGAGTTAATTTCTTCTGTTATTGCATTCCCTGCAAAATATGTATAAACATAGTCGGTAGACCCTGTGTTAATACCGTTTACAAAAGCGCGAAGAGCGTTAGCAACCTGTGTTTCTGCATCTTTTTCGTTATAGGTCCAGACTTCAGGCTTTTCGTTTACGAGGTAATCTCTTTTTATGTATCCGCTTGTTCCGTTATGAATAACGCTTGCATAAGCTGAATTTGTATATTCAACAACATATACCTGATCAGCAAGAGGAACCTGTCTTATCTCGCTATAACTTTCGTTTGCGCCTGATCTTAATGTAACACTCTGTTTGCAGTTTCCTACGTACATATATCTTTCAACAGGAACAGGCTTCATCTGTTCAACGTTGTCTGCAGATGTTGGCTCCGACTGATTAACGGAATACTTTGATTGTTCATTAAATAAAGTTGTGTCGTGGTTATCTCCCCCAAAGGAAATAATTCCGCTTAAGAAGAGCGCTATAAAAATTATTCCTATAACCACAATTGAAGATAAGATAGAAACAGCAACAATAAGACCTGTATTGCTCTTCTTTTCGGTTCTTTGAACAGGAATATTTCCTGTGTTATCAAAATTATCGTATCTCATTTAAACTTCCACCTCTTTTTTTGCCGATTCATCAGGCAAAACATATAAAGTGTTATAATTATCGTAAATAACCATACCGGGCTTTGCACCTCTTGGCTTCTTTACATTTTTTACTATTGTATAATCTACGGGAACCTGGGATGAATTTCTTGCCTTACTGTAATATGCCGCAAGACATGCCGCCTGCAAGAGAGTTTTATCAGGAACTTCTCCCTCTCCCTTTGTTCTTATAATTGTATGAGAACCGGGGATTTGCTTTGTGTGAAGCCATATATCCGTAGAATATGCCATTTTAAGGGTAAGTTCATCGTTTTGCTTGTTGTTTCTTCCCACTAAAATTTCGTATCCGTCATGGGAAATATATTTAAACGGAGCATTTTTCTGCTGTTGCTTTTTCTTTTTATCCGTTCTTTCTTTTATATAGCCCTCGTCAACAAGCTCCTGCCTTATCTCTTCAAGTTCAGGCAAACTTTCGATTTTCTCTATACTGTCATAAACGCTTTCTAAATAGAACTTTTCGTTTTCAGCAATTTCTATCTGTTCTAAAGCATAGCTTTCAGTTGTTTTTGCCTTATTATACTTTTTATAATATTTCTGTGCGTTTTGTGACGGACTAATTGTTTCGTCAAGAGGGATTTCGATTTCCTCGCAGTTTTCGGAATAATAGTTTTCAACCTTAACAGACTTATCGCCATATTTTATGCGATAAATATTGGCAGTTATAAGGTCACCAAACATTTTAAACTTATCTCTGCCCTCGGCTTCTTTTAGGCTTTCTCTGTGGATAACAAGCTTTTTCTCGCATCTTTCGATGTTGTTGCCAACTAACTTTAAAAGGGCATAAGAATGACGATTAAGCCTTTCCTTAAGGGAGCGAAGCTCATAGAAACTGTCAACAACCTGACTTATAGATGGGATTTCCTCCACCTTTCCGCTACCTTCGTATTGAGAAAGGTTAACGCAGGAAAATGCAGAGGGTTTCTTTTCGATATTGTCAATAACCAATGATGGCGAAAACTGATTATCTGCAAGCTTTTTTATAAAATCAACTGTATATACCACAAATGCCGCAAGGTCCACATCGTTTTTAATAACATTGGTCTTGCCTGAAAAATCATAAACTATTTCTCTTGCAAGCAAAATGCTCATACCCATTATTTCAGACACCAAAAACTTATCAAGCAAGGTATCATCAGGCTTTGAAGATAAGCTATCCATTAAGCCTGTTAAGGTGATTTCTTCAGGGGTTTTCTTATTCTGCCCGGGAGGAGCTGTGTATGTTATCCCCGGAAGCATCTGCCTAACCGCGCTTACTGTAAAGTCGATATGCTTTGCACAGTCCATAACCCTCTGGTTTTCATCTATTAATATAATATTACTGTGTCTGCCCATTATCTCGATTATAACAGAGCAGATACACTCATCCCCTAACTCGTTATGAGTTTTAACGTCTATTTTAATAATTCTGTCAAAACCCATCTGGCTTACAGCAGAAATAACACCACCTGATAAATGCTTGCGCATAAGCATACATAACATTGGTGGTGTCATTGGGTTTTCTTTCTTAATTGAGGTCAGGTGGACTCTTGGATTTGATGCGCTTGCAGAAAGCAAGATTTTATGAGTTCCTCCAAAAGTCCTGACCGAAATTATGATTTCATCACTTTCAGGCTGATGTACCTTATCGATTTTGCCGTTTAATATTGTATCGGAAAGCTCTTTTACAATATTATGAGTAACAAATCCGTCAAAGGACATATATAAATCTCCTAACTAAAAGGAATTATGCTTTTTTAAGTTCTTCTACCTTATCAAGTCTTTCCCATGGAAGATCAATATCGCATCTTCCAAAGTGACCATAAGCGGCAGTTTCTTTATAAATTGGTCTCATAAGGTCGAGGGTATTGATAATTCCGCTTGGAGTTAAATCAAATACCTTTGAAACCTTTTCTGCGATTTCTTCGTCGCTTATAACACCTGTTCCTCTTGTGTCAATACGGAGTGAAACAGGCTCTGCTACACCGATAGCATATGCAAGCTGAACCTCACAAGCCTTACAAAGACCTGCCGCTACAACGTTTTTAGCAACGTAACGCGCAGCATAAGCACCGCTTCTGTCAACCTTTGTTGGGTCCTTACCTGAAAAGGCACCGCCACCGTGACTTGCAAAACCACCGTATGTATCAACGATAATCTTTCTTCCTGTGTGACCTGAATCACCCTGAGGTCCGCCGATTACAAATCTGCCTGTTGGGTTTATATAGAACTTTGTATCATCATCGATTAAATCCTTATCGATAACTGATAAGATAACCTTTTCTTTAATATCCTTGCGAAGAGTTTCGATGTCAACCTTCTCATCGTGCTGTGTTGAAACAACAACAGCATCAATTCTTTTAACGCTTCCGTCTTTATTATACTCAACAGTAACCTGTGACTTTCCGTCAGGTCTTAAATATTCAAGCTCGCCATTCTTTCTGATTTCAGTAAGCTTACGGGCAAGCTTGTGTGATAAGTAGATAGGTGTTGGCATATAATCATCTGTTTCGTCACAAGCGAAACCAAACATCATACCCTGATCCCCTGCGCCTAAACCTTCACCGCTGTCATCAACACCCTGTGCAATATCAGGTGACTGCTTGTCAAGAGCTGTGATAACTGCGCAAGTGTCACAGTCAAATCCATACTTCGCTCTGTCATAACCGATAGAACGGACTGTCTCGCGGACAATACCCTGAATGTCTATCTGTGCAGTAGTTGAAACCTCACCTACAACTAAAACAAGACCTGTTGTAACTGTAACTTCACAAGCAACTCTTGCTGTTTTATCTTCCTTTAAAATCGCATCAAGAATCGCATCTGATAAGATATCGCATATTTTATCAGGATGCCCTTCTGTAACTGATTCTGATGTAAATAATCTCTTATACATTTTATATCTCCGTTTCTGCTACTTTTTCAAGCATTTTATTGTTAATATTCTCTATCTCATCGTTTGCGTCAATAATCGCAATGTTATGAGTATCCTTAAGCTTGTCAAACACAGTAAAAAAGTTTTCTCTTATACTGCGGATTTTTTCAATATCCTTTTCGTAAAGTTCAGGCTTACCTCTTGATGTGTCAATTCTGTTTTTGCAGGTATCAGGATTAACATCCAAAAAGATACATAAATCAGGCTTTAACATTCTTTCGCACTTTAAGTTAATGTCCATAACCCAATCCATATCAGATTCTGTTCCCTGATAAGCAAATGACGAATAATAATATCTGTCACTTATTACATAAAAACCTTTATCAAGGTATCCCTTAATTCCGTTTATGGGGCTTGTAATATGTTCAAGCCTGTCCGCAAGGAAAAGCGCCGCCTGAAGATACATATCCTTTTGTAAGCTTTCGGATAAAATTTTTCTTAAGTACTTACCTGTTTCAAATTCTGTCGGCTCTGCGGTAACGTATACTCTATACCCTTTTTTTATTAACTTTTCTTTAAGAAGCTTAATTTGGGTGCTCTTTCCTGAACCATCAAGCCCTTCTACTACTATAAACTTACCTTTTGCCATAAAAAATCACCGACCTTTCAGTACAACATTATATTATACCTAAAATCTGATAAAAAAGCAACTGTTTTTACAATATTTTAAAATTTAAATGTTTTTTATAAGCTCTTCTTTCTCGTTTTTAACTCTTTCATCTATAACAAGACATAAAAGTTCGTTAAGCTTTTCTTTTATTTCCTTGCCCTTATACCCTTTTTCTACAAGGTCTTCACCTGAAATTTTAAGCTGTGACAAGGAATAACACTCATCTTTTGAAATAATTTCATCCATCAAAGCCAGGCATTCGTTATATTCCTTATGGTTTATACCATTAATCATTTTTGAGAATAACAAAATATCTTTGTTAAAGCCAAATTTATTTAAATATCTTTTTGCCAAAACTTTGTCTTTTGGCATATTAATATTCATATTTTCTATTATATCAGAAACTGCTTTTTTTGTTTTATTATCGGCTTTTAAGCTGTTTAAAACTCTTCTGTAATCGCAGTTATAGAGTAGGGCAGACAGTCTTAAGTTAATATCTGTCGGAAGCTTGTCCAAGATTTTGTCAACTATGATTTCGTTATCTAAAATATCTTCAAAAACAGACTTATATTTAAGTATAACCGAATATGGCGCATATGATAACAAGATACCTTTAAGCTCATCGAAAATCCGTTCCTTTGAAACATAGCTTAAGTTATCTTTTAAGTTAAATATCTCTTTTGAAGTATTTTTGTCTATATCAAAAGAAAGCTTTGCAGAAAAGCGGATAGCCCTTAAAATTCTTAAGGCATCTTCCTTAAATCTTTCCCAAGGGTCTCCCACGCAACGAATTATTCTTTTATCTAAATCTTCTCTTCCGCCATATAAGTCAACAAGACCACATCCTTGGTTATAAGCCATAGCGTTAACTGTAAAATCGCGTCTTTTAAGGTCTTCTGCAATATCGGAAACAAACTCTACCTTATCCGGATGTCTTCCGTCTAAATATCCGTTTTCCGTGCGATAGGTTGTTATTTCGTATGGCTCTTTATCTATAACAACCGTAACAGTTCCGTGCTTTATCCCTGTTGTGATAACAGTATATTTTTTACGAAGAACATTAAGCATTTCGTCAGGGGTTGCGTTTGTGCATAAATCCCAGTCATTTGGGGTGTTTCCTAAAAGGCTGTCTCTAACGCATCCGCCCACAGCAAAAACCTCGAAGCCGAAATCTTCGAGGTAAGACATTATGCTTTTAACCTTTTCGGGAATTTTTATGTTCATAAAACCACTTCTTATCTGCAGTAAATATTTATATACTTAACCGAGCTTAAATCTATCATTAAAAGTTCATCATTTTCTCCCCTGATGAGAATGTAACCATCGGTTGCCGCCTCTAAAATGCCGCATTTTTCGATTCGTATTCTGTCATTATTCCATAAATCAATACAAACATATTTACCGATATATTTATGGATTAGGTTAATCATAGACATAACAACAGATGGTACCTTATTGTTATAAGGAAGGGCAACAAGGTCAAAGGTTCCGCTCATATTATGGGGAATTAAATTAATGTTTTTTGACATATAAGGGCATTTTTCTGTATAACCCTTATTATATGCATCAACAGAGGTCTGCTTTATATATCCGCCTTCCTGGGAAACAGCGCCTCCTATTCCATCACCGAAGTCATAGGGCTTGCACTCATCGTAGTTCCTGACAGCGATTCCGTTTTCCTTATATCTTGTTATATCAACGTCAGGCGGAAAAATCACCTCGTCTTCATTCCTCTTTGGAGTTTGTTTGTTAATGTAATATCTCATAATTAAACACCTCTTTCTTAATATAATATTCAGAGATGCCTAAATAGTACACAACATTATTATGGGCGAGTATAAATACTCGCCCAAGGTATATAGAAGTTACATTTTTTCAAATCTTTCAATATCTGTAACAAAGACGGTAGCACCGCCAACAACAACTTCTGTTCCGATGTAGCTAAATGAAGCTATACTGCCGTCCGCCCCAGTCATAGCGGGAACAATCTCGGTACGCTTAGCACAATGAGTACGGATAACTTCCAACGCTTTTTCAAGCCTATCATCTTCAACACCCATAAGTAACGTGCAGTTACCTTCTCTTAAAAAACCACCTGATGAAGATATCTTTGTAAAGAAGAAACCTTCCTCGCGGAGAGCATCGGTAACTAAATATGTGTCTTTTTTGTTTACAACAGCTGTAACAAGCTTCATAATATTTCCTCCTTTTTCGGTTATACATATGTTAATATATATATTAAACATCCTTTAATATAGACATTGTACACTATACACAATAAAATTGCAAGAGAAATTTGTTTATTATTACCTATATTATTAAATTTTAACGGATATGTAATAAAAACTGCCGAAGGTAATGGCGCAGCAAATATAACTGCATTGGAATATAACTCACGAAAAAGGCGAATAAAATTGGCGAGCATCATATTGATACTCGCCGCATATATTAACCAGGAATCTGTTCTCCTAAAACTACCTGAACTGACTCTGTTCTGCCTGTTGAATATTTATAAACCTGCATATTTAAAACATCGCCAGGATTGTGCTTATTCTTAATCTGATTTAAAGTATTTGTGTCATATACCTTTTCGCCCTCAACTTCTGTGATGATATCACCCTGCTGGAAGCCTGCCTTTCTTGCGTTTTCAGTTGTTATTTCCATAACCTGAACACCCCGTGGCCATGAGTAAGACTGTGCCATATATTCTGATACATCACGGGTTGAAATACCGATTACAGGGCGACCCTTAACATATCCGTGAGAAATAAGGTCAGCAATAATAGGCTTTGCCTCTGATGAAGGAATAGCAAATCCCATACCCTCAACACCTGATGTTGCAACCTTAATTGAGTTAATACCGATAACTTCACCAAATCTGTTGATTAATGCACCGCCTGAATTACCTGAATTAATAGCGGCATCTGTCTGTATAACGTTTAAAGTTCTGTTATCAACTGTGATGTTTCTGTTAACTGCGCTTATAATACCTTCGGTAACGCTACCGAAGAATTCAATACCCATAGGGTTACCGATAGCAACTGCTCTTTCGCCAACTTCAATGTTACCTGAATCACCGAAAGTTGCAACTGTAAGCTCTTCTTTAGGTTCGATTTTAATAACAGCAAGGTCTGTCTGTGCATCTCTTCCTATCATTTTAGCTTCATATTCTGCACCTGTATTTACTAAAACAGTAATTGTAGCAGCACCGTCTACAACGTGATTATTCGTAACAATATATCCGTCCTGACTCAAAATAATACCTGAACCTTCTGAATTACTGCTTGTTGGCTGACCGAAAATAGTCATCTGTCCGTTTATTGTGCTTGTTATACCAACAACAGCAGGACCAACTTTTTTAGCTATTTCTGTTGTAGCCATTTCGTTCTGTGTATTATTAACAGCAACAACATTATCGCCACTGTCAGGCTGGAGGCTTTCGATTAACTCATTTTTAGAGGAAGCAACCTTTACGTTTGAGCCAAAGCTTTTACCAAGGAAGAATGCTCCGCTTAAAATAACAAGATTCAAAACCGTTAAAACAAGCATAAACGCAACGGGACGCTTAACAAAACCTCTTTTTTTAGATTTCTTTTTCTCTGTGTAACCGCCTGATAAATCAATAACAACTTCTTCTTTAAAGTCTGTTACGTCAATAACAGGTTCGTTATTTTCCTGATTAAAATTAGTATAGTCGTTCATATAAAGACCTCCTTGATTTTACTGACTAAATTATAAATCAAATAAATTAAAAATTTATGAACAAAAAGTAAAACAGTTGTTAATTATATATTTTTTCTGCTTTTATCAAGGGTAAAGACGAACTCCGCATATTCACCCTCAACGCTGTTTACTTTTATATTCTGACCATGGGCAGACAAAATGTTTTTAACAAGGTATAAGCCGATGCCTGTACCTTCTTTATTTATACTTCGTGACTTATCTTCTTTATAAAAACGTTTAAATATCATAGAAAGCTTATCTTCAGGTATGCCTGCGCCTGTGTTTTTAACAGAAACAGTTACGTTATGCTTTTGCTTAACCGTAACAGATATTTCTCCGCTTTCGTCTGTAAACTTTATGGCGTTATCTATAATGTTTGTAACAACTCGTGTTATACTGTCTTTATCTGCATAAGCATAACATTTTTCACCATCAAAGTCCAGATTTACGTTTATGTTTTTTTCGTTGATTTTACACTCAAGACCAATTAAAACAATTCTGATTACCTCGTTTATATCAAAGGTTTGCATATTCAAAACCATCTTATCAGACTGAAGCCTTGTTATATCAAGGAATGTATTAACAAGCCTTGAAAGTCTGTTTACTTCGCTATAAACGATATTAAGATATTCCTTATGCTTTTCAGGTGGAATTGTATCATCAAGCATACCTGAAACAAAACCGCTTATAGTTGTCATAGGGGTTCGAAGCTCGTGGGATACATCGGAGATAAATGTATTTTTAATCTCTTCGGATTTTTCAAGCTCTTCTGCCATATTGTTAAAGGCTTCCGCAAGCTCCGATATCTCATATATATCCGAATTTTTAGCTGAGGTATCAACTCTCGTTTTAAAATCGCCCTTTGCAAAGGCTTTTGTTGTATTACTTATATTTCGGATAGGAACAGATAATCTTCTTGCAAAAAAGTATGAAAGCATAAGTGATGTTAAAGCGATAACAAGCATAGACATAAGAAGAATTCTGTATAAACCGCGTTGCATCTTCTGTTGTTCAGGGATAGGCTTACTTAATGAAACACCGCCTAAAACCTGACCCGACAAGCTTACAACGGGCATTTGAAGAGTGTACATAGGATTTATGAAAACTCCGCCCATTGTTCCTATGCCTGAATATTTTTCTCCCGATAAAACAGTTTTGATATTTTCCTGATTTAAATACATAGGCTTATATTTAACAAGAGAGCTATCCGCAGTGGATGCTATAACCTCTCCCTTGCTGTCAAATATAAAGATATAAGTGCCTGACACTCTTGATATGGCACTGACCAATCCGTTTAAATCATCGTTGGATATATTTCTGTTTATTAAATTAATAAGTGTTTCTGCGTTTTCGGTAAGAAGATCTTCGTTATACCTTGTGAAGTATCTTGTTATAAGAAGACTTTGCATAGAACCCAATACAATTAAGCATATCAGCAAGGTAATAAGGTTTATGCCGAGTATTCTTGAAAACATTCCTCGTTTTTTGCTCATTTTTCCGCTCCGTATCATCTGTCGGTTGTTTCGAATTTATATCCAACACCCCATACAGTTTTAAGCTGCCAGAGTCTGTCGGCTCCTTCTATTTTTTCTCTTATACGTTTAATGTGAACATCAACAGTTCTTGAATCACCAAAAAATTCATAACCCCATATTTCATCTAAAAGCTGATCTCTTGTGAAAACCCTGTTTTTGTTCTTGGCAAGATAATATAAAAGCTCAAATTCTTTAGGTGGCATTTCTATGCTGTTTCCATCAAGAAATACTTCGTAATTATCCTTGCAGATTTTCAAATCGCCAAAGTCAATTATGTCAGTTTCTTCAACTCCGCTTCTGCTTTCGCTGCGGCGCAAAACTGCCTTCATTCTGGCGATAAGTTCTTTAGGTTCAAATGGCTTTACCATATAATCATCTGCCCCAAGCTCAAGACCTAAAACAGTATCAAAGGTTTCGCCCTTGGCAGTAATCATAATAATAGGAACATCACTCATTCCGCGTATCTCACGGCATACCTGCCAGCCATCTTTTTTAGGAAGCATAACATCAAGCAAAATCATATCAGGTTTTTTATTTTTAAATGCTTCAACTGCGCTGACACCATCATAAGCGATTATGGTTTCGTAACCTTCCTTTTCAACATAAAGCCTTATAAGCTCGCAAATATTTGCCTCGTCATCGACAATCAAAACAGTAGTTTTATCGTTAAGCATATCCTTCACCACCATTAAAATTTTCCTGTTTTTTCAAATTATACTATTTAAATATGAATAAATCAATAACTTTTTATTAATTTTATTATGAATAAACACATTAAAAATTAATATAATAATATAAATATAAATTTATACAAAGGGTGATTATTCTGGAAGACGAACTTATTTTAAAAAACGAAAACAAAACATCAGAAAAAGATAGAAAAAGCGCACTTTTAAGGGATATTGCCGCCGCAAAATCGGATATGGAGCTTGCACGGACAAACTTTGATTTTGTTTATAAACCTGATGATGTTGATGTTTATATCTACAAGCTTCGGGATGCAACTTCAAGGTATGAAAAACTTATAAAAGAGTTAAAAGAGCTTTAATAGATTAAATTTTTATTAATATTTCAAAACAAATGTTGCCAAATATTACAAATTAGAATATACTTATCTTCATAAAATTGAAAGGCTTGGCCTTATAAAGCACAGCGGGTGATGTGAATGAAGAAAACATTAAAAGTCATTATAAATTTTTTAGCTCTCTTAATAATATCAGGTATAATCGTATTCGCTTTTATCAACAGAGACAGATTTTCTATTGACTTTATTCTATCAAACCTACCCCAGAACCTGTGCCACGCGGCAATAATAATTTTGATTTTGTATGTTTTAAAGGGCATATCCTTATTCTTTCCGATACTTATATTACAAATAGCAGGCGGACTTATGTTTCCGCCCGTTTATGCTTTTATAATCAACTGTATCGGAACAGCCCTCGCTTATACTCTGCCATACATAATCGGCAGGGTTTCAGGAAAAAAGCTAATCTGGCGGATAGCATCGAAGTATAAAAAGTTTGATGATTTTATAAAGAATCAGGAAGGTTCAAAAGCTTTCGCATCTTTTATTCTTCGCGCGGTAAGTTGTCTCCCGGCTGACCTTGTGAGCTTATATTTAGGCTCTGTTAATGCTCCTTATGTGTCATATGTTTTCTGGAGCGTCGTAGGAACTCTTCCGGGGCTTATCCCTGCAACCTTTGTAGGAATAGAAATGACAAATCCAACATCCCCTGCTTTTATAATGTCGGTTGTTGCAACTATTCTTTCATCAGCTATATCTATGCTGATTTATTATATAGTAAGAAAGAAATAACAAGAAAGGCTTTATATAGATAAGAAAACTTATATTTTACACATAGTATTATTCCTTTCGATTTTTTGCAGTAGTAATAGATTTCACAAGCATTCGTCTTATGACACCACATTCCTGTAGCAACTCTTTTGAAACATCCTCTGTAATACAATTAGAACCAACCAGCATATCAATCCAGTATTCTGTTTCGGCACACTCTTTTAGCGCTATATGAAACTTGTTTATAAAATCCGCTTTGCTCGATGCATAATTTGCCTCGTGGATATTTGCGCCGATTGAGGTAGAACTTCTTGTTATTTGATTAACAAGAACACCTCTGCCTTTTCGAGTGTCGATAGTATCACAGACAGATATTATTTTAAGTGCCAATTCTTTAGCTCTCGTACGAAGTTCAGAGTCTTTCATTTCTTTTCTCCTTTTGGTGAAGTTTTTGCAATCGCAAAAGTGAAGTTGTTATCACAGTGAAGTTTTGTCCTACAGACAAAGTGAAGTTAAGTTTGCCACTCTGCCGCAAGGCAGAACTTCACTATCGAAGATAACTTCACTCAATTTATTGAACTTCACTTGCCGTCAGGCAAACTTAGTTGTTGAAAGCGTAAGCTTCGCAACGCTTTCAACGTGCACAGTATTCGGAAACATATCAACGGGAACAATTTCGGTTGTTTTATAGCCTTTTTGTTCGAGATATTTTAAATCTCTTGCAAGGGTTGATGCCTTACAGGAAATATAGACTATTTTTTCAGGCTTTGCTTTAACAACTGCATCCAGAAGGTTTTCTTCGCAACCCTTTCGTGGCGGGTCTAATATAATAACATTCGGCTTGCCTTCATTTTTGATGATTTCGTCTGCAATCTTCTCTGCAGCACCACAGTAATAGCTTGTGTTCTCTATTCCGTTTATACGGGCATTTTTGACCGCGTTAGAAACTGCATCAGGAACTATCTCTATACCAACAAGCTTTTTAACCTTATCAGCCATAAACTGACCTATTGTTCCTATTCCGCAGTAAATGTCATAAACAGTCTCTTTCCCTGTTAACCCTGCCATTTTTTCAGCAACAGAATATAACTTTTCGGTCTGCTTTTTGTTTACCTGATAAAATGATGCAGGAGAAATCTCAAATTCCTTATCACCGATATTGTCACGGATTAAGTCCTTTCCCCAAATGGTCTTATACTCTCTTCCTAAAACAACATTTGTCTTTTTAGGGTTAATATTCTGCACAATTCCTGTTACATTCTTGCCTTCAAGCATCTCTATGAGCTTGTCTGTGTGAGGGAGTTTTTCTTCAAAAGTAACGATAACCAATACAATTCCGCTTTTTCCCTCTCTTAAATAGATGTGACGGATTGTTCCTTTGTTATTTTCTTCGTCATAAGCCTCAATGTTCCACTCTTCCATCCACTTTCTAACTGTAAAGGTAATCTCCTTTACAGTTTCACTTTGAAGAAGACAGTCATCCATATCGATAACGTTATGGCTATGGGCCTTATAAAAGCCTATTCCCTCTTTTGTAACAGGGAGTTGAACCTTGTTTCTGTAACGGAAACGGTCATCCGATGCCACAATATCCGAAACCTCGGTTTCTATTCCACCTATTCTCTTCATACAGTCGGCTACCTTATTCTTCTTGTATAAAAGCTCTGCCTCATAGTCCATATGCATAAGCTGACAACCGCCACACTTATAAAAGTATTGGCAGAGAGCCTTTGTTCTGTGTTCGGAGGGTTTTATAATATCCAGAAGCTTACCTACTGCATAGTTTTTATTAACTTTTATTATATGGGCTTTTATAACTTCGCCCACAATAGTGTATGGCACAAAAACAGCAATACCTTCGGCTCTGCCTACTCCGCTTCCGTCATCGGTCATACCTGTAATTTCGATTTCTACAATATCGTTTTTATCCATAGGTTAAATCTCAACTCTCCCTTTAAGCGCTTTAGAAAGCGTAACCTCGTCAGCAAACTCAAGCTCGCCCCCAACAGGAACACCGTGGGCGATTCTTGTAACGTTAACTCCAAAAGGTTTAGCAAGCTTTGAAATATACATAGCAGTTGTTTCACCCTCTAAATTAGGGTTTGTTGCCATAATAAGCTCGGTTACATCACCCTTGCTTATTCTCGCCATAAGCTCTTTTATGGTGATATCATCAGGGCCAACATTATCCATAGGCGAAATTGCACCGTGTAACACGTGATAAACACCACGGAACTCGTTTGTACGTTCTATCTGCAAAACGTCCTTTGGATTTTCAACCACGCAGATAACAGAGTGGTCCCTCCCCGGATTGTCACAAACGGAGCATATCTCCTTATCGGATAAGTTTCTGCATTCCTTGCAGTAGCAAAGCTTTTCCTTTGCATTGATAATTGCATTTGCAAACTTTTCTGCCTTTTCCTTTGGCTGATTTAAAAGGTAGAATGCAAGCCTTTGAGCGGTTTTGCTTCCTATTCCCGGAAGCTTTTCAAATTCCTCTATTAAGTTTTGTAATGGTGCGGCAAAGTATTGCATAGAACACACTCCCTCTATGATTTTGTCAAGTCAGGGACAAAAAATATTGTAGGGACAGATGCCCACATCTGTCCGTTGCGGGTCGATGCCTTCATCGACCCCTACATTTAACCCTCGTATATCAAACATTATAGTATACGTAGCTTATCTTTAAGCCCCGAAAATCTGTTTTGTATGTTATCGTTATTTACAAATATTTTTATAACCTCTTCTGATCCCACAAGAACAACAAGCTTTTTCGCTCTTGTTACTGCGGTGTATAAAAGGTTTCTTGTCATCAAAATTTTATGGGTTTCGCACATTGGCATAATAACAGCATCAAATTCAGTACCCTGACTTTTATGAACTGTTACCGCATAGGCAAGTTCAAGCTCATCAAGAAGCATAAAATCGTATTTTACAACTTTATCATCAAAGATGACTGTTAAGTTTCCCGATGCCTTATTTATCTCGGAAATAAAGCCAACATCTCCGTTAAAAACCCCTTGCCCTGCTTCCTTTCCGTCTAATCTTTCCCACTCGGTGTTATAGTTATTTTTAACCTGCATAACCTTGTCTCCAACCCTGAAGACACATCTGTTTGTCATATATTCAGCCTTTTCAGGTGATGCAGGGTTTAACTTATCCTGAAGGACAGCGTTTAAGTTTGTAACACCGATTAAGGATTTTCGGGTAGGGGTTAAAACCTGAATCTGTGAAATTCCGTTAAATCCATATTTAGCCGGAAGCCTTCTTGCACATAAATCGGCAATTGTGTCAGGGATGATAAGAGAATCACCTCTCTCCACCAAAAAGAAGTCGTTATCTGCATCGTTTAAGTGTGGCATTTCCCCTCTGTTAATCATATGCGCATTAACAACTATCATACTCTCCCTTGCCTGCCTGAATATTTCAGTCAGCCTTACAGCTTCAACAGTATCGCTTTCGATTATATCTTTTAAAACGTTACCTGCTCCAACAGATGGGAGCTGGTCGGCATCACCAACCATAACAAGCCTTGCCCCCCTTGGAAGAGCTTCTAAAAGGCTGTTCATCAAAAGAATGTCTACCATAGACATTTCGTCTACAATTAAAACGTCACATTCAAGTTTATTTTCTTTATTTCTTGAAAAACGGTTGCCTACCTCATTTTCCCCGGGAGTTATCTCTAAAAGTCTGTGAATGGTTTTTGCCTCAACACCGCAGACCTCGGTCATTCGCTTTGCGGCTCTGCCCGTTGGGGCTGTAAGCATAACCCTTTCACCGCAAGCCTCCATAAGTTCAATAATGGTTCTTACGATTGTTGTTTTACCTGTACCCGGACCACCTGTTATAACCAATGCAGAGTTCTCAAAAACAAGCTGTACTGCCTCTGTTTGCGCTTCGGCAAGATAGATGCCATTCTTTATCTCAAGGTCCTCTATCATTCGGTTCAGAGCCTCGTGGTCAACGTCAAAAACAAGCTCCGACATATCCTTTAAGGCTTTGGCAACGTTTTTTTCTGCCTCGTAAAATTCTCTTAAATATACCGCGTCATATTCCCCTAAATTAACCTTTATAAGTTGTTCTGAAGAAACAAGCTCTGACACAGTATTTTCCGCAACGCTTACGTCAATTTCAAGGTTCTGCGCCGCGTAGTTACATATAGCTGAATAAGGAAGATAGGTATGCCCGTTAAGGTAGCCTACCTGCTTCATAAGATACTTTATACCGCAGGAAACTCTCTCATAGGAGTTTTTGTTAAACCCAAGCTCAAAGGCGATGGTATCTGCGGTTTTAAAGGTTATTCCGTCTATGCTTTCAGCTAAAGCATAGGGATTGTTTCTTGTAATCTGTATAGCGTTTAAGCCAAAGGTCTGATACGCTCTTACAGCAACGGATGTGGAAAGTCCATATCCCTGAAAGAACATAACAACCTCTCGCATACCGATAAGCTCGGTATATTTTTTATAAATCTCGTCTGTTTTCTTTTTAGTAAGTCCGGGAACCTCTAAAAGTCTGTCAGGGTCACTTTCTATTATCATAAGAGCATCTGCCCCGAATAACTTAACTATCTTTTTAGCAGTTGCCTTACCTATCCCCGGGAATAACCCTGATGCTAAATATTTTTCGATTTCTTCTTCTGTTGAGGGGAGGTGACGTTCATAATATTCAACTTTGAACTGATCACCATACTCCTGATGAACAACCCATTCACCGTGAGCCTCTATCCTCTCTCCCTCGGTAAGATTGGGCATATATCCTGTCATTGTTATAAGCTGACCTGCGCTTGAAACTTCGCAGACAGTATAACTGTTTGTCGGATTTTCATATATAATATTTTCAACATATCCGTCTATCATTATCACAGAAAATACACCCCCTTATAAATAAAGAATAAAGAATAAAGAATAAAGAATAAAGAATAATTTCCCTAATTATGTATATAGGGAAAGGATTTATCCTTTCCCTATAATCTGCATATATTCAATAGATTTTATTAAGCAGCTTTTTTGCTTGTTAATCCTCTGATTAAGAACAATGTCGCAAAGAGTAAAACAGCGCCTAAACTTAAACAAATCCAAGGATTCTGAACAAATCCTGCAACAAGATATGTTACAAATGAAATACCTGCAACTGTTAAAGCATACGGAAGCTGTGTTGAAACGTGGTTAATGTGGTTACACTGTGCACCGGCTGATGCCATAATTGTTGTATCGGAAATAGGTGAACAATGGTCACCGCAAACAGCACCTGCCATACAAGCTGAAATTGCGATAATGCTGATTTCCTGATCAATTGAACCACCAAATATAGCAAGAACGATAGGAATTAAGATACCGAATGTTCCCCATGATGTTCCTGTTGAGAATGAAAGACCAACAGCAATTAAGAATACAACAGCAGGTAAAAGTGGAATAATTCCGCTTGCATAAACTCTAACGAATTCAGCAATAAATACCTTTGCGCCTAAACTGTCTGTCATTGTCTTTAATGTCCAGGCACATGTTAAAATGAGTATTGCAGGAACCATAGCCTTAAATCCTTCAGGAATAGCATCCATACAATCCTTGAATGATAAAACTCTGCGGATAAGGAAGTATATAACAGAGAAGATAAGACCTGCGAATGAACCGTAAACCAAACCAACAGATGCGTCAGCGCCTGAGAATGCACCGATAAAGTCTTTATATGCATCTGAATCTGCTGTGAAGAATCCACCTGAATAGATAAGACCTAATACACAAGCGCCGATTAAAACAACAACAGGTAATACTAAATCCCAAACCTTACCCTTTGGATTATCTGCCATTTCTTCAACGCGTTCAAGTCTCTCTCTACCCTTTTCAGAGAAGATATCACCATCTAATGCATTCTTTTCGTGAACCTTCATAAGACCGAAATCAAACTTCATTAAAGCGATACCAACCATCATAACGATAGTTAAAATAGCGTAGAAGTTATAAGGAATAGCCTTAATAAAGAGTTCAAGACCGCCTATCTGTTCTTCTGAAACAAAGCCTGCAACAGCAGCCGCCCATGAAGAGATAGGAGCAATGATACAAATTGGTGCAGCAGTAGCATCGATTACATATGCAAGCTTTGAACGTGAAACGTTAAACTTATCTGTAACAGGTCTCATAACAGAACCAACTGTGAGACAGTTAAAATAGTCATCAACGAAGATAAGAACACCTAAAGCAACAGTAGCAAGCTGAGCGCCAACTCTTGACTTAATGTGCTTTTCAGCCCATCTGCCGAATGCAGCTGAACCGCCTGACTTATTCATAAGAGCCACGATAGCACCTAAAATAACAAGGAATATGATAATACCAATGTTATATGGGTCTGCAACAGATGTAATAAATCCGTCAACAAAAAGGTGGTCTATTGTTCCTGTGAAGTTAAAGTTAGCATATAAAAGCGCACCGCTTAATATACCGATAAAGAGTGAAGAATAAACTTCCTTTGTGATAAGTGCGAGAACGATAGCTATAATTGCAGGCAATAATGAAAGCCATGTAGCAAAAGGCTTAACGTCATCTCTTTTAGCTTCCAATGCATTAGAAAGTGTTCCATCGAAACCTTCTGTGCCTACATTGTCAGAATAACTGTCAATATATGTAGCAGCAGCAGCCTTGTAACTTTCTGCATCTTCAGCATCTGCATACTTTCCGTTTTCCTGAAGATACAAAGCAGCCGCTTCGTTATCTGTAAGGTCAACCTCGTCAGCAAATACAGCAAAAGGAGCTGTTATACTCATTATAATTATTGAGATAATCATAACGGTAAGAATGCCGAGCATACTCTTTTGTCTTTTCAATTTAATTTCCCCCTTGTTTTAAAGAATTTTTACATAATTCTTCAATTTATAATAAATTATGCCTATTATAAAATTAGTGAACGATTTAGATGACACTTTTTGTGAAGTTTTGAAGCAAGCTTCAAAGTGAAGTTGCCCAAAGCAGTGAAGTTTTTGCCAACGCAAAAGTGAAGTTAAGTTTGCCACTTCGCCGCGAGGCGAAACTTCACTTACGAAGTAAACTTCACTATCTTTAGATAACCTCACTTGCCCGCAAGGGCAAACTTAGTTAATGAATTCAACTTTGTTGAATTCATTATAACATAAACATATTTACTATTCAACAAAAATTTTAAAAAAACAGAGGGTAATTTCAAAAAAATTACCCTCTGTATAAATATTTAGTTTAAATAATTATTCTTCAGAAGTTGCAGCATCATAAATAGCATATACTTCTTCTGATGGTTCTTTGTCTAAAAGTGTAACAACAACTGCTAAAACAAAGCCAACAATAAAGCCAGGAATAATTTCGTAAATACCTGTACCGCTTAAGAATAAGAGCCATATAACGTCAGTAACAGCACCACCGATAACACCTGCTACAGCACCCTTATATGTAAAGCGCTTCCAGAAAAGCGAAAGGATGATTACAGGACCGAATGCAGAACCAAAACCTGCCCATGCATTTTCAACCATATTCATGATAGCCTGTGCGCCTGAACCCTTACTGCTTGCGATAAAGTATGCGATTACAGAAACAGCTAAAACAACTAATCTACCAATCCATAAAACTTCTTTTTCTGATGCATTCTTTCTGAATACCGGCTTATAGATATCACTTGTAAATGAAGAAGATGCAACAAGGAGCTGTGAGTCAGCTGTAGACATTGATGCCGCGATAATAGCCGCGAGAAGAATACCTGCGATAAATGCAGGGAAAAGTCTTCTTGAAAGAACAATGAATACTAATGACTGGTTACCTTTTGTAAGTAACTCTTCGCCAACCATCATTCTTCCAAAGTATGCAAGAACGATAACAGATACAAGTGCAACAATAACCCAGATTATAGCGATGATAGCGCTCTTCTTAACCATTTTAGCATCCTTGATTGACATAAAACGAACAAGGATATGTGGCATACCGAAGTAACCAAGGCCCCAACCTAAACCTGAAATGATTTCCTTCCAGTCAGCTGAGAAGAAGTTAGATGTGAAAGCACATTTTACAACCTCACCGTTTGCATCTGTGTATGAATAAACTGTGTTTAAAGCATTCTTATCAAGGTCGAACATAAGATAAATAACGATAGGAACAGAAATAAGGGCAAAAAGCATAAGTAAGCCCTGGAAAAAGTCTGTCCAGCATACTGCCTTAAATCCGCCAAGGAATGTGTAGATAAGAATAACAATAGCGAAGATAATCATTGCAGTCTGCTCCGGAAGACCTTCAAATACTGTTACAAATACCTTTGTGCCTGCCACGAAGCTTGATGCAACGTATACAGTAAAGAATACTAAAAAGATGACAGCTGAAACAATCTGTAAAACAGGGCTCTTTGTAGCAAATCTGTTTGACAAATACTGTGGAACAGTAATAGAATCATTTGCTGCAGCAGAAAATCTTCTTAATCTCTTTGCAACGATAATCCAGTTAAGTGCAGTACCCAAAGCAAGACCGATACCAATCCAAGCCTGACCAAAGCCAAAGGCAATGATACTACCAGGAAGACCCATTAAAAGCCAGGCACTCATATCTGATGCCTGTGCTGAAAGAGCAGTAACCCAAGGTCCCATACTACGTCCGCCTAAAAAGTATTCCTTTTCGCCTGAACCCTTTGATGACACGAAGAAGAAAATACCAATAGCAAGTACCACAACAAAGTAAAGTACAAATGCTAAAACTTCCATATTAAACATAAACTTCAAACCTCCCAATGTATTTTGAATAATATGTAATATAAAAAGAATGAATGTCTTCATTCCATAATTTTACGGAAACTTTTGTCACAATAGAAAAAATTATACCATAAATTTCATAATAATGCAATAGATATTTTAAATATATACTTCTTCTTTTACCATTGAAACAGCATATGGATTTGCAAACCTGTATGCATTATGGATAAGTTCAACTTCAAGCATATCAGCATCCATTATCTCTCCGTCTACCGATATACGCATAGACTTATTCTGTGGAACAATTTTAACTGTTTTAAACTTTTCGGATGTAACTATGCTCTTAAACTTTTCTTTGCCGACATATGATCCTTTTATATATTCAGGTAAAACAGTTAAAAACTTACCTCTGTTAATGTTTTTAACTATATTTATATTTATAAATCCGTCATTTACTTCGGCAGATGGGTTTGTTTTAAGACCGCCACCGCAATAACATCCGTTAGCCAATGAGGTAAGCAAAACCTCGCCATTGTTTCTCTCTTTTCCGTCGGTTTCGATATATAAATAAGATGGTGTTTTCTTAACAAGATTTATAAATATAGAAACAAAGTATGCCATAGAGCCTGAAAAGAAAGTCTTTTCGCGAACCATATTTGTTGTGTCAGCAACCGCACAGTCAAAGCCGATATTTATCATATTGGCGCAGTAGCCCTGCTTTGTTTCTCCGTTATATGTAAGGGTATATTTTATTGCATCACACTCAACTGTTTCTGCATTTATCTGCTTAAGAGGATTTAAAAAGCTTTCTTTATTACCGAAGTTTCTGCAAAAGTCATTTCCTGAGCCAACAGGCATAACACCTGCTTCGCCACAGCCTGCCTCTAAAACTCCGTTTAAAACCTCATTATATGTTCCGTCACCACCACAGGCTATAAACCTTGTTTCGCCATTTTCTTCAATATACTTTTTAACATAGTCATTAGCATCGTTTTGTGCCTTGGTAATATAAAATTCAACGCCAAGGTTTTTTATCTCCTTTAAGGTTTCGTTAAACCTCTTCCCTGCCTTTGGATTTAAAATAAAAACAGTTTTCATTATCACACCCCGCAAACAATAAGTTCTTTTGTAGATGATGTCAGATTTATAATTCCGTCTTTTTTAACTACAACAAGGTCTTCAATTCTGACACCGAATTCACCCTCGATATATATTCCCGGTTCACAGGATACAACTGTGTTTTCCAATAATACAGTATCAGACCTTGGTGACAAATTAGGTAACTCGTGTATCATAAGACCTACTCCGTGGCCCAGTGAATGGCCAAAATAAGCACCATAACCTGCATCTTCTATTATATCTCTTGCAGCTTTGTCGGCATCCTTTCCTGTAACCCCTGCTTTGATAGCAGAAAGCCCTGAAAGTTGCGCCTTTAGGACAATATCATAAATCTCTTTTTGTCTCTTTGTTGGCTCGCCCATACATAAGTTTCTCGTCATATCCGAGCAATAACCATTATACACACACCCGAAATCAAGGGTAATCATATCTCCTTTTTCTATTTTCTTACTATCAGGAATTCCGTGAGGCATTGCTGTTTTCCTGCCTGATACTGCTATAGTTGAAAAAGATGGGCCGATAGCACCAAGCTTTCGCATCTGATATTCTATCTCTGCCGCAAGGTCATTCTCTGTCATACCCACTTTAACAAGAGGAATAATATTTGAAAATGCAATATCCCCTATCTCTTCCGCTTTTTTAATAAGTTCAATTTCTCCATCTGTTTTAACAGAACGGATAATGTCAAGGTCGCTCTCAAGGGGTAATAGTTCAACATCGAGCTTGTCTTTGAATAAGTTATATTCACCAACTGTTAAACTCTTATCTTCAAAACCAAGGGTTTTAAGAGAATTTTCATTTAAAATATTGTTTATAATCTCAAAAAGCTTACCTGATGAATATTCAATTACCTGAAAGCCCTTGCATTCTTCTTTGGCAGCTACGGTATAGCGGGAATCAACGATTATTACATTTAAATCCTTTGCCATAAGGCAAAATCCCTCACCGCCTGAAAAACCGCTGAAATAACGTAGGTTATGAGGTGACGTTATTAAAACACCATCGCATTTTTTAAATATATCGGAAATATTCATTTAGGTCAGCTCCTTTCGATTTTATTATATTATTTATATTATGATACTTTTGTTTGTGCAATGCCCTCCTTGCCTAAAGGAAGGGGGACCGCGATAGCGGTGGGAGGATTTATCCCTACAGAACCCCTCAGTCACCTATCGGTGACAGCTCCCCTTAGGCAGGGGCGCCTTAGTTGGGGCAAGCCCCAAACCCCACACTTAACCAACATTTTGGTTATACATAACTGCCGTTTGACACTCGGAAAATCTTTCGGAGCGACGCGCTCGGTATATTGCGTGCACAATCGGTGCAACTGTGTCTACAACAACCAAACTTGCTCCGGATGAAATACAACATATGGGTGTAGTCGGGAGCGATACGGGGGTGTTGGGGTTCTCCCCAACTGTGTTTTGGATACTTTTGCACAAACAAAAGTATCATATTAACAATTAAAATATATTATAAATTATTAAAAATCCTTTTCATTTCTGCCGCGTCTTTTGTCTGCGTGCCTGCGGATTCGCATATAATTCTTGGTGTATAGCCTTTTTCCTTAAGGCAGACAGCAAGGGGCAGAAAGTCAGGCTCAAACTGGGTATCACATAGTCTGTGATGCTTTTTTTCGCCTGCGTTTGTATATTCTATTCTGGAAAAATGAGCGTGTAAGTTTTTAGCACGGTCTTTTCCTAACTTATTTTCTATTTTATTAAAAACTTCTTCAAAGTCTTCTTTTGTTTTAAGGCTTCCTAATGTCATCGAGTTAACGTGGCCAAAGTCAACAGTTGGTATAAGCCTTTCATCTATTAAACAAAGCTTAATAACCTCATCAACTGTGCCCAGTTGCTTTACCTTTCCCATTGTTTCAGGGCAGATATGGATATCAGCAAAGCCCATTTCGTCTGCGGCAGATAAAGCGCGCTTTAAAGTGTCGGTTGCAAGGCTTAAAGCCTCACGTCTTGTAATGCTTCCGCAGGAGCCTGAATGAACAACAATTCTGTCAGCGCCCATATGCTTTGCGGCATTTAAGGTGCTTAAAATATAATCAATGCTCTTATCTCTCTTTTCTTCTTCCACAGAGGATAAGCTGATATAATATGGCGCGTGAACAGATAGTGATATTCCACATTGACGGCTTTTTTCACCTAAAATATCTGCCGCATCATCGGAAATCCTTACACCATGACCGCATTGATATTCAAAACAGTCAAGATTATGTTCTTTAAGCCATAAAGGCATCTCTAGGGCAGACTTATTCCCTGCCTCATAAAAATCTTCACAGCATCCTGCAGGTCCGAATTTAACCATAGCTTACCTCCTAAAATTAAAAAAATGGCGAGGGAACACTCCCTCGCCAAACTGTTATTATCTGAATTTACGCTTTCTTGCAGCTTCAGACTTCTTCTTACGTTTTACGCTAGGCTTTTCGTAGTGTTCTCTCTTTCTAACTTCGGATAAAACACCTGCCTTAGCACATGAACGCTTAAAACGTCTGAGCGCACTATCTAACGATTCATTATCTTTTACTCTGATTTCAGCCAATGGTACTACCCTCCCTCCAAGTATGGTCAACAACTAAGATGTCAAGGTTTTTAAAAAATTCTACCGTTCAATTATACAGATATTTAGGGTGGATGTCAAGCATAAAATGAAAAATTTTAATATTTCTTAAGAATTTTTGTTATTTAGCCGAAGCTATCAATACTAAAGACGCCTAAAACTGCGTAATATAGGCATCTTTAGGCTTGTCGTCTTTGCAAGGCGAAAGCATTGCTGCATCCTTCGCACCAAAATCTGCTCTATATTTCATCAGTTTTATGGTCGAAGAATTTTTAGATAGCAGATTTTTGTTTCTCGCAAGGCAAAAACGCAGGTAATACTGACGTATTTCCGAGTATTTTAACGTAGCGGAAGCGGAAATCGGCATCTAAAAATCGCCTTTAGTGTTGGTAGTTTCGGCTACCATTTCTCCAATAGCCGAGAGTGCTTCGGAAATGCCTCCTGTCATATCAATAAGACCGCATTTTACCGCTTCTTCGCCATATAAAACTGTTCCAACGTCGTTTGCTATATTATCCTTGGCAAGCATCAAATCTTCAAATTTTTCCTTATCTATAGATGAATGCCTTGCAACAAAGTCAATTAATCTGTCCTGAATTTTCAGCATCTGCTTAAAGGTCTGGGGTGCTGTAATGGTTAAATTATTCGTTCTTATGGGGTGAACCGTCATTGTTGCAGAGGGAACGATTAAAGACTTCTTTGCAGAAACCGCAAGAGGCACGCCTATACTGTGCCCTCCGCCTAAAACAATTGAAACAGTTGGTTTTTGCATACTTGCAATAAGTTCAGCAATAGCAAGCCCTGCTTCAACATCTCCACCTACTGTGTTTAAAATAAGCAAAACTCCGTCAATATTCTTATCTTCCTCTATTTTAACAAGTTCAGGTATAATATGCTCGTACTTTGTGGCCTTTGTGTTAGATGGTGCGCTTATGTGTCCCTCGATTTCACCAATAATTGTCAGGCAGTATATCCGTCCTGCATCAGCTAAAACCTCAACCCCTTCTGCCTCATTACCTTTCTTTTTATCTTTATCCATAAATTACATATCCTTTCGTAAATAACATATATTTCTTCATATATTATTTGCAAAAATGTCTTTACTAAACATAAAAGATATGATATACTTTTAAAGATTATAATTTTTATGAACAGGAAGTGAAATTATGCCTATCAGAGTTCAGGATAATCTCCCTGCAATTGAATTGCTTGGGAAAGAAAATATATTTGTAATGACAGAAAAACGTGCTTTAACACAGGATATAAGACCACTTAAAATTCTTATATTAAACCTTATGCCTACAAAGATTGTTACAGAAACACAGCTTCTTCGTATGCTTGGTAACTCTCCGCTGCAGGTGGATATCAGCTTTATGCATATGAAGAGCCATAGCTCAAAAAATACATCTATGAGCCATATCGAAACATTCTATGGCACTTTTGAAGATTTTAAAAATCAGAAGTTTGACGGAATGATTATTACAGGCGCTCCTGTTGAAACCCTCGAATTTGAAGAGGTTGACTACTGGGATGAGCTTTGCGAGATTATGGACTGGTCAAAGACAAACGTAACATCTACATTCCATATCTGCTGGGGTGCTCAGGCGGCTCTTTATTATCACTACGGAATAAAGAAATACCCTCTCGATAAAAAAATGTTTGGTATTTTCAAGCATACAGTTAAGGCTGAAAAGAAACATAAGATGTTGCTCCGTGGCTTTGATGATGAATTTTATGTTCCTCATTCACGTCATACCGAAATCCACGAAGAAGATATCGAAAAGGTTTCAGAGCTTGAAATTCTTTCTACCTCTAAAGAAGCAGGTGTGTATATTGTTGCCGCAAAGAGTGACAGACAGTTCTTTATAACAGGTCATTCAGAATATGATGCAGAAACACTTGCAAAAGAATATTTCAGAGATGTGGACAAGGGCTTACCTATTGATATCCCTGTAAACTACTTCCCTGATGACAACCCTGAAAATGAGCCTTTGATGAAGTGGCGCGCCCACGCGAATCTTTTATATTCAAATTGGCTTAACTATTTCGTATATCAGACAACACCTTATAATATAGATGATATTAAGTAGGTATAAAAATATAAATCATTTGTTTTGAATTTATTGCCCGAAGCCCGGTTCCGCCCTGCCGCTCCCGGTCGGCAATGAAACAAATGATTTTAGATGATATTAAGTAGGGCAAAAGGGATGTGTAGTTAACGAATGGCCCCCTTGCCTAAAGGGGGCTGTCACCGAAGGGGACTGGGGGATTTAATTAAATCCTTTCCTATTCATACATAATTTTTATATTTACGAAAGGATGGTTATCAATATGATTGATATTTTAAAAACAATATTACTCGGTATTGTTGAGGGTATTACCGAATGGCTTCCTATAAGCTCAACAGGGCATATGATCCTCGTTAATCAGTTTATGGGTACTGACAAAGGCTTTTTCGGTTCACAGTTATACCTTTACGTTATGCAGTTAGGCGCCATACTTGCCATTGCTACTCTGTATTTTAAAAAGCTTAACCCTTTCTCACCGTCAAAAACAGCTGATGAGAAAAAGGATACATGGCAGATGTGGTTTAAGGTTATTGTTGCCTGCATTCCTTCCGCTGTTATCGGTCTTTTATTAAACGACTTTATGGACAGCATCTCAAACGCATTTGTAGTTAGCTTAATGCTCATTATCTACGGTGTGGCATTCTTATTCATTGAAAAAAAGAACAAGACTGCAAAGATTACCGAAATGAATCAGATGACATATAAAACCGCTTTGCTTATCGGCTTGTTTCAGGTTTTATCCATTGTTCCAGGCACATCAAGATCAGGCGCTACTATCCTTGGTGCAATGATTTTATGTTGTTCCCGTGAACTTGCGGCTGAATTTTCATTCTTTTTGGCAATTCCCGTTATGGTTGGCGTAAGCCTTTTAAAAATCGTTACAAATACATATGCAATGTCATCTACTGAATGGATGCTTTTAATTGTTGGTATGATTACAGCATACATAGTATCCCTTGCATCGGTTAAGCTTTTGGTTAGCTACGTAAGACGTCACGATTTCAAGGTTTTTGGCTACTACAGAATTATATTAGGTATAATAGTAATAATCTACTTTGCTGTAACAGGCGGACTTTTTAGAGTATAAAGGAGGATATCTATGATTACAAAGGAAAACTGGGGAATTTATCAGGGTAAAGATGTTTACCTTTACACCTTGGATAACGGTATGGGTCTTACCGCAAAAATCACAAATATGGGTTGTTCAATAAAGGACCTTACATATAAAGGCACAGACGTGGTTTTAGGGTTTGACAGTCTTGACGGATATTTAAACAACGGTGCATCATTGGGCGCTGTTGTTGGCAGAACTGCAGGCAGAGTTCCTTATGCAGAGTTTACATTAAACGGCGAAACATATAAGTTAAACGCAAATCAAGGAGACCACAATCTCCACGGTGGCCATTGCTTCCGCACAAGAGTATGGGATATTGAAGCTATCGAGGGTGATGAACCATCCGTTAAGCTTACATATTTTAGCCCTGACGGTGAAGAAGGCTTCCCCGGAAACTTAACCACAACAGTTATCTATACTTTAACAAAGGATAACTCATTAAAATACACAATTTACGGAGAGACAGATAAAGATACTCTCTTTAATCCAACAAACCATTCCTATTTTAACTTAAACGGCCACGGGTCAGGCAGAATATACGGACACACAATGAAAGCAGACCTTGACTTTTATCTTCCACTTAATAAGGAAAGACTTTCATCAGGTGAAGTTTTATCCGTTAAAGGCACAGCTTTAGACTTTTCAAAGGAAGTAAAGCTTGGTGATGTTATTCTTTCAGATGATAAGGATATAAAAGAACTTAACGGAATTGATAATACGTTCTTCACAAAGGGCGGATACGCAAAGGTTGCAACCCTTAAAGGTGACGAAACAGGAATTTCAATGGATGTTTATACTGACCTTCCTTCCCTTGTTATCTACACCACAACAGGCATCAACGAAAGCGAAACATATAAAGATGGCGCAACATATTTAATGCATCAGGCTATATGTTTTGAGCCGGGCTTCCCGCCTCCTGCTGTTTCATATTCTCACTTTCCGTCCCTTGTTTTAAAAAGTGATGAAAAATACGAACATACAACCGAATTTAAATTTTATTAATATAAAAGCATATCGTGAAGATATGCTTTTATATTTTCCATATCAATAATCTTCCGATAACATAATATTTAAAATGTTCTCTTCAAGTTCTCTATAATCATCTACATTCTCATCATCATAATTATTGAATTTATTTTTGCGTTTATTATAATTCTTCTTATCTTGTCTTGTCTTTTCTTTTCTATATAATGAAGCACTATTATCAGAATAATTATCAGCACCATAACTAGAATTAAAACCAGAAGTATCATTAGCATAATCTTTAGAACTATCATTGCTATTATAGAACTGAATAAGAGAGTTCATTTTATATAAAGTTGCCTTTTTACCGTTATATTTGAAATCAATAGCACCTAACTTCTTAAGGATATCTCTCGCGTTATAGATACCTCTTTGCGAAAGACCTGTATTTGCCTCTAAAACCTTATTGGGAACAGAGAACCATTCCTTCCATCCGCATTTATTGTTTAGTCCCATAAGAGCAAACCATAAGGATATCTGCCCAGGAGAAAGAGAGTTTATTACCTTGAAATCTGTAAAGGCATTTATTTCAGAAAGATACTTCATATGTCTCACCTCCTTGTATTTTTATTGTACATATATAAAAATGCAAAAAAGTGCCACATAAAAAAGAACGGTTTTACCCGTTCTTAAGTAATTCAATATAATTTAATATAAGTTTAACAGCATCCTCTACTGTAAGCTTATCAGTGTTTACAACAAGGTCATAATTCTCTATATCCCCCCAGGAACGATTGGTATAGAAGTTATAAAAAGACCTTCTTCTTTTATCAATTTTATTTATATAGTCAAATGCCTGTAAAATCTTCATCTGATTAGCGTCGGATACTTTCTCGGCTCTCTTATCAAGGCTTCCGTGAATAAAGATATTAACCGCCTTTTCATTGTTCCTTAATATATAATCAGAACAGCGCCCCAGGAAAACTCCCGAACCATTTGCCGCAAGGGTATTTATAAGGTTGGCCTGAAGAGCGAAAACACTTTCTCTTCCGTGAGGTTTTGGAAGACCATCAGCCCCTCCGTTTTGAATACCAATAACAAGAGAATATAAAAGACTGCTTGTTGGTTGCTCCTCAAGACCTTCAAAAACGCTTTCCTCTACTCCGTTTTCTTTAGCAATGGCAACGATATCTTCTTTTTTATATAAAGGCACAGAAAGGATATTTGAAAGCTCTGCTGCTATCTCATCTCCTCCTGAACCATATTGTCTTGAAATAGTTAAAATTATATCCTTCAATTATCATCCCTCCCATTTTTTACATTTTACCACATTTTTTCATACCATAAAAGTTAATTTTATTTTACATAGCATAGAAATCTTAAATTAATTTTTATGCAGAATAACAGATATGATTTAAAATTAAATGTTTTTACAAAAAACTCTTGACAAAGGCTTAATCCTGTGGTAATATAATTTATGTTGTGTCGGGGGAATACTTCCTGACCCAGCAGAATATAATTTAATATGGCACCATAGCCAAGTGGTAAGGCAGAGCTCTGCAAAAGCTTTATTCCCCAGTTCAAATCTGGGTGGTGCCTCCAAAACAAAAATCCTGTCGAAAGATAGGATTTTTGTTTTGCATTATTCATTTTTCATCATTCAATATTCATCATTCATTTTTTGCGACAGGATTTTTTAATGAATAATTAATATGTAATTGGCATCTAAACCATTCGGCTCTTCCAGAAAAAAGCACTTCATAAGAAGTGCTTTTTATGTTATTTAATTATCAATTCTGATTTTCGTCTTACAGGGATTAATTTATCTAAATCCTCAAACTGTAAAACTGAAACCTTTTTAGTATTATCAGGCAAAGGAACAGTATAACTGTTTTTAGCAACCTTTTCTGTTGCAATATGGATAAGGCATCCGTTTTCGTCATAGAAAGCATAAACTAAGTCAGTTCCTATATCGGTGTCATCTATATTCCCCTGAAGGTTAATTGACTTCATATCGTTTGAGAGAGACAAGTCCCAATATGTTCTGTCGTTTGTCATAATCTCAACTTTAACACTTTTTGTAAGAATACCAAAGTATCCGTCGGCACCGATGTTTCCTATTTCTTCTTTATCGAAGATAGTTTCGCCTGCTATCTTAACAGTAAGAAGTTCAGCGCCATCTACTCTTTCATTAAGAATTGAAACATCTGTATATTCCCCATATGTAAAGTCAACATCCTCTGCTGCTACTTCCTGTGGGTTACCGCTTACGACCTTATATACCTTAAGCTCCTGACCGATTAAAGATAACTTATAATATGTGTTTTTAGCATATCCTTTTCCGTCATATTCCAAATCAGCACCTGATGCAGAAGAAATAATAAAGTGAATTCCGTCCTGGGTGTCAGGTCTTTCTGCTTTTACTGTAAAGTTAATCTCACCTTTTACAGGTTTTTTATACATATAAGGATAAACGTACGGTTGGAAGGCAAGGCTTCCGTTTCTTTCTTTAAATGAAGTATTATCATTTGAATTATACCATGTATCCCCAATAGCGCATATTCCATTATCTGCATTTGAGAAATCTTCATTCTTAACAGTTAATGTCCACTGGGTGCTTGGGTTATATACATAATAGTTTTCAACGCTTAATTTCTTTGGAACGTTGTTTTGGAAAGTACCATCATATGAAACAACGCTTTCACCGTAAGTTATAAACTTTGGCTTTGCACTTGAAACATTAATACCCTTTGGCAAGGTAATAGTAATAGCCTTATTTTCTCTGTCTATCTTGGTCTTACCATAAGGAAGGTAAGCATATATAATCTCGTCAGTATATTTTTTGTTATCAAACTCATTAACTGCTTTTTCTAAATATACAACTCTTAAATATTCATCCGCATCTGTGGCAGATGGCATATTTTCAGCATCGTTCAATGCAGCTTGAAGTTGATCTTTTGCGCCTTTTTGGTACTTATCAAAAGCTCCACCCTCAACACAGTTTGCAATTCTTTCTTCGCAGATTTCAACCATTTCTTCAAAGGTTAAATGCTTAACCGTTTTAACAACATTATCAACTAAATATTCAGACATATAAAGCTCGTCAATGTGACCACCTCTGAACCAACCTGAAACACCTGCAGTAGGCTCAACCTTTTTGTTATACATCTGTCTTGTTCTTTCGTGAAGCTCTTCTATCTGGAACTTAAGTTCAGGAGTATATTGCCAAGGTTCGTTACCAAACGTTCCGTTTACCAATATATTATTAAGGTATCCATCGTAGTAGTGAATACGCTTATATGAATTAGTGTAGTTGGCATATCTCATTTCACTTTTTCTGCCCTTTGAATAGTAGGCATATACACCGTCGTAATACACATCATCTTTTTGTGGTACGTTATCTAAAATATGCTTATAGTCATCAGTCAACCCTGCGTTAAAGGCGATTTTAGCAGCATCTTCCAAATAACTGTTAGGAAGCATCGAGATACCTTCTTGAATAGTACAATTCTGACCCTTATTTTCTATAACAGGGTATGCTGCATATCCATCCTGACCAGGCTTTACAGTACCCTTAAATGGTTCTGCAAGTCCTGTTGCGCCATAGTTATTTGAACCTGTAATATTCTTGATACTTCCGCCTCCAATAAACACAGCTGCATTAGCATTATCAATAACATTATTGGATATATCAAAGCCAACTGAACCACCATCAGTATAGATAGCACCATAACCGTTATGTCCGTCAGTTATGTAATTCCCCTTGATTTTTGTACCGGGGTTTGTACCATGAACGTATATTCCGCCACCATCTAATCCCTGAAGCATATAGTTGTCTATGTAGTTATTGGAAATAGTGTTGTTTTTCGGTGTAGGGAAAACCGCATCCCAACCCCAGCCTAAGTTTAAGCCTGAATAAGGAACGTCTGTTATAACATTATGGTCAATAGTTACGTTTTCAGTATAATAAGCAGTTATACCCGGTGAACCTGTGTGGAACTGGGCAATTCGTGTTATATAGTTATTACTTATTTCAATGTTTTTACAAAGACCTGATTCCTTGTTTCCTACTCTGTCTTCATCCTTTGAATAAATTCGCATAAAGGTCATAGCAAATGGTTCAGCCTTTGTTTTTCTGACCATAACATAACGGAACTTTTCGTTGAAGGTTTCATATATGGTTGGTCTTCTTTCTGTGTTTGTAGCATAAGTTTTAACGACTTTATATGTATTAAAGTATCTGTCGTTAGAAACTAAAATCTCAAAGTTACTCATATCTTCGGAAGAATATTTATGAGAATAGGTAACTCCACTTGCTGTCAGGCTCTGATTATTAAAATCCAACGTAATAGACGAAATATCATAAGGCTTACCTAAATCTGCCCTGATATAAGATTTTGCATTTGGGTTTTCTTTAAGCTCATCTGCATTTGTCCAAACATAACTTGAATAATAATCCTGATCGGAAACATTGCTATTAATCAAAAATGGTCTTGTTTTTGTACTGTTCGGCTGAACAGCTGTTGTCCAACCCTTTCTGAAAAAGACATTTGCGGCACCTGTTGCTGTTGATGGTTCATCATCCTTTGTATGCTGAGGTAAGCCAACAACGATTGCTCCGTGACCTATATCTGCAAAAGTATTTCCCTTTATAGTTGAATTTGTTACACCTTCATAAAGCCTTAAAGCAACAGTTGCCAAGCCATAAAAGTCACATTCAGTAACAGAAAGTCCCTTTATCCAGGATGCCTCTATTGCACCGGGTGTAATATTTCCTGATGAGAATGTTGTCATAGGTGCTTCTGCCTGATTATAAAAAACAGAATGCTCATCAAGGTCCGCCCAGGTTGTATGAGCAAACTTAATATTTTCAAAGGAAAGGTTAGTTATAAGGTTTCTTGGACCTCTACCTCTGACAACCATAATTTTGTCATTTACAGGGCAAATAACCTCTGCGGTGGCCATATCCTCACCGTCACGAGGCATATAGTATAATGTTTTTTCGCCTTTGTTATAATAGAACTCGCCCGGTTCATCCAGATGTTCAAAAGCGTTTCTTACAGAAAAGGCAATTTCCCAACCCGGAGCCAACGGACCTGAATAATATGTGGTATTCCTGTTATACACACTACTCCAGAAAGGGTTAGGAAGCTTAACAATAACCTGATTTTCATCTTTAGGGTCCTGAACTAAATCCTTAACATGAACAATGGCATCTGTATGAGCAATATCCCACTTAAGCTCGATATCCTGTGGATTATTAAACAGGCCCATATCAGCTTTATGAACATATATTCCGTCAGGAATTGTGTCAGTATTATCCTCATAATAATGTCCTGTACCAAATATCTTGTTTTCTGATGCGGCAATATCAGCCATAACACCGTTTACAGAAAGATCCCGGATAAAAGGAACATCAACAGAAGCCTTCCATATACCATTATCCATTTCAGTAAAACCTGAAACCTCTATACCACCTGATAACACAGGCTTATGGTTCTTATCGCCTCTGTAAATAACCTTATGACCGTTTAAGCCTGAATCTGAATTATCAAAAACAAGCATTTCCTTTATCTCATATCTGCCTGATGCGATATTTATAACTATATCACCTGACATATTTGAGGTAACAGCTCTTGCCGCTTTCTGTGCTTTTTGGATAGACTTAAAAGGCGAAGCCTGAGTACCCGAATTTGAATCGTTACCCCTTGCTCCGTCTACATAAAATTCCTTATAAATATTTTCAGCACTGCTGACAGGCATAACAAATAAACCTGACAACAATGTAATCACCAACAATAAACCTAAAACTCTTTTCATAAAGTACACCTTTTCCGCAAATTTTTATATGTATTCAAAATAATTTTATCATAAACTTTTTAAATTTGCAATAAATTTAACAAATTATTCATATATTAATAAGCATATTTTTTATTGTTAGGAAATTTTAGAACCATAATGTTAATTAATACAAAGAAAGAGATATCTGCGAAGAGATATCCCTTTTAAAACATTATTTTTTATTTTCGTTAAACATCTTTTCTATCTGGTCTGCTAAAGCTTTGATATCATCCTGCTTTGATGTGAATAAATCTATCTTTTGATATTGCTTTAGCATAAATGACCAGTTGGTAAATTCCTTAAACAAATCAAATGGCTCTATCTGAACAGGAATAATGTTCTTTTTATGTTCTTTTGCTGTTGCAATTTCAGATACAACTTCAGAAGATTTTACAGATACAGGTGATATAAAGAGCAAGAAAAGGGTACAGTTTCTGATTGCCATAGGTAAAATTGTATTGTAATCTTCCCCTGCTTTAATGCCATTTTCAGATAACCAACATGAAATCCCTCTTGATTCAAGTTCATGTAGCAATAATGCTATCTTGTTATTCGGCAAGCCCATATCTGCGCTTGCTTTAGAAATAAATATATAATCACCTTTAAGGTCTGCATTACCTTTTAACTTCACCCCTGCCCCTGCTATATCCGAAATAATCTTTTTAATTTTAATAAGTATCTTCTCGTATGTAGGGCCAAATTTTGTATTTAGTATTTTGATTTGAACATAGCTTCTGAATTTTTTCCAGAAGATAAATAAAATAATAAAAGCTAAAATAGCAAGCCTTAAAATAATAAATATTATTCTGAAAATAGTGCCAATAACCGTTAATACAATACGCAAAATTTTCTTTGGAACGCTTTCGTTTTCATCAGCAGAAAATAAGCCTGCATTTTCAACAACAATTTCTTCCGTCTCATCCGGAGCGTATATATTAACAATTTTCTTATCTTGTTCGGTTTTATATTTTGTATCAGCAGAACAAATTCCGGCACCCTTTCTGCTTCTGTGATATACATATACATCAGTTGCATTAATAACAGGAATATACATATCATCGGATGCAGGATTCAATGTTTCGCCATCAGCAGTATATGTAGCAAAAGCATAATTTTCCGTTTCAAATAATGTGTGGTTATAGCTGAGGGCAACTCCCTTAACTTCGGATTTCTTAAGGTAACTTTCATATGCACCTGAACCCATCATACATCCACCAAGATATATATGACATTCCTCATCACCAAAAGCAGAACGGGTATTGGATGCAGATACAAAAATATTATTATCAGCTGAAGCTTTAGGAATCTTTAAAACACCTTGATCACGGTTGTATTCCACTGTTGAACTTGAATATCCGTTTTTAACAGCCATAAGGTTAAATAAATCACTATCAGATAAATAATCGTAATTAGCGCATTGTTCAGCCGCTTTTCTTAAATCAAGAGTTTCAGCAGAACTTTCAATTTCAATAGGTATGTTGGTAGCAAACCGCTTTTCTACTATTGAACCAAAACTATATATTGAAGAAAAAAGTATATCAGGATACTGAATAAGATAATTTGTAATACTAGTGTTTATATTATAGTTACCATTAATTTCAGCTGTCTCTGCAGAGGCATATAAAATAAAGCGCTTGTTCTGAACTGATGAATCATTTAAAAGCTCTGTCATAGCTCTTTCCATCATATTCTCTGCTTTAAATTCATTGCTTGATTTAGAATAATTGGTAAAGTGATTATTCATAAAATCCTTACCGGGAACAACCTGAACAGGCTCAACGCTGCCGGCAACAGGATAAATCCATATAGCTGAATTTTCGGCAATTGCAGATGCTTTTAAAATATCAATTAACATCTTCTTAACGTCTTTATGGCCTGAATTATCAAAAACAATATTGATACGTTCAGTTATTTCAGGATTTACAGTATTTTCTACTGTATACTCAGGATATACAAAAGCCCCAAAGCAATTGCATGTAAATAAGGATAATATTAAAACAACCGTAATAATGCTACATATTTTCTTCATTTTTTGTATAAACTCCCTTTACTTGATAATCTTATAACCTAATTTAATTAAAAGTTTTATTGTTTCCATGGCTGTGGTTCTGTCATAGTTTTTATCATCTTCCGACAGGCTTTCGTATTCAACGAGGCAAGGATGTGTTCGCTTTTCGCGGTTAAGCTCATCCCCATATGACCATCCTTCCTCAATTTTGTTCTTTGCCCAATTTTCATGTGTATTCTTTGCAACAATTTCGGATAAATCAAGTATTTCCTTTGACAAAACAACCTTTGAAGTATCTTCAGGCTTCGGAATATACATATCTGCCACCTACCTTTTGAGCCAAAGTGACGACGTCTCTCTTGCGATTAACTCATCAATTTGTTTTAGATTTTGTTCGAATCCGAACCTTTCTTTAATTAGCTTGTCCACATACTCAACGCCTTTCACATCCGTTATACACGCGTGCATCTTAAGCATCTCGTTTTTATGAACCTTACCAACGCTTGCATTATTCTCTAAAAATTCAGGAAGAGCATCAGATGATACACCGATATATCCCTTCAGCATTTCAAATGCAACCCATCGTTTATGTTCTGCTTCAACTATTGCAGAAAATTTTTCTTTAAGCTTTTCATCTATTTCTTCTTTACCGACATCACAGCTTTCGCACAAAGAGTAAACTTTATATTTACAATGAATAGCATTTGCATAGGACGAAAAGATATCTATTTGATTCTGTTTATAGAAGTCTTCCTCTGTTACATCGTGACCATAATTTCCTTCAACAAGCTTATAAACATCAAATGCTCTTTTGAAAAACTTGTCATTTAATATGCTGTCGCAGTTATAAATATTATCAACTCCGCCTGTTATAACAATATCTTCTTTTTCAAGAGCTATTTTCATTATATTGTATCTGCTCTGGTTCTTAAGAACAGTTATAATAAACGGATGCTTACCGATTCGCGCAAACATAAGCCTGAGCCTTCTTGAAATATTTATATTTAAATCATCGTTCCCTGTGGAAACAAGAAAATAATTTGAATTAATCATTCTTGTATCAGGAAGCTTTTTGAAAAACTCATTAGTGTTGAAATCTTCATTAAATATCTGAATATCAAAATAATCATCAGGAAGATTGCTTGAAACCCTTTTGAGAATATGTTCAGAAGAATCAGTATCAACAAGATTAAGCTTAAACTGAACATCAGGCATATTAGAACACCATAATGTGTTCATAGCAAAATATCCGCCAAAATTACCTACACCAAAAATTGAAACATTCAATTCTTTTTCCGTCATATTCAAAAACAAAGGATATTCCCATAAAATATTACGTGCAAGAATTGCGTTCGTGCTTATAACTTTTATACAATGATTTTCTGTTTCTTTTTTTATTCCGTCAATAACCTCATATGCTATTGGATTATTTGTAAAAACATATATATCGGCTTTTCTTTTTAAGCCCTTTTCAAGAAAGATGCTGAGCTTATCCAAAAGCATTCCTGTGTCTTCGTTATTAAAACAAAGGGTAACATCATTCGTTCCATTGAGCATATCGCATACCTGATAAGGCGTAGACGAAACATAAAGAATTTTATTATCTGTTTCGTTTTCGTCTTCTTCGGTAAAAACAACAACAGAATTTTTAATATTATTGATTATATCTTTAGCAAGGGATAAAGATTTATAATTCTTTTCAGTAAAGATAAAAACTTTCTTAAAAAATCTTGTTTTAATGGCAGTTCTGTCAAGACCTTTCTTTATTAAGGTAAGAACAGCGCCCATAGTTAAAACAGGGCAAACAAGAAAAGCAGCCCAAACACATATAATATATAAGACAGAAACCCTATCCGCGATACTGTTAATCAACTGAACAAGTTCGTTTCCGTTTATTCCGAAAATAAAGAGCTGGGCTGAATATACAAAAGCGGATAAAAATGCAACATTACCATAGAGAAGATTAAAAAATCTTATAAAAATAATAACACAGATAACATATGCACAACCAATGCAAAAGCGAACTCCTTTTACATAATAAATATACGGAATTCCTATTATTAAAACTAAAAGAGGCAGCAGCCAAAAAAATTCAAGCATATACTACCTTCCTTTCTTATAATTAATTATGTTTATTATATCAAATAGCTTATTTTTTGTCTATATTTTTTTACATTATACCCCAAATTAACTGACTTTTTTTTACTGTTAACAAATTTTAACATAAATAATTAAAAAAATTTCAAAAAAAAGCTTGCATTATGAAAATGTTTCTGTTATAATGATTTAGTTGAATTTATTTGTTGATTATTTTAAGGAGGTGTATCTGTATGGCAAAATGCGATATTTGCGGAAAAGGTGTTACATTTGGTATCAAGGTTTCTCACTCACACCGCAGAGCAAACAAAGCTTGGAAGCCTAACGTAAAGCGAGTTAAAGCTATTGTTGATGGCACTCCGACTAAAGTATACGCTTGCACAAGATGCTTGAGATCAGGTAAGGTAAACCGTGCAGTATAATCATTTCTTTATGAAATAAATAGCGAATTAAGACCTTTTAAGGTCTTTTTTTGTTATATGCATATTTTTCTGTATCCGAGGAAAGATATTCATACAGGAGATGATAATATGGTAAACAGCGATACAATAGAATTATTGAGAGAATGTAATGTTGGAATCAAAATGGGTGTTACCACTATCGAAGAGGTTCTTGACAATGTTGAAAACGAAGATTTCCGCCACCTCTTACACGATAGTATGGAAGAACACAAAAGATTAGGAAGCGAAACCCGCGAGATGCTCAACGATTATGACGAAAGCGGAAAAGAACCTTCCTCTATGGCAAAGGCAATGACATGGGTGAAATCAAATCTTATGATTTCGATGAACGATACTGATAACACAGTTGCAGGCCTTGTGACAGAGGGTTGTAATATGGGAGTAAAAACCTTAAACAAATATTTAAATCAGTACGAAGCCGCTGAAGAACGGGCAAAAGACATTGCAAAAAAACTAATTAATATGGAAGAACGCCTCGCGGTAAACATAAGACAATATCTATAAATAAAAGGACACCATAAGGTGTCCTTTTATTTTAGTTTTTATATCCGTTTGGATTCTTTGTCTGCCAGTTCCATGTATCACGGCACATATCGTCAAGTGTATGTGTTGCAACAAAGCCAAGCTCCTCTTTTGCTTTCTGAGGGTCTGCATAGCAAGCTGCAATATCACCGGGACGTCTGTCAACAATCTTATACTTAACGTCCTTTCCGCAAGCCTTTGAGAAAGCCTTAACCATATCAAGAACGCTGTAACCTGTACCTGTACCTAAATTATAAACATATACGCCATCGTTAACGGCTATCTTTTCAAGAGCCTTTAAGTGACCGTTTGCAAGGTCAACAACGTGGATATAGTCACGAACACCGGTACCGTCCTTTGTATCGTAGTCATCACCGAATACAGAAAGACATTCAAGCTTACCGATAGCAACCTGTGAAATATAAGGAATAAGGTTATTCGGAATACCGTTAGGGTCTTCACCAATAAGGCCGCTTTCATGTGCACCAACAGGGTTAAAGTATCTTAAAAGAACAATACCCCATTCAGGGTCAGAAACGCTTAAATCCTTTAATATGTATTCGATATCAAGCTTTGTCTGTCCGTATGGATTTGTACAAGAAAGTGGGAAATCTTCCTTTATTGGAACAGTATGTGGGTCACCATAAACTGTTGCAGATGAGCTGAAAACAAGCTTTTTAACGTTATGCTTATTCATAATATCGAGAAGGTTAAGTGTTCCTGTGATATTATTGTGGTAATAACGAAGAGGCATTCTTACGCTTTCGCCAACAGCCTTAAGACCTGCAAAGTGGATAACAGCATCAAAGTCATTTTCTTCAAAGACCTTGTTTGTAGCTTCGTAGTCTAAAAGGTCAACTTCATAGAACTTTAAGTCCTTGCCTGTGATTGTTTTAACTCTGTTTAAAGATTCCTCACAGCTATTATCAAGGTTATCTAAAACAACAACCCCATAACCCTCATTTAAAAGCTGAACACATGTATGACTTCCGATATAACCTGCACCGCCTGTAACCAAAATATTCATAAAAATCTCTCCTTATTAAACATATAAAATTGTGCTTTGTATATTATACATTTATTTTCCATATTTAGCAATACTTTTTCCAAAATTTTTGTATTTTATCTAAAACCCCTTGACTTTATAGCAAAGAATTGATATAATCTATTTGTTTTTATTTCAAATTAACATGCGCCTGTGGCGGAATTGGCAGACGCGCCAGATTTAGGT
>JAZRQL010000040.1:0-21318 GCA_045649725.1 Clostridia bacterium | reverse complement strand
GATGAGCCCTGCGGATCTTGAGGATATCTACAGAAAGATAGGTAAGGATGATACAATTATCCATATCACTATTTCAGGTGAAGCAAGCGGAATAAACAGCACAGCAAATATCGTGGCGGCACAGCTTAACGAAGAGGGATTTGACATTACTGTTATAGACTCTACAATGTTTTCTTATACAATAGGCCGCGCACTTGTTGATGGTGCGAAGATGGCAAAGGCGGGTGCGTCAAAAGAAGAGATTATAAACTATGTTACAGAAGTTTATAATCGTGATACTGCTTACTTTGTTGTTGAGGACTTAACATATCTTCGTAAAAGCGGAAGAATAAAAGCTACATCAATGGTTATAAGTAAGGCTCTTGATATAAAGCCAATCCTTAAAGTAAACGACGGAAAGGTTGAAGCCTTCCGTAAAGTGAGGGGTACAAAAAAGGCTCTCACACAGCTTGTTGACTTTATTGAAGAGAGAATGGATAGACCTGAGGAAAACGAGATTATTATCTTTAACTCTCGTTGCGATGAGATGCTTTCATTTACTGTAGAACAGATAAAAGAAAGAATAAATCCAAAGGCAATTGTGCCATGGGATATAGGTCCTATTATCACATCTCACGTAGGTGTTGGAGTTTTAGGTGTTTACTTTAAGCATAAGAAAAAGTACACCGAGTATAAAGACTAATAAGGAGAAACCGTTATGTTTTTAGAACGTGATGAAATGAAATTCTCCATACTTTACACGCTTGAAAAATATGTAGAGCCAATATCAATGCCTGCCCTTTGTGATATTCTCACGTGGGAGAAGCAGGTTATGAACTACTTCGATGTTGCCATTATGTTAAATGAGCTTATTGAAGACGGGTTTATAGAGAGTAAATACTACAGGGATGAATGTTCCTTTACCTTAAGCGAAAGAGGTAAGGAAACAAACGAGTTCTTTTATGAACGTGTTCCTAAAAGTGTGCGAGACAGAATTTTAAAGGCTATATCCAATGCTAAATACGAGGAACAGTATAATCCTAATGCGGTTATTACAGAAGTTATTCCAATAGCCGAAAAGCAGTATATGGCATCTCTTAAAATGCTTGATGCAAATGTTCCTATGCTTGAACTTCAGATAAACGTAGGAAGTAGATTTGAGGCGGAGAAAGCCGTAAAAATCTTAAAGAAGGAAGCAGACAACATCTATAAAGATGTAATAGAAAAAATTAACGAATAACATGGAGATTATATAGCTTGACTTAATAATTTCCCTATGATAAAATAAGTCTTATGTAGTTTAAGAAAGGTATGAAAGAAAATGGAAAAGCTTGGTCTTAACGAAATACGTGAGAGATATCTCTCATTCTTTGAAAGCAAGGAGCATCTTCGTATGCCGTCATTCCCACTTGTTCCACAGGGGGATGCGAGCCTTTTGCTTATAAATGCAGGTATGGCACCACTTAAGCCATACTTTTTAGGAAAGGAAGTTCCACCAAAGACAAGAGTTACAACATGTCAGAAGTGTATCAGAACACCTGATATTGAAAGTGTTGGTTTAACTGCACGTCACGGCACATTCTTTGAAATGCTTGGTAACTTCTCATTTGGTGATTATTTTAAGAATGACGCTACTGCTTGGGCTTGGGAATTTATCACAAAGGTTTTGGAAATTCCTGAAGACAGACTCTGGGTCAGCGTTTATGAAGAAGATAAGCAGACAGTTGATATCTGGACAAAGCAGGTTGGAGTTAGCCCTGACAGAATTGTTTTCTTAGGTAAGGAAGATAACTTCTGGGAAATCGGTACAGGTCCATGTGGTCCTTGTTCTGAAATATACTTTGACAGAGGGGAAGAATTCGGTTGCGGAAGCCCTGACTGTGCAGTAGGTTGTGAGTGTGACAGATTTGTTGAATTCTGGAACCTGGTATTCACACAGTTTGATAAGGATGAAGCAGGAAACTATAATCCTCTTGCTAAACCAAACATCGATACAGGTATGGGCCTTGAACGTATTGCTTGTATTATGCAGGGTGTTACATCTATCTTTGAGGTTGACACAATAAGAAAGATTTTAGATACTGTTGCAGATATGGTAGGAGCTACATATGGTGAGGATAAGCAGACAGATATTTCTCTTCGTATTATCACAGATCATATAAGAAGTACAGTATTTATGGTATCAGACGGTATTTTGCCTTCTAACGAAGGAAGAGGCTACGTTCTCCGCAGACTTTTAAGACGTGCTGCAAGACACGGAAGACTTTTAGGCTTAAAGGAAACATTTCTTTATAAGCTTGCAAGGGTTGTGGCAAATGAATCAAAGACTGCATATCCTGAACTTGAAAAGAACTTTGAATATATCGAAAACGTAATTAAGAACGAAGAAGAACGTTTTGAAGAAACTATCGACCAGGGTATTGCTATCTTAAACACATATGCAGAAGAACTTAAAAAAGAAGGCAAGACAGAGCTTTCAGGTGAAAAGGCATTTAAGCTTTATGATACTTATGGTTTCCCTATTGACTTAACAAAGGAAATTCTTGCTGAAAACAACTACAAAGTTGTTACTGATGCTTTCCAGAAGCTTATGGACGAGCAGAGAAATCGTGCCCGTCAGGCAAGAGGCGACATGGAAGGCGAAGCATGGAAGGAAGATATCTTTGCAAATATCAAGGAAGCAAGCCAGTTTGTCGGATATAACAATTTAGAATATGCTTCTGAAATCGTTGCTATCGGTTTAAATGGCGAAAGAGTTGATTCAGCTAACGAGGGAGACGAGGTTATTGTTCTCTTAAAGGAAACTCCTTTCTATGCAGAAAGCGGCGGTCAGGTTGGTGATACCGGTTATATTAAGACAGAGGGTGCATCACTTAAAGTTTTAGATACAAAGAAGAGAAACGGTAAAATCTTACACAGCTGTGTCGTTGAAAGCGGAACAGTTAATGTTTCTGACAAGGCAACAGGAAGAATAACTATTGTTCGCAGAATGGCAATAGGCAGAAACCATTCATCAGCTCACCTTTTACAGGCGGCTCTTAAGAATACTTTAGGCAACCACGTTGCACAGTCAGGTTCATATGTTGACGAAAGTCGTATGAGATTTGACTTCTCACACTTTAAGGCTATGACACCTGAAGAAATTGCAAAGGTAGAAGATGAAGTTAATGCTATGATTATGGCAGACCTTCCTATCGAATGTAGCGAAAAGAGTTTAGAAGAAGCAAAGAAGATGGGCGCAACAGCTCTCTTTAGCGAAAAGTATGGCGAAGTTGTTCGCGTTGTTAAGATGGGCGATTACAGTATGGAACTTTGCGGTGGTACACACGCAATGTCAACAGGTAAGCTCGGTCTCTTTAAGATTATCAGCGAAAGCGGTGTAGCTGCAGGCGTTCGTCGTATCGAAGCTGTTACAGGCTTTGGTGTTCTTCACCTTATCAAAGAAAAGGATGTTTTAATCGGTGAGGTTGCCGAAGCAATAAAGGCAAATCCTTCAAACCTTGTTCAAAAAGCAGCATCACTTATGGAAGAACTTCATAATGCAAAACGTGAAATCGAAAGCATGAAGAGCAAGATGGCTCAGTCTGCCGCAAGTGATATGGGTAAGGATGCAGTAGAGGTTGATGGCGTTACAGTTATTGCACAGCTCATGGCTGACGGAATGGACGTTAACACATTAAGAGGTGTTGGCGATAATATCAAACAGCAGAATGCTTGTGCTTTAATCGTTCTTGCATCAAAGGATGGCGGAAAGGTTAACCTTGTTTCAATGGCTACAAAGGAAGCAGTAGACAAGGGCGCACACGCAGGAAAGGTTCTCTCTGAAGTTGCCAAGATTATGGGTGGCGGAGGCGGCGGTAAGCCGGAATCTGCACAGGCAGGCGGTAAGAATCCTGAGAAGGCAGAAGAGGGTATCGCAAAGGTTGTTGAAATATTCAAAGCTATCAAGGGTTAATATATTTTTAGTTTAATATATTACAAAGGAGAAAACTATGGATTGCTTATTTTGTAAAATTATAGCAGGGGATATTCCTTCTAAAACGGTGTATGAAGACGAAACAGTTTATGCATTTTTGGATATCGAGCCACAGGCACCTGTTCATATAATTATTGTACCAAAGGAACATTTTGCATCAGGCAACGAAATAACTGAAGATAACGAGGCTGTTATCGGTCATATTTTCGCGGTTGCCGCAAAAATTGCAAAAGAGCAGGGTATAGCAGAAAGCGGTTGGAGACTTGTGAACAACTGCGGAAAAGATGGTGGCCAGACAGTTGGACACATTCATTTCCATTTGCTTGGCGGAAGAAGTCTTCAGTGGCCTCCGGGCTAATAAAATTAAAAAAGGTCTTTCTCAATAAGAAATTTTAAATTTAGAATGTAGGGAACGACCTGCGTGTCGTTCCACGGGCGTACACACAGGTACGCCCCTACAATTTTTTTGATTGTTATCTTGTTGTGACATTTTTAAGTAGATATAACAGCGGAGGTTCAATATGGGTTTTAAGCAGAGATTAAAAGGAAACCTTATCCTTATGCTTACAGCTATCGTTTGGGGTTCAGGTTTTGTGGCACAGAGTGCAGGAAGAGAATTTATCGGTGCAAATACCTTTAATGGTATAAGAATGTTAATCGGTTCGATTATTTTAATGCCTCTTGCTCTGTACAATATAAAAGCTAAAAAGACGGTTACAAAGGAAAACGGAAAAACCCTGATTGTAAGCGGGATTATTTGTGGTATGATTTTGTGTGCGGCAAGTACCATTCAGACGATTGGCATAGGATATACAACCTCGGGTAAGTCAGGGTTTATAACAACATTGTATCTGATTTTTGTGCCAATTTTTGGGGTTCTTCTGGGAAAGAAGATATCCCTCCAGACGGTGCTTTGCGCATTACTTGCCCTTGTGGGAATGTATATGCTTTGTATGACAGAGGGCTTTGATAATATTAACTTCGGTGATGCAATCACTGTTATAAGCGCAATCTTATTTGCAATACATATAATTGTTATTGATAAGGTTGCAGGAGACATTGATGCAATCGCATTTTCGAGCATTCAGTTCTTTGTGGCAGGATGTATAAACATTGTGATTATGTTCTTGTTTGAAGATCCGTCTTTGGATATTATCAAACAGTGCACAATTCCGATTTTATATTCAGGCTTGTTTGCCTGCGGTATTGGATACACACTTCAGCCTGTAGGCCAAAAGTATGCAGAGCCAACAACAGCATCAATTATTATGAGCCTTGAGTCTGTTTTTGCACTTTTGTTTGGTGTGTTAATATTAGGCGACAGACCAACTGCTATGGAGATAGCAGGGTCAGTTATTATGCTTACAGCTATAATTTTAATTCAAATTCCTATGAAAAGTATCAGGAGGAAGAAGAATGTCTCATAATGCGCGTCCTGTAAATAAGATATTGGTTTCAGCATGTCTTTACGGTCATTGTACAAGATATGACGGAAAGAATAATGCGATAATAGATAAAAGTTTTTTTAGCTGGAAGAACAGAGGAATGCTTGTGCCTGTTTGCCCTGAGGTTTTAGGAGGTCTTTCCACGCCAAGATGTCCGTCGGAAATCTGTGAAGGGAAGGTCATTTCAAAAGATGGCGAGGATGTGACAGAGACTTTTAATAAGGGAGCAGAGGAAGTTCTTAAGATTGTTAAAGAGCAGGGAATAAGACTTGCTATTATGAAGGACGGAAGTCCGTCTTGTGGATGTAAAAACATATATGACGGAACCTTTAGCGGAAAGAAGATAAAGGGCGCGGGAATTTGTGCAAGGCTTCTTCTTGAAAGCGGAGTGGTTGTTCTGTCGGAAAATGATATAGAGGTTGCAAAAGTATTTTTAAAGGAAAAATAGTAAAGGAGGGAATGTCATGGAAAGGGGCTTTATTCATTCATACGAAAGTATGGGTCTTGTTGACGGACCGGGAATAAGATTTGTTGTCTTTTTGCAGGGATGCGGTTTGAGATGTGCCTTTTGTCATAATCCGGATACCTGGAATATGAAGGACGGAAAAGAAATAACATCTGAAGAACTTTTTGAAAAGATAAAGAGATTTAAGGCTTACTTTGATGCGTCAGGCGGCGGTGTCACCTTTTCAGGCGGAGAACCTCTTATGCAATCTGAATTCTTAATAGAGATGCTGACCCTTTGTAAGAATGAGGGGATACATACCGCTGTTGACACAGCAGGGGTTGGTAGAGGAGATGTGGATAAGGTTATCTCTCTAGCTGACCTTGTTATGCTTGATGTAAAGCATTTAGACAGCGAGAATTATCGTGACTTAACAGGTCATGGTATGTCTGTTTTTAATGAATTTGCTGAAAAACTTCGCTTTTCAAAGGCAGAGGTTTGGCTTCGTGCAGTTATTATCCCTACGATTAATAATAATTATCAGTATATAAACAGACTTGTGGAATATGCAAACACATTTCCGAATATAAAAAAAGTAGAACTTTTGCCATATCATACGCTTGGCGTGAATAAATATAAAGAACTTGGCATAAACTATAAACTGTGGAACGTAGAGCCTATGGATAAGGCGGTTGCGCAGATGTGGCAGGAAGAAGTTAATTCAAGAATTATAAAAAATAAGCCTTGACAAACAGAGTAATTTTGTTATAATAAAGAAAAATATTCCTCTATAGCTCAGTTGGTAGAGCATGCGGCTGTTAACCGCAGGGTCGTTGGTTCGAGTCCAACTGGAGGAGCCACATAAAAAGGTACACCATTGGGTGTACCTTTTTTATGTCGTTTTTTAGATAGAACCCGAATCAACGAGCCTGCGAGCCGCTTGCGGACGCGGGGGGACGTTTCCGAGCGCTGCCAGTGGCAGAAGAAGCGAGGAAAAAGGAGTGGCAGTAACACGGCGATTGGCAAGCGCGAAGACGCGCCGCCAGAGCCGATGTTACAACAGGACGTTGGTTCGAGTTATGCTTGGCTCAATGGCTTGAGGGCTTTTGGTAAAATCAATTTTGAAACAAAAAGGTAGATGTCAAGCGGTTTTGAACCAGATTCAAACTGCAGACAAAAAATATCACCTGATTATTGCAATCAGGTGATATTTTTAGTTGATAAACAGTTCTTCAATAGCGACACCAAGAATTTTTGCTATAACATAAAGTTCTTTATCGGTTGCACTTCGTATCTGCCCTTCAAGCTTTGAGTAACTTGTGGGGTTCATATCGCAACCCAGATAAGTTGTAACGAAGAAAAAGAAAGTATTGTTTTTGAATGCAAAGGAAGTTTGCTAGGTGGCGGTGTAGGGAAAATAGTTCTTACAAACAAATGCATTATGTGGACAAAGTCAAAAGGAGCCAACTATTTAATGGGAGGTGTATTATCTTTGCTTACTAAAGGTGATACATCTGTTAAATTTGAGCAAATTTTGAAAATGGATACATATATGTTTTTAGGCGGTGGTGGATTACAAGTATACACTAATTTTGGAAAAAACTACAAGTTTGGTTTTAATTCAGCAAAAGATAGAGATAGAGCAATGGAATATATTGGAGAAAAGATTAGATAATAACTGGCATCTAAATCATTCGACTCTTTCGCATAAAGGGTACGCGTAATGCGTACCCTTTTTATTATTTTATTCGTTTATGTTACAAAATACTACAATATGTTGACAAATAATACATAATAAGATAAAATGTTAATAATAAAGATTAAAATATTTATATTATGAGGTGTGGGAAATGAAATACTGTAGTTCTTGCGGTGCGGAAATTAACGAAGGCGCTGTTGTTTGTGTAAAATGTGGATGTGCAGTTACTGGTTCAGGCGCTCCGGTTGGTAAATTAAAAACCAATAAGGGGTTATTAAAGTACATACTGTTGTCAATTATCACGTTTGGTATATATGGTTTGGTGGTTATGTCATCTTTGAGCAATGATATAAACATTGCTGCCAGCAGATATGACGGTAAAAAAACAATGCATTATTGCTTGTTAGCTTTTATAGTTGGTCCTATTACATTAGGTATTGCTTACATTGTATGGTTCCATAAGATTTCAAACAGAATTGGCTGTGAGCTTAGAAGAAGAAATATTGCTTATAACTTTTCATGTGCGGATTTCTGGCTTTGGAATGTCATTGGTAGCTTGATTTTTGTTGGCCCATTTATTTATTACCACAAGTTATTCAAAGCTGACAATCTTATCTGTGCTGATTATAACACAAAGGGATAATAGAGAATGTATGTATGGTAAAGAAGCTTTTGATATTGCTGTCAATATTAATATATTTTATAATAGCATATGCGTTGCTTGATTATTATAATATCTCATGTGTTTTTTTGCATTTCTTTGGGATTCCCTGTCCGGGATGCGGAATGACAAGGGCTTTGATATCTGTAATAAATATGGATTTTCTTAGAGCTATAAAATACAATATTGTTATCTTTTTTATGCCATATGTATTTGTATATGTGTTTTTTGACCTTAAACATAAAGTTCACAATATTCTGTTAGGAATAATTGCTGTAATTACAGTTATTAACTGGATAATAAAAATAATTATATATATTTAGGAGGAGTTATTATGTATTGTAAAAATTGCGGAAACGAAATGAACGAAAATGCAGCTGCTTGCATGGGTTGTGGCTTTGCAAAGGGTACAGGTGACAAGTTCTGTGCTAATTGCGGAAAGGAAATTAATCCTGGCGCTGCAATATGCACAAACTGTGGAGCTGCTGTAAAGCAGGCTGCTACTGTAAGCGGTGAACAGAAATCAAAATTAGTTGCTGTTTTGTTAGCCTTCTTCTTAGGTGGCATTGGTATTCACGATTTTTATCTTGGATATAACAAAAATGGTATTATAAAGATTGTTTTAACAGTATGCACAGGTGCCGGTGGTTCTATTTGGGCGTTAATTGATTTTATCAGATTATTAACAGGTTCTTTAAACACAGATGCTAATGGCAACGAATTAAAGAAAGAATTCTAATTAATTTAAAAAGGTACACCTTTTGGTGTACCTTTTTTTAGGTCTTTTTTAGATGATATCGAACCAACGAACCTGTGACCGCTTCAAAAATGCACGCTCGGCTCATCTGTTCGGTTGTAAACGCCCTCACAACGATTCGCTGTCGCTACCACCTTTTTGTGAGACATTATTTTGGCGAAACGTACGTTGGTTCGAGTTAGGCTTTATGCCTTTTTATTTATTCCATTACACCACAGAATATTTCTTATCTTCCATTCTAAGGTGGGTGTCGCATATTGAGAGTGCGGCATTTTTATGTGAAATAAAGAATATTGTCTTTGTGCCAAGGGCTTCGATATTCTTAAGCATTTCTTCTTCGGTGACAGGGTCTAAAGCTGATGTGCATTCATCAAGGAGAAGAATAGGTGCACCGCAACACAATGCTCTTGCAACAGCAATTCTCTGTACCTGGCCCTCTGAAAGACCCGCTCCGTGTTCACCGATTTCGCTGTCAAAACCGTCAGGCAAGTCTTTGATAAAATCGTATATGCAAGCGGTCTTTGCGGCATTAATCATATCCTCATCGGATGCGTTGAGGTTTGCAAATTTTATATTTTCTGCAATAGTGCCTGAAATTAAAAGATTTCCCTGTGGAACATATGCAAAGAGAGGTCTTGTTGACGGAGAGAGTGAAATCTTTTTGCCCTTTGTCTGTGCATAAAGGTTGCCACTATTCTGCTCGTAAAGGCCAAGCATAAGCTTAAATAATGTGGACTTACCTGCACCTGACGGACCTGTTATTGCAACACAGCTACCCTTTTTAATAGAAAAACTACTGTCCTCAATTATATCATCAATGTCATATTTAAAGCTTACATTCTCTGCGCAGATATATTCCATATCTTCATATAAACTGTCAAAGTCAATGCTTTCATCAATTTCTTCATCTTCAAGGCTTTCAAGCTCACAAAGTCTTTCAGCAGAGGCTAGTGTACTATAAAAATGAGTAATAAGATTTGATGCACCGAAGAAAGGAGTTGCAATCTGTGATACTATCTGCATAAACGCCATCAAAGTACCATAATCCATAGTCTTGTTAGCTATCATAAATGCACCCCAGCAAAGAGTTGCATAATAACCAAGCTTGTATAAGAATGTAGCGCCACCACCGGCTACGTTTCCTATATGGTTTCTGAAGATTTTAAGCTTGTAAATCTTCTTCATATATTTGTCAAGCTTGTTTAAAAGAGGGATACGATTTGAGAATGTTTTCACCACAACAATGTTTTCGATACATTCCTGTGTAAAACCACGCATAACCCCTGATGATTCCTGAATCTGTCTGTGTGTCTTTTTAAATATAGGCTTAAATAAAAGAGCGCAGATTATAATAAGAACGCCAACACCAACTATAGTTGCGGCATAGCCTTTGCTGAAGGTTACAATAACAACAAAGCCTGCAATCGCCTTTGAAAAAAGGGATAAGGTTTCAGGGATAAAGTTTGTTATACCTGAAACAACAATGTCTATATCGCTTGTAAATCTGTTTAAGATTTCCCCTGAATGAAGTGACGTGATTTTTGCACACTTCTTTTTTGTTATTGATTCAAAGAAGTTGTGGCGGAGTAGAAGTTCAAGACGTCCGCTTATAACAGCGCAAAGGTGAGAGTTAAAAATCAAAACTGCAATGGTGAGAACCACAAAACCCATAAGATAAAGGGTGTATTTTATTATATCACCTGTGGAGGTTCCTGATGCTGCCGCGGAAACTGCCGCATTTATAATCTGCCTTGAAAGGAGAGCAGGAACAACATAGCTTGCAGATGTTAACATACTTGAAAGAGAATAAAGTATGATAAGCCACATCTGTGGCTTTGTTGTCTTCCACAGCCATGATACAGAACTTTTTTGTTTCATATTTAAACCACCTATCCTAAATTGTTTTTCCAGTTAAACGCCATCTCTATGTCGTTAAGAAGAACACCGTCAGCACCTAACGATAAACATCTGTCAAGGCTGTCGAGGCATCCGTCCATCCAATGAAGAGGAATGGCTTCGTTAAATTCCCCCTGAAGCTTGCTTGCCATAATAAAGACCTCTGCATCAGGGCAAATATTTTTTATATGGGCAGGCTCAATCTCATCTAACCAATGTTCCCATAAACGAAGAATTCCTGCACCGCCTTTATAAAAATCTTCAGCCATTTTATAACTTGGCATAAATGCCAGAATTCTTTCAGGCGGAAAGTGAGATGAAAAAGCCTTAAGCATATCAAGAGATACAACCCCTGCTATAATAGGTAAGCCTGAATCCTTAATATACTTTGCAAAGTCTTCGTCATATTTCGTAAGCTTTATATGTAAAAGTATGGGAGTTTTTTCTTTATAACCGTTTTTAAGTTCTTCAAAGGTTAAAACTGTTCGGTCGTTCTTTGCCATAAGTTCAGACATTTCTTTATAAGTAATGTCCGAAACAGTGGCATCGTAGCCTGCGAGACGACTTAAGTTGTTATCGTGATATATAACATAGACCTTATCCTTTGTTTTTCTTATGTCGCATTCAACAGCAAAAACATCTTTGCGTGCGGCGGATATTAAGGTTTCAAGAGAATTTTCCTTACCGCTTTTACCGCCACGGTGTGCAATTATTTTCATTGCATTTCTCCCTATAAAATTATTACCTTACATTATAGCACTATATAGGAATGCAGTCAAGAAAGGAATTTAGTTCTATTCCTGGACAAAGTATCATATCAATATAGAGATAAATGATATACGAAAGGATGAGACTTTTGAAAAAACAAAGGATTGGTGAAGTTCTTCCTTATCTCCCTGATAATATCAGAAAAATGCTTGAGAAAATCCTCTTTGATGAATGGATAGAGGCAGAGGAAATAAGGCTCAGGTGTAACGCGCCCCTGACGGTTGGGGTTTGGGGAGAAAGTTGTTTTATTACAAAATCAGGAGGAATGACAAATTATGAAAGTGATGCTTATAAGGTTACGCAGGAAGAAGTCGGCACCGCATTCAGAAAGGTCTGCGAAAACTCTGTTTACGCGCATCTTGAAGAAATCCGAAGAGGTTATATCACGGTTAAAGGCGGTCACAGAGTGGGTGTTTGCGGCAGGGCAGTCGCAGAAAGAGGAGAAATAAATTCTTTTAAGGAGATAAGCTCCTTAAACTTCAGGATTGCACGGGAGATTATTGGAATTGCTGACGGAGTTATTGACAGAATCGTAAAGGGAGCAGAGGTAAAAAGCACCCTCATAATCTCGCCGCCACAAATGGGAAAGACAACGCTCCTTCGTGATATATTAAGACAGGTTTCAAACAGAGGCTTTAAGTGCGGAGTAGCAGATGACAGAGGAGAGATAGCGGCAATGTATCAAGGGGTTCCCACAAATGATATAGGAGCGCAGACAGATGTTTTAGACTCTGCACCAAAGGCCCTTTCTATAGAAATTCTCGTCCGCACAATGTCACCGAAGGTAATAATAAGCGATGAAATCGGTTCATATGAAGACGCGACCGCTATATTAAAGGCGGCAGGAACGGGAGTTAATATTATTGCATCCTGCCACGGAGATAATCTTGAAGATGTTATGTCAAGAAGGAGCTTAAAGCCGCTTTTTGAAGACAGAGTTTTTAAGCAGGCAATAACATTAAAGAGAGATTTTCTGGATAATGAGTCCGTTACATATACAGAGGTAACAGAGCTTTGATGGGGTCTTTAAGGATAATTTCCTTTGTGGCAATTGTCTTGTGTGGCGGATATTCAGGAACAGTTTTGTCATCTGCTTTTTCTGTAAGAATTAGGCAGTTAAATCAGCTTAAATCTGTTATAAATCAAATGTGGTTTAATATGGGGTTTCTTAAAATGACGGTGTCTGATGCTATGTGTGAGGCGGGAAAGTTGAGCAAAGGAGCAATAAAAAATATATTCTGCGACAGCGCTATGATTATAAAGGAAAGCGGACAGAAACCGTCAACTGCTCTGGAGAGAGGATTTTTGAAACATAAAGATGACCTTTGCCTTTCGAAAGAAGACAGAGAGATTATTATGGAGTTTGCTCATCTTCTTGGGACGGGAGATAAAGAAAGTGAAGAAAACAACGTAAAGGCGGCAATAGCAAAGTTAACTGTTTCTTTAGAGGAAGCGGAAAATCAATGGAAGAGCAAGGGTAAGCTCTGGAGAGGGCTTGGCTATCTCGGAGGCTTGCTTTTAGCTATAATTCTGATTTGATATAGGAGAAGAATATGGACGGAGTAGATTTGGTTTTTAAGGTTGCGGCAGTAGGAATTTTGGTCGCAGTTTTAAATATACTTTTAGTCAGGGCAGGAAGAGAAGAACAAGCCCTTATGACAACCATTGCAGGCCTTGTGGCTGTGCTTTTAGTGGTAATAAAAGAGATAAGCGGCTTGTTTGATACAATAAAGTCACTCTTTGGTTTTTAGCTATGATTATATATAAGATAATAGGAATAGGGATAACCGGGGCAATACTTTCTGTTCTTATAAAGCAATATCGACCTGAATTTGCTATGGCTGTTCCTGTTTTGGTTTCTGTGGCAATTTTTATGTTTTGCGTGCCTTATATAGAAAGCGGAATTGATATGCTCTCAAGCATAACCGACAAAGCAGGGATAGAAACAGGCAAGGCAGGAATTGTTATTAAAATAATAGGGGTTTCCTATATATGTCAGTTTGCCTCGGATATATGCACAGATGCAGGAGAGAGGGCTATTGCAGGCAAGATAGAGCTTGGTGGAAAGCTTGTTATCATTGCTATGTCCATGCCTATTATATACAGTCTTTTAGATATTGTTAAAGAGATAATAAACTTTTAAAGCGGAGATAAAAATGAAAAAGAAGCTTCTGATAATAATCTTTTCAATAATCGTACTTTTATCTTTTGAGAAAAATGTTTATGGCGAAGATGAGAGAGAAATGTTGCTCGATGACTACGCGGAAGTCTATGGGGAAGTTTTTGAAGAAGGGGTCACAGAGAATATTTTTTTAAATCTTGTTCCTGAATTTTCTATGACAGATATGCTTAAGAGCCTTAACAGAGGAGATCTGTCAATATCCCCGGTTGAAATATTAAAGGGGATATGGAAGCTTGTTTTAGGAGAAGTTTATTCAGGGGCAAAGCTTATGGCTATTGTTCTTGTTATGTCGGTTTTGTCCTCTTATTTAACGGGTCTTAAGTCAAGCTTCGGAGAAAGCGCTGTTACCCCTGCCGCTTTCTATGCATGTTATCTGGTAACAGCAGGCACAGCCGCGGCGGCTTTTTATGAAACAGCAAGTTGTGCAGGAGAGGCGGTTTATAACGTATCCTTATTTATGAAAATAATTGTTCCTGCTATTGTGACAATGCTTTATACAAGCGGAGCAATAATATCTGCAACAACCCTTCAACCGTTAATACTCTTAATGGTTGAGATAATTGTTCCGGTTGTTCAGTCGGTGTTTATTCCTGCTGTTATGGTGGTGGCGGCCCTAAATATAGTAAATGGTATTTCCGAAAAATTTAAGACAGACAAAATGATAAAGCTTTTAAATAATGGAGTCAGATGGGGGCTTACCGTTATGCTTATGGTTTTTGTAAGCCTAACGGGGCTTAAAAGCCTTGTGTCAGGGGGAGCAGATGGGTTGGCTTTAAAGCTTTCTAAATTTGCAACTTCAAACCTTGTGCCACTTGTAGGCGGAATTCTTGCAGAATCCGTAGAAACAGTTATGGGGTGTAGCGTGGTTATAAAAAACTCCGTAGGGGTATTAGGGATAATCTGCCTTGTTTTAGTTGCCGCCAGCCCTGTTTTAAAGCTTGGGGCGATGATAATAATTTTTCGTATAGCGGCGGCAATAGCTGAACCTGTTTCCGAGCCTAAAATAATAGCCTGCATATCAAGTTTAGCTGACTCTGTCGGGGTGTTGTTTTCTATTGTTGCCTCGGTAACCGTTATGTTTATAATAGTGGTTACAATAATGATAAACACGGGGAACGATGCCATTATGCTTGGGGGATAGGGTATGATAAGTTTTTTGCGTGAGTGGACAATGTCTCTGGCAGGGATAATTGTATTCGGCTCCCTTTGTGAGATGCTTTTGCCAAATAATGCATATAAGAAATATGTTAATTTAGCTGTGGGACTTATGCTGTGCGTGGCTCTTGTTTCACCTTTTGTAAGGGGAAGTTATGATACAGACGTTCCTTCTTTTTCATATTCTGCAGACAATATGGAATTTGAAAATAAGGATACCTTATCGGTTTTCAGAAAAAAACTATGCAGAAATATAGAAGAATTTGTAATGGCGGAAACGGATTTAAAGGCTTCTGCCAAATGTCAGGTTTCGGATAATGAAGAGAATCTCGGAAAGATAGAAAATATATACCTTGTTGTTGAGGATGTGGAGGATAAAAGAATAGATGATATTATAGATAAGATATCATATGCCTATGGCGTAAGCAGAGAAAACATAAGTGTGGATAAGGGTACTTTATATGGTGATTGACAAGCTGATTTTAAAGAAAAGTGCAGATGAATATAACAGAAAAAAGCCTAATAAAATTATTGTATTCATATTGATAGGCGCTATTTTAATTCTTGGAATAAGCAGTTTTTCAGGAGGGGATGACAAGAAGGAAGAAGTTAAGGCAGTAAAAAATTTGAATTATGAAAAAGAGGAAGAAAAGCGGCTTGAAGATGTTTTGAAAAGGATTAACGGAGCGGGTGACGTTTCGGTTTTTATAAGCTTTGAAGACGGAGGTGAAAAGATTTTAGCCCGTGATGACAAATATAAATCTTCCGAAGAAAAAGAGGATAAGAAGACAAGTGAAAGCGAAAGTCTTGTTGTAACAACAAAGGAGGGGTCATCATCCATACCTTATGTAACAGAGGAGAGAAAGCCTGAAGTCAATGGGATTTTAGTTGTGGCAAAGGGCGCTTCTTCTGAAAAGGTAAGAAACGAAATATATGATGCAGTAAAGGCTATATATGGGGTCTCTGCACATAGAATAAAGGTTACATACTAAAACAGAAAGGATATGATATATATGAGTAGGCAGAATAAAAACCTTAAATTCAAAGGAAGACAAATTCTTCTTTTAGGGCTTGTTGCTCTTGTGATTACAGCGGGGTATTACAGGTGGAATCTGGAAAAGGCGAATTTTAGCGAGGCTGTTCCGACTGCAGGTGAGGTAACTCAGGAAGAGGGCGGTGAACAGTCGTCGGAGGAAATTGCAAAGCTGAAGCAGACAAGGGATGCATCCAGAAGTCAGTCTGTGGAAGAGTGGACAAAGATAAGCAAAAGTTCGGAATCATCAGCGGAAATGAAAAAGGATGCAGAAAGCAAAATTTCCCGGGAAACAGACTTTGCAGATAAGGAAAGAAAGATAGAAACACAGGTTAAAGCAAAAGGCTATGAGGACTGCATAGCATATGTTGATGAAGGAGGAGTTGCTGTAACAGTTAAAGGCGGAGAAATTGACGGTTCGAAGGTGGCACAGATAAAGGATATAATTGTATCTGTTACAAATGTTCCTGCGAGAAACATAAAGATTAATGCAATATAGTTTTAAGAGGGTGGGAAACCGCCCTCTATTTTTAATCTTTCAGTAAAAATTATTTTAAATAAAAATGTTGTAATATAGTTTATAGTATGGTATAATAACAAAGGGTATAGCTATGCCCGAATAAATATGCCGAATATATACGGCGGATTGGAGTATATTATGGAAAATACAATAAATCCTGAAATTTTTGAAGATAATGGTACAGTTAATATTTCTGATGAAGTTATTGCTGTTATGGCATCTCTTGCCGCTACAGGCGTTAAAGGCGTTGCAGGTATGGCGGGCGGCGTTGTAGGTGGCATTGCAGAGCTTTTAGGTAAGAAGAGCTTATCTAAAGGTGTTAAGATAACAAAGGATGGCGAAAGCCTCGTTCTTGATATGGACATTGTTGCTGAATACGGAACTAAAATCCCTGAAATCTCTTGGGAAGTTCAGGACAAGGTGAAGAACGAAATTGAAACTATGACAGGGCTTTTGGTGTCAACCGTTAATGTAAACGTTGAGGGTATCAATGTTCCTGCAGAAGTGACTGCAAAGAAAGAAACAACAGAGGAATAAGCTATGAACAGAAGAGAAGCGAGAAAGCAAGCATTTTTAATGCTCTTTCAGTATAAATTTCAGCCGGAAGATATGGATGGTGTTTTAGAATACTTTTTCTTAAACAACAAGGCAGGGGCTCAGGCAGAGTATATAGAAAATGTTGTTAAGGGCACTTGCGAGAAAATTGAAGAAATTGACAACATTATTTCAGAGAATACAGAGAAAAGGGATATTGACACAATATCCTCTGTTAGCCTTGCGGCTATAAGACTTGGGGCGTACGAAATTTTATATGTTGAGGATATTCCTGCTGTTATTTCCATTAACGAGGCAGTTGCTCTTGCCAAAGAGTTTGAAGGGGAAGAGGCGGCACCTTTCGTTAACGGAATATTAGACAAGATAATGAAAAGTTTAGGATAAACAGAGGTTTTAGTAATGATTGAGGAAAGAAAGGCTTTATCTGTCACTCAGGTGAACCTGTATGTAAAAGATATTGTTGCCGCAGACCCTGTTCTATGCGACATTTTGGTCAAGGGTGAGATTTCAAACTTCAAGGCTCACACGTCGGGGCATATGTATATGTCTTTAAAAGACGAGAGCGGTGTTATCCGTGCGGTTATGTTTAAATCAAGCGCGATGAAGCTTGCCTTCGTTCCGCAGAACGGAATGAAGATAGTTGCCCATGGCAGAATAAGCGTCTACGAAAGAGACGGTCAGTATCAGTTATATATTGACGATATGCAACAAGAGGGTCAGGGCGATTTATATGTGGCGTTTGAACAACTTAAGGTTAAACTTTCGGCGGAAGGTCTTTTTGACCCTGCTCATAAAATGAAGCTTCCTAAATATCCTAAAAAAGTTGGGGTTGTTACTGCTCCCACAGGGGCGGCAATACGTGATATTATAAACGTTTTAACACGTAGATTTTTATATTCGGATATTGTTTTGTATCCTGTTCTTGTTCAGGGTGAAAACTCTGCCCAGAGTATAGTTTCTGCCATAGAGTATTTTAACAAAACCCGTTGTGCAGATGTTTTGATAGTAGGCAGAGGCGGCGGTTCTATTGAGGATTTGTGGTCCTTTAACGAAGAAATCGTGGCACGTGCAATATACAACAGTGAGATTCCTATTGTGTCTGCGGTAGGTCACGAAATCGACTTTACTATTTCTGACTTTGTTGCAGATCTGCGCGCTCCTACACCTTCTGCGGCGGCTGAACTTGTTGTTCCGTCACAGATTGAGCTTAATGATAAATTCAATAACGTTTACAGAAGATTATATCAGCAGGCGATGGGTCTTGTGGAAAGACGAAAGCTTCAGCTTGAAGGCTTAAAGGAAAGACCTGCCTTTAAAAATCCTGTAAGACTTGTAGATGACGAAAGACAGTATTTAGACAGTCTTTTTTATAAGTTTGAAACTGCTTATAAAACTGCACTTTCTAAAAAGTCGCAAAAGCTTTCTGAAAGTGTTGCAAGGCTTGATGGGTTAAGTCCTTTGGGAACTTTGAGCCGAGGCTATTCAGTAGCAAAGGATGATAAGGGAGATATAATCAGGTCTGTTAAACAGGTTAAAGCAGGAGACAAGGTTTCGGTTTCGGTGGCAGACGGAAGCTTTGATGCAGAAGTTATCTGATAAAGAGGTATATAAATATGAGTGAAAAAAATAATTTTGAAAAGAATTTAGGAGAGCTTGAACAGGTTGTTAAGGCTTTAGAGGGTAATGACGTCAGCCTTGATGAAATGATGGAGCTTTTTGAAAAAGGCGTTTCTCTTACAAAAAAATGCACAACAGCATTAAATGAGGCAGAACAGAAAATAACTGTTCTTATGAAGAACCGTGACAGCGGAGAAATGGAAGAACAGCCTTTTAATGCAGAATGATCATATGGTGAATAAAATGGATTTTAACAGTAAATACGATTTTTATCTTAAGGCAGTTGAAAAAAAGATTGATGAATATTTCACTCCTGACGATGTCCTTCAGAAAAATGTATTGGATGCAATGTGGTATGCCATTACTGCAGGGGGAAAGAGAGTAAGACCTGTTCTTACTATAGCGGCGGCAGAGCTTTGTGGCGGAGATTTAGAGGATGCAGTAAGCGTTGCTCTTTCGGTTGAATGTATACATAACTATTCCCTTGTTCACGATGATATGCCCTGTATGGATGATGACGATTTAAGAAGAGGAAGAGCTACATGCCATAAGGTTTTTGGTGAGGATATTGCCCTTCTTGCAGGCGATGGTCTTTTAAATTCTGCTTTTGAAATTTTATCTGATAGAAGCAGATATAAAACAATAGGTGCAGAAGAACTTTTAGAGGCAACAAGATGTTTGTCTTTTGCGTCCGGGGTCTACGGAATGATAGGCGGTCAGGTTGTTGACCTTGAATGTGAGAAGAAAAGAGATGTTACTTTAGACGAGCTCACCTATCTTCATTCAAACAAGACAGGGGCTTTAATTCGTGCCGCTGTTAAGTGCGGTTGCATCAGTGCAGGCAAGGAAAAGGCGGCAAAATATATAGATATTTTAGATGTTTATGCTGAAAAGTTGGGTATGGCTTTTCAAATTAAAGACGATATCCTTGATGTAGAGGGTGACGAAAAGCTTTTAGGAAAGCCAATAGGCAGCGATGAAAAAAGCGGAAAGAGCACCTTTGTTTCTATACTTGGTATGGACAAGGCAAAGGAATATCATGAAAAATGTACTAATGATGCAAAGGAAGCCCTTAAGCCTTTAGGTGATAAAGGTAAGTTCTTCAGCGACCTTGCTGACTTCTTGCTTGGAAGAAGTTTTTAACATAAGAAAGGAATTTTTATATAATGTGGTATGAACAGTTACTCGGAAACAAAACATTTTTTATAGTTCTTTTTACCTGGCTTTTATCCTGTATTATAAAAGGTGCTATTGTTTTTGCAAGAGATAAGAAAATAGACTGGACAAGATTTATGGGGTCAGGGGGTATGCCTTCATCTCATTCTACCCTTGTAACATCCCTTGCTACATGTATAGGTTATTATAACGGGCTTGATTCAGCAGAGTTTGTTATAAGTCTGGCTCTTGCTTTTGTGGTTATGTATGACGCATCAGGGGTAAGACGTGCTGCAGGAAAGCACGCATCTGTTATCAATATGATTGTTGACGTTCTTGCCGAAACATCAGAAATCAAAAAGGAAGAAAAGCTTAAAGAGCTTTTAGGCCATAAGCCGGTAGAGGTTTTTGCAGGAGCTGTTTTGGGCGTTGTTCTTGCTATTATCGGATGCATTACATTTTAATTTAAAAAAATCGAATAAATACCTTGACAAATACGCAAATATGTGATAATATATGATGCGTGAATTAAATAAGGTATGCGGGAGTGGCTCAGTGGTAGGGCGTCACCTTGCCAAGGTGAACGTCGCGAGTTCGAATCTCGTCTTCCGCTCCAAAAAGAAACGACAATTTTCGTCAAAGAAAGTTGTCGTTTCTTTTTGTGCTCTTCTTTTTTCACTATTCTCTTTTCACTCTTCTCTTAAAATTGTCGTTTCCAGGTAAGAAATAAAAGAGAATAGAGAAAAGAAAAGGTAGTTTTGCTTACGAAAAACATTGAATTATATGTTGATTTATGATATACTGAATTTGAGGTGAAAGTTAATGGGAAGTCCGCTTTTATGGACACAACACCGCTTAAATTCAAGAATAATAATCTAAAATAAATTGGAATAGAGAATAAAAAGGAGATATAAATATGTATAAAATATCTACTGCTATTGCTATTGAAAGAGTAACTGATGAAACAAAAGATGCCTTGATTCAGGAATTAAAAGACGGTCGTATTGACAGAGTTTTCCTCTGCGGTGCAGGTGGATTTATGTATGGCAATGACTGTTTTTATATAAACGAACCTGAAAAGGCAAAGGAGATAATAAAGCTCTTCAAAGATAATGGCTTTGAAGTTGGTATATGGATGAGTACATTAGGTCACGGCTGTATGCTTCCAGGCACAACTTTAAGCGATGACGAAAGAGTTTTCACAAACTTAAAGGGTGTAAACGAAGGGGTTGCAGAACATGGTTTCTGTCCTTCTGACGAATACTTCCAGAAAGTTTGTTATGAAAGAATGAAAGACCTTGCAAAGCTTGGTCCTGATTTGATTCAGTTAGACGATGACTTCCGTTTGAATATGCGTGGGGGTATTATTCTTGCTTGCTTCTGTGACAAGCATTTAAAGGATTACTATAACCGTATTGGCGAAAGACTTCCTCTTGAAGAGATTCAGAAGTATATCTTAACAGGGGGCAAGAATA
>JAZRQL010000039.1:0-9258 GCA_045649725.1 Clostridia bacterium | reverse complement strand
AAAGTGGTTATTTCGGTGAATACGGAGGTTCATATATAGATGATAAGCTTCAGGCAGCCTTCAGAGAAGCAGACGATGCATATGAAGCTATCTGCCATTCAGCGCAGTTTATAAACGAGCTTCGCAGAATAAGAAAGGAATTTCAGGGAAGACCAACCCCTGTTTACCATTGTGAAAGACTTTCAAAGCTTTTTGGCAACTGCCAGATTTACTTAAAGAGAGAAGACTTAAACCATACAGGCGCCCATAAGTTAAATCATTGTATGGGCGAAGGCTTACTCGCAAAATATATGGGCAAAAAGAAAATTATCGCTGAAACAGGCGCAGGTCAGCATGGTGTTGCTATTGCTACTGCTGCTGCATATTTCGGAATGAAATGTGATGTTTATATGGGCGAGGTTGATATTAAAAAACAGCATCCTAATGTAATCAGAATGAAGATGCTTGGCGCAAATGTAATTCCTGTTACCAAAGGCCTTAAAACCTTAAAAGAAGCCTGCGATGCAGCATTTGAGGCTTACCTTAACGAATATGAAACATCAATTTATTGTATCGGTACAGCTGCAGGTCCTCATCCATTCCCTAAAATGGTAAGAGATTTTCAGTCTGTAATAGGATATGAAGCAAGAGATCAGTTCCTTGAAATGACAGGTATTATGCCTGACGCAGTTTGTGCTTGCGTTGGTGGTGGGTCTAACTCCCTTGGTATGTTTGTACCATTCCTTGCTGACCCTGTTGAAATCTATGGTGTTGAACCTTTAGGTATAGGTGAAGGCGTTGGAGAGCATGCCGCAACAATGAAATTTGGAACAAAGGGTAAAATCCATGGCTTTGAAAGCTATGTTCTTCAGGATGAAAATGGTGAACCGGCACCTGTTTACTCAATAGCAAGCGGTCTTGACTATCCCGGTGTTGGTCCTGAACATGCATATCTCCGTGATGCAGGCAGAGTTCACTATGAAGCAGTAACAGACGAAGAAGCAATGGAAGCTTTCTTCTTACTTAGCAGATACGAGGGTATTATCCCTGCTATCGAAAGTTCTCACGCGGTAGCCTATGCTATTAAGTATGCAAAGGAACATAAGTCAGGTTCAATCCTCACCTGTCTTTCAGGCAGAGGCGATAAGGATATCGACTATGTTTACGAAAACTATGGCTGTGGCGAACAGTTTAAGCTTGATTATAAAATATAAAAGGAGTGGTTTTATGTATACAATTTATGTGGTATTTAAGTGTGTAGCAGGCAAGAGAGAAGAGTATATCGAAAAGCTTAAGTCAGGCGGAATTATTGATGAGATTCGCAAAGAAGACGGATGCATCAAATATGATTACTACTTTTCAGAAAAGGACCCTGATGAACTCCTTTTAGTTGAGGCTTGGGAAAGCAAGGAACATCAGGAAGTTCACATTAAGCAGCCTCATATGGAAAAGGCTTTTGCACTTAAGCCTGATTATGTGGTGTCAGCAGAACTTGGAGAATTTGAACTTAAATAAAATAAAAAAGAACTCAAGGATTTTTCCTTGAGTTCTTTTATGTTAATTTACTTTGTGCCGAAAATTCTGTCACCTGCGTCACCAAGACCGGGAACAATGTAACACTTTTCGTTAAGACCTTCATCAACGTTAGCGCAGTAAATCTGAACGTCGGGATGAGCCTTTGTAAGAGCTTCAATCCCTTCAGGAGCGGCGATTAAGCATAAGAACTTAATGTTTTTGCCCCCATAAGATTTAATCTGACTTATTGCATCGATAGCGGAGCCACCTGTTGCAAGCATAGGGTCAACAACAACGATAAGTCGCTTTTCGATATCTGCCGGAAGCTTGCAGTAATATTCCTGTGGTTGCATAGTTTCCTCATCGCGATACATACCGATGTGGCCAACCTTTGCGGTAGGAACGAGGTTTAACATTCCGTTTACCATACCAAGGCCTGCGCGAAGAATAGGAACAACAGCAAGGTCCATTCCGCTAAGGGTCTTCTGAACTGTTTTTTGAATAGGAGTTTCAATTTCAACGTCATCAAGAGGTAAATCTCTTAATGCTTCGTAGCACATAAGCATTGTTATTTCTTCAACGTTCTCGCGAAACTCTTTGTTAGTAGTAGAAACTTTTCTTAAAAGTGTAGTTTTGTGCTGAATTAAAGGATGGTCAAATACTGTAACGTTATTCATAATAATCTCCTTTACTCTTCGTCAGATGCTTTTGAAACAACGAGGTTTGTTAATATACCAAGAATCAATGCGCAAGCGATTGTTGTGATTTTAACTGCACCAATCTGAAGCGCCATTCCACCAATACCTGCGATAAGGATAACAGAAACAACAAAGAGGTTCTTGTTGTTTGAAAGGTTAACACCCTGAATCATCTTAAGACCAGATACTGCGATAAAACCATAAAGTGTAATACAAACGCCACCCATTACGCAAGCAGGAATTGTTGCAAGGAATGTTACAAACGGAGCAACAAAAGAAGCAATAATTGCTATAACAGCTGTTGTAAGGATTGTAACGATAGAGGCGTTCTTTGTGATAGCAACACAACCTACTGATTCACCGTATGTTGTATTTGGACATCCACCAAAGAATGCACCAACGATTGAACCGATACCGTCACCGAGTAATGTTCTGTGAAGACCAGGTTCTTCTAAAAGGTCCTGATCGATAATGCTTGAAAGATTCTTGTGGTCTGCAATATGTTCTGCAAATACAACGAAAGCAACAGGAATGTATGCAACAGCAACAGTTGCAATGTACTGTCCGTCAATAGCTGCGAAACCTTTTGAAGCAGATAAGAATGTGAAATCAGGAACCCACTGCATATCATTGAAAAGACCGAAGTTGATTATCTGAAGTGCTTCGTTGTTTGTAGCGATACCGATTACTGTGAAGATTGCGGCAACTACATAACCTGCAAGTATACCAATAATGAAAGGAATGAGCTTCATACCCTTTTTACCGTATACGGAGCTTAAGATAACACCGAGGATTGTGATTACAGCACAGAGGAAACCGAGCCAGCCCTTTGTGCCCATCATATAAACGCTGTTTGCTGCATCGAATTCAGCGAACTTTAAAACGTCACCAACAGCGTTGCCTGCAAGGGAAAGACCGATTATAGCAACAGTAGGGCCGATAACTACTGCAGGCATAAGCTTTGCTATCCAGTTAACACCTGCGAATTTAACAATAATAGCAATAACAACATAAACAAGACCGGCAAAAATTGCACCGATTATAAGGCCTGCATAACCTGCTTCAATTGATGCGGCACCTGCAAAAGCGGCAAACATTGAGCCGATAAATGCAAATGAAGAACCAAGGAAAACAGGGCTTTTAAACTTTGTAAGAAGCTGATAAACAAGTGTACCTACGCCTGCGCCGAAAAGTGCGGCAGACTGGGACATACCGTTACCGATAATTGCAGGAACTGCGATTGTTGCGGCCAGAATTGCAAGCAATTGCTGAAAAGCAAAAATGATGATCTGGCCAAATTTTGGTTTGTCTTTAACTCCGTAAATAAGTTTCATAAAATACCCCTCTCAAATGTATTTTTATAAATTTTAGATAATTTATTTATCTAATATAAAAATATAACTTTAAAACTTTGGCTTGTCAATGGAAGTTTCGACAAAATAAGATATAAATTTGTGTACATAATAACAAAAAAATAAATGGAAATTTTGTAAAATAAAAAGTCTTTTTTCGTTGATGTTTAAAATGTGATGTGATATAATTGTAGGGACCGTACTCACGGACGGTCGGAAACTAATAATAAACAAAATTAACAGTTTATGATTAATAAAAAAGGAGTGTGTTATATGTTTTCAAAAACTGATGTAAACACAGGAAGGCAGACAGAACTTGATTATATGAAGGGGTTATTTGTTCCTGTGATTTTGTTCATTCACGCCTTTTAGATGCTTGGGGGACCGGATACTCTTGTGCCGGCGTATTAAATCATATACATAATCGCAACAATGACGGGTGCGGCTATCTTTATGTTTGTGCTTGGTGTTGGAAGTGTATATTCTAAAAAGAGTGATAAAGAACTTTTTATGTATGGTGTAAAGCTTATTATAATGGAGCTTTTGTGGAATGTTCTTACCCTCGCCTTGCCTATGATTATCGGTCAGTTAATCCGTATGATTGCAGGGGCAACACCTAACTGGGAAGAAACATGGATGCGCGTGCCTGTAATGGTGGAATATATAAACGTTTTCTTTATTGCGGGTATGTGTTACTTTGTTATAGCCCTTTTGAGAAAGCTTAAATTCCCCGGATATGGATATATTGCTTTGGCTATTTTGTTATTTGTTATTGACCCGTTTTTATATATGAACGGAAAGACCACAGGTAACGGTGTTTTAGACTATATACTAACAACCTTTACAGGAGGAAGAGATGCGGTTTCAACACACCCTGACCTTACAGACCTCTATAATTATTCAGACTATGGTTATGTATATCCCGGGGTGTTCCGTGCCTTTGCAAATGCATCAAGCGTTATCTTGCTTGCAGCTTTGTTATATGCTGTTCGGAATATAATAGCAAAGTGCAAGCCTGTGCATAACCTTATTATGCAGTTCTGCCGAAACAATACACCATATTATGCAATACATCCGTTTTACTATTGTTGTATCCTTGCAACAGCGGCATATGTACCTTTTTCAGCAGGAGCATGTACTGCTATGGCAGTTTTGGTAGGGGTTCTTTGTTACGGAACAATTCTGGTATGGCATCGTATAAAAAAATGATTTGTAAATTTTAAGAAGATAAACGGTGATGTTATGATAAGATCAATCTTTTTAAGATATCCTGACGGAAAGAAGAAGGCAGTAACTTTTAGTTATGATGACGGTGTTAAGCAGGATAAAAGACTTGCGGAGATTTTTGATAAGTATGGGTTAAAGGCAACCTTTAACTTTAATTCTGACAGTTTCAGATGTACCTATACAAAGGAAGAAGTAAATGAATACTTCTTATCCAAAGGTCACGAAATCGCAGTTCATGGTGAATTTCACAGAGCCACAGGACATTTAAGACCAATCGAAGGAATAAGAGATGTTTTAAACTGCAGAATAGAACTTGAAGAAAAATGCGACAGAATAATAAGGGGTATGGCATACCCTGATTCAGGTATAAGAGCATTCGGAAACTTCGGAAACTATGATGAGGTAAAGCAGTATTTAAAAGAGCTTGACATTGCTTATTCAAGAACATTAGGGGGAGATAACAACTCCTTTTTACTACCTGATGACTTTCACGCCTGGATGCCAACTGCTCATCATAACAACCCGAATATTTTAGAATACATTGATGAGTTTTTAAACCTTGATTTATCCCCTGATACATACTATGCAAGAAGAATGTCACGTCTTTTCTATATCTGGGGACACAGCTATGAGTTTGACAATAACAATAACTGGGAGCATATTGAAGAGATCTGTAAAAAGCTTGCAAACAGGGATGAAATATGGTATGCTACCAATATTGAAATTTGCGACTATGTAGAGGCTTATAAAAGTTTAAGATATAGTGCCGATGGGCACAGGATATATAATCCAACAGTTACAACTATATATATTGAGGTTGACGGAGTTGATTATTGCATAAAGCCCGATGAAACAATTATAGTGTAATACGAAGAAACAAAAAGGGAGATTTAGTTATGGGGAAATATGATGTTGCGGCATATATATGGCCTGCATACACAGGAGATAAGATATGAGCAGAATTCTGGTTATCTTTACAGGGGGAACAATAGGAAGCAGCGTAAGCGACGGTTGGATTTCTCCCGATGACAGTACAAAGCATCTTATTATAAAAGAATATAAAGAAAAAACAGGGGATAAAGAAACTGTCTTTATCCCCTTGACACCTTATACAACCTTGAGTGAATATCTGTCGGAAAGAGAGATAAACTTACTTTTCGACTGTCTTTTTGAGAATGTTGACAAAGGCTATGACGGAATAATAGTAACCCATGGCACAGACACAATCCAATATACTGCGGCGGCTCTTTCGTATATGTTAGCAGGGGTTGATATTCCTGTTGTATTGGTTTCTGCCGCCTATCCTTTGGAAGACGAAAGGTCAAATGGTGTTTCAAACTTTACAGGGGCAGTTGAGTTTATAAAGGCAAAGGCAGGAGGGGGTGTGTACGTCTCCTATAAAAACGAGGGAAGTTATAAGACGGATATCCATGTAGGAGCAAGGCTTATGGCTCATCAGGAAGGGGATGCAGACCTTTTCAGTATAGACAAAATTCCTTATGCCTATCTTGATGAAAATGGCGTTACCTTAAATAAGGATTTTAAGGGGTCAGCATCAAATGGAGTGGGAAGAGTAGAGCTTTCTCCATACCCCGAAATCCTTATGATAGAAAGCAAGGTAGGAGAGAGGTATGACTATAACCTTGAAAATATCAAGGCAGTTATCCTTGTTCCATATCATTCAGCAACTCTTAACACAAAGGACGAAAACTTTATTGACCTTTGCTTAAGAGCAAGGAATGATGGAATCCCCGTCTTTTTGGTTAACAAAAGAGAGGGCGTGACTTATGAGAGCGCAAAGCTTTATGACGATTTAAGGATAGAGCTTTTGCCCCTTTCAAGCAAGATTTCGATTTATGTTAAGTGTTGGATAGGTATTAGCAAAAACGAGGATTTAAGAGAGTTTGTAAAAACCCCTGTGGCACAGGAGTTTTGTTAACAATAAATGAACAAGCTTGACATAATGACAGAAACCTATTAAAATATAGGTTGTATTTAATTCAGTTAGGATGTGACATAATGTTATGTTGTAGATGCAAGAAGAATCTTGCAGTAGTGTATATTACGAAAATGGAGCCTGACGGTACCTCTAAAAATGAGGGGTACTGCCTGACCTGTGCAAAGGAACTTAATTTAGGCCCCGTTAATGATATAATGAAAAATATGGGCATAAACCCTGAAGAAATGGATAGCCTTAACCGTGAAATGTCAGAAATGATGGAAGAAATGGGTGAGGGTGACCTTCAGGGATTGATGGGTGGCTTACCTATGGATGACATAGACGATGATGAGAATATGAGCCACAGTATGCAGAAAAACCCTCTTGACTTTTTAAGTAAGATGCTTGGGGGAAACAAGGAAAAGAAAGAAGAAAAAGAAGAGAATAAGAAAGATACCAAGGATGGCAAGAAGAAGGATAAGAAGAGAAAGAACTTAAACCACTTTGGTGTTAACTTAACCGAAAAGGCAAAGAGGGGCGAAATTGATGCGGTTATTGGCAGAGATGTTGAAATGGAACGCACAGCGCAGATTCTTAACCGAAGAACAAAGAATAACCCTTGCTTAATCGGTGAGCCCGGTGTTGGTAAAACAGCTATCGCAGAGGGGCTTGCTTTGAAAATTGTCAACGGTGATGCTCCTGCAAAGCTTTTAAATTATGAAATATATATGCTTGATATGACAGCTGTTGTGGCAGGAACACAGTTCCGCGGTCAGTTTGAGTCAAGGCTTAAAAACATAATCGAAGAGGTAAAACAGGCAGGAAATATTATCCTTGTTATAGATGAGATTCACTCAATAGCAAAAGCAGGTGATGCAGAGGGCGGTATGAGTGCGGGTAATATTTTAAAGCCTGCCCTTTCCCGTGGTGAAATTCAGGTTATAGGCGCAACCACCTTTGAAGAATACAGAAAGCACATTGAAAAGGATGCGGCTTTAGAGAGAAGATTCCAGACCGTAATGGTTGAAGAACCAACTATTGACGAAACAATTGATATCTTAAAGGGCATCAAGGGATATTATGAAGAATATCATAAGGTAAATATCTCAAACGATTTGATAAGATGCGCAACTGTTTTATCCGAAAGATATATAAATGACAGATTTTTACCTGATAAGGCTATCGACTTAATAGATGAAGCGGCATCAAAGGTAAGCCTTAAAAACGGAAAGTTAATTGACCTTGAAAAGCTTAAGAATGAGTTAGTTGCAATAGACGAAGAGATAGATAGCTTAAATGCAGACCTTGAAGAAGAGCCAAAGGAAGCAGATAACAATGTTTCTATCTACGAAAAGATTGCAGAGCTTAAAAGCAAGCGCATAAGAGTTGAAGAGGATATAAAGAACACAGAGGAAACTGTTTATATTGACTTAACTGCAGATGATATTGCATCTGTTGTGGAAATGTGGACAAAAATCCCTGTAAAGCATATAACAGAGCTTGAAACAAGCAAGCTTAAGAATTTGGAAGACAGACTTCATAAAAGACTTATCGGTCAGGACGAGGCGGTAACTGCGGTTTCTTCTGCTATAAGAAGAAAGAGAGCGGGCATATCCTTAAAGCAAAGACCTGTTTCCTTTATATTTGTAGGTCCTACAGGTGTTGGTAAGACAGAGTTAGTTAAGAGAATAGCGGAAGAAGTCTTTGACGGAGAAAATTCACTTATCCGTCTTGATATGTCAGAGTATATGGAAAAGCACTCGGTTGCAAAGCTTATTGGTTCGCCTCCGGGATATGTGGGATATGATGATGCAGGTCAGCTGACAGAAAAAATCCGCAGACATCCATATTCGGTTATTCTTCTTGACGAGATAGAAAAAGCTCATGAAGACGTATTTAATATTCTTTTGCAGATTTTAGATGACGGAAGAATAACCGACAGCCACGGAAAGACGGTTTCATTTGAAAACACAATTATAATTATGACATCAAATGCAGGAAGCGATAACCGTTCTAACGTTGTGGGCTTTAACGATGATGAAGAAGCAAAGAACATAAAGACAGAAAGAGCCTTAAAGGAAATTTTCAGGCCTGAATTCTTAAACAGAGTTGACGAGGTTATCACATTTAAGGAGCTTAAAAAGGAAGAACTCTTAAAGATAATTTCTCTTATGCTTGAGGACTTGACAAAGGGGCTTTCCGAAAAGGAAATAGGCATCGAGGTAAGCGATGATGCAAAGGAAGTAATCCTTGAGAAATCATATAAAAAGGAATACGGAGCAAGACCAATGCGCAGATATATCGAAAGACATATCGAAAACGATATCGCGCAGATGATTATTTCGGAAGAAATAAAATCAGGCCAGACAGTTTTAGTGACCGCAGAAAATGGGGAACTTAAAATTGAGGTAAAATAAAAAAGCATTTCGGGTGGTTTAAAAACCACCCGTTTTTGTTTAAATATGAAAAATATAATTTATTTGTAAAATTATAAATATTATATTTAATATACTGATACTTTTGCTTGTGCAAAAGTATCCAAAACACA
>JAZRQL010000038.1:0-29478 GCA_045649725.1 Clostridia bacterium | reverse complement strand
AGGTTCGCTCAATCTGGTTGAAGATACCTCCCGTGACAGTGCTCTTGCACTTATGCGGATGAATAAATATCTTGACGTTATCATACCCCGTGGCGGTGCGGGACTTATCCGCTCGGTTGTGGAAAACGCCACCGTCCCTGCCATTGAAACAGGAACAGGCAACTGTCACGTTTATGTTGACAAAGCTGCAGACCTTGAAATGGCGAAAAATATTGTCATCAACGCAAAAACTCAAAGACCATCTGTTTGTAACGCAGAGGAAAAACTTTTGGTTCACAAAGATGTTGCCGACAAGTTCCTGCCTGTTATTATAGACGAACTTACAAGCAGAAAGGTTACAATTATCGGTGATGAAAAGGTTTGCGAAGTTTATCAGGATGCTGTTCCTGCAACAGAAGACGACTGGGGCACAGAATATCTTGACTTGAAAATCGGTATTAAGGTTGTAGACAGTACAGATGAAGCAATTAACCACATAAATATGTATAACAGCGGTCATTCAGAGGCTATTGTTACAACAGACAATGATGAGGCAAGAAAGTTTACCGAAAGGATAGATGCCGCCGCAGTTTATGTGAACGCATCAACAAGATTTACTGACGGATTTGAATTTGGTTTTGGTGCAGAAATAGGCATCAGCACACAGAAAATTCACGCAAGAGGACCTATGGGCCTTGAGGCATTGACCTCAACTAAATTTGTAATCAGCGGCGAAGGTCAGGTAAGAGGATAATTTATTTTCAAAAAGATGTTTTGCTATATAGCAAAACATCTTTTTATATTTCCATCATCGTTATATTTGTCCACTTTTTATAATATACTGTTTTATAAGGAGTGATACATATGAATAAATTTTTCAAAGAAACAATTTCTGCTCATATTTTATCCAACCGCATATGCTATATCCTAGCTTTACTTTCTGCTCTTATAGGTATTGGCATTGGAATATTTTCAGGGATAAACTCACCAAAAGACGGTTCTTTTCTTCAAAGCTTCCTTTTAAGCTATACCGAAGAGGGGTTAAGCACCATTTCCGTATTTACAAGGTCTCTTCTTCTAAACCTCCGCACAGTTATAATCATCTGGGCATCTTCCTTTTTCGTGTGGCTTCTTCCCCTATCCTTTATTCAACTTGGAGCAAAGGGTTTTGGCATAGGCTTTTGTTTTTCATATCTTATCCTTGACGGAGGATTTAAAGGTTTATGCTTTTCTGTTTCTTCTCTTCTTATCCAAAGCCTTATACTTATTCCTGTGCTTATTATATACACTGTTTTGCAGGTAAACTTTTCAGGTGAGTTTGACAAGACAAGAAAGTCCCCGTCCTTATATAAAGAAAGAAAAAAGTTGCTTACAAAAAACGCCTTATCCCTTATTTTTGTTCTTATTCCAATATTGTTTTGTGGACTTATAGATGCATACCTTACTCCCTTTTTTATAAGTTTTTTGCTATAATTTAATAAAATTTCAATTTAACCCTTGTCAAACGCCGATAAATTATGTAAAATAAGAGGAGTAGTTTTTAAAAAGGGGAGGTTTGTATGGATAAGTATGTTTTGGAATATTATTCCTATCTCGAAAGCAGTAAGAAAGCATCTTTAAACACAGTTTCTTCTTACAAACGGGATATTGATAAATTCTGTCAGTACATCACAGACCTTCAGATAAAGAATGTAAAAAGTATAGCTCAAACGGATATATTAAATTATCTTTTATATCTGCAAAAACAGGGAAAGTCCGCATCTACGGTTTCAAGATCCTTATCCTCTGTTAAATCCCTTTATAAGTATCTTTTCTCAAAGGGGATTGTAAAGGTAAATCCTGCAGATGATGTTCACGGATTCAAGCCTGACAAACGTCCGCCAAAGGCTCTTACTGACGTACAGATAGACACGTTTTTAAGTGCCCCTGTTTTAAACAGTATCAAGGGCTTTCGCGATAAGGCTATTCTTGAAATTATGTACGCTACAGGTATGCGTGCAACGGATATTATAAAGCTTCGTTTAAGTGATATTAACTTAAATATCGGCTATATCTTCTGTCGCAACAAAGATAAAAAGGAACGAGTTGTTCCTATATATTCTTTAGCCCGTGACAGCGTAAAAAACTATGTTGAAAAACGAAAGAGGATTAAAAATTCAGACAAAACTGATATTCTCTTTCTTAACTTAAATGGTGAACCTCTTTCCCGTCAGGGTCTTTGGAAGATTGTCAAAGCCTATAAAGAGCAGTCGGGTATGAATGTTGAGATAACGCCTAACACCATAAGAGATTCATTTGCAATACATATGCTTGAAAACGGGGCAGATTTAAAATCCGTTCAGGAAATGTTAGGACACAGCGATATCTCATCTACAAGGGTGTATGAGCAGGTTATTAAAAACAAGCTTACTGAGGTTTATGAAAAAGCTCATCCAAGAGCAAAGAAAATAGCTAAAGATTAACTTTATATACAGGAGGAAAAATTATGAAGGTATTAGTAGTTGGTAGCGGTGGCAGAGAACATACAATCGTATGGAAGCTCTCAAGAAGCGAAAAAGTTTCAAAGATTTATTGTGCACCGGGTAATGCCGGCATTTCACAGCTTGCTGAATGTGTTCCTATTAAGGTTATGGAATTTGACAAGCTTGTTGCTTTCGCAAAGGAAAAGGGCATCGATATGACAGTTGTTGCACCTGATGATCCATTGGCAGGAGGTGCAGTTGACGCATTCGAAGAAGCAGGTCTTCGTGCATTCGGTCCAAGAAAGAACGCAGCTATAATCGAAGGCAGTAAGGCATTTTCAAAGGATCTTATGAAGAAGTATAACATTCCTACTGCTTCATATGAGGTATTTGACAACAGCAAAGACGCTATTGCCTACATTAAGGCTAACAACAAGTTCCCTATCGTAGTTAAGGCTGACGGTCTTGCACTTGGTAAGGGTGTTATTATTGCTGAAAGCTTTGCCGATGCAGAAAAGGCAGTTCTTGAGATTATGGAGGACAAGGTATTCGGCGCAGCAGGTGGTAAGGTTGTTGTAGAAGAATTTTTAACAGGCCCTGAAATTTCAGTTCTTGCATTCACAGACGGAAAGACTTTAAAGCCTATGGTATCTGCACAGGACCACAAGAGAGCTCTTGATAACGATAAGGGCTTAAACACAGGCGGTATGGGCACATTCTCACCAAGCAGAATATATGACAAGGCTTTAGCAGACGAATGTATGGAAAAAATCTTTATTCCTACAATGGATGCTATGAACAAAGAAGGCAGAACCTTTAAGGGCGTTTTATACTTCGGTCTTATGAAGACTCCTGACGGAGTTAAGGTTATTGAATACAACTGTCGTTTCGGCGACCCTGAAACACAGGTTGTTCTCCCAAGATTAAAGTCAGACCTTTATGATATCTTTGATGCTATCATTGATGAAAGACTTGACGAAATTGAAATCGAATGGGATAACGGCGCCGCTGTTTGTGTAGTTTTAGCATCAGGGGGCTATCCGCAGAGCTATAACACAGGCTATGAAATTTCAGGTCTTTCTGATGCTGAAGATATGGGTGCTACCATCTTCCATGCGGGCACAAAGAAAGACGGTGACAAATTCTTAACAGCAGGGGGCAGAGTTTTAGGCGTAACCGCAACTGGTGACGATTTAGACGATGCTATCAAAAATGCATATAAGTACGTTGAAAAAGTATCCTTTAAGGATATGCACTATCGCCACGATATCGGTATTAAAAAAGCATAAAATATAAAAACAAAATGGTGTGTCATTTTGAACCGACCTCCCAATCGTTAGATTTGGGTCTAACTTTTGGGGGTCGGTTCATTTGACACACCATTTTATAATTCCTCTGCCTTAAATGTTTCATATCCTTCGTAATGATAGCTGTTATCAATACCCTTCATATAAAGTTCTCTGTCATTTATTTTATCTGTTAATGCATTTTTCAAAATATACTTAATTTCAATATCCTTAATCGGACTACGCTCCATTGCAAGAAGATAATCTTCCTTATCAACCTTGCTCCAATCAATTACTTTTTCGATTTCTTTTTTCAAAATAAGGTCAAGCCATATTCTTGTGGCTCTTCCATTACCTTCTCCGAAAGGGTGAGCAATATTCATTTCAACATACTTTTCAATAATTTCATCGAATGTTGACTGTGGCATATTACTTATATTTTCTAATGCAGCCTCTAAATACATCAAAGGGGCAAAGCGAAATCCGCCCTTTGATATATTAACCTCTCTGACCTTGCCTGCAAAATCGTATATATCTTCAAAAAGATACTTGTGTATAAACGAAAGAGAAGAAAAATCTCCTGGGTTTAAACCATTAAACAAACCTTTATCATAAAGTTCAACAGCCTTTTTCTTGCTTATTCGTTCTTCTTCACGTGCAAGCTCAGCTGAATCCTTAATATTAAGCTTATTTTCAAGAGCCATTCTACCCCTCCTTTAGCTTCTTTGCTTTTATAATTATACCATAAAATACGCATTTATGTCAATGATTTCATCTTATGTATAACAAGCAAAAGGCGTGTCTTATGACACACCCTTTTGCCTTGGTCTGTGGTAAGAAGTGTCGGCAACTTTTTCCTAAAAAGTATTGCGTTAAAAAAAGCGCCGACCGAAGTCAGCGCATAAAACGCAAACTCCTATTGTCGCCAAACAAATTAAACAGATTAGCATTTAATTGCATTACCGTTATGGAGCTTACGTTTTTAACAAACGTAAAACGATAATACAAAATAAACGCATATTTATACATAAAAATAACGCTAATCTTCAATATTTAATTTGTTTGGCTAGATTTATTATAACATAAAACTTTTGTCTTTTCAACTGTTTTTTGTAAATAATGATGAGGTGTTGTAGGGTTTGGCATCGCCTCCCTTGCCTAAAGGGAGGGGGACCGCGTTAGCGGTGGAGGGATTTATCCGACAAACCGTGTGCATATTTGCGGCACATCCTAAAGGCTGTGCCCTACAATTCACCTCATCCACCGCAAGCGGTCCCCCTTCTCCGTAAAGCGAGAAGGCTTTCCATATAATTACCGCCATTTCATCAAACAACATTTATACCTCATATTTTTTCAAAAAATACTTGCTATTTCTACAATAAAATAGTATAATATTTTAGATATGACTTAAATTAGGCGTATCAGCTAAATTTATAAAGGAATGATAATAAAAATATGAGAAAGACAAAGTATAATTTGCCTCTTCTTCCACTTCGCGGAATTACTGTTTTTCCCGGAATGGTAATACATTTTGACGTTGGCAGACCACAGTCTGTTGCGGCAGTTAAAAAGGCAATGAACAACGACAAGTTAATATTTCTCTGTTATCAGAATGATATAACGGTAGACGACCCTCACTTTGAGGATTTGGCAAACATTGGTGTAATTGCTGAAATCCATCAGATTTTAAATCTTCCTGACGGAAACTTACGTATTCTTGTTGAGGGTATTCACAGAGGTAAAATCACAGACTATATCCCTGTTGACAACTATGTTGAAGTAGCTGTTTCAAGAAAAGATGATATACATACTTATGATGATTTAGCTTCACAGGTTTTAATCCGTAAGATTATGCGCCTTGTTGAAGATTATCTTGAGGTATATGACAGAATTTCACCTGAGGCTCTTACCTCTCTTCTATCCATTGAAGACACAGGAGAGTTAGCCGACGTTATTGCTACTAACTTCCCATTAAAGCCTGCCCTTAAGCAAAGTATTTTAGACGAGCTTGACGCAGATTTAAGACTTGAGAAGTTAAACGATATAATCACTTCTGAAATTGAAATTTTGTCTATCGAAAAGACAATTTCTTCTAAAACCCAGAAGAACATTGACGAAAATCAGCGTGAATATATGCTTCGTGAAAAGCTTAAGGCTATTCACGAAGAGCTTGGCTTTGACGAAACAGAAGCTGACATAAATAAGTATAAAGAAAAGTTATCAGGAAGAGATATTCCAAAAGAGGTTTCTGAAAAACTTGAAGAGGAATTTGAACGACTTCGCAAGAACAATCCGAACTCACAGGAATATGGGGTTATCCAGAACTATATCGAAACTGTTGTGGCTCTCCCTTGGAATCAGCCTGACGAGGAGATCCTTGATATTTCCCATGCAGAAGAAATTTTAAACCGCGACCATTATGGTCTTGAAAAAATTAAAGAAAGAATCCTTGAATACATTGCTGTTCGCAAGCTTGGGGGAAAACCAAAGAGCAATATTATCTGTCTTGTTGGCCCTCCGGGCACAGGTAAGACATCTATTGCCAGATCTTTGGCAGAGAGCCTTGGCAGAAAATACACAAGAATCAGTCTTGGCGGTGTTAAGAATGAATCTGAAATCAGAGGTCACAGAAAGACTTATATCGGTGCTATGCCGGGAAGAGTTATAGACGCCCTTAAAAAGACAGGTTCTTCAAATCCTTTAATCCTCTTTGACGAGATAGACAAGATGTCAAGAGATATTACAGGTGACCCTGCTTCTGCTATGCTTGAGGTTTTAGATCCTGAACAGAACAAAAACTTCAGGGATAACTTTGTTGAGCTTCCTTTTGACTTATCGGATGCATTGTTTGTTACTACTGCAAACTCACTTGAAACAATCCCTGCTCCACTTCTTGACAGAATGGACGTTATCGAAACAGAAAGTTATACAACAGACGAAAAGAAAGCTATTGCCAAGTCATATCTCTTGCCAAAGCAGAGAGAGTATAATGGTTTAAAAGCAAGTCAGCTTAAGTTTTCAGACTCTGTTTACTTTTCGTTGATAGACGGTTACACAAGAGAAGCAGGCGTAAGAGAGCTTGAACGTAAAATCGCGGCTGTTTGCCGAAAGGTTGCTAAAAAGATAGCTGACGGTGAGGTTAAATCCGTTACTTTAAGCAAAACATCTTTAGAAAGTATTTTAGGTGCACCTGACTATAACACACGAGAGGGCAACAAAAAAGACCTGATCGGTGTTTCAACCGGTCTTGCATGGACACAGGTTGGTGGAGATACCTTATGTATCGAAGTTAACACTATGCCGGGCTCCGGCAAGCTTGAGCTTACAGGTAACTTAGGTGACGTTATGAAAGAGTCTGCCTCTGCAGCGTTGAGCTATATTCGTGCAAACACCTTTACATTGGGCATTGACCAGAACTTTTATAAGGATTTGGATATTCATATCCACGTTCCCGAAGGAGCTGTTCCAAAGGACGGTCCGTCTGCGGGCATCACTATTGCAACCGCTTTAATCTCTGCACTAACTGGCAGAAAGGTTCGTCGCGATACAGCTATGACAGGAGAAATTACTCTCCGTGGCAGAGTTTTACCTATCGGCGGTCTTAAGGAAAAGACCCTTGCCGCTTTAAAAATCGGCATTAAGCAGGTCATTATTCCAAAAGAAAACACTCCGGATTATAATAAGCTTCCATCCGTTGTTAAGGATAATATAAGCTTTGTCTTTGCAGAGGATATGAAAACTGTCCTTGACCACGCCTTAACAAAAGAAGCTATACGCGAAAGTGCTCATCGCACTTCAGCATACATTGATAAAAAGACAGACGGCAGAGAAAAGGCTGTCTGCAAAAATAATTAAGGAAGATAAACTATGGATTACGTAAATGCAAGTCTTTTATCCACAGCAGTAAAACCGGAACAGTATCCTGATACATTTGTACCTGAAGTGGCATTTGCAGGTCGTTCAAATGTTGGTAAGTCATCCCTTATAAACTGTCTTACCAACCGCACAAAGCTTGCAAGAACAAGTAGCTCACCGGGTAAGACTGCGGTTATAAACTTTTATGACATCGACGGAAAGTTCCGCCTTGTTGACCTCCCCGGCTATGGCTATGCAAAGGTTTCAAAGGCAGAAAGAGACAAATGGGCAGGTATGATAGAAACATATCTTACAGACAGATATAACCTTACTGCTGTTATTCAGCTTGTTGATGCAAGACACAAGCCATCACAGGACGATATAACTATGATGAACTGGATTAAATCTATCGGCTATACTCCAATCGTTGTTGCTACGAAGATAGACAAGCTTAAAAAGTCCGAAATAGAAAAAAATCTCACCGAGATTTATAACTGTTTAGGACTTGATGATAACTCTATCCTCTTCCCTTTCTCATCTGAAACACGAGAGGGTAAGGAAGAACTACTTGAATACATTGCCGACATATGCGGCAGATAAGGAGGTAAACATATGATAAACAAACCACGCGGTACAGAAGATATTTTACCTGCAGACAGCCACATATGGCGTAAGATAGAAAGAACAGCTAATGAAGTCTGCAATCTTTATGGCTACAAGGAAATAAGAACTCCCGTTTTTGAAGATACTTCTCTTTTCCAGAGAGGCGTTGGTGATACAACAGACGTTGTTCAAAAGGAAATGTACACATTCGAAGACAAGGGTGGCAGAAGCATAACCCTTCGTCCTGAGGGAACAGCTTCCCTTGCCAGAAGCTTTATAGAAAATTCACTTTATGCAAACCCACAGCCTACAAAGCTTTACTATAACATTTCATGTTACAGATATGAAAAGCCACAGTCAGGAAGACTTCGTGAGTTCCATCAGTTCGGTATAGAATGTTTCGGCGGAACATCTGATGCAACAGATGCAGAGGTTATTACTCTTGCTTTATCATTCTTTGAAAAGCTTGGTGTTAAAGACCTTGTTTTAAACATCAACAGCATCGGTTGTCCTGTCTGCAAAAAGGCATATAACGAAAAACTTAAAAAGTATTTTGAAGAATATGCTGAAAAGCTTTGTGACACATGTAAAACAAGGCTTGAAAAAAATCCAATGCGAATTATTGACTGTAAGTCTGACATTTGTTCTGAAATCGCAAAGGATGCACCTAAAATGATAGACAATCTTTGCGAGGACTGTGACAATCACTTTAAAAAGACAACTGCATATTTAGATGCGCTTAATATCGACTATGTTGTAAACCCTGATATAGTACGCGGTCTTGACTATTACACAAGAACAGTATTTGAAATCACATCTGATGCTTTAGGTGCACAGTCAACTGTCTGCGGAGGTGGACGATACAACGGTCTTGTTGAAGAGCTTGGCGGAAAGCCAACAGAAGGTATCGGCTTTGCAATGGGCATTGAACGTCTTATTATGATTATGAAGGCACAGGGGCTTTGCGAAGATGCAAATGACACACCTGATATATTCATTGCCGCAATTGGAGATACTGCAGATATAAAGGCACAGAAGTTATGCTATGACTTGCGTTCCATGGGTATAGCTGCAGAACGTGACCTTTGCGACAGAAGTGTTAAGGCGCAGATGAAGTTTGCAAATAAATTAGGCGCAAAATTCAGCATTGTTTTAGGCGATGATGAAATAGCCAATAATAAAGGCGATATAAAAGATATGAGCACAGGCGAAGCATTCAGCACAGAATTAACAGCTGAAAGTTTAGCTCAAATAATAAGAAAGTAAATCGGAGGATATGTTTATGGAATACGAAATATTAGAAGGTTTAAAGCGCACACATTTATGTGGTGTGTTAAGAAAAGAAAACGCAGGCGAAACTGTTACTCTTTGTGGTTGGGTTGCGAAGAACAGACGTCTTGGCGGTCTTAACTTTGTTACATTAAGAGACAGAAGCGGTATTGTTCAGCTTTCATTCAATGACGAAACTGATTCAGCTATTTTTGAAAAGGCTACACAGCTTAAGAGTGAATACGTTATCGCTGTTGTAGGTCGAGTTGCGCTCCGTACAGAGAACAACATTAACAAAGATATGGAAACAGGCGAAATTGAAGTATTGGTTTCAGAGCTTCGTATCTTAAACGGTGCAGAAACTACTCCTTTCTATATTGAAGAAGGAATCGACACAAACGATGCGCTCCGCTTAAAGTACAGATATTTAGATATCAGACGTCCTGATATGCAGAGAAACTTAATCCTCCGTCACAAAGTTGCTAAAATCGCAAGAGACTACTTTGACGAAAACGGATTTTTAGAAATCGAAACTCCAATTCTCACAAAGAGCACACCTGAAGGCGCAAGAGACTATTTAGTACCAAGCCGTGTTCACCCGGGTTCATTCTATGCGCTCCCACAGTCACCACAGATTTATAAGCAGCTTTTAATGCTTGGTGGTTACGACAGATATTTTCAGGTTGCAAGATGTTTCCGTGATGAAGACTTACGTGCTGACAGACAGCCGGAGTTCACACAGCTTGATATGGAGCTTTCATTTATCGACATTGATACTATCATCAGCATCAACGAAGGCTTTTTAAAGAGAGTATTTAAAGAAACATTAAATTTAGACATTGAAACACCTTTCCTCCGTCTTCCATACAAAGAAGCAATGGAAAGATTCGGTTCAGATAAGCCTGATATGAGATTTGGTATGGAATTTATCAACATCTCCGAAGAGGTTAAGAACTGTGGCTTTAAGGTATTTACTGATGCAGTTGAAAACGGCGGAAGCGTTCGTTGTATCGTTGCTGAAGGTCTTGGTGAAAAGCTTACAAGAAAGACTCTTGACTCTCTTGGTGAATATGTAAAGACATATCGTGCAAAGGGTATGGCTTGGATAGTTGTTGAAGAAGGAAGTTTGCGTTCACAGATTACAAAGTTCTTAAGCGAAGAAGACACAGACGCTATCCTCAAAAAGACAAACGCAAAGGTTGGCGATGGTATCTTAATCATTGCTGATAAGGATAAGGTTGTATATGATGCCCTCGGAAACTTACGTTTAGAGGTTGCAAGAAGATTTGACTTAATCGACAAGAACAAGTTTAACTTCTTATGGGTTACTGAATTCCCACTATTTGAATACTCCGAGGAAGAAGACAGATATGTTGCTATGCACCACCCATTCACACATCCTATGGATGAAGACGTTGACAAGCTTGAATCAGATCCTGGTTCTGTTCGTGCAAAGGCATATGACATTATCTTAAACGGTAGCGAAATCGGTGGCGGAAGTCTTCGTATCTTCAATTCCGAACTTCAGGAAAGAATGTTCAAGGCTTTAGGCTTTACACAGGAACAGGCATGGGAAAGATTCGGTTTCCTTATGGAAGCATTCAAGTACGGAACACCACCTCACGGCGGACTTGCTTATGGTTTAGACCGTCTTGTTATGATTATCGCAGGCTGTGACAGTATCAGAGACGTTATTGCATTCCCTAAAGTACAGAACGCATCTGAACTTATGGTTAACTCACCTGACGTAGTTGATGATCAGCAGCTTAACGATTTATGTATTGAAATTTCTAAAACAGAAGAAAAAGCCGACGAGGAATAGCGAAAGGATATTGATATGAAAAACGTTTTTGATGAATTAAAAGCAAGAGGTCTTATTGCCCAGTGTACCCACGAAGAAGAAATCCGTAAAACATTAGGCGAAAAAAAAATAACATTCTATATTGGATTTGACCCAACTGCAGACAGCTTACACATTGGTCACTTTATGCAGCTTGTTGTTATGAAGCATATGCAAAACGCAGGCCACAAGCCTATCATTCTTTTAGGCGGTGGTACAACAATGGTTGGTGACCCAACAGGTAAGACTGATATGCGTCCTATGATTACTCAGGAAGTAATTCAGCAGAACGCAGATAACTTTAAAGTTCAGATGTCAAAGTTTATCGACTTTGATGGTGACAAGGCTTTAATGGTTAACAATGCAGACTGGTTATTAAAGCTTAACTATGTTGACTTCTTAAGAGAAGTTGGTGTTCACTTCTCTGTTAACAAGATGCTCACAGCCGAATGTTTTAAAACCCGTCTTGAAAAGGGTCTTTCATTCCTTGAATTTAACTATATGTTAATGCAGGGTTATGACTTCTATAAGCTCAATAAGGAATATGACTGTCTTATGGAATTTGGTGGTGATGACCAGTGGTCAAACATCATCGGTGGTATTGAGCTTATCCGCAGAAAAGAAGGTAAGCAGGCATATGGTATGACCTTTACCCTTCTTACTACATCAGAAGGTAAGAAAATGGGTAAAACAGAAAAGGGTGCTCTCTGGCTTGACCCTGAAAAAGTTTCACCTTATGAATTCTATCAGTATTGGAGAAACGTTGACGATAAGGACGTTATAAGACTCTTAAAGTTAGTTACATTCTTACCACTTGAACAGATAGCAGAATACGAAAAGTTAGAAGGACAGGAGCTTAACAAGGTTAAGTGCGTTCTTGCATACGAAGTTACAAAGATGGTTCACGGTGAAGAAGAAGCTAAAAAGGCAAACGATGCTGCTATGGCTATCTTCACAGGCGGAAGCGATACATCAAATATGCCATCAGCTGAAGTAAATAAGGCTGATATGGAAGCAGGCGTTAACATCTTAGACCTCTTAGTAAACGTTAAGCTTGTTGACTCAAAGAGCGAAGCAAGAAGACTTGTTCAGCAGAACGGTATCGCAATCAATGGCGAAAAGGTAACTGCTCCTGATGCAAACATTGACCTTTCATACTTCAAAGATGATGAAATGGTTATTAAAAAGGGCAAGAAGACATTCTTAAAGGTTGTTTTTGCTTAATCTATTAACAAAAAAGTAATCCTTTGTGCAACTCGCACAAAGGATTATGTTATTTATGTGTCATTTTTAACAATTATTGGTCTTGAAAAATAAACCTAAAAGGTGTAATATATAACCATACCACATTAACTAACACTCTTTTTTTCATTTCCCCATATAAGATGAGAGTCTTGTATGGAACTCTCGCCCGGGCTAACCACTCGGGCTCTCTTTTTTTATATTTCACTTTTTTTGTATTGTTTCCCCGTTAAATCAATTTCATAGTTATCAGCGTAAATAAGCTGCGATATAGGCACAAGCTCGTATCCGTCAGCCTGTAACTTTTCAAGTATTGGAATTAAAGCCGCAGGTGTGTTTTTGGCCGCGTTATGGAAAAGAACTATCCCGCCGGGAGCCGCCTTTTCAGTCACTCTTTTAACTATCTCATCAGGAGATAAATCCTTCCAGTCAAGACTGTCTATGGACCATTGTATACAATAGCTTCCTGTATCGCGTACCGCTTTAACAACTGTATTATTATAATCCCCATAAGGCGGACGAAAAAGTGTAGGTCTTATTCCTGTTACCTTTTCTATCTTATCGTTGCAATCATTTATTTCTTTAATCATCTTCTCCTCTGTTAAGTTTGTCATATGTGGATGTGTGTCTGAATGATTCATTATTTCGTGGCCTGCATCACAAAGGGCCTTAACTGATTCAGGATACTTGTCAACCCACTCCCCTACTACGAAGAATGTAACCTTTACATTATACTTATTTAGGATTTCGATAAGCTGTTCTGTGTCCTCGTTTCCCCAAGCCGCGTCAAAGCTGAGTGACATAATCTTTTGTTCCCCTTTGTCAACACAGTATATAGGAAGGTCTTTATTCTTACCCGATACTGTTACGCTTAAGTTTCTGCCTGCAATCAATGACACAAGGAGAATAAGGCACAGCCCCACAATAAGGATGCTGTTCTTCTTATTTAAAACCCATATTTTCATAATCTTTGCACCTCATATTCTTTTTTAAAAGTATATGCAGGTTTGTGATACGATAAAACTGTATATACAAAAAAGGCTTTTCCGAAACGGAAAAGCCTTTTAAAAATTTCATAATTATCTCTGAACTCTTGCGCCTGCGCCGCCCATAATAGCTTCTACTTCCTTCTTGTTAGCCATTGTGGTATCCCCTGGTGTTGTCATAGCTAATGCACCGTGAGCTGCACCGTAGTTAACTGCAGTTTCAGGGTCGCCTGTTGTCATAAGACCGTAAACAAGACCTGATGCAAATGAGTCACCGCCGCCAACTCTGTCCATAATTTCAAGGCCCTTATAGTCCTTTGCCTTATAAACTTCACCGTCAGCCCAGCAGATAGCGCTCCAGTCATTAACTGTTGCTGTCTTAACTTCACGGAGTGTTGTAGCGATTACCTTAAAGTTAGGATACTGCTTTGCAGCTTCTGCAATCATCTTCTTGTAACCGTCAAGGTTTAATTCCTTTAAGTTTTCGTCATTACCTTCAACCTGTAAACCAAGGCAAGCTGTAAAGTCTTCTTCGTTACCAATCATAACGTCAACATACTTTGCAATTTCCTTGTTAACTTCCTGTGCCTTTTCAAGACCGCCAATAGCGCTCCACATTGAAGGACGGTAGTTTAAGTCATAAGATACGATTGTGCCATACTTTTTAGCAGTCTTAACAGCAGCTAAAACAGTTTCACATGACTGTTCTGAAAGGGCTGCATAGATACCACCGGTATGTAACCAACGAACACCGAGTTCACCGAAGATATATTCAAAGTCAAAATCTTCAGGAGTAGCCTTTGAGATAGCTGTGTTTGCTCTGTCAGAACAACCTACAGCACCACGGATACCGAAACCTCTTTCAGTAAAGTTAAGACCGTTACGGCAGATTCTACCGATACCGTCTGTCTTCATAAACTTAATTAAAGAAGTATTAACGCCACCCTGTTCAATAAAGTCTTCCATAAGGTAACCAACTTCGTTTTCAGCAAAAGCTGTGATAACAGCTGTGTCCATCTTAAAGCACTTGTGAAGACCACGGATAACGTTGTATTCACCGCCACCTTCCCATGCACGGAAGCTTCTTGCAGTACGGATTCTGCCTTCACCCGGGTCAAGACGAAGCATAACTTCACCTAAAGAAACTGCATCAAATTTACATTCACTCTTTGGTTTTAAATTTAAATTCATGGTTATATCTCCTTTATAAAATATTAGCCTTTGATACTCTTAACAAGCTCTACTGCTTCTTTTGTCATTTCAACGATCTTATCAAATTCGCCTGCATCGATTAAGTCGCCCTTAACCATCCAGCTACCGCCACAGCAAACGATGTTCTTGCATGAGAGGTAAGATTCAAGGTTCTTTGCATTGATACCACCTGTTGGCATGAACTTAACCATACCATAAGGAGCACCCATAGCCTTAATCATATCTACGCCGCCTGCCTGTTCTGCAGGGAAGAACTTAACAACCTTAAGTCCGCGCTTAACTGCCTGTGCAACCTCTGATGGTGTGATACAACCAGGGAATACAGGAATATCGTTCTTTAAGCAGTAATCAACAATTTCAGGGTCAAAGCCAGGGCTTACGATAAACTTAGCTCCTGCCTTAACAGCTCTGTCAACCTGTTCGATAGTTAAAACAGTACCTGCACCAACTAACATATCAGGATACTTTTCTGCCATAAGTCTGATTGATTCTTCAGCCGCATCTGTACGGAAAGTAACCTCTGCACAAGGGAGGCCACCCTTACAAAGTGCATCAGCAAGTGGAAGCGCATCCTTAACGTTCTTTAAAACTACAACAGGAACAACGCCATAGCTTTCTAAAATATTTTCCATTGACATAATTAAATTATCCTTTCACGATTTATATAAATTTTAATATTTTACTTTTTAACCCATTCAACAAAACCGTAGCTATCTAAAATCCCAAAGTATTTAGAGAGCCTTTCATATAAAGGATTTGCCTTTTCGCCAAACTCCTCTTTCACAAGCTCACCTATTTCTAAAATGTTCTTCTCACCGTCTAAAACGGGCCATATGAAGCTTCCCATCTCATCTAAATGAACATATGACACTTTCGGCTTTTTCAAAAGCTTTTGGGCGATTTTGTTGAATATTCCCTTGTTGTCAATTTCAAGGGTAACCTTTTCATCCTGAACAGACCACCTTAAGCCTTCTTTTCTACAAGGTATCCTTTCAAGATAATTTTCTGCCTTCTTTTTCATAGCTTAGCTTCTCTTCTTCCAGAGAGAGAACTTAAGAATAGTAAGAACAACAATACCGAGTAAAACAATTCCGCCGATTTCTGAAACAGCAACAGGAATGTTTAAAATAGCTGATAAATCGATCATCTTGTCAACGCCTATTACAGCAAGAAGAGCTAAAACGATACCAACTAAACCTTCACCTGCTATCATACCTGAACAGAATAAAACACCATCGTTTACAATCTTTTCTTTTTCTTCCTTCTCGCGATTGAGCTTGTCCAATAAGAGTCTTACAAGACCGCCTATCATAATGCAGGCATTAAGCTGAACAGGAAGGTAAACACCTATTGCAAAAGGAAGAACAGGGATACCAACAACTTCAACAAAAACAGCTATAAACACACCTGTAAGGATAAGTCCCCAAGGAAGATTTCCATCCATAACACCTTCGATGATTATCTTCATAAGTGTTGCCTGTGGAGCGGCAAGTTCGTCTGTACCAAAGCCCCATGCAGAGTTTAAGAGATAGAGTGTTCCACCTATTGCAAAAGCCGCAACAACAACACCTATTATCTCACCTATCTGCTGCTTTCTTGGTGTAGCACCTAAAAGGAAACCTGTCTTTAAGTCCTGTGATGTATCACCTGCAATAGCAGATACGATACAGATAATAGATCCAATTGAGATAGCACTGCACATACCTACAATACCTGATGAACCTGTCATTTTAAGGAGTAATGTAGCTATAAGTAATGTTGCAATAGCCATACCTGATACAGGGTTATTACTCCTTCCTACAAGACCAACCATACGGGAAGATACTGTTGCAAAGAAGAAACCGAAAACAACGATAATGATTGCGCCGAACAATGAAACAGGGATCTGTGGAATGATCCAGATAAGAAGAGTTAAAACAGCGATAGCTATCAAAACAACAACCATATTGATATCTCTGCTTGTTCTCTCTGTTGAATCGTTCTTTGAACCTGCAATGCTCTTCATTGCACCGCCGAATGTCTTAATGATAAGTGGAAGTGATTTGATAAGGCTGATTATACCACCTGCCGCCAAAGCACCTGCACCAATATATCTTATATAAGTACTCCAGATAGCGCTTGCACCGCCTGATGCATAAAGGTCACCGATAGATTCTGTTCCAGGATACATTGTAATATCAGAACCAAAAAGAACTATCATTGGAATAAGCACAAGCCAGCTGAGGATACCGCCTGCGAACATATATGATGAAATTCTTGCACCACAGATATAACCAACACTTAATACTGCAGGATATACCTGTGTACCTATCTGCCCTGCAAAGCCTTTAACAGAAACAGAAACTTCACCTGCAACAAGCTTTAATCCGTCAATGATAAACTTAAACAATGCGGCAAAGCCCATACCTGCAAATACAGTTGACGCATTAGCGCAACCTTCTTCTCCTGCAAACATAACTTCTGCACAGGCAGTTCCTTCAGGGTAAGGTAAAACACCGTGTTCTTTAACGATAAGAGCGTTTCTGAGCGGTATCATAAAGAATACACCAAGCAAGCCACCGATTAAAGCGATTAAAGTGATAGAGATGATAGATGGTTCATCTGTCTTACCCTCTGCCGCCCACAAAAACAGGGCAGGCAAAGTAAAGATAGCACCAGCTGCCAATGATTCACCTGCTGAACCGATAGTCTGCACCATATTACTCTCAAGTATAGAGTTTTTACGCATCATTACGCGTATAACACCCATAGCAATAACTGCCGCAGGAATTGATGCAGAAACTGTCATACCAACTCTTAATCCAAGGTATGCATTCGCAGCACCAAATATAACTGATAATAATATACCAACAATGATAGATGTAACCGTAATTTCAGGGGTTACCTTATTTGCCGGTATATAAGGTTTAAAATTATTTTCTTCCATAAAAGTCTCCCTTCCGATATGCAATATTTTCACATATCCATAACCTTATAAAATATACCATAAAACACTTTAAAAATCAACCTTTTATTTGCATTATTTGCAATTTTCAAGAACCTTTAAAATAAGGCTGTAAATTCTTTCAACTGAAGATATTGAAAGTTTTTCTTCAACAGTATGAACCCCCGTCATATCAGGGCCTATGGAAATACAGTCAAAGCCCTCAATAGCCCCTGAAAATACTGAACATTCAAGGCCTGCGTGGATAGCTTCAACAACCGGTTCGCAACCGAAAACTTCCTTAAAGCATCTTACATATAAGTCTCTGATTTCAGAATCCTTTCGATATTCCCAAGGCTCATATCTTCCGCTTATTTTACCTTCCATACCAAAGCTTTCAGCAAAAATCATAAGTCTTACTTCTAAATAATCAAGAGCTGTCTTCTTATTGCTTCTCAATGCGTATTCTAAAGTTATTCTGTCTTCCTCTGTCATAAGAACGCCAAGATTTAATGAGGTTTCAACAAGTCCTTCAATATTTGCACTCATATCAATAATTCCGTTAGGTGTTGCAATGAGATAGTATATAAGGATTGCCTTTGTATCCTCGGAAAATACCTTATACTCCCCTTCTCCATCTGCCTTTAATTCAAAGATGCAGTCTTTTTCTCTGTCAGAAATTTCATCTTTTACAATCTCAAAATAACTGTTTACAACATCTTCAAAATATTCGTCATCCGTAAGAAGCTCAACCTTAACGGAGTTAGGTATTGCGTTACACTTATCCCCTCCGTTTATGCTTATAACATCAAAGCTTGTCACCCTTTCCAATACAGAAAGAAGTCTTCCTGCAAGGATATCCGCATTAACTCTGCACTTGTTTATATCAACCCCTGAATGTCCGCCCTTTAAGCCTTTGATTTCAAGGGTATATTTTTTGCCCGATTTAACCTCATAAGCCAACGGAATATATGTTGAAAAATCACTTCCTCCTGCGCAGGAAACAGTAACTACATTTTCTTCCTCGGAATCTATATTTATCATTTTTCTGCTCTTAAGCTTTGAAAGATCAAGTGCACCTGCACCTATAAGTCCTATTTCTTCATCAGTTGTAAAAACAGCCTCAATAGGTGGGTGAGAAATCTTATCGTCTGCTAAAATAGCCATAATCATAGCAACCGCAATGCCATTATCCGCACCTAAAGTTGTTCCTTTTGCTTTTAAAAAGTCACCATCAACGTAAAGCTCAAGTCCATCCTTTAAAAAGTCGATATCACAATCCTCTGTCTTCTGGCAAACCATATCAAGATGCCCCTGAAGAATAATAGGTTCTGCATCTTCATATCCCTTTGTTCCATCCTTATAGATAATTACGTTTTTCGCATCGTCACAATACGCAAGAAGTCCATTTTCCTTTGCAAAGTTCAGGCAATATTCGGATATCATTTCCATATCCCCTGACCCGTGAGGAATTGCACAAATTTCCTTAAAATATTTAAATACCTCGAAAGGCTTAAATGTATTTCCCATATTACGCTCCTTATTTTTTTATTATATTGATATAATAACACAAATATTTTTTCCATACAAGTTTATTTTATAAATAATATATTAAAAGTGTGCTTAAAATCAGTACACTTTCATGATTTGTGTACCGACACAAAAAAAGAACATCCAAATGGATGTTCTTTTTTGATGGCTTTCACGTTCAAAATTGATGCACATATTTTCAATGAAATATCTCGCTTTGCTCGATGTGAAATAATTTACTCCGTAAATTGTGAAATAGAAAACTAACGTTTTCTGGGAAAGGAGAATGATTTAGATGCATATAAAAATAAGCTTTGCATTAGCAAAGCAACCAAGTTCTACTTATTCCTTCTTCACTATTACTTATTACTTTCCAAAAATCCGTACACCAATTAATTTTAGGGAATAGTGAAGAGTGAATAGGTAATAAGTAAAAATACGCACACTATCGTGTACGGATTTTTGGCTGCCCGATCAGGATTTGAACCCGAACAAAGTGAGTCAGAGTCACTCGTGCTACCATTACACAATCGGGCAATAAATAAAATGGTGCGAGCAGTGGGACTTGAACCCACACGCCATAAGCACACGCCCCTCAAACGTGCCTGTCTGCCAGTTCCAGCATGCTCGCATCTTTTACATATTAACTTGTGTTAGTTTTCACAACCAACTCTGTTATTATACTAACATTTTACTCATTTGTCAATACTTTTTTTCAAAATTTTTTAAATTATTTTTTTCTATTTCATTTATTATAAAATGAACAAGGTCACGGGTTGCATATGGCTTTTTAAGAACGTTAACCGCGCTCTTTATAAGTTCCATTCTTTCCTTTGTGAACATATGATTTACTGCATCGTCAATAGGGTATGTCTTGCTCACCTTTATTGCTGCACCTGCATTTAACAAAAACTCCACATTTCTGTCTTCCTGTCCCGGAACAGGGTTGCTCATTATCATAGGAAGCTCTTTAGCCAAAGCCTCACTTGTAGTAAGCCCTCCCGGTTTTGTTATGATACAGTCTGCCGCATCCATCATTACATCTACGTTGTCAACATAGCCAAAGTTATAAACATCTTTGCGAGTCTTAAGCTCATCTATTTTCGCTTTTAACTTTTTATTGCTTCCGCAAACAGTTATAAGCTGAAAATCAACGGGCATTCTGTCAAGAACTTCTATCTCTTCTGCTATATCACCAAAGCCCATACTTCCGCTCATCATAAGAATTGTTCTCTTTTCAGGAAGTTTAAGAGCCTTTAGAGCATCGCGCTTCTCCATTTTTGTTTCAAACCTTGTATCTATCGGTATACCAAAAGGCAGGAACTTTCTTTCAAGCAAACCTCTTCTCTTCCCCTGATAAGTTAAAACATCGCTTGGTGTAACATAGTAATCAAGGGTAGTGTCTTCCCAATAGGGATGAATTGTAAAATCCGTAATTATGCCATAGGTTTTAACCCTCTTATCAATAGCTCCCTCAAGCCCCGTAATCAAAAGGGCCGCAAAAACGTGAGTGCATATGATAAAGTCAGGGCTTTCTGTATTTATCATTCTTGCAAGCTTTCTTGCGAGAATCTGTGTTGTAAGCTTCGGCACTCCTCGTGAATCTTCACTTGGGCGCTTCTCACAGAATCTGTAAATCTGGCCATATATTTTAGGGATATTTTTAGACGATGCCAAATATATCTTTGAAACTGACTCGGATAAAAGTGGGTTAATATACTCAAAGACATCCATATAGGAACAACTTATTCCCTCTTTGTTGAAGTAATCGCACAAAACTTTAGCAGTCTGATTATGCCCCTGACCTGCTGTAATAGATAATATCAAACCCTTCACATTTACCCCTCCTTATATTTTAATAAGCTCACCGCAACTTAAGAAATATAGATACTTTTCTTTCACATTAACCTCTAAAACCTCGGAAAGTCCCTTTTCGTAATATTCCATTTGAAGTCTGTATGCCTCTGCTCTCTTGCTTACGGTTTCTGTACTTACTCTGTCTGTTTTAAAATCTATAAGAACAACTCCGTCATCCTCATAGAAGAAACAGTCAGAAATACCCTGAAGAATAACCTTCTCCCCCAGTTCTGTGTTAGCATCTTTGTCTATCTCGCTGTAATCCGCAAGCATATAAAAGTCATACTCTCTTTCGATTTTAGAAGAATTTTTAAGACGAACTCCAATATCACTTAAAAAGAATTTATGTATTGATTCTTCGTCAACAACCTCTCTCTGCTCAAGGTTAATAATACCTTTTCTAACCATATTGTCAATTTGTTCCTGAACATCATAGAGTGTGTCGGTCTTCTTTTCATCTATATGCTGAATAACGTAATGAGTAATAGTACCCTTCTCTGTTCCGCTTATTTCATCTGTTGTGGAAATAAGGCTTTCCGCAGGCACAAGACTACCCACAAAAACATCATTCCCACTCTGTCTGCGTTTAACTTCACTTACAGACATCTTAATAGGTATTTTTGCCAGATGAGAATATGGATATACATAATCAAGTCTCTCTTCCATATCGTCACAAGTATATTCCTCGTTCTCATTTATAGCCATCTCTTCTTGGTCTGCAAAGGAAAAGTCAGCACTATATACATTGAACTCACCCTCTGTATCAAGAGACGGAATAACATCAAATCTATCTCCTAAATCTCTTAATAGCTTACCATCGGGATGATTAATGAGAGCAGAAAAAATCCAGTCTCGCATACTTCCCGCAGATAAAGCACAGCAAGGTAAAAGCCCGCCATTATCATTATACTCTGCTTTTTTCCAGTTATTCATCCTTGATGTAATAGCGGCAGAAATGATAAGCTTTTCTCTGGCACGGGTAGCCGCAACATACATAAGCCTCATTTCCTCGGCAATATCTGATAGTTCCATTTTTCTGCGCACAATTTCACGAGTAGGCAACGGGAATTTAACCCTCTGTCTTGTATCAACATAGTCAAGCCCGAGCCCTGCCTTTTCGCAGAAAATAATCTTATTTTTAAGCTCATCTTTATTGATGCCCTTACCCATTTTATAAAGAACAACAACAGGGAATTCAAGGCCCTTTGACTTATGTATGGTCATTATCTTAACAGAGTCTGCCTCGTTTTTATTATCCTTTGCAGGAATAATATCTTCCCCTGTCGCCTTAAGCATTTCTATGTATTTGATAAAGTTAAATAAGCCTTTTAATATTCCTCTTTCAAAGTCTGCGCACTTTTCTATGAAGATTTTAATGTTTGCCTTACGTATCTCACCCTTTGTCATAGCACCAACCAAAGAGAAATACTGTTTATCGTTACAGATTTTTCTGACTATTTCGTCAACACCCATATATTTTGCGCATTCACGGAGTTCATTTAAATAGTTAAGAAATTCAGCAGTCTTTGCATCATTCTTTGCCGCTTCTTTAACTGCATAATAAAATCTTCCCTTTGCGGCAGTACGGATTTTAGCAAGCTCTTCCACAGAGAATTTGAATATAGCAGACCTCATTACTGCAATTAAAGGAATATCCTGAACAGGATTATCAATTATCTGCAAAAAGGAAAGAAGAGTAGATACTTCGATGCTTGTTAAATAATGCTGTCCGCCATCACTGACAGAACCTATACCAAGATAAGACAGCTCCTCTTCAATAACAAGCTTTTCGCTCATAGTTTTACAAAGAACAGCCACATCCCCATACCTGACAGGTCTCATTAAATCCAAGTCCTTGTCATATACCTTAAAATCCTCATCGCATATAAGCTTTTTTATTCTTTCAGCCACAGCGCGAGCTTCAAGGTTCTCTGTCATAAGTTCTTCAATAAGGCTATCCCTGACTTCGTTGTCAGTTAAATCGGTAACCATAACTTCGGTTTTAAAACCATCACCATCAGGGTAAATCGCTCCCGGAACAAGCCTTTCCTCTCCGTCATAGTCGATTTCTCCGCATCTTTCACTCATAACTGTGTCAAATATATCGTTTATTGAATCTACAACCTGACGTCTGCTTCTGAAGTTCTGTGAAAGGCAAATAAGGTGACCTCCATCACCGTTTATATACTTCTTGTAGAGATTTAAGAATATACTTGGGTCTGCATTTCTGAACTTATAGATAGACTGCTTTACATCCCCAACCATAAAAAGATTATACCTTGAAATATGCTTAAATATTTCAAACTGCAAACTGTTTGTATCCTGAAACTCGTCAATTAAAATTTCGTGATAATGGTTGCGGAGTTTCTCGCATAGAGAAGTTTCTCTTCCCTTTTCATCTACGATTAATTTAAACAAGCCATGCTCTAAATCATTAAAGTCAATAACAGACCTTTCCTTTTTATACGCCTGATGAACTTTTTCAGTTAGCCTTACAAGGCGGCACAGAGTTTTAACTACGGGTTCGCAAAGAGAAAGCTTTTTAATGTTTTCTTCTTTGAAAACAGATAAAATATATGATACGCTTTTTATGCTACCCTTTATATATTCATCACGGATACCATTAAGACGAGGGACAATATCCTCTACCCCATTCTTTTTAGGAGCATTTTTAATGTTAAAACCACATATTAAATCACAAAGCTTTTCAAAGTCTTCATCCTTATCAACATTAAGGCTTTCCGTTTCTTTTATAAAGCCATTACACATTTCATAGTAATAACAATAATATCCGTGGTCTTTTGGAACATCATTTTCGATAATAGAAAGGATTTTATTCATCCCCTCAAGCATATCCTTGTAATATCCCGCAACGATATCCTTAATCTGTGGTATCCACAAAGACCCTTTGATATCTCCTGTTTCCTTAACAATTTCATATCCGCCCTTGTGTATATCCATAAACCATTTTTTAGGATACGCAAGGGATCTTGAAACATTATGAAGATTAATAATGAGTTCTCTTATATTCTCATCGCTTTTAATATCGGAAAGTCCCATAACAAGCTCGCTGAAACCTTCTTTTTTGTCAATACGACTATAATAGCTCTCCATTACATGGTCAACTGCCTGTCTTTGAAGAAGCTTGTTTTCAGTATTTTCTATCAAAGAAAAATCCGCAGGCAAATCTGTAAGATGAGCATTATTCGTTATAATTCGGCTACAGAATGCGTGAATAGTTGAAATGGATGCTGAAGACACCTTTATAGCCTGTTCCTTAAGCCATTTGTTATCAGGGTCTTCTTCAAGCTTTTTATTTATAGCATCGGCAATTTTTCGTTTCATTTCAGATGCCGCCGCTTCTGTAAAAGTAAGAACTAAAAGTCTGTCAATGGAAACGGGATTTTTCTCATCCATTATCTTACGGATTATGCGCTCAACTAATACAGCGGTCTTTCCGCTTCCTGCGGCCGCTGAAACAAGTATATTCTCTCCGTTATATTCGATAGCCTCAAGCTGTTTTTCAGTCCACTTAACAGACACTTCTATCACTTCCTTTTAAGAATATTTTATCACATAATCTTTTTCTTGTCTATATAAAAAACACGTTTAACTCAATAAGAGTTAAACGTGTTTCGGTATTACCATTTAGCATTTACATTATAATATGGCTTTCCTATAAATCCAACCTGTTCAAAATCTTCAGGGTTGTTTCTTATAATATAATCTATATACGACATAATCATTTTTGCAGTAAGCACATATCCCTGAGGATTCATATGCCCACCCATAAAGAAATTTCTCTTAAATTCTGCATCATACACAGGCGCATACTTATATAAGTCAATAACATATGTATTCTGAAATTTTTCTGCAATATCGTATAGAACCTTTGCATGCTTTTCTCTTTTTTCGTTAGTAACTTCATTATCATCTCTTGGAATAGTGACAAGGAAAAACTTTGCCTTTGGCTGATTTGCTTTAAGCTGTTGAATAATTCTCGCATAATATCCTGCAAAAGTATGCTTGTTTCTGTATCCGCTTCCTACCTCAATATCATCAACGCTTCCGATTTCCTGACCCTGACCTATTATATCATTTACACCAAGAGCTAAAATATATGCCTGGCAGGCCAAATCCTCATCCCAAAAACCTTTTTGCTTTGCAAAATTTTCGCAGTATTCTGCGGCAGTCATTCCGCCTTTAGAGAAGTTATAAACCTTACTGCCTAATGTTCTTGCCATAAACTGACCCCATGAATATTCATACATATCATGAAAGCCAACCATACCTTCCTCGGTAGTAGCTTCAAATTCTCCTGAAGATAAGCTGTCACCTATACAGGCAATAGTTCTGAAAATTTTACAAAAGCCGCCATCTGTGACAATATTATCAAGTGGCTTTTCGTCCTGCTTTGCATAAAACTGTGTTATATCCATAATTGCACCTCAATTAACATTTTTTATATTATAAATCCTGTAAACAAAAATGTCAATTATAATATGGAAAACAGATCGAAAAGTGGCATTTTAAATTATATCACATAAAGCACAAGGTGTTACCTCATTTCTGCAAAGCATATCGACAACCGCTAACGCCTCGCCATATGTATAGAAACGTTGCTTAGCAACAGAAAATTCTTCTTCATTGTCTCTTATACATGCATATATCCCATAGGGTCTTTCAGCATTTTCTTCTTTCACTATTGAAAAATCGACGGTAATTTCCTCATTATCCTCTGTGATTATACTAAAACTCTCACGCATTTTACATTCTCCTTTGTTATTTTACATTATTTGTCCTGTCACAATTTTGCCATAAGAGAATTTTAAAAACAATTCCTTATCCATCGCAAATAAAAATAAATAAAAAAGAACGCAAAAATGCGTGATATTTAACAAAGAATAAATATCACCCAAATTATGTAAACTAATCAAAATATGTAGGGGGAGGGTCTCTGTTCCCTCCCGAATATGCGGGCGGGGATGGAACCCCGCCCCTATAACTCACCGTCATTGAGTTTTTACTCGATTATACCATATGTAATTTTAAATGTCAATAGTTTATAATAATATTAGTGAATAAAAATATGATAGGATTGAGTAAAATGTTAAGTGATAATGAATATAAAGGCATTTTGTTAGATATTGGAATAAAAATAGGTTATTATAGACGTAAGTCAGGTATGACACAAGCCGAACTTGCTGAAGCTACAGGTTTGACACTTTCATATATAAGTCAGTTGGAAAGTCCTAATCTTCCTTACTGTCCTTCTATAAAATCTCTTTTTACTATCGCAAAAGTATTAGGCATAAAAGCCTCAAAGATAATTGATATTGATGAAGATTAGTAGGGAACGGCCTGTGTGTCGTTCCGTTTTTATATTATATATCAACATAACAAAAAAGCTCCCACATTATAGTGGGAGTTTTTTTAATTAGTCTTCAATTCTTCTTAAATTGATTCTGCCCTTTTTCTCGTCGATTTCAATGATCTCAACCTTAACCTTGTCGCCGATGTTAACAACATCAGTAACCTTTTCAACGCGGTTCTTTGAGAGCTTTGAAATATGAACAAGACCATCTTTACCAGGGAGAATATTAACGAATGCACCAAAGTCAAGTACGCTTACAACTTCGCCTTCGTAAACTTCGCCAACTTCAGGGTCTTTTACGATATTTTCAATCATCTTTCTGGCAGCTTCGCCTGCATCAGGACCAACAGCAGCAATGTAAACTCTACCATCATCTTCAATGCTGATTTTAGCGCCTGTATCTGCCTGAATACCCTGAATAACCTTACCACCGCTACCGATAACTTCGCGGATCTTATCAACAGGAATAGTCATATTGATAATCTTTGGAGCATATGGTGAAAGTTCTGCTCTGTATTCAGGAATAGCCTTAAGCATAACTTCGTCCAAGATATAGTATCTTGCATTCTTTGTCTGCTCTAAAGCTGTTCTGATAATAGCAGGTGTAAGACCGTCAACCTTTAAGTCCATCTGGATAGCTGTGATACCCTTCTTTGTACCTGCAACCTTAAAGTCCATATCACCGAAGAAGTCTTCAACACCCTGAATGTCAACCATTGTAAGGAAGTTGTCGTCATCTTCAGGGTCTGTGATAAGACCAACTGAAATACCTGCAACAGGAGCCTTGATAGGAACACCTGCATCCATAAGAGCAAGTGTACTACCGCAAACACTACCCTGTGAAGTAGAACCGTTTGAGCTCAATACTTCTGATACAAGACGGATAGCATATGGGAACTCTTCTTCACTTGGAAGAACAGGAACTAAAGCACGTTCAGCTAAAGCACCGTGACCGATTTCACGTCTGCCAGGACCTCTTGATGGCTTTGTTTCACCAACGCTGTATGATGGGAAGTTATAGTGGTGTAAATATCTTCTGTATTCTTCATTGTCAAGACCATCGATAATCTTTGCATCGTCTAATGAACCAAGAGTTGCAACTGTTAATACCTGTGTCTGACCTCTGCGGAAAAGACCGCTACCGTGAGTTCTTGGTAAGAGACCTACTTCAGCAGATAAAGGTCTGATTTCTAAGATGCCTCTTCCGTCAACTCTCTTCTTGTCATACATAAGCCAGTTTCTAACAACTGTCTTCTGGAGCTTATATAAAGCTTCGTCAATTAAGCCCTTGTATTCTTCATTAGGATACTTTTCTTCAAAGTGTGTATAAACATCTTCATAAACAACAAGAAGTCTTTCATCTCTAACTGTCTTATCGTCAGTATCCATAGCATACTTAACTTTTTCTTCTGCGTATTCTCTGATGTCAGCAAAAAGTTCTTCATCAACAACGATGTGTTCATATTCAAACTTTGGCTTACCGATTTCGTCCTGAATACCCTGAATGAAATCACAAATCTTCTTGATTTCTTCGTGAGCGAACATGATAGCATCATACATCTGTTCTTCAGGAACTTCGTTAGCGCCTGCTTCAATCATAACAACCTTTTTCTTGCTACCTGCAACAGTTAAGTTCATATCGCTCTTAACTCTCTGTTCTTCTGTTGGGTTGATAACGAATTCACCGTCAACAAGACCAACATAAACAGCAGCGATAGGACCATTGAAAGGAATATCAGATACGCATACTGCAGCTGATGAACCTATCATAGCACAAAATTCAGGTGCATTGTCCTGTTCAACTGATAAAACAGTTGATACGATAGAAACGTCGTTTCTTAAATCCTTTGGGAAGAGCGGACGCATAGGTCTGTCGATAACTCTTGATGTTAAAATTGCATTTTCAGAAGGTCTTCCTTCACGACGGGTAAATCCACCAGGGATCTTACCTACTGCATACATTTTTTCTTCATAGTCGATACTGAGTGGGAAGAAATCAATTCCGTCACGTGGCTTGTCTGATGCTGTAACAGCAGAAACAACCACAGTATCACCATAACGAACGATAACAGAACCGTTTGCAAGTTCTGCAACCTTACCGAATTCTAAAGATAGCGGTCTGCCCGCAACTTCTGTTTCAAAAATTCTTGACATATAGTCATCCTCCTTAAATTTGATTCTTACGGGAAGTTTGACTTAGCACTTAAAAACAGGCACCACTTTGGGTGAATATTTTTAACTGCTAAAAACAAACTCTACCCGAACTTTATAATAAAATTAATTTTTTCTTAAGTTTTAAAAAACGTCAAAAGGGCAGCCGTATGGCTGCCCGAATGAATCTTAGTGTCTGAGACCTAACTTCTCAACGATTGCACGATATCTGTTGATATCCTTCTTAGCAAGATATGATAAGAAACCACGTCTTACACCAACCATCTTAAGCAAACCACGTCTTGAGTGGTGATCCTTATGATGAGTCTTTAAGTGTTCATTTAAGTGGTCAATTCTGTAAGAAAGTATAGCAATCTGAACTTCAGGAGAACCTGTGTCGCCTTCGTGGATAGCATACTTCTTAATAATTTCCTGCTTAATGTCCTTATCCATTGTCATAGTTTTCACCTCCGTATAAATTATCCCCTCAAAGCCCTGAATAGGGTGGTGAAGTACAATCCCCATACTCTGAGCAATAGGTTAACAAATGATATATTACCATACAAATTTTAATTTGTCAAGCAAATTATAATATTAATGATGGAAAAGTCTGATTTTTGTAAATGCCATAGCAATGCCGAACTTATTACATGTTTCAATAACGTTGTCATCTCTTATTGACCCGCCCGGCTGTGCAATAACTGTTACACCTGACTTATGAGCACGTTCTATATTATCACCGAATGGGAAGAAAGCATCAGAACCAAGTGCCACATCTGTGTTTTTAGCTATCCATTCCTTCTTCTCTTCAACTGTGAATACAGGTGGCTTTACTTTAAATATATTTTCCCAAACACCGTCTGCCAATACATCCATATATTCATCGGAAATATAAACATCGATTGCGTT
>JAZRQL010000037.1:0-16800 GCA_045649725.1 Clostridia bacterium | reverse complement strand
GTTTATTTTAATTTCATCAATAATGGTTTTAGGTTTAACAACCCAACCAATAAGGATACAAGTAACAAGTGCAACAATCGGCATAAGAACATTGTTTGAAACATAGTCAAGTATATCAAGTATCTGTCCGGTTGAACCGTTAGGAAGTGTATATTCAAAGAACCAGATATTATATCCAAGACATGTAATAAGGGCAATTACCGCAGAAAGAATCATAACGATAATACAGGACTTCTTTCTCTCCCATCCAAACTTATCCATAACAGATGATGTAAGGGCTTCCAAAAGAGAAATTGATGATGTAAGCGCCGCAAACACAACGAGAACGAAGAAGAGCGCTCCTATAACATTACCCACAGGGCCCATAGCCTCAAACACTTTAGGAAGTGAAACAAAGAGCAAGCTTGGACCTGATTTTTCTAACCCTGCTGTTCCCTGGAATGCAAATACAACAGGAACCATAATCATACCTGCAAGAAGGGCAACACCTGTATCAAAAAGCTCTATCTGATTAACAGACTTTACAAGGTTTGTTTCCTTTTTGGTATATGAACCATATGTAATCATAATACCCATAGCAAGACTCATTGAATAGAATATCTGGCCTGCGGCATCTAACAATATACCAAAGAATCTGCTTACTGTCATACCTGTAAAATCAGGAATAAAGTATATCTTAAGACCATCTAATGCTGTTCCGTATTCACCCTTTATTGTAAGAGCAAAAATTGCTATACCAATAATAAGTATAAACAAAACAGGCATCATAATCTTTGACGCTCTCTCAATACCCTTATCAACCCCTGCATAAACCGCAACCGCAGTAACAAGCATAAATATAGCACACCAGAATATAGGTGCCCACTGGGCTGTGATAAAGCCTGTGAAATATCCGTCTGCAACTGTGTTCATACCGTTGCCGATAATAAACTCTGTCATATATTTTGCAACCCATCCACCTATTACGCAGTAATATGGGAAGATAATAAATGGAACAATAGATGCAAGATATCCTAAAAAGCCAAACTTTTTATTAAGCTCTGCATACGCTTTGATTGGGCTTAATCTTGTCTTTCTACCTATAGCGATTTCTGTTGTCATCAAGGCAAAACCGAATGTAAGAGCCATAATGATATATACAAGCAAGAAAACGCCGCCGCCATTTTTAGCCGCAAGGTATGGGAATCTCCAAAGATTTCCAAGACCAACCGCAGAACCTGCCGCCGCTAAAACAAAGCCTATTGAACCTGTAAAAGAACCTCTTTTTTTGTTATCCATAAGTTAATTTCTCCATTCATATAATGTAATAATATAATACCATTTTTGACGAATTCTGTCAAGGAACTGTTGTTATGAAAGTTTAATGAAATGTAAGCTTATATTCTTTCTCCCTTTTTCGCATCTTATCTTATATTCTACACTATAATTTTAAAAAAGCAATTTTTTACATTTTCTCTATTCAATTATAATTAAATCATCGCCTATTTTCTTGATGCTTTCCCACTTTATTATCTTATCCTCTTCCCTTCCTAAAAGACCTAAAGCCCTATAGCTTCCGGGAACGGTTACGGATATAATTTTCCCTGTTTCAAAGTCGATTTCAAAGTCGGATATAAACCCAACTCTGTCACCGTTTAGAATATGAATAACCTCTTTTGCCTTAATGTCGCTGAATTTAATAACCATACATACCTCCATAATAAAAACACTCACAGTAAAATCTATGAGTGTTTCAGTATATTTTATGTCACATATATTCCGACGTTACATATTCAATATATTCATATGGCGTCATTACATACAGAAAATCAAACTCTGCCATTAACATTCTCATTATATCTTTCAGTTCTTTATTCTCGGTCATATTAAGAAGTATTACGTTTTCGTCGTTATCCTTAAGCGCAAGATATCTTATATACCCCTCAATGTCATTTGTATCGTCAGTTACAGGAACAAGCTTATGTACTCTTCTTTGAATTCTCCCTTTTCCTCCCGTCATATAGCAGGCAATGGAATAAAGAATCTGAAACAAGCCATATGCAGTAAGCAAACATATTATAACCGACAATATCATATTCAAAAAAATCACCCCTTTGTATATACTATGCAAAGGGGTAAAATATGTTATTAAATTCTGAAATAATCAAACATAGATCCAAAATCTATGTCGCATATAAAACGGTTTTCATACTTCTGGCAAAGGGAATGGTTTCCTATAACCAAAGTATTTGTGGTTATACCATAGCTATGTGAAAAATAAGCTTCGATACAAGCAGACAAATGGTCGCAACCACGGATCAACTCACCATCGATAGGATAAAAGTCTTTATGGTTATACTTCTCATTTATCTCCTCAAAAGGAAGGATCTTAACTTCACCGTCTTTTATTATCTTATTTTCAAATTCATCGTTTGTGTAATAAGAAATCTGCTTTCGCCATTCTTCAGGCATAAGTGGATAGATGATAGTATCCATCTGTTCTCTTTCGATATTCTTAATAAGGTCATCTAAACCTTCTACCGAATTTTTAACAGGAGATACGATATCACGTGTTAAAACTTCAGGAATATCGTGGAAAAGACCGCCTAAGAAGTTATTAACGATTCTTTCATCGCAAGCTTCTGTCTCACAAGAGCAAAGATATGAAAGCATCGCAACGATAAGCATATGTCCACAAACTGAAGTTTCAGGGATTCTCGGCGAACGTGACCATCTTTGCTGAAAGCGGAGTTCACCTAAAAGGTTTGTAAACCCACAAAGCTTTGTGTTTAAGTTATACTCTCTTAAACATTCAAGATCAGAGAAGGAGTTAAGCTTATCATCAATTTCCGCCTTTGTGGTGTCTATCCTATAATAGTTTCTGCACATATTATAGATAATCTCAAATTCCCACTTGGTAGAAAGATAATGAGCCGCCTCTAAAATACTTTTTTCCTTTTTGGCATATTCAGGGTCAGTAAAATACTTCTCCATCTTTTCGTAAAATCCCTTTGGAACATTCTGAACAAGTGGCTTTACTGAATTCAATGCCCAGCGGTTAAGCTCATCGCCCTTTTCTTCCATAAGTCTGTGATATATTGGCGGTTTGATATCTGTGATAACAAGTCTGTGAAAGAACTCAAAAACTCCGCCTTCCACAAGTTTAAGCCAGTCAACGCTTCCGTCAAGCTTTGCAAGAACATAAGCATACACCATTTTATGTGACTGCTTATCAAGTTCAGTAAAGCCACGTGACGGTCTTATATGGTCATTCCATCGCTCTATTGATGCCGCCTCAAATATCAGTTCAATTAAAGCTTTTTTAATCATAGCAAAGCTCCTTTATAATCCGTTAACCTCGTCCTGAGTAAGAACCTTAACACCTTTTTCGCAAAGCTTATCATTTGCAAGTTCTATGTTATCTGTTCTTATTGCAATAACTGACATACCATTTAACTTTTCAGCAAATGCATACATATACTCAACTGCGATTTCGTTTTCATCAAGAGCATCAAAAGTGTTCATAAGTGCACCGGGTGTATCATCAACCGCAACAGCTGTAATATCACTTACTCTGATAACAACGCCTTCATTTGAAAGGGCTTCCTTTGCTTTTGCATCATTATCAACAATCATACGCATAATACCAAACTCGGTTGTATCAGCAAGGGACAGCGCCTTGATATCAACATTTGCATTTGCAAGAGCCTTTAAGATATCCTTAACACGACCTCTTTTATTTTCTACAAAAACTGAAATCTGTTTTACCATAATTAGAACTCCTTTAACCTATGAGATTTCTGTTATCAATAACTCTCTTTGCTTTACCCTCACTACGAACGATAGATTTAGGGTTAACAAGATGAACCTTTGCACCGATACCTAACATACTGCGTATTTCGGATGAAATCATCTTTTCTACCTTTTCAACTGACTTAACGTCATCTGCAAATAATTCTTCGCTCATTTCTACGTTTACGTCAAGGGTATCAGTATTATTCTCTCTGCCAACAACAATCTGGTAGTTAGGAGTAATACCTGAACTTACCTTTAATAAAACTTCCTCTATCTGTGATGGGAATACGTTTACGCCACGGATAATCATCATATCATCACTTCTGCCCTGTGGCTTATTCATACGAACAAATGTTCTGCCGCAGCTACAAGGTTCATAGTTTAATGAACATATATCGCGTGTTCTGTATCTGATAAGAGGAAAGCCTTCTTTTGTAAGGGTTGTGAAAACGAGTTCACCCTGTGAACCTTCAGGTAAAACTTCACCTGTGTCAGGGTCGATAATCTCGGCTATAAACATATCCTCGTTTATGTGCATACCCATCTGTGCTTCACATTCATAAGAAACACCGGGACCCATAATTTCAGATAAGCCATATACGTCATAAGCTTTAATACCTAATGACTTTTCAATTTCCTTACGCATTTCTTCAGTCCATGGTTCAGCACCGAATATACCGGCTTTGAGCTTTAACTGGTCTTTAAGACCCTGTTCAGCAATAGCTTCACCTAAATACATTGCATATGAAGGTGTACAACATAAAACTGTTGAACCAAAGTCAATCATTGTCTGTATCTGTCTTTGTGTGTTGCCTGATGATGTTGGAATAACTGTTGCGCCTAATCTCTGCACACCGTCATGAGCACCAAGACCACCTGTGAACAAACCGTATCCATATGAAACCTGAACCAAGTCCTCATCTGTAGCCCCAACAGCGCATAACTGACGGGCAAAACAATCTGACCATTTTTCAAGGTCATTTTTTGTATAACCAACAACAATCTGCTTGCCTGTTGTGCCTGATGATGCGTGAGTTCTGACAATATTTTTAAGTGGCTCTGCAAATAAACCGAAAGGATAGTAATCTCTTAAATCCTGCTTGTATGAAAAAGGAAGCTTGTGTAAGTCTTCAACGCCCTTTATATCTTCAGGCTTAAGACCAATTTCATCCATACGAGTTCTGAAAAGTTCAACCTTTTCATACATTCTTTTAACCTGCCAGCAAAGACGCTCGCTCTGGAGCTTTTTAATCTCTGCTCTTGGCATACATTCAAATTCTTCCTGATAATATTTCATCGGTTTTGCCATCTCCTAATCTTATAAATTATATCCGATTTCAAATGCTTTAAGGTTTGATTCCAAGAACTTTTCAGGTGTAGATGTTTTAATAGTTTCAACCCACTTTTCATATGGGATATCAGTATTCTTTGCCATTACACCGATTAAAACAACGTTAACCGCTCTTGCATTTCCTACCTCTAATGCGTACTTAAGAGCATCAACACAGGTAAGCTCAACCTTTTCATCAAGCTTTTCGATAATGTTTTCAGGATAATCCATAGCACCTGTGATTACAGGCATAGGATCCATTTTCTGTGTATTTACAAGCATCTTTCCGCCTTTTTTAAGGAAAGGTAATGCTCTGTATGCTACAAGCATTTCAAAAGCTAAAATAATATCAGCTTCACCCTTATCAATAATAGGTGAATATACTTTATCACCAAACTTTACATATGTAACAACGCTACCGCCTCTCTGGCTCATTCCGTGAACCTCTGAAACCTTAACATCGTAACCTTCGTTTATAACGGTATTTCCGAGAATACGGCTTGCAAGCAATGTACCCTGACCGCCAACGCCAACTATCATAATATTCATAGCATTATTCTCCTTTTTCCATTGCACCGAATGGGCATACATTAAAGCAAAGTCCGCATCCGTTACATAATGTTTCATCAATATTTATTTTTTCGCCATCAAAAGAAATTGCAGGACAGCCAAGCTTCATACACATCTTACACTTTTTGCACTTGTCATTTACAACGCACTTGCCTGTGTACTTAACTGTCTTTAAAAGAGCACAAGGTCTCTGCGCGATAATAACAGAAGGTTCGTCTCTTTCAACTTCTTCTTTAACAACTCTTTCAAATTCCTTAACATCAAATGGGTCTGCTACAACAACGTTTTCAACACCAATTGACTTACAAAGAGCAACAAGGTTTACCTGCTTTGTTTCTTCGCCGCGGATAGTATATCCTGTTGTTGGGTTATCCTGATGACCTGTCATACCTGTGATAGAGTTATCAAGGATTAAAACTGTGTTTGCGCCCTTGTTATAAACAATATCAACAAGACCTGTGATACCTGAATGCATAAATGTTGAATCACCAATAACAGATACAAGCTTTTTATTGAACTCAGAGCCTCTTGCCTTTGCCATACCGTGAGCCGCACTTACAGATGCGCCCATACAAATGGTAGTATCAACAGATGCAAGGGGTGGAACTGCGCCCAATGTATAACAACCGATATCACCTGATACAACAAGACCTAACTTTTTAAGAACATAAAATGTTCCTCTGTGAGGACAGCCTGCACATAAAACAGGAGGTCTAGCAGGGATTTCTTCAGGAACGCCGATAAATTCAGCAGAGCCTTCACCCAATACAACTTCCTTAATCATAGCTGGTGTGTATTCACCAAGAAGAGTAAACTTCTCCTTACCGATAACCTCTATTCCTAAAGCCTTGCAGTGCTTTTCAATTACAGGATCAAGCTCTTCTATAACATATACCTTATCGCACTTTTCAGCAAAGTCAGCAATCAACTTTTCAGGGAGAGGATAAACCATACCAAGCTTTAAGTAGTTAACCTTATCGCCTAATGCTTCCTTTGAGTACATATATGAAATACCTGCTGTGATAATACCGATCTTGCTTCCGTTATCTTCTACACAGTTTATGTCGCAGTTTTCAGCATATGCCTTTAAGTCAAGTATTCTCTTTTCAACATCAACGTGACGCTTGATAGCCTTTGCAGGCATCATAACATACTTGTCAATGTTCTTTTCGTATGGCTTAAGTTCAACCTTTTCAGGGTCTGATAACTCAACTAAACTCTGTGAATGAGATACTCTTGTTGAAAGTCTTAAAAACATTGGAGTATCAAACTTTTCAGACAATTCATAAGCAAGCTTTGTAAAGTTTAAGCATTCAGCAGAATCAGCAGGCTCAAGCATAGCAATTTTTGATGCTTCTGCATAGTGTCTTGAATCCTGTTCATTCTGTGAAGAATGCATTCCGGGGTCATCTGCAACGCAGAAAACAAGTCCGCCATTTACCCCTGTGTAACTAACTGTAAAAACAGGGTCCGCCATAACGTTTAAACCAACGTGCTTCATACAGGACATACTTCTTGCCCCTGCAATAGATGCACCGATAGCAACCTCTGCCGCTACCTTTTCATTTGGTGACCACTCTGCGTAAATTTCTTCGTATTTAACAATATTTTCAGTTATCTCGGTACTTGGTGTTCCGGGATATGATGCAACAACAGAAACACCGGCTTCATATGCACCGCGGGCAACTGCTGCATTTCCAAGCATTAAGCTTTTCATTTTTGAATCATTCCTTCCAATTCATTAAGTATATAAATTATATCAAAATAAGTTATCTATTACAAGTTTTATTTAAGCTGACTTTCAACAAGCCCCTCAGAACAATAGACCTCACGAAGTTTAGGCTTTTCTATCTTACCGGTTGGGTTTCTTGGAACGTCTGCAAATATAACTTTTTTAGGTCTCTTATATCTTGGCAAGTCAAGACAGAAATCGTTAAACTCTTCTTCTGTCATTGTTTCGCCTTCTTTAAGCTCAACAACAGCAAGAGTTATCTCTCCTAAACGTTTATCAGGAATACCGATAACAGCAACGTCCTTAATCAAGTCACAAGCTCTTAAGTAATCCTCAATCTGAACAGGATAGATATTTTCACCACCTGAAATAATAACGTCTTTCTTGCGGTCAACAAGGAAGATAAATCCGTCTTCGTCTTCTCTTGCCATATCCCCTGTAAAGAGCCATCCGTCAGCTAAAACTTCGTTTGTAGCCTTTTCATCGTTGAAGTAGCATAGCATAACGCCGGGGCCTTTAACAGCAAGCTCGCCAACCTCGCCCTTTCCAACTGTGTTTCTGTGCTCGTCAACGATTTTAACTTCCCAGCCAAAACCTGCCTTACCGATAGCGCCAACCTTATGAATATTTTCAACGCCCAAATGAACACAACCAGGGCCAATTGATTCACTTAAACCATAGTTTGTATCGTACTGATGGTTAGGGAACATATCCTTCCAACGCTTAATCAAGCTTGGCGGAACAGGCTGTGCACCTATATGCATAAGTCTCCACTGTAAAAGCTCGTAATCCTCAATGTTTATATCTCCGCTATCAATAGCATCAAGCAAATCCTGTGCCCACGGAACCAAAAGCCATACAATAGTACACTTTTCCTCGGAAACAGCTCTTAAAATCCATTCAGGCTTAATACCCTTTAATAAAACAGCCTTACCGCCTACTAAAAAGCTTCCGAACCAATGCATCTTTGCACCTGTGTGATATAGCGGTGGGATACATAAAAAGACATCGTCTTTTGTCTGTCCGTGATGTGCCTGCTCTACCTTACAGGAATGCATAAGGCTTCTGTGTGCGTGAATAATAGCTTTAGGGAAGCCTGTTGTACCTGATGAGAAGTATATAGCCGCTTCATCATCTTCGCAAAGCTGGATTTCAGGGTTCTTTGTAGAACAGAAACCAATAAGGTTATCGTAGCTTTCTGCAAAGCTTGGGCAATCCTTTCCAACATAGAAAGTATACTTAACCTTTTTAAGTCTGTTGCAGATGCTTTCTACTCTTCCTGTAAATTCAGGACCAAAAATAAGAACATCCGCCTCTGAAAGTTCTAAACAGTACTTAATTTCATCTGCAGTATAGCGATAGTTTAAAGGAACTGCTAAAGCCCCTGTCTTTAATATACCAAAGTAGATAGGAAGCCACTCAATGCAGTTCATTAAAAGGATAGCTACCTTATCCCCCTTGCCTATACCTCTGCTCATCAAGAGGTTTGCAAAGCGGTTTGCATCCTTATTAAAATCCTTCCATGTAATCTCTTTTCTAAATGCCTCTTTTCCGCTACCCTCAATAAGAGAGTATTCTTTCCACGTCATATGCTTCGGCTCGTCTGCAGGAGGGTTAATCTCTACAAGACTAATATCATCTGCATACATTTTGGCATTCTTTTCAAGAATCTCCGTAATAATCATACCTACAACTCCTTCTTGGCCAACAGAACAAACTTTAGTCAGCCTTTATACGTTTTACTCTGCATCAGATAAGAGGAAATCTCTTCACAAAAAAAGCCCTCCGTATCCAATAACGAATACAGAGGACGAGAATTTCCCGCGGTACCACCTCAATTTATCACATCTTCACAGAAGTGACCTTTACGAGTACAAGCCTTAAAAGCTACTATACTCTCTTGCTGTAACGGGCAACCCCGTCGTAGCCTACTAAGTTAAACCGTTCGGTACGCAGCTCGCGAAATGTATTCAAAATAACCTCCCTACTGTCTTGCAGCAACCGACAGTTCTCTAAAGGGCACGGGTTATCCCTACTTGTTTTCGGTCATCACCTTATATTGCTATTAATTATACTCTTTTTTCCCATTAATGTCAAGAATTTTTTAATAATTAAGTCGAATTTAAGAGAAATAATTTTACAAAAAAGCTTGACTTTTAGGTCTTTAAATGATATACTAACTTTTGTTAATCAGAAGATATAAATTGAATATGGCTCATTGGTCAAGTGGTTAAGACTCCGCCCTCTCACGGCGGCTACAGGGGTTCGAATCCCCTATGAGTCACCAGAAAAGTCGCTTATTTACTGCAGATAAGTGACTTTTATTTTTACAAATAACCCACTTTCAAACCCATTTCAAAAAAGTGCAATTTGTATAATATCAAAAAAGGTGCCGACCAATTATGGTCAGCACCTTTCTCCTTTTACCCCTCTCAAAGGATACTATTATCTTTAAATACTGCAAATCTCTTATTCACAGCCGCAGCTCATTTCCGTTAATATACTCTGTTGAGCCGAATATAAATATATCCGGCTCAACATAATTTTACTATTAAAGAAGAACTTCTCTTCCTGTTTCAGCTGACTTATACATACCTTCTAAGATCTTGATCATATCAACGCCTTCCTGAACCTTAAAGATAGGCTCTGTGCCATTTATTAAGCAATCTACAAAGTGTCTTAAATTAGCTTCGTGCACCTGTATTCCGGCTGAATTGTCGATATTTGGAAGGAAGTCAACAGTCTTACCGTTTTCTTCTGTAAATATCTTAAGAGAACGATTCTTTTCAGTTGACCAGTTGTTAATCCATGAAGAACCTGCCTTATCACCATAAAGATGAACAAATGTCTGTTCTGCTTCAATGTTTGATGCCCATGAGAATTCTATCTGCATACAAGCACCGTTATCGAACTTAATAAAGCCCATAGCTAAATCTTCTACGTCAAATGTTCCGTCTTCTACCTTATCACCAAACTGTGAGTGAACAGAGTCAGCCGCATCAGAGTTTGCAAACATTGTATAAGTAGAACCTGAAACAGCAACAGGTCTAGGGCTACCCATAAGCCAGATAGCAAGGTCAATCATATGTACGCCAAGGTCAATTAAAGGTCCGCCACCTGACATTTCTTTAGTAGTGAACCACCCACCCTTACCTGGGATACCTCTTCTTCTTCTCCAACCACATCTTGCAGCATAGATGCTACCCATCTTACCATCTTCGATATACTTCTTTAAGAATTCAGATGTAAGCCAAAATCTGTTATTTCTCATAACCATTAAAAGCTTTCCGCTCTTTTCAGCAGCAGCCTTCATTTTTTCAGCTTCTTCAACATTAACAGCATCAGGCTTTTCACAGAATACATTTAAGCCTGCCTCTAATGCTTCAACAGCGATAATTGAGTGAAGCTTGTTAGGTGTACAGATATCTACCGCGTCAAGACCTTCAATCTTTAACACATCTTTATAATCCGTGTAGTATACAGGAACATTAAACTGTTCTGCAACTGCCTTTGCTCTGTCTTCTAAAATATCACAAACAGCAACTACTTCAACGTTATCCATCCTCATATAGCCTGGCAAATGATTACCGCGAGCTATACCACCAACACCAATTACGGCAATTTTAACCTTTTTCATTTTAATAATCTCCTTTTATTTTAATTACTCCTCCTCAAGAGGCTCTGTTTTTTCGCACTTAAGTTCCATTTTCAGATTTGGAGCAGCCCATCGTACAGCATTTCTGATAATCTGCTGAATTTCAGGAATCTGATATGTAGGATAAGTTTCGTGTCCCGGCTGAAAGTAGAAAATCTTACCTAACCCTCTTGTAAAGGTAACACCTGCGCGAATAGCTTCACCTGAATTGAACCATCCCAAAAAGACAATATCATCAGGGGTAGGAATATCAAAAAACTCACCGTACATTTCTTCCACTTCGATATCTATATACGGAGGAATCCCATTTGCAATAGGATGTGCAGGATTACAGCACCACAATCTCTCGCGAGAATCTTCTCTCCAACGAAGAGAGCAAGTTGTTCCCATAAGCTTTGTGAAAGGCTTTGCTGTATGCGCAGAATGGAGAGCAATAAATCCCATACCGTTTAAAACATACTTCTTAACCTTTTCTGCAATTTCATCCTTAACTTCCTGCCAACATCCATGTGACCACCAGATAAGAACATCTGTGTTTTCTAAAAGTTCATCAGTAATACCGTTGTCTTCCTGATCAAGCCATGCTGTCTGTGTAACAATATCATCATCCTTTAAAAAGTCTGCGATAAAGTTGTGCATACCATCAGGGAATAACGCCTTGGTTTCTTCGTACATAAATTCTTTTCTGTACTCATTCCAAATAGTAACTCTGATCACTTTTAACACCTCCTTATATTTTATATAATTTTTTCTCAAAGGTAAATGATTTTTATCGCTACCCCTTGATGTTTTTAGTCATATTTTAAATTTGAGGTTTTTACATCAAACCCCTCGTTTTTAAAGGAGATGACTAATTAGTTCATCGTATGATTTAGGTGAAAGATATGCAGGTGGAACATCATAAACTGTTTTACAACCGTACATTCCTTCATTATTCATCTTATATGCAGCTCTTGCATATGCCACAAGAACTGATGAGGTAAACTCTGGGTTTGAATCAAGCTTTAAGCTATATTCAACAATATGATTATTTTCATTGTTGAGTCCTGTCTTGCCGCTTCTGATTACAAAACCGCCATGAGGAATACCGCTATGGTCTCTCTTTAATTCTTCTTCTGTTATAAATGTAACTGTTGTATCGTAGTCTGCAAAGTAGTTTGGCATTGTCTTTATCTGCTTTTCAATTTCTGCCTTATCTGCGCCTTCTTCTACAACAACATAGCAATCACGAAGATGCATTTCTCTTGCAGTTAAGTCAGGATTTTCACCGTTTCTTACTGCGTCCAATGCTTTATCTATAGGAACGGTATACTGTCTTGCGTCAACAACTCCATTGATTCTTCTTATAGCATCTGAATGGCCCTGACTTACGCCCTTCCCCCAAAATGTATATGTTTTTCCGTCAGGTAAGATAGCTTCAGAGAAAAGTCTGTTAAGGGAGAACATACCAGGATCCCAACCAACAGAAATCATTGCAACCTTCTTTGATTCCTTTGCGACTTTATCTACATTTTTAAAGTGTTCAGGGATTTTTGCGTGGGTATCAAAGCTATCCACAACATTAAAGTTAGCCGCAAGTTCAGGTGTCTGAACAGGTAAATCTGTCGCACTACCGCCGCAGATGATAACCACGTCTATATCATTCTTATAATTTGCGATATCCTTAATGTTATAGGCTTTTGCACCTGTTAATGTTTTTACATCATCAGGGTTTCTTCTTGTAAAAACGCCAAAAAGTTCCATATCAGGATTTTGTTCTATAGCGCATTCAACACCCTTTCCCAAGTTACCATAACCTGCAATTGCAATTTTAATCATTTGTCATCCTCCTTTGGAGCTTAGCTCCTCTTTGCCGTTGTTATTTTGTATATAATGGTTTACTTTATCTTCGTAGCCGGATACATTAAATCATCATTTATCTTTGGAGCTTAGCTCCTCTTTGCCGTTGTTGTTTTGTATATAATAGTTTACTTTATCTTCGTAGCCGGTAGTATGGAACGACCTATGTGTCCTTCCATTATAAATGTATTTTTGCTAATATTTATATACAACTATCCAATCATAATATTATAATATTATGGATAAATAATGTCAACAAAATAATGAATTGTTATATCATTCTAATTCTATTTTAAACCATTTTTTGTTAAAAAACAAGTCATAATCTCTGTAAAACTAGTCAAAATATGCTATTTTTTGGGGGACGCGTCCTTTTTTTTTGCCGTTGTTACTATATTATAAAGATTTACTCTGTCTTCGTAACCGGTAATTATATCAAAACTAAAAAAACAGAAGCGGTAACTCCGTTTCTGCTTTTATCTTTATCATATACTAAGTTTTATATGCAACCCATAATGATCTGCAGGAAACATATTATCAACTGTATCTTTAATTATTTTCTGACTTATAGGTTTTATATTTTCATCAATAAAACAATAGTCAATATGAGAGTTGTCCTTCTTCCCGGGATGATATCCGTGATATGTTGCACTTAAATCATTATCTGTTACAACATTAACATCGGTAAAATTCTTTGTCATCTCCATATATCCCAAACTGTCAGGCTTCATATTAAAATCACCTGTAACAAAGGTTGGATAATCTGATATCTTCTTACTATAATCGTAAATAAGATTTGAGCTGTCAATCTGACATTTATCCCCAAATCCATAATGCGTATTCATTACATTAAATTTCACACCACTATTTTTATCTTCAAGCACGGCATATGTGCATATCCTGTGACAATCAAATAACTCATCCCAGCCTTTAGACTCTACTTCAGGAGTATCGGAAAGCCAGAAATATCCTTTATTAAGGCAGTTAAACTTATTCTTTTTCCATAAAACAGGACCAGACTCTTTTTTCGTTTCGCATCTGTATTTATTGAAAATCGCATACTCCTCGCCAAAATAGTTTTCTATATATGGCATCCAGGCAGGTGTAACTTCCTGAAAACCAATTATATCAGCCTCATACTTCTGTATTATCTTATCTAATCTTGGCGCTCTCTCTGCAATAGAATTTCCATTTTCATCATCACGACATCTTATATTAAAGCTTATAACATTAAGTTCCATAATCTCATCCTTTTTGCACTATATTTCTATATTTAAGTTCTTCTTCCATCCCCCACATAAGTATGCGATATAAATAAGAACAGCCTCACCAACCCATGAGATAACCCAACCTGAATATACTCCGTACATTCCAAAACTGTCTGTAAGAAGCATAGTAGCCACAATTCTTATCGCTGACCCCAAAGCAGTAAAGAAAACCAAAAGATTCATAGCCTTTACTCCTCTGAAGAATGAATGAAAGAAGTTATTAACTACATTAAATAATATGAACGGTAAAAAGCACCTTACATATACTACTGATAATTCAAGAGCCTCACCAACATAGCCTTTTGGAAAGAAAGCTTCACAGAATGGTCTTGCAAAAATCACACATAGGCAAAGAACAGGCGCCAAAAATACAATTCCCTGTAAAAAACCAACTTTTACACCCTTTTTTAGATTTTCAAATTTCTCTCCCCCTATGCTTTGAGCAACATAGTTTGTAACAGTTTTTGCAGAGTTCTGATATATCCCTGCGTTTATATCATATATTCTCAACACAACACTATATGCTGCAGTTGCTGCACTTCCTATTCCATTTATCAATGGTGAAATAATGAGAGATGCCAAATACATAACTCCCTGCTGAACTGTAACAGGCAAAGCATATCCAAGAGACTTTTCAACAGAATCAAGACTTATTCTTACCTTATAATCCCTGCATCCCACTTCATCAAAGCATTTCTGTAACTTTACGTAGTAACATATATCCACAACCAGCGCAGAGAAAACAGAAGAAATAGCAAGGCCAACAACGCCCATCTTAAGAATCGTAACACTTAAAATATTTCCAGCTACATTAAGCACCGCGCAAACAACTGACATTTTGAATGGATAACCACTCATGCCTAAGGCGTTAAATATGGCAGTACCGTATGTATTCAAAACAATAACAAACTTAAAAGAAATCATAATGATATAGTAATACGAAGCATCTCTTCTTATAGATTCATCAACTCTTAAAAAATCAAATATTAAATCTTTAAAAACAAGAGCAAAGCCACTAACAACAAGATTAGCTATAATAAAAACAACCCGATTGCTGCAAAGACTTGTTTTAAGCATTTTATAATTCTTTGAACCGAACAATGTTGCCGTATGTACTGCCGCACCTGTACCATATCCCCAGAAAATTGATGATATAAACGTCAAAAATGCAGAAGTAGCGCCGATTGCCGCTAAACCTTGCTCACCCAAAAACTTGCCGGCTATTATGCTGTCAATAGTTACATAAGCCTGTGAGAAAAGTCCCGCAAGAATAATAGGTACAGCAAATAAAATAAAATTCTTGTATATATTTCCCTCGGTTAAATTTTTCATCTGCAAAACACCTCTTAAGACTTGAAATATCCGAAAAATATGCTATACTTACAGTATAGCATTTTCTCAAAAAAATTCAAGTATGTTTATTTTTTTGAGAGATTCTCAACTATTATCAAAATTTTGGAAGTGATGAAATGTATCAAAAGGAACGAATGGACAGTATTTTGGAAATCTTAAATACATACGGATATGTTACAGTTAAGTTTCTGACAGATAAACTCCACTACAGTACAGCCACCATAAATCGTGACTTAAATGCATTAGAAAGCCAAAAGCTTGTACACCGCACCTATGGTGGAGTTGAGCTAGTAAAAAGCAAAGCAGTTCCTCTGCCTTTTCGCTATCACAAAATGAAGTCAGTAAAGACAAAACTCGGCGAAGCGGCAGCCTCTCTTATAAACGACGGTGACAGAATTTTTGTTGATGGTACAACAACCACAGAGTCAATTGCTAAATTCATTGTAAATAAAAAGGATATAACGGTCTTTACAAACAATGTTGCCATTGTAACATTCTTAAGCGATCAGGGTATAAACGTGTATTGTCTTGGAGGAAAAGTAAAAGAGCCACCATATATCCTATATAGCGACGACACCATTGAAACTGCATCAAGGCACAACGTGGATATAGCTTTTTTCTCTACCTCGTTCATTTCAGATGATGGTGTGATTTCAGCTGGCTACTACACTCATTTACATATGATTATGAGAAAAAACTCTAAGAAAATGTATTATTTAGTGGATCATGAAAAGGTAGGGTTTAAAGGTAACCAAAATCTTTTTGACTTAAGCCATGTTGACGGAATAATAACAGATTATAAATTTAGTGATGAGTTTAAAGAAAAGTTTAAAGATACTGAATTCATTGAGGTAGAATAATATACTTGAAATGGAGGGCGTGGAAGCCCTCCATTTTTTCACGCGAAGCTTTACGGAAAGATTGCTGAATATATCAAATACTTATATACCACATAATAACTCAAAGTAAGTGCGTAGAAAATTTAGTGAGATTTGTTTGATACAAACTTTTTTATTACAGGAGTGTACTTTTTGTACATGACTGTGATAAAAAGCGTAGGTTCAGACGAAGATTGCTGAATTTTCTAGCACGAATTAAACACAAAAAAAGCTTGAACAATAATGTTCAAGCTTTTCAATAGTTCCGGCGACGACTTATGTTTCCGGGCGGTCGCCCGCCAAGTATTTTCAGCGCTAAGAAGCTTAACTACTGTGTTCGGAATGGGAACAGGTGTGACCTTCTCGCTATTGTCACCGAATGAAGCGAATGCTTCTTTATG
>JAZRQL010000036.1:0-2121 GCA_045649725.1 Clostridia bacterium | reverse complement strand
TTCAGGGTCAACTGCCATAAAAGGCGGAACACAGCCATAGGCAATCATAGGTGTAAAACCTTTTTCAAGGAAATAATCAATTCTTAAATCGTTAAGTTCATAATCGTAGACAAGCTCACCATTTTCGTCAAGAGATACAATATCCTCAAGCATATTGTAAATACGTACCATTTTGGCAGCCTTATCCTTTGATATTTCATCAAGAATTTTTCTGCCCCAATCATCCTCTATTGCATCTGTTGGATGAAATAAAATGTGGTTCCAGAAATTTTCTTGTTTCTTTACAACTTGATTAGCATTGATTTTTATCATAGCCATTCTCCTAAATTATACGCCACTCTTTGTTAAGAAACCACCATCAACAGGGATTGTAATACCTGTTACGAAGCCTGCTTTGTCGTCGCTTAAAAGCCATTCAACACAGCCTAAAAGGTCAGAAGCAACACCAAATCTCTTCATTGGAGTATGGTTGATAACCTGTTCGCCTCTTGCTGTAAGACCTGTTTCAACTGTTCCTAAATAATTTATAGAACGCTCGTTAACGAAGAAACCAGGAGCAATAGCATTTACTCTGATGTTTGCAGGTGCAAAGTAGTTGCCGAGCCACTTTGTATAGTTTTCAATAGCAGCCTTACTCATAGCATAAGCAGGAACTCTTGTAAGTGGGCAATATGCGTTCATTGATGCAAAGTTGATGATTGCACCGCCGTCAGCTAAAGCCATCTGCTTACCAAATGCCTGACAGCATACAACTGTTCCGATTGTGTTTATCTTTAATACCTTTTCGTATGTAGGCATATCAAGGTCAAAGAAACCTCTCATACCCTCAGGCTTATCCTCAGAAAGTTCGATTGGGTCGAATTCTGTAATAGTTGTTAAAGCGTTGAGCTGGTTGCCGCCTGCACCGTTGATTAAGAAATTGCAAGGACCCCACTTTGCAAACACATTGTCTGCAACCTTTGTCATAGATTCGAGGCTTGTAACATCACCTGTCTCAATCATATATTCTCCGCCAATTGCTTCGATTTTTTCAGCAAGACCCTGAAGCTTTTCTGCTGCTAAGTCAACCATAGCAACCTTAACGCCTTTTTTAGCAAGGTCTAATGTTATTTCGGAGCAAAGTGTTCCGGCTGCTCCTGTTATTACTGCAACTTTATTCTTAAAATCCATAATTATCTTCCTTTCAAATTTTATGATTATAATGCAGACTGTGTATCGTTAGGGTCGCCGTTTATTGCAAGGTCATACTCTAAGGACCAGTCCATATCTCTGTAGCTTTCAGCTCTGTCATCTGTTTCAATGAATTCCATAAGCATATCAAGCATTTCCTTTGTCCAGGTATTTCTGTCAATCTGTGCTGTTGTGAACTTGTTAAGAGAAATCATTTCAAAGCCAAACAAGTCTTTAACCTGTGTCTTTGCCGCTCCGCCAACAACTTCTTCAACCAAGTGGCTTGGGATAAATAATACTCCGCCGCCAGCACCGAATACAACGTCACCAGGAAGACAGATTGCATTACCGATTCTTGTTGCTGTGTTATATCCTGTCATAATGAACTCACGTATTGGTGTTGGGTCTATTCCGCGGTAGTAAACCTGCGTATCCTCTACCTTCTTCATCTGTTCAGTATCACGGATACCGCCCCAAACAACCGCTCCGCCGTTTTCGTTCTTGGTTTTATTTTTAAGAGCTGTTGTAAGGTTACCGCCGAGATATGTTCCTTTATAAATTTTATCGTACATATCGATAACAGGTACATCATATTCCATTAAGTTATCAATTACCCACTGGTTATATGTTCCTGTTCTGCCCTCGCTCTTGCCGATTTCCTTTGTTACTTCGTCAAGGTCAGGACGGAATGGGCAATATGTAGCTGTTACCGCTCTTCCTATAAGCTTTCTTCCATCGTCGTGAAGAGTATGAAGTCTGCCTTCAAACTGGCTTTCATATCCCTTTACATAAATTGGTTTCCACACTTCTTCAAGTGTTAAAGTTTTAAGTGCCTTTAAATATTTTTCGTCTACTTTCGGTCTGCCGTCTGGAAGTCTTTCGCCTTTCCATTGCGGTGTTAACTCGATAATATCCTCTCTGCTGTTAAAATGCACTTTTGCCACCTCCTGT
>JAZRQL010000035.1:0-13817 GCA_045649725.1 Clostridia bacterium | reverse complement strand
GTATTCATTAACAAAAGCTATACTTTCATCTAAACTTTCTGTGATGATTGCACCACCGTATGTAGATAAAACTGTTGATACAAAGTCGCGGCGCTTGTCTGAAATCTTTTCAAGCTGCTTTTCAACAATAGGGATAACCTTATTAACAAGCTCTTCACTGTTGGTAACCAAAAGTGATGCAGAATCAGGACCATGCTCTGCTTCAATCATCCAGTCTCTTGCAACCTTTTCAGGATCTGCGTTTTCATCACAAAGGATAATAGCTTCACTTGGACCTGCAGGTAAGCCTGCATCGATAAAGTTAGCAAGCACTCTCTTCGCCGCAGTTGCGTATGAGTTACCCGGGCCTATAATCTTATGGCACTTTGGAATTGTTTCTGTTCCGTATGCAACAGATGCAACCGCCTGAATTCCGCCAACCTTATATATCTCTGTTATGCCTATAACTTTAGCCGCAGCTAAAATTGCATCGTCTACGTTACCCTGTTCATTAGGAGGGGTAACAACAACTATATTTTCTACCCCTGCAACAACAGCAGGAATACCAAGCATCAATAAAACTGATGGGAAGCTTCCCTTTCCTCTTGGAACGTAAAGACAAACATCCACGATAGGAGTTGTCTTTTCACCAACGAGCAAGCCCTTGTCAACTTCAGTAAACCACATTTCTTCAGGCATCTGCTTTTCGTGGAAGTTCTTAATATTCTTCGCGGCATATTCTATTGCCTCTAAAGTTTCCTTATCAACGTTTTTATAGCCTGCTTCGATTTCTTCAAGTCTTACCTTTATAGCATCCTGGGTAAGTTCAACGCGGTCAAACTTCTTGGTATATTCAAGAACAGCCTCATCACCGCGGCGTCTTATATCGTCGGAAACTTCCTTCGCAAGAACCATCTGCTCGCTTATATCAAGCTCTGCTCTTTTCATTATATAAGCCTTTTTTTCTTCTGTCATTTCCTTAAGCTTATAAACATTTACATTAAGCATATTTATCATCCCTTCATATGTTGAGAGTTAAAAATTCAAATTTAACCTATATAATACCACATTTTTTCACTTATATCAAGTATTTATTTAGAATTTTATCTGTAAAATATCTCATATACCTTGTCGCGATACAATTCCTTTTTCCATTGCATCATTGCAGATGGATTTTTTAAAATCGGTGATGCGTTTTTGCACAAAGGAAGTGTTGCTGTCTTTTTAGCGAAATTTAATACTTTTTGCCCGTTCTCGTTAAAGTCAAGTATCTTTATATATTCTGCCTGTTTTACAATTTCCTCTTTATCTATTCCTAAATATCCGCAAAGGAGTGCTCTTTTGATTCTGCTATACGCATATCTCTTTGACTTGACCTTTGCAATTAAGTCTTCTAATGTATCTGCAGATAAAGCTTCCGTCTTTATTTTATTTTCAAGCCCCTCTGATATATCAGGAAGATTTTTTATCTCCTCAACCGACATAAGGATTATAGCAGATAAAACCGCCAAATCTGCTTTATCATATCCAAAAGGCTTTTGATATAATTCAATTACGTTCTGGGGAACCAATGTTTCTATGCCCGCTCCGCTACATAAATTCCCACGGATGTTTGTGGCAGACGCAATATCACCAACAGGAGTATCTGCATTATGGTCAGCGCCCTTTCTTTTTATAACAACAGGCTTAATATCGGAATTCAGTTTTATAAGCGCCTTTAAGTATTCTATCCCTAAAAGGTTGTTTGGCGTACTCAAAAGTTTTGCTAAATCCTTGCCTAATACCTTTTCTGTCGCCTTTTCTCTTGCCACAGGGAAAGAAACTCCCTTTTCCATTTCCTTTGCAATGAATTCCTTAAATTCTTTTGGCTCATCACACAGGAATTTAGCTACACTTAAAAGAGCATCTATATCGTCACTCTCTCCACCGAATACAAGGTAATCAATATTGCCCATAGAATTTAAAATATTCACAGCAGAAAATGCATACCCCTCTGCTGAACGCAAAGTGAGATATGCAGGGTTTTCAAGAACAAGGTCAATTCCGTTTTCTATGCATGCCCTTGCCCTTGTTTCTTTAGGAAATATTGAAAATTCTCCCCTTTGAACATAGTTTCCGCTCATTAAGCCTACAACTGCATCGCAATCCGTCAGCTCTCTTGCCATTTCTATCTGATACTTATGTCCGTTATGAAAGGGGTTATATTCGCATATTATAGCCGCTGTTTTCATAATCTTCCTCTATTTCTTTTTCTTTTCTACCTTAACTTTATTTCCATCAGGGGTTTGTATGTATGTGTTAGACAAAACACCCGTAAGAGATGCACGGAAGCCCGCAACATATTCTTCTCTTAACTTTTTCTGTTCTGCCTTTTCTGCCTCTGTCAGACCTTCTTCTCTTGCCTTTTTAGCAAGCTCGTTTATTCTTTTAATCTTTTCATCTATCATTTTAATTCACCTTTTATATTTTAATAAAACGATTATACACCATTTTTATCCGTATGTTTTTATTGTAGGGCACGACCTATGTGTCGTGCCGCGGAACAACACGCAGGTTGTTCCCTACGTTTCACAAATATTATTTTACATTCAATGTATCTAAAAGCTGTTCCACCTTTGATGGCCCGATTATAGTAAACAGAGGGAAGTTGCTCTGCTCACGGAGAATCTTAAGGGCCGCATAGGAAATTGTTGTTCCCTCTTTATCAGCTCTTTCCTTTATTTTATTAAAGGTCTTTATTGATTCATCGTTTAAATATCTGTCCTTCGCTTTAGGGGATAAGTCACCTGTGGCATACTTTTCAAAAAAGCCTTTCGCCTGTGATGAGAATGCAAAGACAGGGATATCACCCTTATCGTACTTTTCCTTATCCTCGTCAATGTAGGCAAGCTTCCAATCCCATACGCAGTTTCTTGTTGCAAGGTTGTAAAGAGCCTGACTTGCACAAAAGCCATCAAGGCCATTTCCCTCTGCGTACTTGTTCGCCTCTGCAATTCTGTCATAGGACCAGTTTGATGCACCAAAGTATTTAACCACTCCGCGCTTTTTCAAGTCATTTAACGTATCTATTATAGGGCCAACAGGTAAGCTCTCATCATCTCTGTGAAGCCATAAAATATCTATATAGTCTATTCCTAAAGCCTTAAGGCTTTTTTCTACATCGCTTTCTATATCCTCGCGGCTTAAACGACTCAATGACAAATCATCAAAAGATAATGGATGGGCACACTTTGTTGAGATATATACCTTATCCCTCTTATCCTTTATATATTCGCCTACAACCTCTTCGCTTATGCCTCCGCAATAAAGTCTTGCTGTATCTATAACGTTTCCGCCATTTTCTAAATATAAATCCATAAGCTTAAATGCGGTTTCCTTTGGGATTCTTTCACCGAACCCCTCTGTTCCCATAATAACATTGGATAACTTCATATCCTTAAGCCATGTATATTCCATATAAATAACACTTCCTTTAAACATTTATACATAATCATTATACCACGATTTTTTATTTTTTGCAATATATTAAAGGTCTTTTTGGATATAACCCAAAAAGACCTTTTCTTATTATAATTTTACCTCAACATAATCCTTTGCAACAACAGTATTCTCTGTCACAAAACAGTCAACTGCAATAATGTTTACGCCCTTTTCTTTTGCATTTTTAAGGGCATCCCCAAACTCTTTATGTGTTTTATAGTTTGGCTCTAAATATAAAACATCCCTCATCTGTATAACAAAGACAATATATGCATCATATCCATCTTCCAAGGATGCGATTAACTCGTTTACATGCTTAACTCCTCTTTCCGTTGGCGCATCAGGGAAGCGGACAACTCCGTTATCCTCTAATGTAACCCCTTTTACCTCAACGAAAATCTTCTTATCCTCTGCCTCTATATAAAAATCAAATCTTGAATTTTTATACTTACATTCAGGCTTTATAAGAGTAACATCTTTAAAAAGGTTTCCCTCTTTCACCCACTCGTAAAAGATTTTATTGGGCGCCTGACTATCCATATTTATAAGCCTTTCACCTTTTATAACCTTCACCAGATCGTACTTTGTCTTTCTCTCTTTGTTGTCACTTATCGACACATAGACTGTTGCGCCCTCTGTTAAAAGTTCCTTGCATCTGCCTGTGTTTTTAACGTGGGCAACCCCTTCTTTTCCGTCTATCTCAATATTTGCAATAAACCTGTTTGGACGGCTTAAAAACTTTGCCTTTTTTATATTTTCGTATTTCATATAAGACCCCTACTTTGCAAAGGCATATTCACCCATAAACAAGATTTCGCCATTTATATTATCACGGATAACAAAGGTAAATGGCTTATTGAACTTAACCTCTATTGGTTCAGGCGGAAGGGCAGCCCCTGCCATACCGATAGCTACTACTGCCGCCGCCTCTGTTCCCTCTTCATCAACTTTGATATAGGTTTTATGAATAGTTGAATCTATCCACATATTGCCTTCATCGAACATATTATTAAATTCTGCATCATTTTGGAATGCCCTGTTTATGCCAATAGTCTTTAGTATGTCGTTTAAACCTGTGCTGTAATCAATATTGAATTTAGGAACAGATAAAGCTATATACCGGCTTTCTATTTCGGCCTTATTTAAAGTTTCTTCAGGCGAAAAGCTTCCATCAGACATCATAAGATACATACTGATGCTTACATCTTCTAAATACTTTGTTTCCAGGTATTCACCATCTTCCGAAATCACGTCATAACGGGTAAGGTAAGGAAGCTCAACTACAGAAACTCCATCTGCATCTGAATATCCTATCCATCCTGTTCTGTTCATAAAATCTATTTCTGTATCCACACCGTCTCTTGATGTAAAGATATCTTTTTGAGTGGCTCCTGTATAAAATTCTTTCACCCATCTTCCCTTAAAGTAAACAGTATTAACAAGCATTGCCCAAAAATCCTTGTTCTCCTCTGTAATAATGGTTGGTATCTTTCCCTCTGTCTTTTCATTTACCCAACCGTTAATTCTGCTTTCTGCATCATCGTTTGTTACAATGTCTGCAGTTGCGTCATAGAACTTTGAAAGTTCGTCTTCGTATTCTTTAGAAAATCTCTGGTCTGTTTTATCAGAGTTTAACCATATAGAATTAGACACATTAAGTTTAAGTATATCATTCTCTTTATACTTATCAAGCATACTCCTTACGCTTTCATTATAGCTTTCTAAGTCATCAACATCGAGTGCCTTTAAAATTTCATCCAAGGTTTCACCCTCTGCTCCGTTTGCCGCCATCATAAGTGCCATTTTAATCGAAAGAGGCGAAAACATATAATTTTTATCCGCAGGCATATTTGCATTTACCTTATCAGCAAAGCTTAATTCTTCCCACTTACCCTCGTTTCTTCCTTTTGAAAAGCCTGTATAAACCCTTGTCAGCGTTGTGATAGCCTGCTCTGTTGTGTATGTATTCTTTGGTGCAAATCTGTTATCCCCTACGCCTTTCATTATTCCCATATTGCATATGGTCTGCACAGGTGTCATTGCCCATTCAGAGATTTCTTCTAAATCCGAAAACTCATAAAAAAGCTCTGTCGCCGCCCATTCAGGATGAGCAACGGAAATCAATCGAAGTAAAATTGTTGCCGCCTCTTCACGGGTGAGTAAGTCGTTTGGAGCGAACTCTGTTTCGCTCTTACCCTTTATAATTCCTAATCCGTGAAGCACAGTAACACCTTTGTTTTCAGTATCCAAAAACGGATTCCCTGCATTTACAATCTGAACCTCGTCTGCATATTTTTCATAGTAACTATAAACAAGTTCACAAAATTCCTGACGGGTTATAGGTGCAGGGAAATTATAGTTGCCACCAATGTTTATAATTCCTAAGGCTTGCGCTTTTTCTACACTTTCTATTGCCCATTCGCTACATGGTACTGAAGTTGCAGAGGTTATTCCACATGTGCCGTCTGCGAAAGCTGTACCACACATAGATATAATCATTATAACTGATAGTAAACCCGCTAAAAATCTTTTCATGAGTTTTCCTCCTTATTTCATCAACTTTCATTTATATTATACACTACTTTCCGATATTTTCAACCGATTTTCCAATATATTGCAATTTAAAAATTGCTGTGATATAATGAATATAGAACTAAACTCGCAGAAACGGAGGTTTTACTATGAAGTTTAAAGAATTTTTAAAGAATTTATTTGTTAATGTTAAAGATGGTGTTTCAAGATTTCTTGTTGCTTTTATCTGCTCGGCACTTGGTTTTCTTGCAATCTCATTTGAAATTATTTTCGAAACTAATTCTGACGAAATAATAGTACCCTTATGTATGACCTGTGGCTTAGTAGCGGTGTTTTCTGTACTACTTAAACTTGTACAGGAATATCTCTGCGAAAAAATAAGCAGTGTTATTCAATACATTCTGTGTGGCATAACCTTCATAGTTGGATTTATTCTGCTAAAGGCAAATTATGCTTCTCTATATATGATTATGTCATATACCGGCATTATAATCGCCATGATATGTTTCATTTTCTTTATCCTTATGCGAGGAGAAAACTCAAGCCTTGCTTTTCCAAAGCTCGTAACCTCTCTGATATTTACAGGCGCAATATGCGGTGTCCTTTCAGCAGGGCTTTCAACATGTATTGCCGCGGTTCAATTCCTTTTCCTCGATTTGGATAACTTTTGGGATAACTTTTATAAGGTATATCTTATTGTAAATCTTTTCGTATGGGTAATATGCTTTGTAAACATATTCCTCTCTGCTATACCTAAAAAAGACGTGGCAATACCACAGTCAAAAATATTCCGCGCATTTGTTTTATTTGCAGGGCTGCCTCTTTATATGCTTCTTATAGTAATATTGCTTGCATATCTTGCAAAAATCGTTATTACATGGAATATGCCTGTTGGCGAGATAAACTGGTTTGCATCCTTTGCATCACTTTTCTTTATATTCTTCCTTTTAAGTGTTATGCAATACACCGAGAAAATCGCAAAGCTGTTTGTAAAATTCGGCGGATATTTTCTTGTTCCCGTTCTTATTATGCAGGCAATTGCAGTTTTCGAAAGAATAAATGCATACGGTCTTACAACACCAAGAACAGTTTCTCTTGTTCTGATAATTATCAGCATCCTCTTTATTATAGGTTCTATAATCATACCAAAGCATTCAAACAAGGTTGCGCTTTTATCGGGAATAATAGTCTTAATAGTTACTATAACTCCTTTTAACATAATAGATATGCCTGTAAAAAGTCAGACAAATATTCTTAAAACAACTCTTGAATCCAATGGTATGATAGAAAATGATGTTGTTATCCCTAACGAAAATGTTAGCGAAGAAGATAAGGAAAAAATATTAAGTTCTTATGAATATCTTAAGTATGATGCAAAAAAAGTGCCTGACTTTATCCCTGATTCAAATAAAACCGAAAAGGAAATCTTCGGTTTCACAAAGAACTATGACAGAGAAGGAAACAGCTATACATACTGCAGTTATAAAGTAAAAAATACCGTTAACATATCAGAATATGATACAATGATCCAAATTTTTGAATCCAACAATCCTATCGATTTTGAACACAATGGTCAGCAATATGAAATAGACATAAAGCAGATTGTTAAAGATTTGTATACTCAATATGGCGCCGAGAATAACGAAATGGACATTTATCCAGTCAACGATAACATTGCATTGTATTATAATAATTTTAGATGCGACATAGAAAACGATGAAGTTACAAATTATTACTATAACGGATATGTGTTAATAAAAGATTAAACATTCAAAAAAAGAACGCTATTATCTAGCGTTCTTTTTTATATATTTCTTACTAAAACTCTATAAGAACCGCTCTGCAAGGCGCTCCATCACTTCCTGCAATATTAATAGGTGCGGCACAGAGAAAATATTCTCCCTGCTTTATACCTGAAAGCCTTAACCCTTCCAGCAACACCACATCCTTTGCCAAAAGAATTTTATGAACTTCCATAGGTGAAAGTTCAGGCCCTACTGTCTGCGATTCGTTTCCTAAAAGATAAATTTCATTATCAGCAAGCGCCTTTGCCGCATCTGCTGTAACAGTTGCATTGCCACTTATTAATATACGTTTCGGAAAATCACCAAGATTATCCTCTATCAGAGTTTTAACGTGCTGTGCAGTAAAATCTCCGTTATGACAAATAACATAGCATGGCCCTATAAATTTTTCCATAGGAATATCATCTACACCATTTCCATCTTTGATAAAATGAACAGGTGCATCTATATGGGTTCCATTATGGGTGCACATACTGATGTTAGTAAGGTTATATAAATCACCCTTTGTCATATCACTTACAAGTTCTTTTTCGGGTGCCTTATCCCCCGGATAAACAGCACACCCGGTCAATTCCTGAGAAATATCATAAATTTTCATTTTATTCTCCAATTATATAGAAATAACAAAATTATTTTCACTCTTTGATGAAAGGCTTACTGTCTTTTCTACTACCTTGTCGCCAACAATAATCTCCACATCATATTCACCATAAAAGCCTTTGAATGTAGCCTTTCCGTTACTGTCAGCAACAGCTTCTTCCTCTGTATGCCAAACATTTTGTATGAGATTTTTATTGTATAATACGCAGGCTTTGGTGTCAGGTCAAAACGCAAAAGTCCGCCATAAAATATATTTTCTCCTAAAGTCATATCACCTTGTGATGCCGCAATCTTTTCAGGGTCGGGATCAGGGACATAGGCATAACCATCTACCAAATTCCAATATATAATCTGCTCCATATTTGGATGGGAGAACCATATTGAATATAAAATCTCCATTAGCTCTGCCTGAATAGCCTCATCCTCATCATCATTTGAGTATGCAGGGATTGTTACCTCTGTAATCTGCAGAGGCTTTCCGAAATTTGAATACATATCCATTAACTTATAAAGCCTTCTGGGATCGTAATATGGTCTTGTATATTCATACTCACCGTCACGACTTCCAAACATATGGAACTGCATACCAATTGCATCAATCCTTGCACCCTTTAGCATATTTGCTTCTATGTAAGAATAATACTGTGATGCAGCACGCTTTCCGTTCTTAAATGCCATAGGATTCCCCTCATTGATTACAAGCTGATTTTCAGGGAAATACTTTTCCGCAAGCTTAAAGCACCACTCAATAAAGTCAGGCTCATCATAAAAGGCAGTTGTTCCCTTTGGCCACGTCATTTCATTGGTAACCTCTATTGTATGGATTTTATCTTTGTATCTGTCAGCAATCTCTTTATATCTTCTTTCAAGCTCCACCTTAACCTCAGCTACAGAAAAATCCGAAAGCCATTTTGGGAAAAACTGTTCATAGGCAAGGGCGTGTTCCCGAGGTTCAATTCCATTTTTCTCACAGAACTCCATACATAAATCTATAGAAGGTCTTCTATACATCTTTTCGCTGTCATTGTCATAGCGAAGGTTTCCCTTTTCAGGCTCGGTTGAATTCCAGTAAAACGGCAGAGTTGCCATATTGAAAAGCTCTTTAAAATATTTTTTATAAGCTTCGTTTTTTTCTTCTGTCACTCATAACACACACCTCCAACAGCCTAATTCTATCATATGAATCTTACTGTTTCAACATTAAATTTAACTGTAAAGAAAAAACACATTGATTTTTAATATTAATTGTTATAAACTAAACTGGAAATCTATATTTTAGGAGAAGACCTAATATGACAGATATAGTAATCAGATTTGATACAGAAGATTATATTAATGAAATCGCGGCAGAGGGTATTTTGCGCTCTGCAAAGCTTTTGGAAAGTTATAATATACGCGGTTCTTTCGTAACCGTTGGTATGCTCGCAGAAGCCTTAGAAAAGTGGGGAAGACAGGATGTTCTTGATGCCTTAAAGTATCACGAAATCGGAAACCATTCCTATGCACACTCTATGCATCCAACCATTAACGAATATACTAATATTGAAGACTTTGACGAGGCATTGGAAAAGTTTTTGGGAAATGAGAAGAAAACAGACAAAATTTTAGCCCGTCTTACAGGAAAAACAAATCTTCCCGTTGCCGCTCCTCCGGGGGACTCTACATCATATGTTGCCCACTACGGATATTCAGATATGGGATATGTTGCATACAGCGGTGATTTGATTATGGATGAGAAGAATTCACGTCCTGTTCACGCGTGTAACCTTGCCTGCTTCAAGGATGGTCTTGGTATTTATCCAACTTTTGACTGGCTCACAAGAGAAGAAGTTGAAGCCAAGATTAACGAAATAGCATCAGGTGACGGTATTTGCATCTTCTACCATCACCCACAACGCGGTTTTGTAGATGAATTTACTGATGAGTTAAACTTTAACCACGGTAAAAATACTCCACCTGACAAATATGTTCCATCCACCGTTAAAACAAAGGAAAGATCCGAAAAGTTCTATGATGACTTTAAGTTCTTATTGGATCTTATCACAAATCACCCAAATATAAACATTATAACTCACGAAGAAGCGGCAAAGAAATATTTCGGTGGTGAGCGTTCAATAACACCACAGATGCTTCCTGACTTAAAGAAGCAATTGGAAGAAACTTTCTTCCCTGTAACATCACCTGATTCATATTGTATTTCCGATATACTCCTTGCCTTAAAGGACTTTCTTTCAGGAAAAGCAGAACATAAGTGCGAAAAGGTTTACGGATTTTTAAGCACACCATATGCAATAGACACACCGGTTACTGTTACTAAAGACGAGCTGATTAAATCCACATCACAAATCGGTAATAGATTTTTGCCTGAAAAGATTACAGTTGGCAATAAGGTATTAGGCCCTGCCGATTGGTTGCGCGCCGCAATGGAAGTTGTTATTTCAGGCGAAGACCAGGTTACTGTTAACCCGGGTGTATGGCAGATAGATTTAGATCAGTTCCCTTATCTTCGCGACTTAAAACACAACAAGAAGACATGGCCGATAAATGGCGAAAAGTTTGAAGATAAATATATCTCCGAACGTATGCGCCTCCAGAGCTGGACATTCAGGTTCCCAAAAAGAACACAAAGGTTGATATTTGAATAAAGCTAAACACCACACGCATAAATACGTGTGGTGTTTCATTTTTTAAAATCATAATATTTTCTGTACAGTTCAGTTAAGCTCCGGCAGTGCATTCAGAGCGCTGTTTAATTCAGAAAGCTTCTTTGATTTTTTTATAGCCTTAACGATTTTATGTTCATCTTTAAAGTTAGTTATGGAATACATCCAAATCTCCTTAAGTTTGTGAAGAGCATAGACTTCTGATTTAAAAAGCTCTGTATATCTTTCTTCAAGAAGGTTTGAAAAATTAATCAATTCAGATGTAGAAAGCTTTTTTCCGCCTTTTATCTCTCTGAATATTGCAGGATTTTTTACGCATCCTCTACCTATCATAATGCTGTTGATTTCAGGAAATCTCTCACTGATTTTACAATAGTCAGAAACCGAATAAACATTTCCGTTATAACATAAATTTTCTTTGAAAATTTCATATGCTTTTGCAAAGGTTTCAAGATTTGGTTCACCGTTGTAGTATTCTTCTCTTACTCTTGGATGAACAATAAGCTTTGAAAGAGGATATTTTTCATATATTCTTAAAATATTGTCAAATTCATCGTGATTATAAAACCCTGCTCTTGTTTTTATGCTTATTTTTATATCGGCTTCATCAAAAATATCATAAAGAAATTTATCAAGGGCCTCAATATCTTTGAGGGCACCTGCACCTCTTGATTTATGCACAACGGTGTTTGACGGACAACCAAGATTAAGATTTACCTCATCATAGCCGATTCCCTTTATTTTTCTCACAAATCCTTTGAAGTTATCCGCCGACATACACATAACCTGAGGCTTGAGATTCACCTTATTATTTTCAGGCTTTAAATCCCTTAAACTTTTTAAAGTTAACCTTTCGTTATCTGTAGGGACAATAAAGGGTGCATAGTATGTATCGCATCCACCAAAAAGTTCAGCATGAGCGTTTCTGTACGTATAAGTAGTTATCCCCTCAAGGGGGGCAAGACAAAGTTCCATATTTCTCATTCCTTTTCCTCTGTGATTATATCACAGAAGATATTTTCCGTCAACAAAAAGGACTGCCTTTCGGCAGTCCAAAAAATTATTCAGTTATCGTTTTTGCAAAATCCAAAGCTTCATCAATATTTTCAAGGAAACATTCGCATCCAACCTGGTCATAAAAGCCTGACTTTGTCATAACCGACATTGGCTGTTCATTAACGTGAGAGAATAAAACCTTTGTTCCTCTCTTATGAAGATTATCATATAATCTCTTAAGTGAACGAAGAGCTGATATATCAAGCATCGGAATATTTCTCATTCTTAATATAACAACCTTAACTCCCTTGCCTGCAGATATACCTAAAATTCTGTCAGTTGTTGCAAAAAACATAGGTCCGTTTACTTCGAACACACAGGTATCTTTCGGGATTTCCTTCATTCTGTTATCATCAGGTTCATCCCATTCACGTACCTCTGTAACGTCGCTCATTCTCTTAATAAAGAGAATCATAGTAAGAAGCAAGCCTATTTCTATTGCAACTACCAAGTCAAATACAACTGTTAAGACAAAGGTCAAAATCAAAACTGCGATATCACTCTTTGGTGCAGACTTGCACACATACAAGAACTGACGCCATTCGCTCATATTATATGCGACCATAAAGAGTATTGCCGCAATAACAGGCATAGGAATCCATGCCGCATATGGCATTAATACTACAAGAATAAGCAAAAGAACAATCGCGTGTACTATGCCTGAAATCGGGGTTCTTCCTCCGTTTTTAACGTTTGCCGCTGTTCTTGCAATAGCACCTGTTGCAGGGATACCACCGAATATACCTGAAAAAATATTTCCTGCACCCTGGGCAATAAGCTCTGTATTTGAGTTATGCTTATCGTCTATCATTCCGTCTGATACAACACAGGATAAAAGGGATTCAATTCCTGCAAGAATAGCTATAGTAAAGGCGCTTGGAAGAACATCACCGATGATACCTAAATCAAACTGTGGAATAGATGGAACAGGCAAGCTACGGGAGATAGTATATAAATCACCGATAGTATTAACCTTTAAGCCAAAGACCTTAACTACAATAATACCCAATAAAACAACTATCAAAGAGCCCGGTATCTTCTTGCTGATTTTTGGCCACACAATAAGGATAGCCAAAGCACCAAGACCAACTATAACGCTCCATTTATTAATTGTTGATATTGAAGCAATAACAGCTTTCAGTTTTTCCAACGTTTCAACTGCGTGAGTTCCTTCAGGGAATGTAAGACCCATAAAGTCTTTAATCTGACCTATAACAATAGTTACAGCAATACCTGACGTGAAACCTGTTGTAATTGTATATGGTATGTACTTAATGAGTGAGCCTACCTTGCAAAGACCCATTATGATAAGTATAAGACCTGCCATAATGGTTGCGACAACAAGACCGCTTGTGCCGAACTGCGCAACAATGCCTGCAACGATTGTTGCAAATGCGGCAGTCGGACCCGAAATATTGACATTGCTTCCGCCGAGGAATGCAATAACAAATCCTGCGATGATGGCGGTGTAAAGACCTTTTTCGGGCGAAACTCCCGATGCAATTGCAAGCGCAATCGAAAGCGGAAGAGCAATGATTGCAACAATGAGACCCGCAATCAAGTCGTTTGCAAATTTCTTTCCACTGTAACCTTTAAGCGACGAGAACAGCTTCGGTTGAAATATGTTCATAGCAAAACCTCATAAAATAAAAATAATCCGGCACAAACACAGCTTGTACCGGATTTATAAAGTCGGAGGCCA
>JAZRQL010000034.1:0-7167 GCA_045649725.1 Clostridia bacterium | reverse complement strand
GAATAATAACGTCTAAATAATCGTTAAGCTTCATAAGTGCGTTAGCAGACTCTCTGCTTGTGTCCTCAACCATATTTAAAGAACCTTCAGGTAACCCTGCCTTATATCCTGCATCCTGCATAACCTTTGTGATAGCTATGTTTGAGTTTATAGCTTCCTTGCCACCGCGAAGGATAACAGCATTGCCTGACTTTATGCAAAGGCCTGCCGCATCTGCGGTAACGTTTGGTCTTGCTTCGTATATAATACCTATAACGCCCAGTGGTACACGAACCTTGTTAATCTTAAGTCCGTTAGGGCGAACAGTTTCCCATACACTTTCACCTACAGGGTCAGGGAGAGAAACGATTTGCTCAATGCCCTCTGCCATAGCAAAAATTCTGTCATTGTTCAAGCGGAGTCTGTCAAGAAGACCATCGCTCATTCCGTTTTCTATACCACGATTTATGTCGATCTCGTTTTCCTTAATAATATAGTCAGTGTTATCACGAAGAGCCTTTGCCATAGAAAGAAGAGCTTCGTTTTTCTGACTTTCAGAAAGGTTTGAAAGTATGTAAGATGCTTTTTTAGCAAGCTTTCCTTTTTCGATTAATTCTGTCATATAAATCATTCCTTTATAAATAGTGTTTAAAGTTTAGCACAATTTATAACTTATGTCAACGGAGTAAAGTTTATTAAAAATTTAACAATATTGCACAAAAAGAGAGTAAGTTATACATAATTTTTACGATATAACAGAATTTTTTAATATTCTGCTTGCATATTTATTTTTTTATGATATAATAATTAATTGGAAAAAAATAACCGTTAAATACGGATTAAGAGGAAAAATTCCTCAAAGATTTGAAAGGAGCAGACATATGAAATATTCAAGCGAAGTTGAAAATATGTGTCCTCTTGCCAAGGGCGCATATCACGGTCCTGCACCAATTCCACAGGAAGGTAAATGGACACAGGTTAAAGAAATCAAAGAAATTTCAGGCTTAACACACGGTATTGGTTGGTGTGCACGACAGCAGGGTACCTGTAAGCTTACTCTCAACGTTAAAGAGGGTATCATTCAGGAGGCACTTGTTGAAACAGTTGGTTGTAGCGGTATGACACACTCAGCTGCTATGGCATCTGAAATTCTTATCGGCAAAACTCTTTTAGAAGCATTAAACACAGACTTAGTTTGTGATGCTATCAACACAGCTATGCGTGAGTTATTCTTACAGATCGCATAGGGTCGTACACAGACAGCTTTCTCTGAAGACGGTCTTCCTATCGGCGCAGGCCTTGAAGACTTAGGTAAGGGTCTCAGAAGCCAGGTTGGTACTACATACCCAACACTCGACAAGGGTCCACGTTACCTTGAGTTAGCTGAAGGTTACATCACAAAGATTGCTATTGATGACGAAGACCAGATTATTGGTTACAAGTTTGTTCACCTTGGCAAGATGATGGAAATGATTGGCAAGGGTATGGATGCAAACGAAGCACTCCAGAAGGCAAGCGGTCAGTACGGTAGAGTTGATGACGCTAAAAAGCTCATCGACCCACGTCACGAATAAGACAGGAGGTAATGGATAATGGCTTTATTTGAAAGTTATGAAAGAAGAATAGACCAGATCAACGCAGAACTTAATAAGCACGGCATCGCATCTATCGAGGAAGCAAAGCAGATCTGTGATGATAAGGGTATTGATGTTTATAATATGGTAAAGGAAATTCAGCCAATCTGCTTTGAAAACGCTTGCTGTGCTTACATTGTAGGTGCTGCTATCGCTATCAAAGACGGCGTTACAAACGCTGCTGATGCTGCTGAAAAAATCGGTCTTGGTTTACAGTCATTCTGTATCCCTGGCTCTGTTGCTGATGACAGAAAGGTTGGTCTCGGTCACGGTAACTTAGGTGCAAGACTTTTACGTGAAGAAACAAAGTGTTTCGCATTCCTCGCAGGTCACGAATCATTCGCTGCTGCTGAAGGTGCTATCGGTCTTGCAAAGAGCGCTAACAAGGCAAGAAAGGAAGACCTCCGTGTTATCCTTAACGGTTTAGGTAAGGACGCTGCACAGATTATTTCAAGAATCAACGGTTTTACATATGTTCAGACACAGTTTGACTACTACACAGGTGAAGTTAAGGTTGTTAAGGAAACAGCTTACTCAAACGGAGAACGTGCAAAGGTTCGTTGCTACGGTGCAGACGATGTTCGTGAAGGTGTTGCTATCATGCACTTAGAAGGCGTTGACGTATCTATCACAGGTAACTCAACAAACCCAACTCGTTTCCAGCATCCTGTTGCAGGTACATACAAGAAGGAATGTATCGAACAGGGTAAGAAGTACTTCTCAGTAGCTTCAGGTGGTGGTACAGGTAGAACTCTCCATCCTGATAATATGGCTGCTGGTCCTGCTTCATATGGTATGACAGATACAATGGGCCGTATGCACTCTGATGCACAGTTTGCAGGTTCATCTTCAGTTCCTGCTCACGTTGAAATGATGGGACTTATCGGTGCAGGTAACAACCCAATGGTTGGTATGACTGTTGCTGTTGCTGTTGCTATCGAAGAAGCAATGAAGAAATAAGACTGATAAAATTACCGCATTTTGCACTTTTGTTTCAACCTCGCATATAATATATATAGCTCGGTTTTACAAAATCACAATCTACGGCAATTTAATGCAGTCTGAAAAAGCAATATCTTAAAAGGCTTGAACTTCCGTTCAAGCCTTTTTGCTTGGTTTGTAGGGACCGGAGTCTCGACGGTCCGCAAAATAATTTTGTTTTATATTTAAAACCCCAAAAAGTCTTTGACAAACCCTTGAAAAAGTGCTATAATGTATCATAGGTGTATTTTTTGAATTTTGAATTTATACATATATAGAAAGGCGTGAACTAAATGGGTGGTTTTTTTGGTGTAGTAAGTAAAAAGGATGCGGTTTCTGATGTATTCTTCGGTACTGACTACCATTCACATCTTGGTACAAAGAGAGCCGGAATGGCTGCTTTTGATAAGGAAATCGGGCTCCAGCGTGAGATACATAATATCGAGAACTCCCCGTTCCGTACAAAGTTTGATAATATACATGAAGAAATGCGTGGTAACTCTGCTATAGGTTGCATAAGCGATTCGGAGCCACAGCCACTTCTTATCCGTTCAAAGCTTGGTAAATATGCTATATGTGTTATTGGCGCTATAAACAATTTGGATGAACTTATTGATGAATATTTTGAAAACGTAACAGGCCACTTTGACGCGATGACAGGCGGAAAGGTTAATTCAACTGAATTTGTTGCGGCACTTATTAATCAGAAGAACAGCTTTGCTGATGGCATTCATTTTGTTCACGAAAAGATAGATGGTTCTGCGTCTATCCTTATATTAAAAGAAGATGGTGCTATTATAGCTGCACGAGATAAGTATGGAAGATTACCTATAATAATAGGTAAGAATGAAGATGGCTACTGCGTTTCTTTTGAATCTTTTGCTTATCAGAAACTTGATTATGAATTTGAAAGAGAGCTTGGCCCTGATGAAATCGTTGAGATAACTGTTGATGGTGTTAAGCAGTTATCCCCTGCAGGAGAGGAAATGCGAATCTGCGCATTCTTATGGTCATACTACGGATATCCAACATCAACATATGAAGATGTTACAGTTGAATCTATGCGTATGAGAAACGGTATGATTATGGCAAGGAATGACAGAGAATCAGGAAACCTTCCTGAACTTGACTATGTTGGTGGTGTTCCTGATTCCGGAACTCCTCATGCAATAGGATATGCAAATGAAACAAAGATTCCTTTTGCAAGACCTTTTATAAAGTACACACCAACATGGGCAAGAAGCTTTATGCCAACAAATCAGAGTGATAGAAACAGAATTGCAAAGATGAAGCAGATTCCTGTTCACGAGCTTATAAAGGATAAGGATTTGCTGTTTGTTGACGATTCTATCGTTCGCGGAACACAGCTTAAAGAAACGGTTGAATTTTTATATGAGCACGGTGCAAAGTCAGTTCATATGCGCTCTGCTTGTCCTCCTATTATGTATGGTTGTAAGTATCTTAAATTCTCCGGTCCAAGAAAGGATATGGACTTAATCGCAAGAAAAGTTATATATGATTTAGAGGGAGAAGAAGGAATTAACCACCTTAAGGAATACAGCGATGGCAGAACAGAAAGAGGTAAGGCTTTAAGAAATGAAATATGCAAGCGCCTTAAGTTTGCATCCCTTGACTTTCAGTCGATAGACGGTATAGTTGAAGCTATAGGAATAGATAAATGTAAGCTATGCACATATTGCTGGGATGGAGAAGAGTAATAAATTTAATCGGCAAGGTATTACGCCTTGCCGATTTTTTTTATTCCACAATATTTACTTTATATTCCGTAAGCCACACATCTGTCATATAGATATATGCCATTATCTGCGGGAAGTTCATAAGCTGACCATACCATGGGCGAGTGAATGCTTTCCCCTCGGTTTCATAAACTTCTTTAACTGCTTTTCTGTCTAAGATCTCCCATATAGGAGCAGATGGTGTATCAAGCAGAGTTTTTACTTTTTCTTTCACGCAATTAATATATACAGGGTGGTGGCTCTTTGGGTACGGGCTTTTCTTTCTTTCGATAATCTCGTCAGGAAGTATGCCTTTAAATGCTTTTCGCAAAAGGCCTTTTTCTCTGCCCTTGTATGCCTTGATTTCCCAGGGAATGTTATATGCGTATTCCATAATCCTATGGTCACAAAATGGAACACGAACTTCAAGGCCGCTATACATAGACATTCTGTCCTTTCTGTCAAGAAGTGTCTGCATAAACCACTTTAAGTTAAGCATAGTAACTTCCTTTATGCGGCTGTCAAGAGGTGTCTCGTATCCTGTTTTGGGTGCGGACTTTACTGTTTCCTGATAACGACTTAGAACATAGTCTGTTGGGTTGTTAATCATAAGTTTTAAGAGCTTTGCCTTTGCCTCTGTATTGCCTGACCATGGAAAATCTTCATTATATAATACGGCAGGGTCAGAATACCATGGGTATCCTCCAAAAATTTCGTCCGCACATTCACCTGATAAAGAAACGGTATGTGTCTTTTTAACTTCCCTGCAGAATAATAATAATGAAGAATCTACGTCTGCCATTCCGGGCAGGTCTCTTGCCAAAGTGGAATTATATAATGCGTCTGCAACGTTTTTGTTATCAAGAATAACCTTTTTGTGGTTTGATTTTATGTCTTCCTTCATTATATTAATAAAGTAGTCATCGCTGTTAGGTTGAAAGAAGTTAGCCTTAAAGTATTTATCGTTATCTGTGTAGTCAACGGAATAAGTGGTCAGCGTTCTGCCTTCGTCAGCATATTTCTTTGCACTGACTGAAGATATTATGCTAGAGTCAAGCCCACCTGATAAGAAACAACATAAAGGAACATCAGACACAAGCTGCCTGTTAATAGAGTCCATTATAAGAGAACGGGTTTTCTCTATCGTTTCTTCCAATGTATCAGTATGTTCTTTTGCTTTTATTTCCCAATATGTTTTTAATTTTAATCCGTCTTTTGAGAATGTTCCACATTGACCGGGTTTGAGCTCCTTTATATCATTAAATGCAGATGCTCCGGGAGTACGCCCGGGGCCGATTAAAAAGATTTCCGCAACTCCGTCTTTGTTGACCGAGCTTTTGACCTTTGGGTTTGCAAGAAGGGTCTTTATTTCTGAACCGAAAACAATTCCTTCATTATATATATGAAAGAAGAATGGTTTAACTCCTGCTCGGTCGCGGGCAATAAAAAGAGTGTGTTTCTTCTTATTATATATAGCAAAGGCAAATATGCCATTAAGTTTATCTAAACAACCCTCTCCCCATTCGATGTAAGAAGTAAGAAGAACCTCTGTGTCAGAGTGACCTGTAAAGCGATGACCGAGGCTTTTTAGTTCAGATCTTATATCCTCGGTGTTATAAAGCTCGCCATTGTATACAAGTATATATTCGCATCCGTTATGAGTAATGTACATTGGTTGCTTTCCGTTTTCGATATCAACAACCGAAAGCCTGCGATGGATAAGTATAACGTTATCCGAAATATACGCACCACTCTCATCAGGACCTCGGCGGGATAAAGTTTTTGACATATTATTGATAATGGTTTCGTTTTCTTTTATGGAATTTTTAAAATCAAGCCATCCGGCAATTCCGCACATATTTAACCTTCCTTTCATATTATATTGCAATATATATTATATACGCGTATATAATATGTGTGTTTTTGTGTAAAATATAATATTGACTAAAGATGTATGAGGTGATATAATAAGCTTACTTGTTTGACAGAAAATCCTTCGAAAAATTTTTTGAAAAAAATTAAAAAAAAGGGTTGACAAATGTCGGAAGAAGTGATATACTAAACAAGTTGCGTCTCAAGGGAGCCGATAATTAAAACCATCAAGTTTCACTTGAAAAAAACTTTAAAAAAATTAAAAAAAGTTCTTGACAAATGGATTTAATGGTGATATAATTAACAAGCTGTCCTTCGAGGGGGAGCAAGCCGAAAGGCTGATGATGTTTGAAAAGTAAACAGTGGAAAAGCGGTAATACGAAAATGTATTACGACGAAATGCACAAGGTAATAAACCTTGTCAATTCTTTAAGTTTTAGCGAACTTTACAAAAACGTTAGTATTCGAATAAGAGCTAACAAACAATCGAGTATATAAGAGACTTATGTCTTTCATATAACAATATAATCGAGAGTTTGATCCTGGCTCAGGACGAACGCTGGCGGCGTGCCTAACACATGCAAGTCGAGCGAGAATCTTACGACGGATTCCTTCGGGATGAAGATGTAAGAGGAAAGCGGCGGACGGGTGAGTAACGCGTGAGTAACCTGCCTATCAGAGGGGGACAACAGTTGGAAACGACTGCTAATACCGCATAACATATTTTTATGGCATCATAGAAATATCAAAGATTTATCGCTGATAGATGGACTCGCGTCCGATTAGATAGTTGGTGAGGTAACGGCTCACCAAGTCGACGATCGGTAGCCGAACTGAGAGGTTGATCGGCCACATTGGGACTGAGACACGGCCCAGACTCCTACGGGAGGCAGCAGTGGGGGATATTGCGCAATGGGGGCAACCCTGACGCAGCAACGCCGCGTGAAGGATGAAGGTTTTCGGAT
>JAZRQL010000033.1:0-19127 GCA_045649725.1 Clostridia bacterium | reverse complement strand
CACTCTTATCAAAGCCTGCCTCTAAAAAGTCACCTAAAAGTCTTACTGTTGCGCCGCTATCCCTTGATGCATTATGCCCTGTTCCCATTCCGTCACTTAAGGCGGCTACATACTTTCCTCCACTTAAATATCTTGTTATATAATTATCTCCGTTCTCTGCTGATGCGCTTATGCTTGAGGCTCCAACCTCAACTCTATATCCCTCCGGTTGAGAGAATTTAAGCATTCTGGTTTCCCTCTCTGTTTCTATTACACTTGATAACAAAAGCTTTTCTCCAAGAACAGTTTTAATGGCTGTTTCTGCGGTACGACGGAAATTTTCAAGGTTTTGTCCGTTATTTTCCTCGATATACGCATTATATCTTCCGCCTTTATCGGTTGTTGCAAAAATTCCTGAAATATCATAGCCCTTTTCCAAAAGCTTTTCCCTTATTTCTTCCTCTGCGCCTTTGTCTATCCTTTCTTCGTTTAAGTCTTCGGCTATGGAATTTAAAATATGAGAAACGCTTCCCATCTGTTCCCCTGCAAGAACTCTGTTTTCGGTCAACTTGCTTTTCCACACACGGTTTATTCTGTATATTTCAAAAAGCCTGTTCATTTCACGGGTTATGCTTTTAAGCCTTGTGCACTTATCCGAGAAATTCTCATCTGCATCAGTTTCCTTTATCTCGCCCTTTTGTTCAAGCATCTCTAAAAGATGAAGAAGAGAATCGTATGTTCCCTTAAAGTTATTAACCCAGCATTCGCTTATTCTTGGGCACTCTCTGCATACCCTGTCCGCTGTTCTGTCAAACATAAAAGATATATCTTCCGTGTCAAACTTTTCCTCTTTATCGGATAAATCAAAGAATGTTTCAGCCAACACCCTGAACGAGTCTGCCGCTGTGTAAAGTCTGTTTTTTATGTATTCTCTGTTTCTTTCTGCGGAGAGCTCCTCTTTTTTTATTCCACTTATTCTGCCTATGTTTCTTATAAAGGTTTCTTGGGTGAGTAATATAGCCATAACCGATAGGGGGATATCAAGATATCCTACCATATCCTGCCCTAAACCTATGTAAAGCAAAACAGACCCAAGAATCAGGCACATACATATTACAGTTGTTATTTTACCAAAGCCTGACACCGCACCGCACAAAGCACCGCAAAGAGAGAATAGGGAAACATATTCTATTATATTATCTCCAACCCCAAGAACAATACCAACTGCAACACCACAAAGGGCACCGCTCCCCGCTCCGCCGGACAGAGCAAAAACTACTGTTATCCATATTCCTATTACATTTGCGCTGTAAAAAAATCCCTTTATGCATATACTCTTAAAACCAAGAAGGGCAATAGAGGCTATAAGTATAAGGCATAGCTTTTCTTCTTTATTCATAGAAAAAAGACAGCTTTTTCTTCCGTTTATAAGCATACGTGTTTTGTTAAACCCATATCCGCATATAACAGAAAGCCCTGCATCACACACAAGGAGCAATGTTCCCCCTGCTGAAAAGCCTGTCCATATCATAGCGCATATTCTTCCAAGGGCAATGGATATTCCCGCCGCCGAAGCAGCTGTTACTGCCTCTGTTTCTTCTTCATCTCTGTCTATTATAAACAGAAAGGCCATATATGCTGTTGCCGCAAGAATATACCTTAATGCTGTTTCAATATCTAAAAGGCTTCCGTATCCTATGCAAACAGCTATAAAGCACAAAGCGCTTCTTACAGAGAACTTTCTTTGAGTTGTCAAAAAAGATATCCCAAAAGGAGCAAGACCGAAAACCGGCATTGCCCTTGCTATGAAGATGCCCGTGACATAGACAACTATGCTATATAAATTAAGTTCATCTTTTATTGATTTAATCTCATTTTTTAAAGGTTTTTGTAATTCTCTAACCCTTTCCATCAAACCACCCCTTTTTGTAGCTTGATGCAATTATATCCAATTTCTTCCAATTTTTCTGTCGAAGAGCGGAGTTGTTATTTAAATCTTGCCGACTTCTTGCGACTTATTTTGTCTTAAGAATAGTATAAACAACAGAAAATACTACCATTGTCAATAAAGCCACACTTCCTGCTATAATTTTTCTCACAGTCGCCTTTTTTGTCTTATGGGGATTTGTATCTTCCATTCTCTTTATATAACTGTTAATTATATCTTGCGCTTCAGAAATAACATACCCTCCCGGGTCAACACAGCCATCTGTTTCCGGAGATTTTAATATAAATATTGCCTGCTCTATAGACTTTGATCTTATGTTATTTATTATAACCGCACGCTTTCCTTTTTTATCTGTCATATTTATTACTCCTTTTTGGATTTAATTTACAAATATTCTTGACATATAAATTAAAATTTATACTATATTCCTTTGACAGAAAATCTGTTTTATGCTATATTATATTTAAACTTTAAACTAATTTCTATTTTGGAGGCTGAACAAAATGAAAACAACTATTAAAACAAAGGATCTTGTTATCACTGCATTACTTATTGCTATTGGTATCATAATACCGATTTATTTCGGTTTTCTTCGTGTAATTCTTCCTCCTGCTTTTACCGCAACACTTATGGCACATGTTCCGATTTTTATAGCAATGTTTATTTCACCTTTTGCTGCACTCCTTACCGCTATCGGCACAACCATTGGTTTTGCGTTTGCAGGACTTGACCCTGTAGTAACAGCACGCGCAGGCTCTCATATTGTATTTGCGTTAGTTGGCGCTTTTATGATAAAAAAGAACTTTAGCCTTCTCTCTGTAGGTGCAACTACCGCTATCTTACATGCACTTTTTGAAGCTATAACAGTTTATCTTTTCTTATCACTTGGATGGTCTGCTGCAAAAGAAGGTTCATCATACTCTTCAATTGCATTCTATACTACCGGAATAGGTACTATTATTCACGACCTTATCGATTATGTTATTGCTTGTATTATCGGCAGCGCACTCGCGAAAGCTAAACTGATACCTAACCTTCCAAAGTTTATATAAAGGTGATTTTATGAATGATTATAAAGAACTTATAAATAACCTTGAAAAAAGAAATTTTGAGGTTTACTACTGTGACACAAAGGAAGATGCCGCTAAAAAGGCACTTTCCTTAATAGATAAAAACGGAACTATAAGTTGGGGCGGGACCCGTACCATCGCTGAACTTGGTTTAATAGACAAGCTTTATGATGACGGATATAAATTACTCGACAGAGATAGCGCTAAAACTCCTGAAGAACGTGACGAAATTATGCGTCAGGGTCTCCTTGCAAAAACATTTTTAATGAGTTCAAACGCTGTCAGCAAGGACGGAATTTTAGTTAACATTGACGGAAACGGAAACCGTGTTGCCGCAATGTGCTATGGCCCTGAAACAGTTATTATGGTTATCGGAAAGAATAAAATCTGCGATACTGTTGAAGATGCCGAGTATAGAGTTCGAAACGTTGCCGCAGTTAAAAATGCTGAACGTTTTGGCCTTACAAAAACAGGCTGTTCAAAGGGAAAATGCGTTGACTGTCTTTCAGATGAATGTATGTGTTCATACGTTGTTAAGACAAGAAGAAGCAAAACAAAGGGCAGAATTAAAATTATTCTCGTTAACGAAGATTTAGGATATTAAAAAAAGCACCCAAGTGGGTGCTTTTTATTTTATTCTTCATCCATATCTTCAGGTCTTACCCATTCGGTAACGTGTTCCATAAACATTCGTCCGTCAAGATGCTCTATCTCGTGACATAAGGCACGAGCCAAAAGCTCTTCTCCAACGATTTCTCTCACGTTTCCGTCTCTGTCGGCAGCCTTAACTGTTACCTTATAAGGTCTCTTTACTATGCCCCAATGGTCAGGGTAAGAAAGACAACCTTCTGTGCCTACCTGTTCTCCTTCTACTTTAATTATTTCAGGGTCAATAAGCTCAATTAAGCCATCTCCTATATCAATAACTGCCATTCTTCGAAGTATTCCTACCTGAGGTGCGGCAAGGCCAACACCACCTGATTCATATAATGTATCTATTAAATCATCTAAGAGCAGTTTTGTTCTTTCACTTACAGTTCCAACAGGCTTACACTTTTTCTTAAGTGCATCCTCGCCATAATTACCTAACTTTAATATTTCTCTTATTGCCATTTATATCACCTTTCTTTTATGCGGACCGTCCGGGAGGCCGGTCCCTACATCACAAAATCATTCCGCTTGTATATCAACTATCACATCATAACATATTATTGGGATTTATGTCAATGGAAAGAATGTTCTTCATGCCTGACTTTTCATGAGCCTTGCATATTTCTTCAAGAACAGAATGTATTCTCTCGCTTTTTTTGACCTTTAAAAGAATTCTGTATCTGTATTTATTCTTTATCTTATGAACAGGTGACGGAGCAGGCCCTAAAATCTCGGTTATTTCTGAGGATTCTTTCTGCTTCTCCTTTAAAATTTCACCTATATTCATAATTTCTGTTTCTGCTTCTTTTTCATCTTCGCCTGAAACAAGGATATATACTATATCGCAAAATGGCGGATATCCCATTCTCTGTCTGTAGATAATCTCGTTTTTATAAAAGCTTATATAATCCTGTTCCTTTGCAAAAAGGATTGTTCTGTTTTCAGGCTGATAGGTTTGTATTACTGCTCTTCCTAAAATATCTCCTCTGCCTGCTCTTCCACATACCTGGGTGATAAGAGAGAAACACTTTTCACTTGACCTGAAGTCGTCCATATTAAGAGCTGTGTCTGCCGCGAGGACGCCAACGAGGGTAACATCAGGGAAGTCAAGCCCCTTGGTAACCATTTGTGTTCCAAGCAATATATCTGCTTCGCCCTTTTTAAACTTATCAAGAACAGCTTCGTGGCCACCCTTGGCTGATGTGGTGTCATAGTCCATTCTAAGTATTCTGGCATCAGGGAAAAGTTCCTTTAGCTCATCCTCTATCCTCTGAGTTCCCGTTCCGAAAAACTTAACATACTTTGAACCGCAGGACGGACATTCCTTTACGTTATCTATACTTTCACCGCAGTAATGACAAACAAGCTTATCTGTCTTTTTGTGATAGGTCATAGCAATGCTGCAATTTTCACATTCTATAACCGCACCGCATTCCCTGCAGGAAACAAAGGTATTATATCCTCTTCTGTTTAAGAAAAGAACCGTCTTTTCACCTTTATCAAGATTTAATCTTATTTCCTCTCTTAATCTTACGCTTATAGGCGAATTATTATGAAGATCAAAAAGTTCACTTCTCATATCCACAATTCTCGCCTTTGGCATAGGATTTTCATTATATCTCTTATTCATTTCAAAGAGGGTGTATTCCTTATTTAAAGCCTTATAATATGATGAAACATCAGGGGTAGCAGACGCAAGCAACACAAGAGCACCGCTGTCCTCCCCACGCTTGAATGCAACCTCTGCCGCGTGATATCTTGGTGCAATATCTGACTTATAACTGCTTTCGTGCTGTTCATCCAATATGATAATCCCTATATTGTCAAAAGGCACAAATATAGCACTTCTCGCGCCAACAACAACGCTTACTTCTCCTCGTCTTATCTTTCCCCATTGGTCGTATCTCTCGCCTATAGAGAGACCGCTGTGCATTACTGCAACCTTATTTCCAAATCGGCTGACAAATCTTTCAACCATCTGTGGCGTAAGAGAAATTTCAGGCACAAGCATTATTGCCTGCTTACCCATTTTTATGGCATGGTCTATTGCCTGAAGAAAGACTTCTGTTTTTCCGCTTCCCGTAACGCCTCTTAAAAGTATCTTTTCGTGGCGGCTTTCATCTAATAGATTTTCTATATATTCTATTACAGGCTTTTGTTCCTCTGTTGGAACATATGCTTCTGCTCTCTCATATTTTTCTTCGTTATATGCCTCTCTTACAAACTGCTCCTTGTATATTTCAACAAGGCCCTTTTCGCAAAGGGAATTTAAAGATGCATAGTTTCCGTCTACAGTATTAACAAGGTCGGCGCAGGTCATTTCACCACAGTCGCAAAGGGCAAGAATCATATTCCCCTGAACCTTTGCTCTGCGGTTTATAAGGTCATCTGCTATCTGATATCCATCTTCTGTATCGCATAAAAGTCTTGCTTTTCTTATATACCTTATTCCAACAGAATCCTTTATATCTTCGCATATTTTTATAATTCCCATATCAGAAAGTGTATAAGCAGAGCTTTTTAAGCCTCTTCCTCCAACGCATTCAGAAATTTCTGCATACTCTGCCGCTCCGTCTCTTTCTTTAAGAGCGGAAACAATTTTCTCGCAGGTTGGAGTTAACTTTTCATCGGCATTTGGCTCTCTTTCCAGGATAAGCCATTCCCTTATCTTTGCGCTCACCCTTGGCACACGCACAAGCTTATAGCTTTGCGAAAAAGTGCACAGGTACTTCTTCTGTATCCATTCGCATAGGTCAAGCTGTGCCTCGGTACAGATAGGAGTATCGTCAGGAAAATCCTTTATACTCTTTAGCTTTTTATATTCACTTTTTTCGCATATGTCAACTATAATTCCCTCTGATGAAGTGTTTCTCATTCCAAAGGGAACGATAACCCTCATCCCCCTTAAAGCTTTATTTTCAAAACCTTCAGGAACTAAATAGTCAAATCCGCGGCTTAGTGCAAACCCTGCACCTGTAAGCATAACCTTTGCTATCATATTTCTTCCTCTTTTACATTAACACAAAAACGGGACTGCATAACTGCTGTCCCGCGTGCTGTTTTTTAGATTTTGTCAGACTTGATTACGCCAATCTTGCCTTCGTATACTTCGTTTGCGGCAATTGTAACTTCCTTGTTAGACTTTGTCTGAACAAGAGGAGTTGCTCCCTGGAAGAGCTGACGTGCACGGCGTGCAGTTTCAATAACAAGTGTGTATCTGCTTCCGGACTTTTTAACAAGCTCCGCAATTGGTGGATAAATCATCATTTTAAATCAGTTCCCTTCTATTATGTTTTTTATATCTTTGACCGCAATATTCAGGTCATCATTTACTACAATAAAGTCATATTCGTTTCTCTTTTCGCACTCACTTTTTGCGATAGAAAACCTTTTTTCTATTTCGCTTTCGCTTTCGCTTCCTCTTCCCGCAAGCCTCTTCTTAAGTTCTTCAAAGCTTGGCGGTGCAACAAATATGTATAAGCCATCGGGGCGCTTACTCTTAACATTCATGGCCCCCTGAACTTCAATTTCAAGGATAACATTCTTCCCGTTATCTAAAAGCTCGTCCACAGCGGGAGCAGGTGTTCCGTAATAATTTCCGTTATACATTGCCCACTCTAAAAATTCTTCACCGTCTATCATGGAACGAAACTCATCAGCGCTTTTAAAAAAGTATGTCACGCCTTCAACATCTTCTTCTCTCGGAGCTCTTGTGGTTGCAGATACTGACAAAACAGTATCGTCACATTCCTTCAAAAGCCTTTTTACGATAGTCCCCTTGCCGACACCTGAAGGACCCGAAATGACTATAAGCTTTCCCTTATTCTTCATCTTCGTCCTCGTCCTCCCTGATAATGATGTCATCCTTCGGTTCTGCTCTGCCTGCAATTGTTTCTGTCTGAATAGCAGATAAGATAACGTGATCGCTATCAGTAATTATAACCGCACGGGTACGTCTTCCGCAGGTGGCATCGATCAAAAGACCCTTGTCTTTGGACTCCTGAACAATTCTCTTAATAGGTGCAGAATCAGGGCTTACAATAGCAACAACCCTGTCACCTGAAACTATGTTACCAAAGCCAACGTTAATAAGCTTCATATACTTACACCCCTACTCTATATTCTGTATCTGCTCACGTATCTTTTCTATTATAGACTTAAGCTCAACAACGTGTGCTGCAATGTCTGCATCGTTGCATTTAGAACCTGTTGTATTTGCTTCACGGTTCATTTCCTGAACAATAAAGTCAAGCTTTTTACCGATAGGTTCAGTAGCCTTTAAGGCATCTAAAAACGCGCAAACGTGGGAACGAAGGCGAACAGTTTCTTCATCAACGGATACCTTGTCTGCAAAGATAGCCGCTTCTGTAATGAGCCTTGTTTCCTCTATTTCTCTGTCTCCTAAAATCTCGTTAAGCTTTGCGCGAAGCCTCTCTCTGTACTTTTCAACGCATTCAGGTGATGCCTTTTCAATATAAGAAACTTCATCAAGCAATGCGCTTATATGAGAATTTAAGTTTTCACAGAGGCGCTTACCTTCCTCTTCGCGCATCTTGATAAATTCATCAAGAGCAAGGGAGAAAACAGAAAGGACAAGCTCTGCTATCTTTTCTTCGTCAACTTCCTTATATTCAACATCGAATATATCGTTAAGCCTTATCATAGATGAAACAGATAAATCATCTGTAACCCCATATTCTGAAAGAGATTTTAAAACCTTTATGTACTGCTCTGCAACAGGGCGGTTTAATGTAATCTCTCTGTCATCCTCTTCCTTCTGGTCAACAGTAACAAAAATCTCAACCTTACCTCTTGAAATAGCAGACATAGCCGCGTTTCTGATCTTATCTTCCAAAAAGGCATAGTATCTTGGAACCTTAATAGCAAAGTCGCTATATCTGTGGTTTACGGATTTAATCTGAACCTTTATAAGATATCCTTCTATAAGCTGCTCCGCTCTACCGAAGCCTGTCATACTCTTTAACATAGGAATTTCTCCTTACACCTATTCATTCACATTACAGTATATCACAAATTTTTAACTTTTGCAAGAAAAATATACTAAAAAATGCCACTCTTTACATTATAAAAAAGAGGCAGATATTTAATCTGCCTCTTTATCTCATCAACTGATGTAGGGTAGGGCCTCTGTGCCCTCCCGCTATGTGTTTCTGAATAAATCAAGGGCGGGGTTTCAACCCCGCCCCTACATATTTAAATTTTAATACAAATACATCTTAAACACAACAAAACTTTACCCTTGAGGGAATACTATAACATCCGGCATAGTGAATGATGTTGATTCTGCAAGAGGAGTTACATGGGTCAGGTCATCTATAAGCATAAGCTTTATAGTTTGCCCCGGAGCAGCCAGCAATCTTTCTTCCGCACCGCCTGTGTTTCCTTCAATATCGATTATTTTACAGTCGATCAACTGTCCTGTTGGCTCATATACCGCACGGATAAACTTTGCTTCTTTGTTAAGCCCGGACACATGTGCTATGTATTCACATGAACCGGCATCAGCAGTCCATTCTACCTCCATATATGCGGTTGTTTCATTGACTTCGTTGCCTACGGTAAATTCTACTGCAGGGGTTGTTAATTCCATTCCATATATGTTAGCCCTTGCCATTGCTGTATAGTTGCCTGCCGGAAGGTCTGCCGTTACAGAGTTATTAGTCGTTCCCGGCGCATCAACGGTATGAGTTTGATAAACAGACCCATCTTTGTAAATGGTTAATGTATAATCAAACGCACCGTGGAATGCCATATAATAGCCTTCGTTGTTTCGGGATGTCCATTTGATTTCCGTCAAGCCGTTTCCGTACTCTGTGTTTGCGCTAATTTCATATATGTATGGTCCCCAATCGGCCAAGTTAAACGAATACTCGTATTGTGTACTTAAGTCTGTGGGTAATGCGCCCATCTTAAGATAAGAGCCTAATCTATTATCATTTGCAACTGAAGGAACCAAATATCCGTTGCTGTATGCTGCAGATTTTACATAGCTTTTGTCGCTGTACGGTGAATTATAGAAATACCATTGCTGATTTGCAGCACCGGTATATGGTCTCAAACGCACATAACCATCTGATTCTGCGGTTAAATAAGTTCCATAACATGATGATTGAATCGTAAATGACCCATTTGATTGACGAACAAATGAATATATTGATGTATCGTACTCATAGCCGAAAACAACATTGCCATTTGCATTGCCGCAAAGATTACTGTAATTCGGACCATAGAAATATTTCATGTTTGAGCCAACATCAACCGTATTACCTGAGTTATTTGGGGTCAACTGAACAACGCAGTATCTCTGCTTCATATCCACCTTTGCGTGATATTGATTTGCAGTATGACCATTTATAACAGGTGAACCCTCTGCGTTTGTTCCTACGCAGAATGTTGCGTGATTCCATTTTCCATCTTTTTCCCAATCAAAGAACACAGGGCTTCCCTTATAGATTTCACTTGCTTTTGCGCCTATTATCTGAATGCCTCTGTTATTCGCCATCCATGTACAAAGCTGATTTGCTCCTGTCCATGTGGCACTTCTGTTATTTGATGCCTTATAAAACCAACCGTTTGTACCATAGTTAGAACCAACAACCTGCGGCATTCCTCCTGCATTGATACATTGTGAAGCAAAGTTTGCGCAGTCGCCTCCAAGGCTTGCAAAGTTGTAGTAGGCAGTGTTGTAGTTCAATGCATATTTATCAGAATAAGCTACAGCTGCATCAACATTATAAGCAGAATAAAAAGTCGGACCTAAAAGTGTGGCCTCATCTTTTTCATCTTCGTAAACAGGAGCTTGTTCCTCCTGTTTTCTTTCGTCAGATAAAGTGTTAATTCCTGTTATAGCTGTTTCGTCATACTCGTCACTTATTATCTTATATTTGCCATGAGTATTTTCGAGCGTGAGGTAATGTGTAGAACCAAATCCCGATACGTTGAGACCAACGCCTTCAACATCAAGATCATCGTAGTCATAGAATATCCATTCACGCACTTCAATAATACCATCATCGCCAATGTTATATGTAAAGTTGGTAGCAGCATCTGTTATGTTGATAGACATTCCGTTCTTCATATTGCGAATGGCGGTTCTACGTATAGTTTCGTTTTCAGCAACAGTGGCAGAAAGATAGTCTGCATTTACAGCTGTTTCGTTGGTTAGCGAGTCAAGCCTGATATCCATATAATCGGATATTACCTTATCAATTTCAGCGTTCTCACTCATAAGCTCTGCTTCGTCACCAAACCATTTATTCATCATTGTATGGCAGGTGTCACCTATCTCATACTCTCTTTCTGCCTGAGCATATGCGCTGCCTGTAAGCAATAGCAACGCAACTATTAACACAATATATTTTTTCATATATTTACCCCCTAAATATAAAAACGCATACGAAACAAATACAAGGAATAGTTCTGTCGTGACGCCTAAATTTTTCTAACAACCGCATCCCACTATCACTTTCTTGTCTTGATACCCTCTGCACTTCGTACTATCTTCTCCTAATTATATCCTATTAAGGCATAAATGTCAAATAATTTACCTTTATTTATAGGTACAAAGATACTAAAAATTACTACTCTTTACATTGTAAAAAAGAGGCAGATATTCTGTCTGCCTCTTTATCTCATCACTAATGTAGGGTGAGGGTCTCTGCACCCTCCCACTATGTGTTTCCGAATAAATCAAGGGCGGGGATGGAACCCCGCCCCTACATATTTAAATTTTAATACATCACTAAAAGACAATGGGGCGGTTCTATTATCTTTCCTTTATCCTTTTTGCGGACCGTCCGGGATGCCGGTCCCTACAGTTAATCTCATCTAAATCATATAGAACACCTTGACATTACCATATCGAAATATAAAAATCAATGATTCATTTATAGGCACATATCACTCTTTAGGGTTATAATTTTTGTTCTGTAAATTTTGGTTTATTGCATTTCTTATATTGACTTTACGGGCTTTAATTTATATAATATAAGATGTGAAATAAATTATAAAATTGCGAGGATTTATTTTTGAAAAAGTATATAACAAACAGCGAAAACGAAACTCAAAATATCGGCATGGAATTTGCAAAAGACCTTACCCCCGGAACCATTGTTGCTCTTGTGGGTGATTTAGGTTGCGGAAAGACCGCATTTGTAAAAGGTGTTATGTCATACTTTGGCGACCCTTTGGAAGTTTCAAGCCCTACATACACCTTGGTAAACGAATATGACGGAGAGTTCCCCATATATCATTTTGACGTTTACAGGCTTGAAAACCCTGACCCCGCTCAATGCGACTGGATGGATGATTACTTTTTCGGTGACGGAATCTGCCTTATTGAATGGGCAGATAACATATCTGCTGTTTTGCCTGATGATACTATCCGCATAGAGTTTAAAAAGCTCTCGGATATGGGTGAGTCGGCAAGAGAAATTACTATTTTATAAAGGATGATAAGTAGATGCATATATTAGGAATAGACACCTGCTGTATGGCGGCAACATCGGCTGTTATAGCCGATGACAGACTTGTGGCACAGGTTGTTCAGAATAATAACAAAACTCACTCTCAAAGCATAATGCCTATGATAGACTTTATGCTGACCCAGACAGAGCTTTCAATAAACGATATAGACGGGTTTGCAGTATCGGTAGGTCCCGGCTCATTTACAGGTGTGAGAATAGGTGTTGCTACTATAAAAGCTTTAGCGCACCCATTTAATAAGCCTTGCATCCCTGTCTCTACTTTAGAGGCTTTGGCTTATAACGTAGTGCCATTTGACGGAATAATCTGCCCTATTCTTGACGCAAGACGAAATCAGGTTTATACTGCATCATTTTTAAATGACACAAAAAACCGTTTAAGAGAGGACAGGGCCCTTTCCGTAGAAGAGCTTATAGCTGAATTAAAAGAAACCGACAAAAACATTATCTTTGTGGGTGATGGTATAGGTGCATACGGAGATGAGATAAAGTCTGCTTTAGGTGACAAGGCTATATTTGCAAGCCGATCACTTCGTATGAATTTAGCATCATCTGTTGCTGAAATCGGCTACGAAAAGATGCTTAATAACGAAACTTGCAGCTACGCTGATTTAAAACCTACATACCTTCGTATGTCACAGGCAGAGAGAGAAAGACTTGAAAGAATGGGAGGAAAAAACAATGAATAAATTTACTCATATTCTGTTAACCCTTATTCTTTCATTTTCGATTCTTTTATCATCCACAGTTATTGCAGTAGATGACGAAATAACATCAATTGCTGACACGACCGATAAAAATGAAGATGACAAAAAGGCTGAAGATAAAAAAGAAGACGAAAAAGAAAATGAAGACGAGGAAACTGTTGTCCGCAAGGAAGGGCAAAAACCTATAATTCCTGAACATGAAACTGCAGTTTTAATAGATGCTTACAGCGGAAACATTCTCTTTGGTGCAAGAGAAGACAAGAGAATGTACCCTGCAAGCACAACAAAAATTATGACCGCTATAGTAGCCTTTGAAGCAATTGAACGTGGGGAAGCCTCAAAGGATGATATGGTTGAAATAACGGAAGCTATGCTTGCCGATGCTGATATCGACGGTAGTAACATTGCTTTAAAGGTTGGAGAGGTTATGTCCCTTCACAATCTTATAAAGGGTATGCTCATTGCATCAGGTAACGATGCCGCATCTGCCATCGCTTTTCATATAGGCGGAGATAAAACCCAGTTTGTGGATATGATGAACACAAAGGTAACAGAGTTAGACCTTTCCGACACACACTTTAAAAACCCTGACGGAATTCACGATGATGAACATTATACAACTGCGGCAGATATGGCAAAAATATCATATTATGCAATGCAGAAGTTCGACTTCCGTGATATAGTTGACTGTGCTCATATTAAAATTCCACCAACAAATTTATCACCTGAACGTTATTACATAAACACAAACGGTTTACTCTCTACAATGAGATATTTAGACTATGCATATAAGGGTGCAAACGGAATTAAAACCGGCTATACAGGAAAAGCAGGAAACTGTCTTGTTTCTTCCGTAAAACGTGATGGAATGGAATTTATCGGCGTTCTTTTCGGAGGAAAAACTGTCACCGATTCACACAAGGACAGCATACAGATGTTCGACTGGGCATTCGAAGCACACACCTTCAACACCCCTGTCAGAAAAGGTTCTATGATATGCGAAATCAAGGTAAGGCAGGGTAAGGGAAGCGACAGTATTGCTCTTTCTGCCGCTGCTGATGCGACAGTTATTGTTCCAAAGGATGCAGACCTTGAAGCTTTGGAATTCAGGCCAAACATCCCTGATTACATTGTTGCCCCTGTAAAAGCAGACGATAAAATCGGTACTGTTTCTGTTATGTATAAGGGTCAGGAACTTGCGTCCTGCGACCTTCTTGCATCAACAAGTATTGAGAGAAGCTTTTTCTGGCCGGTTATGGCTGTTGGGACATTTTTATGGGAAAACCCAATAACAAAAGCTATAATCATTATTGTTCTTGCAGTTTTACTTGCGTTTATCCTTCTGTTTGCTGTCGGCATATATAAAAATGTCAAAAAAGCACGCAAACACAAGAATATGCGCCGTAAAAATCATAACTAAAATTTATCTTGAAAAATAGCTGTTCCTATGATATACTATTTCTAATACAATTAAACGAGAGGAAGGTTAACATATGTCAAAGCCTCAAATCGAAGAAACACAGAAGACATCCGGCAGCAGAAAGGTTCTTGCCATCTTTGGTATTCTGTTCGTTTCATTGGGTGTGTTTTTAGCAGCTTTTGGCTTATCATTCAAAGCAATTATGCTTCCGCAGGAAATTAAGAGAAGCCAAAGCGAAATTGACGCTGAAACTGACCGCCTTAGAATATCTGCTTCACAGCTTGAAGAAGAAAACAAGCGCCTTAAAGAAGAGAATGAAATTCTTAAAAACGGAAGTTCATCAAGCACATCATCAAGTACATCATCAAGTTCTTCAACAAGCAGTTCAAAAAGCAGTTCGAACAGTTCAACAAGCAGTTCATCCGGCAGTAATCAGTAAAATAAGTAAATATTGATTGTTTAATATAAAAGGAGAGGAATTTTATGAAACCAAAGTACAAAAGAATTATGCTTAAGGTTAGCGGCGAAGCGTTAGCAGGAGAAAAGGGATTTGGTCTTGACCAGAAAACCATTGACGAGGTTGCCGGCAAAATAAAAGAATGCTACGATATGGGCGTTGAAATCGCAATCGTTGTTGGCGGTGGTAACTTCTGGCGCGGACGAAGCGGTGAAGGTATGGACCGTTCACGTGCAGACCATATGGGTATGCTTGCAACAGTTATCAACTCCCTTGCAATGCTTGACGCTCTTGAACAGTTAGGTGTTGAGTGTCGCGTGCAGACTGCTATTGAAATGCGTCAGATAGCTGAACCTTACATTCGCTTAAAGGCGGCATCTCATCTTAAAAAGGGCAGAGTTGTTATCTTTGCCTGCGGTACAGGTAACCCATTCTTCTCAACAGATACAACAGCTGCACTTCGTGCTGCTGAAATCGATGCAGAGGTTATTCTTCTTGCCAAGAAGGTTGACGGTGTTTATGACAGCGATCCACATATTAACCCATCTGCTACAAAGTTTGACAAGCTTTCATTTATGGAAGTTTTAAACAAAGAGCTTGCTGTTATGGATTCTACTGCAACATCTCTTTGTATGGACAACAACATTCCTCTTATCGTTTTCGGTCTTGATGATCCTGAAAACATTAAACGTGCCGTTATGGGCGAAGAAATCGGAACATTAGTTACAAAATAACTTATATAATTAACAGAAAGGCTTGGTATTAATTATGCAAAACACAGAAACAAAAATGAACAAAGCGATAGACTCTTTGATAAATGACTTCGCTTCAATCCGTGCAGGTCGTGCAAACCCTGCTATTCTTGATAAAATTACTGTTGAATATTATGGTGTGGCAACTCCTCTTGCACAGGTTGGTACAATCTCTGTTCCAGAGGCAAGATCACTTGTTATTCAGCCTTGGGATGCATCTGTTCTTAAGGAAATTGAAAAGGCGATTCTTGCATCAGATTTAGGTCTCACACCTAATAATGACGGAAAATCTATCCGCTTAAACTTCCCTCCTCTTACAGAGGAACGCAGAAAGGAACTCTGCAAGGGCATTTCAAAGCGCGGTGAAGAAGCAAAGGTTGCTGTTAGAAACATCAGACGTGATTCTCTTGAAGATTACAAGAAGCAGAAAAAGAATAACGAAATCACAGAAGATGACCTTAAGGATATTGAAGAAAAGATCCAGAAGCTTACTGATAAGTTTGTTAAAGAAATCGACAACATAACAGCTGACAAAGAAAAGGAAATTATGGAAGTATAATAGCTCCTTTTCATTTATAACCTTTCGGTATTAAGTGGGGTATATTATGTTTTTTAAGAAGAAAAAGGAAACTAAAGACGTTATCGACATGTCTCGCATTCCTGAACATATAGGCATCATTATGGACGGAAACGGTCGTTGGGCTAAAAGCAAGGGCCTTCCACGTAAAGCCGGTCATCGTCAGGGCGCTAAAACGATAGAAGCTATCACAGACTATTGTGCAGAGCTTGGAGTAAAGGCTATTACTGCATACGCTTTTTCAACAGAGAACTGGAGTCGTCCGCAGGAAGAGGTTGACGCCTTGATGGACCTTTTATATGAATATCTTGTTCAGGTTGAAGAAAAGTTTAAAAACGATAAGACAAGGTTTTTAATAAGCGGTGATATTTCAAGATTTTCTCCTAAACTTCAGGAGGCTATCAGGCACGCAATTGATGTTACCAAAGACGGTGACAGAATAGTTTTTAATATTGCCTTAAACTATGGCGGAAGGGACGAAATTGTCCGCGCCACAAAGGCTATATGCGAAGACGTTGCCGAGGGCACTCTTGATATAGGCTCTCTTGATGAAGCGATGTTCTCTACCTATCTCGACACAAGGGATTTGCCTGAAGTTGACTTAATTATCCGCCCCAGCGGTGAGCAGAGGCTTTCGAACTTCCTCTTATGGCAAGCCGCATATGCTGAATTTTGGTATAGCGATATTTGTTGGCCTGACTTTTCCGAAAAGGATATGGAAGCCGCTATAATAGACTATCAAAAAAGAAACAGACGCTACGGTGGCGTATAGAAAGGAGATGTAATTATGAAGGCATCTCTTAAAACCCGCATACTTACTGCTGTAATCGGCGTTCCACTTATTATTCTTATGCTTCTCTCTCCAACACCTGTTATTACCGTGTTGGTTTCTGCGGCATCTGTGGTTGCCTTGTATGAATATTTTAAGGCTGTGGGTATTAATAACAAAAAACTTTTATGCGTTTTGGGATATATAGCATCTCTTGTTATATCTTTAGGTTCAGGCTTTACTGTATCTATATCCTTAATCCTTGTGTACGCATATGTGCTTATTCTTTTTGTGACAATGCTTTCGAGCAAGGGAAACATCAAAATTTTAGATGTATGCAAACTTATTTTCGGCCTTTTATACATCCCCTACTTTATGTCACACATAACATATATCCGCACCCTTGATTTGGGAAACTTTTATGTATGGCTTGTCTTTTTAGGTGCTTTTATGACAGACAGCGCGGCATACTTTACCGGAACATTTTTAGGAAAGCATAAGCTTTGCCCTAAAATAAGCCCCAACAAGACCATAGAAGGTGCTATAGGCGGTGTCCTTGGCGGAGGTCTTTCCTTTGTTATTTATGGCATCATTATAAACGCTTTCTTCTCACAGTTTTTAGACGGAAAGAGCATAAGCATCATTCTTATCTTTATACTTGGTCTTATGGTTTCAGTTGTATCCCAGATAGGTGATCTTGTTGCATCATACATAAAACGTGAGTATGAAATAAAGGATTACGGAAGCCTTTTCCCCGGTCATGGCGGTATGCTTGACCGATGCGACAGTATAATATTAGTTGCACCAGTTATCTTCTTATTTTTGAGTAATATAAGCATTATATAGTCAAACATTCCCTTATCTTTTAAGGGAATGTTTTTATATGTAAAATTTTCTTGCTTTTTTTCGTTTTTTAAGATATAATAAAGAATGGAGTAATTTGAAATACAACACTTTATTCGGAGGTGCTTTAATGGACATTTTTTCAATACTTACATTAATAGGCGGACTTGCTATATTCCTCTATGGTATGGATATGATGGGAGATTCTTTAAAAAAGCTTGCAGGCAGTAAGCTTGAATCATTTTTAGCAAGCCTTACTTCAACAAAGACAAGGGGCTTTGTATTAGGTCTTATTGTTACTGCTATTATCCAGTCATCTTCTGCAACAAGCGTTATGCTCGTTGGTTTTGTAAACTCCGGCATAATGAAGCTTTCACAGACCATAAGCATTCTTATGGGTGCCAACATCGGCACAACTGTTACTGCATGGATTTTGAGTTTGACAGGTATTGACGGTGACAGCAGTATTTTCTTAAAGCTTTTAAAGCCTGACTCATTTACACCTATTCTTGCTCTTATCGGTGTAATAATGATTATGGCATCATCTAACGACAGAAAAAAGAACATTGGTTCTATTTTAATAGGCTTTTCATTAATCATATTTGGTATGGATATGATGAGCTCTCTGGATGCAGAAGCTTTCAGCGATATACTTATTAAGTTCTCAAATCCGGTTATGGCTATCTTAATAGGTACAATTATTACTGTTATTCTTCAGTCATCCTCTGCATCAGTTGGTATTTTACAAGCCCTTTCACTTACCTGTGCGATTCCATACTCTGTTGCTATTCCTATTATATTAGGTCAAAATATTGGTACAACAATCACTCCTGTTTTATCAGCTCTTACAGGTAACACTTCATCAAAAAGAGTTGCCGCTGCAGCGGTATATATTAAGATAATCGGTGTTGTAGTTGTATCCGTTGCGTTTTACATATTAGATGCAATTTTTGACTTCCCTATTATGGATCAGAACGTAACTATTCTTACAATAGCGGTAGTTCACACACTCTTTAACATCTTATCAACATTTATACTTATACCGTTCACAGAGCAGATTGTATGGCTTACTAAAAAGACAATTAAGAATAAGCCGGGCGAAGCTGATGACGAAGTTGATATATTCTCAACTCTTGATGACAGATTCTTATCTATGCCATCATTTGCTGTTGAAAAGTGTCGCGAGCTTGTGTATGAGATGTCCGAAATCACAAAGCAGTCTGTTTTAAATGGTATAAACGTATTATACAAATACGACAAGGCGGCATATAAAGATATAATTGACACAGAAGGCGTTATCGACAGATACGAAGATAAGACAGGTTCATACCTTGCAAAGATTGCATCACGTGATCTTCCCGCAAAAGACAGTTTGGAAGTCAACCGACTTCTCCACGTTGTTGGTGATATAGAACGTATCTCTGACCACTCTGTAAATATTGCCAATGCG
>JAZRQL010000032.1:0-12357 GCA_045649725.1 Clostridia bacterium | reverse complement strand
ATTCCAAAGTGCCATATGATTATAGGCCCTGGTAACTCATATGCAACAGCTGCAAAGAGAGTTTTGGCTAACTTTATTGATGCAGGCTTACCTGCAGGCCCAAGTGAAGCTATAATTCTTTGTGATGAAAACGCAGACCCTGAAAAAGTTGCAAGAGACTGGATGATAGAAGCAGAGCATGGCCCTGATTCTGCATCACTCCTCGTTACAAACAGTGAAGAACTTGTTAAAAAGGTTATCCCTATTGTTGAAAAACAGCTTGAAAAGATTTCTGAAAAGCGCCGCGACTTTGTTACAACAGTTTTATCTACATACGGTGGTGCTATTATCACAGACAGTTTAGATGAAAGTATAGACTTTGTTAACGAATATGCTCCTGAACATATGGAAGTCATTTGTGATAAGCCTTTTGAGGCTCTTCCTAAAATTAAAAACGCAGGTGAAATCTTGCTTGGTGAATATACACCTGTTACACTTTGTAACTTTGTTTTAGGACCGAACGCAATACTTCCTACAGGTCAGTCAGCAAAGACATATTCAAGTGTGTCCGTTCAGGATTTCTTAAAGCGTTCTTCCGTTGGTTATGCAAGCAAGGACGGTTTCGAAATGGTTCGTAACTATGCCTACAAGTTTGCAACAGTTGAGGGCTTTGATACACACGGTCTTGCTGTATTTGAAAGAGAATAATATAAGAAAGGATTTTTTCTATGAAAAATAAGATTACTGCAATCAGAAAAACAACAGAGTCACAGGTTTCAGTTGTGATTGAAAAGGGTGCGGTTAAAAAGGATCACAGAAGCAAGATAAGAACACCACTCCCATTTTTAAATCATATGATAGAACATATTGTGTGGCGTGCAGGGCTTAACATAGATATAAATTTAGAATTACCTGATTTTCAGCTTGTTCACCTTGTGACTGAAGATGTTTCTATGACGCTTGGAAAAGCAGTTGGTGAATTTGTGAAAATTAACTGTCCGTCAGGCTATGGCTTTGCCTTTGGTATAATTGATGAGGCAAAGGCAACTGCTGTTATCTCATTTGAAGACAGATCATTGCTTGACTTTACATCAAAGGTAAGCTATGGAGAACAGGTTGAAGGTATGCCGGCTGAAGAGCTTATCACATTCCTTGACGGATTTGTTCAGGGTGCAAGATGTACCCTTCACGTTGATATCGAAAAGGGCGAAAACGGACATCACATCTGGGAAGCAGTTTATCGTGCCTTCGGTATTGCTTTAGGTGCTGCTTTATCTGTTGATAAAGACAGAGAAGACTTAACTTCAGGTGTAGCGGGGGAGGTTACCTATGAAGTTACAGCTGAATGATTACGATAAAATAATCTTTGATTTAGACGGAGTTATAACAAGTGAGCTGTCCTATTGGTATGGGGCAGCTTTAACTGCTTATGAGCTTTTAGTTAGCTACAAACATTATGGAGTAGCGGGAATAGACAGAGAATGGATAAGAAAACAGTATAAAGAGGTTTATAACACTATTATGTGTGGTGGAAGAACCGTTAAGGCGGTAAAGCGCCTTGGAGTAAACACAAACTGGGATTTGTGCCATATTGTTTTCTGTGTTTCCAAGTATCTAAATCCTGATCTCTCAAGCCTTGATGCAGAGCATTTTCAAAGCGTTTGTATGTTTATCGAAAATATAGATATGAAAGCACCTGAACTATACAATGCTATATCAGCTCTTGCTGAACAAGCCTGCCCTGAATTTGAAGAAGGTCACTTTAAACGTGACGGTGAATTCTTTGAAAAAGAACTTATGGGCTTGTTTGATGAATGGTATTTAGGTTGCGATGAATTTGATGGTTTAAGGGAAGATGAAGAACTTCTCCTTGACCCAGAAGAAATAGAAAATGTTTTAAAAGCCCTTTCTGAAAAGGGAATAAAGCTTGGTATCGGTACAGGAAGACCGAGAGACGAGGCAGAATGTCCGCTTTTAAAGTATGACCTTTATAAGTATTTCGACAAAGAACTTGTTGCAACTTATGATGAGATCAAAAATGCGGAAGAAAGCCTTAATCTAAATTATGCCCTTGCAAAGCCTGACCCATTTGTTTTCTTAAAGGCGGCTCTTGGAAAAGACCATAGCGATAAGGATATCATTGATGGAAATTATACCTATGGTGAACTTGATAAGACCTTGGTAGTAGGGGATGCCTTGAGCGATTTGCTTGCGGCAAATAAAGGCGGCTTTGATTTTCTTGGTGTTTTAACAGGTGTTGACGGAGAGGGCGCAAGAGAATGGCTTGAGGAAAACAAAGCGGATTATGTTTTAGACAGTATATTGAATATGATATAATAAAAAAAGGATTACCTTCGGGTAATCCTTTTTATGATATTTTTTAGCTGTCCCGAATCAACGCTCCTGCGAGCGCGTCGCTTATTCTGATTTTTGAATTGAGCATAACGGTTATTGTTGTGATGTATTTACATCAATAAACTTCTGGCATGCCATTGACAAGTAGTGATTGTTCTTTTTATAAAAGTATATTTTTCTTGTCACTTCTTCATCGTGAAGTTTATAATAATAAAGACGCGGTTCCGACTCTATGTGTTTTATGAGTGTATCGCTTACAAAAGATATACCCATACCTATACAGGAAATGTTATGTGCTGTAACCTGCTGATCAAGGAAAAATGTTACTTTAGGATTTAATCCGTATTTTCTAAACAGCATATTTGCACGTTTGCCGGTATCGTTGTCTGTGTTGAGTAATATAAACGAATAGTCAGAAAAATCTTTCAAATACACATCGTATTCGTTGGATAAATGCTTGTTTTCTTTAATGTCGTTTGTGCTTAAGCGGAACTTCTTTAGTTTTTCATTCACCGGAAAAGAAGCGGGTACCGCAAGTAATAGTGTTTCAGAGGTACATACGGTTGATTTTAATGTATCATGATCTATTACTGCGTTATCAATTATTATATCAAGAGTTCCCAAACTTAATTTTTCGGTCAGGTTTTTTGTGTTGTCCTCTACGATTTGAAATTTAACATGAGGGTATGTTTTGGTGAATTCAGAGATCATAAGGGGAAGCATAAAAGATGAGAACAAACTGCTTCCACCTATTCTTATAGAACCTTTTACCATATTGGTATAATCTGATATATACCTTTCAAAATTCTGCTCTTTTTCTCTGATTTCAAGAGCATAACGTATGTATTCCCGTCCTGCTTCAGTGAGTGAAACAGGAGAGGCGGAACGATCGAAAAGTGGTACCGCTACTTTTTCTTCTATTCTTTTTACAGAAGCACTTAATGAAGGCTGGGAGATATAAAGCTTTTTTGCAGCTTTGGAAAAACTACCCTCTTCATAGATTGAAAGAATATAATGTTTATTAGTAAACATAATATGCACCTCGATATAATTTTAAAGTTATGATATATATACTTTAATATGTATTTGATTATATCATATAATTCATATATAATCAATAGTAGAAAAAGAAATATTTACGGAGGGAAATTTTATGAAAAAGATTATTTCAATCGCACTTGTTATTGCTCTTGCATTTGCATTAGTTGCATGTGGCGGAGCTGCAGGTACAAAGATGACAATGGGTACAGGCGGAACATCAGGTACATACTATGGTTACGGCGGTGTTTTAGGTCAGTACATCAGCAACAAAGCAGGTATTGCAGTTAACGTTGTATCAACAGATGGTTCAAAGGCGAACATTCAGGGTATTGCTGCAGGTAACTATCAGTTAGGTACAGTTCAGTCAGATGTTATGGCTTATGCCTGGGAAGGTACACGTTCTTTCGAAAAGGAAGGTAAGGTTGATTCTTTCCGCGTTGTAGCAGGTCTTTATGCTGAATCAGTTCAGCTTGTTACTATGGATCCTGAAATCAAGTCAGTTAAGGATTTAAAGGGTAAGGCTGTTTCTATCGGCGCTCCTGGTTCAGGTGTATACTTTAACGCAGTTGACGTATTAACAGCTGCAGGTCTTACAGAAAGCGACATCCAGGCACAGTATCAGTCATTTGCTGATAGTGCAGATGCATTAAAGGATGGTAAGATTGATGCTGCATTCATCGTTGCAGGTGCTCCAACTCCTGCTATCACAGAACTTTGCACAACAAACAAGGCATACCTTGTTCCAATCGATGGCGAAGTTGCAGACGCTTTAATGGCATCTTGCCCATTCTACACAACATACAAAATTCCTGCAGGCACATATGCAGGCCAGGAAGAAGATGTTACAACAGTTACTGTAAAGGCTACTTTAATTGTTAATGCAGATGCATCTGAAGAAGATGTATACAAGCTTACAGCTGCTATCTTTGATAACATTGATGCAATCAGCAATGAAAACGCAAAGGGTGCAGAACTTTCAATTGAAAATGCAACAAGCGGTATGACAGTTCCTTTCCACAAGGGTGCTGCTAAATACTTTGCAGAAAAAGGTGTAAACGTTACAACTTTATAATTAAGTCAGTCACAAATATTGGCTGCGACGGTAATACGCCGCAGCCATTTTGATGTTTAATCCTGAAAGGAGGAATTGAAGGATGATTTTTGGAAATAAAAAAGTTCAGGAAGAACCCATGGATTTAGATGCGGTTATGAAAAAGTTTGACAGAGAATCCAACACAAGAGTGTGGGAAGGAAAAGGAAAGATAGTAGTTACTTGTGTCCTTGCCTTATTTTCTTTGTTCTGTTTATATGTAACCCTTTTTGCCAGCTGGCTTGAAGAATTAAGACTTACAACATTCGTTGCTTTTATTGTGTTCATAGGATATCTTATGTATCCTGCGAAAAAAGGAAAGCAAAGAGTAAACTATATACCATGGTATGATGTTTTGCTTATGGTTTTAGGTACAGGCTCATTTTTGTACTATGCCTCAAATGCTGTTTCAATTATTCAGCAGGGAAGTAACTTTACAGTATACCAGATTATCATTGGTATAATAGGTATATTAACTCTTGCAGAGCTTTGCAGAAGAAGTGTTGGTTTGCCTATCGTTATTGTGGCAACATGCTTTATTGTATATGCTCTTATATGGGGTCTTTCAAACCCAACTGTATGGGGAAAGCTTAACTATATCGTTCATTACCTTTTCTATGGTAAGGAAGGTATTCTTTCAACACCTATCAATGTATGCTCTAAGTTTATCGTTGTATTTATTATATTCGGTGCGTTTTTGGAACGTACAGGTATTGCAGATTTCTTTATTAAAATCTCAAACTCTGTTGTAGGTGGATTTTCAGGTGGTCCTGCAAAGGTTGCTGTTGTTGCAAGTGCCCTTGAGGGTATGGTTACAGGTTCATCTGTTGCAAACACAGTAGGTTCAGGTTCAGTTACAATTCCTCTTATGAAGAGAACGGGCTATAAGCCTGAATTTGCGGCGGCGGCAGAAGCATCTGCATCAACAGGAGGACAGATTATGCCTCCTATTATGGGTGCGGCGGCTTTCTTAATGGCAGACTATGTTGGCGTTCCTTACAGTAATATAGTTGTTCGCGCTATATTGCCTGCTGTTTTGTATTTTGCAGGTATCTTTATAGCTGTTCATTTAGAAGCTAAAAAAGAAGGTCTTCGTGGTTTAACAAAGGAAGAACTTCCAAGACTTGTGCCTCTTCTTAAAAAGACATATTTATTACTCCCTCTTATAATACTTATATACCTTGTTGGAACAAGTCAGAAGTCTATTCAGTATGCGGCGGCAATAGCTATCGTTGTGGCTATCGTGGTTAGTCTTTTCAATAAAGAAGAACGTATTACCTTTAAACGTATCTGGGAAGCATTGGCGGCAGGCGGTCAGGGTATGATTACTGTTGCGGCGGCTTGTGGTGTTGCTGGTATCATTGCAGGAACAATTACAATGACAGGTCTTGCAAACATAATGATTAACGGTATCGTAGCATTGGCAGGAAATCAGGTTATCATTGCTCTGTTTTTAACTATGCTTTGTTGTATAGTTTTAGGTATGGGTGTTCCGACTACTGCTAACTACTGTATTATGGCGGCAACTTGTGCACCGATACTTATCCGTATGGGTGTTCCTGCAATAGCGGCACATTTCTTTGTTTTCTATTTCGGTATCGTAGCGGATCTTACTCCGCCAGTTGCTTTGGCGGCTTATGCAGGTGCAGCTATTGCGCAGGGTAATCCTATGAAGACAGCAGTTACAGCGACAAAGCTTGCAATTGGTGCGTTTATCGTTCCTTATGTGTTCGCATTAAACCCTGCTATGCTTTTTATCGATACATCAGCAGTTGAAGTTATTTTAATATGTATAACTTCACTTGTTGGTATATTTGCGGTTTCTGCCGCGTTGGAGGGATATCTTTTAAGACATATGCCTGTATATCAGAGGTTGATCAGTGTTGTGGGCGGTCTTTTGCTTATCTATCCGGGAACAGTTACAGATATTATTGGATTAGTTCTTGTTGCGATTGTGGTTGTTTTACAATTTGCATTTAGTAAAAACAAGGCATAAATTAAAAGGTACACTATTGAGTGTACCTTTTTTGATTAATTTGAAATTCTATTTGCTTGCTTCAAATGGATTGTTTTCTGTTATATATCTTTTAAACTTTTCCATACAACCAAAATAATATGAATCCTTTTTCCATACTAAATTTGCATTGGTGTATGTAGGCGGAACAGTTGGTATTGCAGTATAAGCCAAATTTGTATCTGCCACCTGCCTGAAGGTAAAGCCTGAGGCAACGTTTCTGTATATCATTGTGAGCATGGTAGAAAGCTGTTTTGTTTGCATAATTATATTTGGTGTAACCTTTTCTGATGCAAACCATTTTTTGATTTCTTCTGTCTGATAAAAACTGTTTTCGAACAGAATTAAAGGAATTTTATCTAAATCATGGGGCGTAACCGAGGTAAGATTAGAAATAGAATTACTATTTGAAGCACAGCATACTATTTCCAAAGTGGCAACCTTTGCAGATATAAACTTTTCGTCAAGTGGGTCATTGTGAAGAATAAAAATCATATCAAGGTAATTGTCAGATAGCATATCTAAAAGTTCTGTGCGACCGCCTTCGGTGATTTCAAGAGTTATTTCAGGATATAAACCATGAAAATCACGAAAGATATCAGGCAATATAAGAGAACCTATCATAGGAGGGATACCTATACGAAGAATACTACGTTCCTTTCCCATATCCTTCATAACGTTTTCAAGTTGCTCTGTACGAGAAAGAATGTCCTTGCACATTTCAAATAACATCTTGCCTTCAGATGTAAGTTCCATACCTTTGCGGCGTCGGTTAAAGAGCATAACACCAAACTCTTCTTCAAGTGCCCTTATTGAAGAAGAAAGGGATGGCTGAGAGATATATAAAACCTCGGATGCCTCTGTAAGAGAACCGTAAACACAAACTGTATAAAAGTATTTTAATTGATTTAAATTCATTTTTATCACCTTTTTATATTATATAGTTTTTATCTATATATGTCAATGTAAAATATATTTTACAAAATTTATATTGTGTGTTATAATGTCAAAAAAACAGGAGGTATGTAAGATGAATAAACATAATGTTGCGGTTATAGCAGGCGACGGTATCGGACCTGAAGTTTTAGACGAAGGTGTTAAGGTATTAAAAGCTGTTGCTGAAATTGATGGCGGTTTTGAATTTGATTTTGAAAGCTTCCCTTGGGGATGTGAATATTATCTTGAAAATGGAAGAATGATGGCAGAGGACGGAATGGAAACTCTTAAAAAGTTCGATGCTATCTTCTTGGGTGCAGTTGGTTACCCTGGTGTACCTGACCATATCTCTCTCTGGGACTTATTATTGGTTATAAGAAAGAAGTTTGACCAGTACATAAACGTTCGTCCTGTTAAGCTTTTAAAGGGTGCTCCAACACCTTTAAAGGATGTTACCTGCGAAGATATTGATATGGTATTTATCCGTGAAAATTCCGAGGGTGAGTATGCAGGAAGCGGTAGCTGGCTTTTCCCTGGTCAGGAAAATGAAGTTGTTATTCAGGATGGTGTATTCTCACGTAAGGGTTGCGAAAGAGTTATCCGTTATGCCTTCCAGCTTGCGAGAAAGGAAAAGAAGTCTCTCACAAGTATCAGTAAGGGTAACGCTTTAAACTACTCTATGGTATTCTGGGATCAGATATTTAAAGAAGTATCAGAAGAATATCCTGATGTAAAGACATATTCTTATTTGGTTGATGCTGCAAGTATGTTTATGGTTAAAGACCCTAAACGTTTTGAAATAGTTGTTACATCAAACCTCTTTGGTGATATTTTAACAGACTTAGGTGCGGCTATTGCAGGCGGTATGGGTCTTGCGGCAGGTGCAAACATCAATCCTGAAAGAAAGTTCCCGTCTATGTTTGAACCTATCCACGGTTCTGCTCCTGATATTGCAGGCAAGCAGATAGCAAATCCATTAGCTACAGTATGGTCTTGCGCACAGATGCTTGAATTTTTCGGCTATAACGAATGGAGCGACAGACTTATCAATATCATTGAAGAAATGTTAGTTGAAGCAAAGGTGTTAACTCCTGACTTAAATGGTAATGCTACAACCAAGCAGGTGGGCGACGAGGTTGTAAGAAAGCTTAAAGAAAAATATATGGCATAAAATATAATCCGAAAGTCTTTTTAAGGCTTTCGGATTTTTCTTAAATAATGCTTGCAAAAAAGGGCAAAAAGAGTTATAATCTATATGATTATGAATAAATACATAAAATCGCACTTGCGATTAAATACAGGAGGATTTTTATGCGCGCTATTGTTACAGTAATGGGAGTAGATAAAACAGGTATAATTGCAAAGACAAGCACATTGCTTGCAGATAATGAAGTTAATATTTTAGATATTACACAGACAATTTTGCAGGACTTTTTTACAATGGTTATGCTTGTTGATGTTGAGAAGAGTAAGGTAAGTTTTAAGGAGCTTTCTGATAAGTTAGAAGCTCTCGGTCAGGAACTTGGCCTTGAAATTCGTATTCAGCATGAAGATATATTCAATTCAATGCATAGAATTTAATTCGGAGGCTAAACCATGATTAATATTGCAACTAATGAAATTTTAGAAACTATCAAGATGATACGAGATGAGCATCTTGATATAAGAACAATCACAATGGGTATATCCCTTCTTGACTGTGCTGACGAAGATCCAAAGCGTGCCTGTGAAAAAATATATGACAAAATCACAAAGTATGCTAAAAACCTTGTTAAAACAGGGGAAGAGATAAGTGCTCGCTATGGTATACCAATTATTAATAAGAGAATATCAGTTACACCTATTTCTCTTGTGGCAGCTGCAAGTAAGACAGATGACTATGTTCCATTTGCAAAAACTCTTGACAGAGCGGCAAGGGAACTTGGGGTTAACTTTATAGGCGGATATTCTGCCCTTGTGTATAAAGGTTTTTCAAAGGGTGATGAATGTTTAATAAAGTCTATCCCTGAAGCGTTATGCTCAACTGAAAGAGTTTGTTCATCAGTTGGTGTTGCCACCACAAAGGCAGGAATAAATATGGATGCAGTTAAGCTTATGGGTGAGGTTATCTGCGATACAGCAAAGCTTTCTGCTGATAATAATTCTATGGGTTGTGCAAAGCTTGTTGTTTTTGCAAATCCTGTTGAGGATAATCCGTTTATGGCAGGTGCATTCCACGGTGTTGGTGAGGGTGACTGCGTTATAAACGTTGGTATAAGCGGTCCGGGTGTTGTTAAGAGTGCTTTGGAACAGGTTAAGGATGCAGATTTTGGTGTTGTTGCTGAAACAATAAAGCGCACAGCATTTAAGATTACACGTATGGGTCAGCTGGTTGCACAGGAAGCATCAAGACAGTTAAACGTTCCATTTGGTATTGTTGACTTGTCTTTAGCGCCTACTCCTGAAGTTGGTGACAGTGTTGCTTATATCCTTGAGGAAATGGGCCTTGAAAAGTGCGGGACTCACGGAACAACTGCTGCGTTAGCTCTTTTAAACGATGCTGTTAAAAAGGGTGGCGTTATGGCATCAGGTTATGTTGGCGGTCTTTCAGGTGCATTTATCCCTGTCAGCGAAGATGCTGGTATGATAGCTGCTGCTGAATGCGGAGCACTTTCTCTTGATAAGCTTGAGGCTATGACTTGTGTATGTTCTGTTGGTCTTGATATGATTGCTGTTCCGGGTGACACTCCTGCATCTACAATATCTGCTATCATTGCTGACGAAATGGCAATAGGTATGATAAACCAGAAGACAACTGCGGTAAGAATTATTCCTGCTGCAGGTATGGATGTAGGTGACAGCGTAGAATTTGGCGGTCTTTTAGGTGCGGCGCCTATTATGCCTGTTCACAAGTATTCAAGTGAAAAGTTTATAAGCCGCGGCGGAAGAATTCCTGCTCCTATACACAGCCTTAAGAACTAATTTGTTGAATTTGACAATAAGCTAAAAATATTATATTATATAGGTATCAAACCTTGAAAGGAAGAGTTTATTATGAAAAAGATAGTTACTTTAGTATTAGCGTTGGTTATTGCTTTATCAGCAGTTGGCCCTTGTTTTGCGGCGGAATATGTTGATGTTGTAATCGATGGCAACAAAATCGAATTTGACGTACCTGCACAGATTATTGACGGCAGAACAATGGTTCCTATGCGTAAGATTTTTGAAACCTTAGGCGCAGAGGTTGAATGGTATGAAGAAGAACAGGGTATTCTCGCTTTAACACCACAGGGCAAGGTTATCGTTATGAAAATCGGTGTAAACAGAATGATCGTTGGTAACATTGCTACAAACGAAGAAAATAAAATCGAACTTGACGTTCCACCAATGCTCGTTGATTCAAGAACATTAGTTCCTGTTCGTGCTATTTCTGAAAGCCTTGGCTACACAGTTGGTTGGGACGAAGCAACACAGACAGTTTCTATAAACAAATAAGATGTTTGTTTTAGGTATTGCTGATTTAAAAATTGGCGTTGATAACAAATATGATTTTATAGAAAATATGTGTAAGGACTACATCATATCCTGCGATGAAACAGATTTTGATGTGGTTGTAACTGATGAAGAAATAAATGCGGAGCAGACAGAAAATTATCCTCTTGGGTATCTTGAAAGTCTTGCTATATATCGTAAGATTGCTGAAAAGATTACCGATTATGACGGGATTTTAATGCACAGCGCTATCATAAAGATAGACGATACAGCAATCGCTTTTCTTGCCCGCTCCGGCACAGGAAAGACTACACATATCACTTTTTGGAAGCAGTTGTTTAAAGACAGAGTTTCTGCTGTAAACGGAGATAAGCCTTTAATCAGGATTATCGATGGTAAGGCATATGCCTATGGCACACCTTGGGCAGGTAAAGAAAATCTTCAAACTAACACAAAAGCGGAGCTTAAGAAGATTTGCTTTGTGGAAAGAGCTGAAGAGAATGCCTGTATTCCTATTCCTGGAGGAAAGACTTTAGACAGGCTTTTAAATCAGATTTATATTGACAAAGGTTATAAAGCTTTTCGAATTATGAATAAGCTTATGGAAATATGCGACTTTTATATTATAGAATGTAACCTTGATATTTCTGCCGCACAAGTGGCTTATGAGGGTATGGGCTTATGAGTAATATTGAAGAAAGCATAAAAAAAGACGGTGTTGCTATGGCAACTACCGACGGTGATAGTATGTACCCTATGCTTGAAACCGGAGATATTGCGGTTGTTTCAAAGGCGATATTTCCCCTTAAGGTTTCAGATGTCCCTGTTTATCACAGAGATGATCACATTACTATGCACAGAATAGTAAATGTTAAAAATGGCAGATATATTATCTGCGGTGATAACAGAATAAGATTTGAAAGAGATATTACCGAGGACAAAATTATCGGTGTTCTTTCAGGGTTTTATCATAAGGGAAAGTACGTTGCTTTAGATGACCCTGCATATTTAAGCTATTGCAAAGAAATAGAGAAAAGATACAAGATGCGAGCTATACGCGATTTTGTTATTAGAGTTTTATCAAAAATTAAAAGAATGATTAAGTGGTGATTTGCCTTGGCCACAGCCAGGTAAGGAAGTATTGTCCTAAAAATCATCTTTTTGACGAATTTCTATGTTAAAAAATACACATATCCGTCAGGATTATGTGCATTTTTTGCCTTGAACTTCATTCAAAAATTTCGATTTTAGGATGCATAGCAGTTTTGAATATCAGATTTTTATATTTAGACAAAGAACAAAAAGTCCGTAATACTGACGTATTTCGGACTTTTTTGTATAACGAAAACCACGCGATAGTCGCGTGGTTCAATAGAGCTTAAGCGGTGAACAAAAATCCTCCAATGTGTTATAATAAATGTGACCTGCCAGTCAAAATAAAAAACACATTGGAGGATTTAATCTATGAAAA
>JAZRQL010000031.1:0-7936 GCA_045649725.1 Clostridia bacterium | reverse complement strand
GTTGGAACTGGAACACGTTGAGCAGAACCGATGAGTTTGCCGTTGAGTTCTGGGATAACAAGGCCGATAGCTTTAGCAGCACCTGTTGAGTTAGGAACGATGTTTGCAGCACCTGCTCTAGCTCTTCTCATATCGCCTTTTCTGTGTGGGCCGTCAAGAATCATTTGGTCGCCTGTGTAAGCGTGGATTGTTGACATGATACCAGCTTGGATTGGAGCGTAATCGTTAAGAGCCTTAGCCATAGGAGCCAAGCAGTTTGTTGTACATGAAGCAGCAGAGATGATTGTGTCATCAGCTGTTAGGATGTTTTCGTTTACGCTGAATACAACTGTTGGAAGGTCGTTACCTGCTGGAGCAGAAATAACAACCTTCTTTGCGCCGGCATCAATGTGAGCCTGGCTCTTTTCCTTTGATGTGTAGAAACCTGTACATTCTAATACAACGTCAACACCGATTTCACCCCAAGGAAGATCCTTAGCGTCCTTTTCAGCATAGATAGTAATCTTCTTACCATCAACTGTGATAGATCCTTCGCCTGCTTCTACAGTGTGAAGACCCTGACCGATTACACCGCAGTAACCGCCCTGAGCTGTATCATACTTTAAAAGATTAGCAAGCATAGCTGGATCTGTAAGATCGTTAATAGCAACAACCTCGTAACCTTCTGCACCGAACATCTGACGGAAAGCCAAACGACCGATACGACCAAAACCATTAATAGCAACTTTTACTGACATAGTAAAAACCTCCTAAAATAAATATATAGAAAATAATTTTTTACACAACTTAAGGCAGGCTCAAACCCTACCATTCTATATTTTACATCAAATGTTAAAAATATACAAGTCTTTTTTTCAAAAATGTTGTTAAAAATCTAACGTAATTATTCCTCTTTCATTGTTAGATATGTTAAATCTCGTTAAGTTTATTTAAAAACGCCTTTGTTCTCTCATTGGCAGGATTTTTAATGACATCATCAGGAGAGCCTGTTTCAACCACAACTCCGTCTGCCATGAAGATGATTTTATCACTGACTGAATAAGCAAAATCAATTTCGTGGGTTACAATAACCATTGTGATTTTTTCAGCCGCCAATGCGCGAATAACCTTTAAGATTTCCCCTGTGAGTTCAGGGTCTAATGCAGATGTTGGCTCGTCAAAGAATAAAATTCTTGGCTTTAAAGCAAGGGCACGTGCAATAGATACTCTCTGCTTCTGCCCACCTGATAACTGACAAGGATAATTTAAAAGTTTATCCGAAAGACCAACGCGTGCGAGAATTTCTTCTGCATTCTTGCGGATTTCTTCAAAAATTTCTTTCTTGTTTTCCTTATAATCTTTTCTTTCCTTCGCTAAAAGCTTTGGTGCAAGCATAACGTTATCTAAAACATTATACTGTGGGAATAAATTAAAATCCTGGAAAACAAGGCCAAAGTTTAACTGCTTTTTACGGATTTCTTTAGCTGATGCGCTTTTCTCGCTGTCACCGTCAAACAAAAGCTTTTCATCAAGCAAAATCTGACCCTTATCAGCACGTTCCAAAAAGTTTATACAACGGAGAAGAGTTGTCTTACCGCTTCCTGACGAACCGATAATTGATACGACTTCGCCCTCTTCCATTGAAAAGTTAACACCCTTTAAAACTTCGGTTTTACCAAAGCTTTTATAAAGGTTCTTTATTTCAAGTATAGACATATCTCCACTCCTTTACTCGTAATAGTTAAGTTTCTTTTCTATGTATGATAAGATAATGGATAAAACACCGGTGAATGCAAGGAAGTAAAGACCTGTTCCAAAGAGCGGCCATATAATACCCTTTGCCGCAAAGCGCTGTGCATTCATGATGATTTCAGTAACGCCAATTACACGTGCTAAAGCACTGTCCTTTACAAGGGTGATTACCTCATTACCCATAGACGGTGTAATTCTCTTTATAACCTGAAAGAGAACAACCTTGAAAAATACCTGTGCTTTTGTAAGACCTAAAACCTGACCTGCTTCATACTGACCGACTGAAATACTTTCAATTCCGCCTCTGTATATTTCAGAAAAATATGCGGCATAGTTTATAACAAAAGCAATTATAGCCGCGGTCATTCTTGAAGATATTGGGTAGTTGAATATAAGCCCCGGAGCATAAAGCACCACGAAAAGCTGAAGCATAAGTGGTGTTCCTCTTATAATCCATACGAATGTTTTAGATACCGCACGGATAGGCTTAAAATCCGAAAGCCACTTAATCCTGACCCTTTTAAAAGGCGCCCATTTTGACATAGTGCAAAGGGTAATCAAAAGACCTAAAGGGATAGAGAGCACCAATGTAATAACAAACAAAAGGCAGTTTGTTCCAAAGCCCTTAAGTAATTCCATCCAGATATTCATTATACTTTCCCTCCAAACTCTTTTTCCATTTTTACTATTGCATCAAAAATCATTTCTTCTGTTATTTCATAAGGGATAACTTCCATATCAGGGTCATTTAAAGCCGATGTTAAAACGGGCTTTAAGTATTCAAAAGAAACCTCAATTCCTCTTTCTGATAAGGTTGCCTCAACCCCTAAATTTTCAAGAAGCTTTCCTATCATTATAGCCTCTTCTTCTTTATTATCAAGCATAAGCTGAACAGCAGTAGCATAGCCAACAACGTCACCATGCCTGAACTTTTCTTCAAAGCCTTCTATATTAGTAAGACCATAGAATATGGCGTGAGCAACGCCACCGTTAAAATCGTGGTTTACAAGCATACTTACCATACCTGTGCTTACAAGAATAATAAGTGATACCTGCTCAAACTTCTCTGTTATGCGCTGATTTTTTACATCTTCATAAGCCTCTGCCCCTGATTCAATCAACGGAAGATTACACATACGACTGATGGATATACCCATTTCATCATTAAAGGTCTTCTCTCTGCCACGGGCTGAAAATTCAACCTCATAATATTTAGCAAGGGTATCCCCAATACCTGCACGGAAGAATTCCTTCGGCGCTTCTATTAATATATCAGTGTTGATAAAAACGTGATATGCAGGCTTGTCAAAGTACCAGAAGCCATCAAAAGAATGCTCCTCTGTGTACATAACAGCAAGAGCCGATGATGCAGCGCAGGTAGATACAATTGTAGGAACTGTAACTATCCTTACCCCAAGCATACAAGCCAAACACTTTGAAGTATCCAAAGCCTTACCGCCGCCAACACCTACCACAAAATCGATGTTTTTATCCTTGTATGTGTCAAACAAGCTTTCTACCTTACCTCGTGTACATTCCTTTCCATACACAATGGTATCAATGATATTAAAACCTTTCATTGCATTTAAAAGCTTGTCTATTGACTTTGAAAGCGCAGTTTCGCCACCAACTATCAGAACGTTTTTGCCTAAAGGACTGCATATTTTTTCTATGCTGTCATAAGCATCCTGACCTATGGTGTAATCTGCAAAATAACATTGTTTCATATGTAAACCATACCTTTCGTTCAATGTACCATTGAACTCAAATAAATAATTAATAATGAATAATGAATAATTTTTGCAAAAAATTGCCTTTGCAATTTTCTTTTAATTCAAATGCAACGCATTTGTTCCTTAATTCTTCATTATTCATTTTTCACTATTCATTGAGTTTGTCTTGCAAACTCATTATAGCCGAATTCAACAAGACTAACTATTAATTAGTGTTATTGGTTTCGGCTACCTTTTTGCAAAGTTGAGGTTTCCGCAGTATATGCGGAAACCCCAATTAAAGCATTAATTACTGTGCATTCTTTGCAGCTTCGATACCGTCTGCTAAACCGTACTTTTCAGCGATCTTAATGAGTTCGCCGCTTTCGTTAAGTTCTGCGATAGCTGCGTTAACCTTTTCGCAAGCGTCGCTGCCCTTTCTGAAAGCGATACCGAAGTACTGATCACCGAACTTGTTGTCTGTGTTGATAACAAGGTCAGTTAAAGTTGAACCTTCGCCACCGATCATACCCTGAGCGATAACAGAGTCAACAACTGCAACGTCAGCAACACCGTTCTGAACGTCCATTAAAGCTGTTGCCATTGATTCAACGCCTGTGTATTCTGCATTTGCAAAGTAGTCCTTAGCCATAACCTTTACGCTTGCATCGTTTGTATCATCGATAACACCTGTGATCTTTTCTTCACCGGTTGAACCAGCTTCAGCTACAACCTTCTTACCTGTGAGGTCAGCCATAATTTCGTCAGCCTTGTCAGCCTTCATAACCATAGCCTGTGTGTTGTACATGTAAGGCTTTGTAACTTCCCACATTGCTTTTCTGTCTTCTGTGATACACATACCGTTCCATAAAACGTCAATGTTCTTAGAAGCAAGCTCTGTTTCTTTAGCTTCCCAGCTGATTTCGATGAATTCAGCCTTAACGCCGAGCTTTTCACATACAGCCTGAGCAAATTCTGTGTCGAAACCTGTCCACTGACCTGCTTCATCAAGATAGTTCATTGGAGGATAGTTTGTAACACCGATCTTTAAAACGCCATTACCCTGGATGTACTCCCAGTCTGTCTGTGCCTCTGTTGTTGCCTTCTGTCCGCATGCTGCAAATGACAATGCCATTACGCATACAAGAACTAACGTTAAAATTCTTTTCATTTTTTGTACTTCCTTTCATCTTTTGAAAAATATATTTAATTTTATTTTTTCTTTATTTAAGATGCCATATTTCCCGGTTGTAGTCCTCTATTGTTCTGTCGCTTGAGAAATACCCTGCCTTTGCTGTGTTGATAACCGCAGACTTAAGCCATTTATCTCTGTCCTGATACTTTGCCTTAACCCTTGCGTTTGCATTTAAATAAGACTCAAAATCAGGGATCAAAAGATAGTTATCAGCAAATCCGTTATCACCCATAACCAATGACCTGTATAAATCATAGAAGATATTTTCCTGATTAAAGGTTCCGTCAATAAGTGTATCCAAAACCCTTTTTATAACAGGATTTGTGGCATATATTTCAGAGCTTGGTGACTTTCCGCTTGCATAAATATTTAAAACTTCCTGGGAAGACAAGCCGAAGATGAACATATTGTCATCCCCCACCTGCTGACGGATTTCAACGTTTGCCCCGTCCATTGTGCCAATGGTTAAAGCTCCGTTTAGCATAAGCTTCATATTACCTGTGCCTGATGCTTCTTTTGATGCGGTTGATATCTGTTCGCTGAGTTCTGCGGCGGCAACAATCTTCTCTGCGGCGGATACGCTGTAATTCTCTATGAAAACAACTTTCATTATATCCTTTGTTTTAGGGTCATTGTTTACAACCCTTGCCACATCGTTTATAAATTTTATAATAAGCTTTGCCATATGATATCCCGGAGCCGCCTTTGCCCCGAATATATATGTTGTTGGCTGAACATTTGCTATTCCGTCAGTAAGCTTAATATAATTATAGATAATATGCATCACCTTTAAAAGCTGTCGCTTGTACTCATGAAGCCTTTTTATCTGTACATCGAAAAGCGAATTTGTATCAACTGTTATACCGTTATTTTTTAAGATATATTCTGCAAGCCTTTCCTTGTTTCTGTTCTTGACTTCCCCAAACTTCTGTCTGAATGCGCTGTCATCGGAGAATGGTGTAAGCTTATCTAGTTCCCGATAATCCTTTATCCAGCCATCACCGATAGCCTCACAGATCAATCCGGAGAGTTCAGGGTTTGCCTTATGGAGCCAACGCCTGAAGGTAACCCCATTTGTCATATTCTTAAACTTATAAGGATAAATCATATGATAATCCTTAAAGGTTTCATTCTTTAATATCTCGGTATGAAGAGCCGCAACCCCGTTTACGCTATGACAGACAGTTAAGCAAAGGTTTGCCATACTTACCTGCCCGCAGGATATAACAGCCATATATTCAACCTTACCAAAGTCCCCGGGGAATCTTTCCCAAAGAGCGTCCCTTTGACGTCTGTCTATCTCGTGAATAATCTGCCCAAGCCTTGGAAGAAGCTTATCAACCATCTCCATAGGCCATTTTTCCAAAGCTTCACATAAGATAGTGTGATTTGTATAGGCAAAGGTTTTGTTAACAATATCCCATGCCTCATCCCACGAAAATCCCTCATCATCCATAAGGATTCGCATAAGCTCGGGGATAGCTATTGTAGGATGTGTGTCATTTATGTGAATCTGAATATATTCAGGTATATCCGAAAGGGATAGGTTTTTGCTTTTATGCTTTGAAAGTATCCATTGAATAGTAGCAGATACAAAGAAGTATTGCTGTTTAAGGCGAAGAAGCTTTCCTTCATAGTGGTTATCTTCAGGATATAAAACCTTTGAAATAACTTCAGCCAGCTCCTTATTTTCGCTTGCCTTTGCATAGTCTCCACGGTTAAACTCACTCATATCGATAACTTCAGGTGAGCACGCCTTCCATAATCTCAACGTGTTAACCGTCTCTGCCTCATAGCCGGTAATCGGCATATCATAAGGCTCTGCTATAACTGTGTTATAGTCTATGTGACGGAACTTAAGCCTTCCGTCTTCCATATATTCTTCAATTCTGCCACCGAAGTGAACCTCTTTTGCATCTTCAGGCCTTGCAATATCCCATACGTTTCCGCCCTGAAGCCATGGGTCAGGCATCTCTATCTGGTAGCCATCAATAATCTTTTGCTTAAAAAGACCATATTCATACCTGATACCGCAACCATATGCAGGGATTTCAAGAGTAGTAAGAGAATCTAAAAAACAAGCGGCAAGACGACCGAGGCCACCATTTCCTAGGCCTGCATCGTTTTCCTGTTCTTCCAGCTCATCAAGGGAAACGCCAAGGTCTGAAAGAGCCTCTTTATATACATCCGTTCGGGAAATATTTATAAGGTTATTTCCCATTGACCTTCCCATTAAAAACTCAAAGGAAAGGTAGTAAAGCTCTTTCTGTGGCTGACTGTCTGCTCTCTCGCGATAGTCTATCCACTTTTCCATTATCTCGTCTCTTATTGTAAATGAAACTGCGTTGTATATTTCTTTCTTTGTTGCCTGCCCGACTGTCTTTCCGTAATATCTGCGGATTTTTCCGACAATCTCGCTTTTGATAAACTCTTTTCTGTTTTCCTGTATAGCTACATTTGCAGATGCTTTTTTCATCAAGATATCAATCCTTCCTAAAATAAATAACTTCTATATCTATTTTAAGCAGACCATATCTTGTATATTCATACCCAAAAAACAAATATACCTTTCTATTTTATAACATTTTAAGCTTTTATGCAAGGCTTTTTTTAATATTTAAGCAATTATTTTACAATTTTAAAACATTTTTGTACGTTCGACACTTTTTTGATAACCGGGGTCCAGGAACAATGCCTCCCTTGCCTAAAGGGAGGGGGACCGCTTGCGGTGGAGGGATTTAGCGGTGGAGGGATTTAGGAAATGAGCCCGTTCCTTGTGGTATATATATAATTTTACAACTCAAACACATATATCCCCCAGTCTGCTCCGCAGACAGCCCTCCGACTACACTGTATTAGTTCCACTAACAAAATCATAGATTTTGAGTGTCACTGAACCTTTAGGCAAGGGGGCCTTTCGTCCACGCATATGCGAAATTGTTATCATATATTTAAAATATTTATAACATCTCAACGGACCGTCGAGGACGCCGGTCCCTACAATGTGTCACCGGCACATTTTTTGCGGTGTGACGCACCCTACATTCGGGAGGAGCAAGCCCCTCCCCTACAACAATATTTTTTTATCCCAAACCCTACAATTTGGTTATACAAATTAACCGTAAAACCTATCGGCATAATGGGTATAGCGTCTCGAAACGCATCTTGCGTGCACTAAGGTATAAACTGCCACTGCGTTTCGCTCACTTGTTCGGATGAACAATTTACATCTTTTGTCGGACGCGAAATATGGGGGTTTGGGGGTCACACCCAATGTGTTTTGGATACTTTTGCACAA